>JBEKCS010000001.1:0-115856 GCA_050014755.1 Acidimicrobiales bacterium
AGAGCGCCCCCCACGCCTCGAGCTCGCGCACCCGGTCGGGGGCCTCCTGGGCGTGGACCTGGGCCATGCGCCAGTTGTTGAGCATCTTGCCGCCGCGCATGGTGTCGCGGAAGTGGACCTTCCAGTTGTCCTCGGGGTACACGTTGCCCATGGCGGCGGCCATGCCGCCCTCGGCCATGACGGTGTGGGCCTTGCCAAGGAGGGACTTGCACACCACCGCGGTGCGCAGGCCCATGGCCTGGGCCTCGACGGCCGCACGCAGTCCGGCACCGCCTGCTCCGATGATGATGACGTCGAATTCGTGGCTCTCGTAGTCGGTCATGGTCTCGTCGTCTCTAGAGGTGGAAGCCGTAGTCGTGGATGGCCCCGCTGGCCACCAGCCGTACGTACAGGTCGGTGAAGGCCACGAAGACCAGGCTCATCCACGCGAACAGCATGTGCTTGCCGTTCAGCGGGGTGAGGGTCTTCCAGATCCTGTGTCGGATCGGCGCCTTGGAGAACTGTTTGACGCCGCCGCCGCACAGGTGCCGGCAGGCGTGGCAGCTGAGGGAGTAGAGCCACAGCAGGGTGGCGTTGATGCAGAGCACGGCGGTGCCGACGCTGAAGCCGGTGCCGGCGCCCGGCCAGCGGAAGGCCTCGACGGCGTCGATGGTCAAGATGACGTTGAAGACGAGGCCGCAGTAGAAGAAGTAGCGGTGGGCGTTCTGGAGGAACAGCGGGAAGCGGGACTCACCGGTGTACGAGCCGTGGCCGTCCGACACCGCGCAGGCCGGCGGGGCCAGCCAGAACGATCGGTAGTAGGCCTTGCGGTAGTAGTAGCAGGTCATCCGGAAGCCGAGCGGGAAGATCAGGATCAGCAGGGCCGGTGAGATCGTCCACCACGTGATGACCGTCCCCGGGTGGCTCCCCGGAACGCAGCTCTCCACCAGACAGGGGGAGTAGAAGGGCGAGATCAGGTTGCGGTTCAACGACTGGCCGGCGAAGTAGTTCTTGTTCACGAAGGCGGCCCAGCTGGCGTAGGCCACGAAGGAGGTGAGGACCACGAAGGTCACCACCGGCTGGACCCAGTAGCGGTCGGTACGCAGGGTGGCGACGTCCGGGCCTCCCCGTGCCCCGCCGAGTACGACCGGGGTTACTGATGGGTCCTCCAACGTCGTCAATGCTCTTCTCCCTCATCGGGCCGTGTTCGGCCAAGTTATTCGGCCGTTGCCGACCGTCGTCCGTGGGGCGAACCGTCCCCCGACGCGCGCAGGCCCAGGGGCCCGCGATCTGACAGACCGTTATCTTTCCATTCCTGGGCGCACGGTGCGAAACCCCTCGGCACCGGAGCCCGTCGGGGCACCCCCGGGGGGGCCGCCCCACACCCCCGGCGCCACGCATAGGCTCGGCCGTATGACATCACCGGACCCCTCTTCCCGCCCCGACGACGGGGCCCGCGTCGACCCGTCCGTACGCCTGACGCCTGCGCCGGACATCAGCACGCTCGGTGCCCTCCGCCAGGCCGGGTGGAAGCCCCTGACGGTGGGCGACGAGATCCGCCGCAACGCCGCCGCCCGGATCGCCGCCGGTGAGCCGCTGGTGACCGGTGTGCTCGGCTTCGAGGACACCGTGCTCCCCCAGTTGGAGAACGCGGTCCTGGCCGGCCACGACATCATCCTCCTGGGCGAGCGCGGCCAGGCCAAGACCCGCATCATCCGCTCGATGGTCGGGCTGCTCGACGAGTGGCTCCCCATCGTGGCCCACTCCGAGATCAACGACGACCCGTTCCACCCCATCTCCCGGTTCGCCAAGGACCTGCTCGCCGAGGCGGGTGAGGACACGCCGGTGGCCTGGGTGCACCGGAGCGACCGCTACGGCGAGAAGCTCGCCACCCCGGACACCTCGATCGCCGACCTCATCGGCGAGGTCGACCCCATCCGGGTGGCCGAGGGCAGGTACCTCTCGGACGAGCTGACCATCCACTACGGCCTCGTCCCCCGGCTCAACCGGGGGATCTTCGCGGTCAACGAGCTCCCCGACCTGGCGGAGCGGATCCAGGTCGGACTGCTCAACGTGCTGGAGGAGCGCGACGTCCAGATCCGCGGCCACCGGGTCCGGCTCCCGCTCGACATCGTGCTGGTGGCCACGGCCAATCCCGAGGACTACACCAACCGAGGTCGCATCATCACCCCGCTGAAGGACCGGTTCGGCGCGCAGATCCGCACCCACTACCCGTCGGACGCCGCCACCGAGCTCCGGATCGCCGAGCTCGAAGCGGACCTTCCGGGCCGTGGGCAGGACGAGGGGCCGGGCACGGTGGGCGACCCCCGCGTGGTGGTCCCGCCGTTCATGGCCGAAGTGGTGGCCGAGCTGAGCCAGCTGGCCCGCCAGAGCCCGCACCTCAACCAGCGCTCCGGCGTCTCGGTCCGGCTGACCATCGCCAACTACGAGACGTTGGTGGCCAATGCCACCCGGCGGGCACTGAGGAACGGCGAGTCCGAGGCCGTGCCCCGGGTGTCGGACCTCCAGTCCCTCATCTCGTCGACGCAGGGGAAGGTCGAGATCGAGTCGCTCGAAGAGGGGAGGGACGAGGTCATCCTCTCCCAGCTGCTGAACGCGGCGGTGCTCCTCGTCTTCCGGCGCCGGGTCCACCTGGCCGAACCACAGGCCGTCGTCGGCGTCTTCACCGAGGAGACCGTCGTCCACGCCGGGGACGACCTCGCCTCCTCCGCCTACGCCGAGACCCTGGCGCTCCTGCCAGCGCTGTCCGCGCCGGTCCTGGCGCTGACCGGCGGGTCCGAGGACCCCGCCATGGTGGCCAGCGCCACCGAGTTCATCCTCGAGGGACTCCACCTGACCAAGCGGCTCAACAAAGAGGCCGCCGGCTCACGTGCGATCTACCGGGGCCGGGGATGACCTGGCGGTTCGACTACCGCAGATGGGACGGCTCCCAGGAGTCGGCGGCCGACGACGCCGACGCCGTGCTCAAGCAGCTCACCGACGACCTCCTGGCCAACGGCGACCTCCAGGAGGCGCTCCAGCGCATGCTCAACCGGGGGTGGCAGACCCCCGACGGCGAGCGGGTCCAGGGCCTGCGCGAACTGCTCGACCAGCTCCGGATGGAGCGCGAGGACCTGCTCGAGCAGGGTGACCTGGGCGGCGCCTATGCCGAGATCGCCGACGAGCTCCAGGACGTGCTTCGCGAGGAGCGCCTCGGCATCGAGCGGCTCGAATCCGATGCCCGCGACTCCGGCGACCAGCGCCGCCAGGAGGTCACCGACCAGGTGGCCAGCGAGCGCCGGATGCAGCTCGACCTCCTCCCGAACGACCTGGCCGGGCAGGTGCGCGGGCTCCAGCACTACGAGTTCGTGTCCTCGGAGGCCCGCGAGCACTTCGAGGAGCTCATGGAACGCCTGCGCGAGGAGGTCGCCAAGACCTACTTCGACCAGATGTCCGAGGCGCTCGCCAACCCGGATCCGGCCCAGCTCGAGCACATGCGTCAGGCGTTCGACGCCCTCAACCGGATGGTCGAGCAGCGCGAGGCGGGCGAGGAGATCGACCCGAGCTTCGAGTCGTTCATGGAGCGCTTCGGCGACCTGTTCCCCGGCAACCCGAAGGACCTGGACGAGCTCCTCGAGCAGCTCGCGGCGCGCATGGCCGCGGCGCAGGCCATGTGGAACTCGATGTCACCCGAGCAACGGTCGCAGCTCCAGGGGCTGGCCGAATCGCTGCTCGAGGACATGGACCTGCGGTGGCAGGTCGACCGGCTGGCCGGCAACCTCCAGAGGGCCTTTCCCGACGCGGGGTGGGAGCAACGGTTCCGGTTCCGGGGGGACGACCCGATGGGCATGGGGGAGGCGACCGATGCCGCCGGTCGCCTGCGCGATCTCGACGACCTCGAGGGATACCTGCGGGCGGCCAACTCGCCGGCCTCGCTGTCCGAGGTCGATCTGGACAAGGTCAAGCGCAGCCTGGGCGAGGACGCGGCCAAGTCGCTCGACCGGCTGGCCAAGCTGGCCAAGCAACTCGAGGAAGCCGGCCTCATCGACCAGCGCGAGGGCCGGTTCGAGCTGACGCCCAAGGGCACGCGCCGGATCGGCCAACAGGCCCTGTCCGATCTGTTCTCCCAGCTGACCAAGGACCGGGTCGGCAACCACGCCACCACCTGGACCGGCACGGGCCACGACCGCGAGGAGACGACCAAGCCGTACGAGTACGGCGATCCGTTCAACCTCGACCTGTCCCGCACCGTGCACAACGCGGTGCGCCGGTCCGGAAGCGGCGTCCCGGTCCGGCTGCATCCCGACGATTTCGAGGTCATCGAAACCGAGGCGTTGACCCGCTCGGCCACGGTGCTCCTGCTCGACCTGTCGCTGTCGATGCCGATGCGCGACAACTTCGTGCCGGCGAAGAAGATGGCCTTGGCACTCCATACGCTGATCACGTCCCGGTTCCCCCGCGACTACCTCGGCCTGGTCGGGTTCTCCGAGGTGGCCCGCGAGATCGAGGCGGAGGACCTGCCCACGGTCAGCTGGGACTACGTCTACGGGACCAACCTCCAGCACGGCCTGATCCTGGCCCGCAAGATGCTCGCCCACCAGCAGGGGACCAAGCAGATCATCCTGGTGACCGACGGTGAGCCCACCGCCCACATCGTGCACTACGACGGGGGCCTCGGGTACGACGTCGAGTTCAACTACCCGCCGAGGCCCGAGACCCTGGAGCTGACGCTGGCCGAGGTCATGCGGTGCACCAAGGCGGGCATCACCATCAACACGTTCCTCCTCGACCCCGACCGCGGGCTGTGGGGATTCGTCGACCAGCTGTCGCGGATCAACAAGGGACGTACCTTCGCCACCTCACCGGGCGAGCTGGGCGACTACGTGCTGGTCGACTTCCTCAACCACAAGACGAGCATCCGGTCGCGGGGTCGCCGGGCCGGCTGAGCCGTCAGTCGGTGAGGTCCGAGGTCTCCCACCGCTTCGGTCCGATGCGAACGATGGCGCGGTTGCCGAGACTCTGGATCTCGAAGTCGACCGTGTCCAAGACGAGGGGCCTGCCGCGTTCGAGCGTCGCCTCCGGGTCGTTCAGGTGGACGAACCGCACGATCTCGCATCCATCGGGAGTCCGACCCGGGGTGGGGATGAACATCCAGTGCTCGCCTTCGAGGAACGTGAGTGCTTCCCGGATGTGGCCGTAGCTCCGTCGCCCGAGGTCGGGATCGAGGAGCGTCTTCGCTTCGCTGGACCGACCGGCGAACAGCGCGTTGAGGAACTGATCCACGAATTCGCCTGCGCCGTCGGTCCCGCACCACGTACCGAGTTGATCCGCCTTGGCCTTACTGATGGGCATAGTCAATGGTAAGTCACGCCTCTATTGACTTCGCGGCATTGCCGTGCATCGCGTAGTTGCCCGTCGAGGCACTGCGCGGGACCCGGTCGGGTCGAGGGCCGGCCCGGTGTGGTGCGGGAGGGACGCCTCCGGAGCCGCTGGTGGGCACGGTCAGGTTTTTCTTGCGTTTCCGATGGTTATGGGGAAGGATTACATACCTGTAGTTACATCCGTGCTATGCGGTTTCACGCGAAACCGCATGGATGAGTGGGAGGGAGGTCTGGCGATGGACATGGTGTCATTGATGTACGGACCCCAAGAACGGACATGGCAGACCAAGGCGAATTGCATGGGGGTCGACCCCGACCTCTTCTTTCCCGAGCGGGGTGCGTCCACCCGCGAGGCGAAGGAAGTGTGCCGTGGGTGCGTCGTGCGCGAGGACTGCCTCGAATACGCATTGGCCAACGGCGAGAAGTTCGGCATCTGGGGCGGGCTGTCCGAGCGCGAGCGGCGACGGCTGCGTCGTCAGCGTGCCATGCAGCGCCGCGCGGCGACGGCCTCGTAACGCGGTTGGGGGATCTCCGCTAGCGGAGGCCCAGGCGGAAGTCGATGGCGCACTCGGCCCGAAGGCCGAGCTCGGGCCATCGGTGCTTCGGCACGGCGGCCAGAGCCGAAGCGGGGAGTAGTCCGACGAGCTCTCCCCGGATCGCGGTGCAGCCGTTCTCGGCCGCGCCCCGGGCCACGTCGTCGAATACCTCGGTGAGGGTGATCGCATCGGGGTCGACCAGGTTGCAGCTGACCTGGGCACCTCCGTCGACGGCCAGTCCGAGCGTCCGCAGCCCCGGCCGACGGAGCATCGACGCCAGCAGCCGGGCCACGGCCGCCACGTGGTCGGACCGCGCGCCCTGTTCGGCCCCGCCGATCCACACGTTGTAGGCGATCAACACCGTCCGGGCACCGACAGCGGTCGCTCCGGCCGTCGGGTGGGGCGACGGGGGCCCGGTGTCGGGGCTCAGCACCGTGAACGCGCCGCGCCGGATGTCGGGAAGGCTGCGCTCCGGCCCGTAGAGGAAGCACGGGACGCCGAGCGTCGCTCCGGCCCAGGAGGCGAACGCGTCCTGCGCGTGGAGCACGGACTCCCACGGGGTGACGGCTCCACCCGGGCCGACCAGGGGGACGAACGGGACGACGTCGACGGCTCCGAGGCGGGGGTGGACGCCTCGATGCACGCGCAGATCGATCGCCGGGATCGCCGCCGCGGTCACTGTGCGGGCAGCCTCCTCGACGTCGGCCAGGGTGCCGAGGAGGGTGAGCACCGTCCGGTTGTGCTCGGGATCGCTGTGGACGTCGACGACCAGGTCCCCCCCGGCTTCGGTCACCGTGGCGATGACCCCGGCGTCACGCCCCTCGCTGATGTTGATGACGCACTCGGCCGGTGCGCCCACCTGCACCACGCCTGGGTCAGACGCTGACTGCGCTCAACCCGACCCGGCGCCGGCGCAGGATCCTGCGCCGCTCGCGCTCGGACTTGCCGCCCCACACGCCGTGGTCGACCCGCTCGGCGAGGGCGTACTCGAGGCAGGCCGAGGCCACGGGGCACTCGGCGCAGATCCGCTGGGCCTCCTGGACCCCCACGCCGTCACTCGGGAAGAAGATGGACGGCGACAGGTCCTTGCACTTCCCCTCTTCCATCCACTCCGTGTCCATGGATCCTCCGTGATCCTCGGGGATGTCCCGGCATCCGCAGTGGCCTGTCCGGCCGTCTGCCTCTGCTGCATCCGTTCTGGATCCAGTGTCGCGCCCGGTTTCGGCCAACGGTGCGGAATCGGCGAGTTCTGATGCTTTCCTCATCGAATTCTTAACTGTTACCTGGGCCTTCTTATGTTGGTCCCCGACGGGGTGCACCCGTGCGGTCCCGACGGCCCCGGCCGGCGGTCGGCCGGGTCGGCGGTAGGATCGCGGCACTGCCGTCCCAGGAGGAACCTCTGCCATGACCCCGGTCACCGATGACCCGACCCTTCCCGAGGAGGATGCCGAACCGCAGCCGCCCGTCGGCCACGTGCGGATCGTCTACCTCGGCCCGGTGGCACCCCACTGGGAGGTCCGCTCCGACTTCGGCGACCCGGCGCTCATCGAGGAGTTCCGCCGGCGGACCAACGCCAGGCTCGTCCTCCTTCCGCCGCACGATCCGCAGTACCGGCGCAACCGGGAGCGGGTCATCCGCGATGCCGAGCGGGAGAACATCCTGATCGAGTGGGATCTGGGCGTCCCCGAGGAGGAGTCGGCTGGCGCCGCGGCAGCGGTGGAGGAGTCCGCTGTGGGTGAGCCGGCGCCGGACGCCCCGGTCTGACCGGGCTGTCCGCTCAGCTGTCCGGCTGCTTGTCCAGCTCCGGCAGGTCGATCCGCTCGAGCCACAGGCCGGGCGCGTCCACCTCGGCAGGGGTGGGAAGGTTCGCGGCCGGGTTCCACAGACGGCCGAGGCTGTCCTCACCCGCCCGTTCGACGACCCCGGCCACGAACGCCCGACCCCGGTCGACCTGGGACTGGTCGAGGTCGAGACCGAACAGGGCCCCGGCCGCCTCCTCACCCTTGCCACGTTCCGTCCGCCGGCGGTACCAGGCCTCGGCCAGCTGGGAGTGGGCGCCCACGAGCTTGGTGCCCACCGTCGCGGCGATGCGGTCCGCATAGGCGTCGACCACCACGGCGAGCGCGGTCAGCTGGTCCGAGGAGCGCCGGGTCTCGGGGGTCAGCAGGTCGCCGAGCAGCGATTCGGGATCACCGAAGATCCCCTGCAGCGACTCGAGGTCCATGCCCGTGCCGGGCTCCTCGGCGCCGGTCAGGCCCCGTAGCCGGGCGGCCAGGTCCTGATGCGCAGCGGCCTGGGACTCGGCCAGGGCGAGGAGGAGCTCCTCGAAGCGGGCCCGCACGTCGGGGCGGGTGAGGACCGAGTTCGACGCCAGCTCGCGGGCGCTCACCCACAGCAGGGCCTCCTCCTGGGGGAGGCTCCAGTCGGCGGCGAACTCGGCGATGTTCGAGGTGACGAGGAGCAGCTCGTCGGACGGTGCCCACGGGAGGGCGAGCGGGTACTGCCCGAGCGTTCGGTGCGCCAGGTGTCCGACGACGGAGCCGATCTGCAGGCCGAACAGCATCGGGCCGATGGCCGTGGCCCACTGCCCGAGCATGGCCGCCATGCCGCCGGTCGGGTCGTCCATCTGGTCGAGGTCGGCGGGCCCGGGGGGAAGGTCGCCGCCGCGCGTCGACGGATGGGCTTCCGGTGGCTTGGCCATGGCGGAGAGGATCGGCCGCCACGACTCGAGGGCCCGAATGGTCCAGTCGCCCCGTCCGACCGGAACGCAGGTGAGCCGGCGGCCGTCCGGCGTGATCGGCATTCCGGTGGCTTCGATGACGTTGAGCTCCGCCACCCTCGACAGCTGTTCGACCTGGATCCGTTGGAGCGGTTCGACGTTGGGTTCGGCTACCCCGCCGGTCGCCACGTTGACGGCGAATTCGCGGGTCATCTGCCAGGTGTCGGGACCGTTGGACCCGAGCATGTTCATCAGGTCGCCGAGCAGGGACTGGAACGGGTTCCCCGAGTCTCCGGGGTCGGGCGGTGCCATAGCTGCATGCTACGGCGCCCGTCCACCGGCCGGTGCGTCGGGGCCGGGGTGGGACGCTAGTCCTGGCTGTTCCCGAGGACGACCGTGGTCTCGAAGGTCATGCCGTCGCGGACGAAGGTGACCAGGAGCTCGGCCCCGGGCGGCTGCGCGTAGAGGCGGGTGTCCAGTTCGGCGACCGAACGGACCTCGTCACCGTCGATCGCCACGATCAGGTCCCCCCGCTCCAATCCGCCCTGGGCGGCCGAGTCCCCGACGGAGACGCTCTCGATCATGGCCCCCCCTCCGTCGGGGCCCGATGTCCGCGACCACGATGCCGGGAGGTCGACCACATGCGCGCCGAGCGACCCGTGCTCGACCGAGCCCCGGGAGACGATCTGGCCGGCGACGTCCACCACCAGCTGTGCCGGGAGGAACATCGAGATCCTCGACCTACCGGTGCCGAGCACACCGTCGAAGATCCCGATCACCGCGCCTGTCGGGTCGACGAGGGGGCTCCCGAGGTCAGCTGCTGACAGCGGGGCGGCGACTCCCGTCTCGCAGAGGCCGGAGATCTTTCCGATTCCGATACCGGTGCCGACGCCGGAGAACAGGACGGTCCCGGCGTAGAGGTGCGTGCCGGGCCGGTGGGCGGACGGTCCGGCCTCCTCGGACATCGCCACTGCGAACGAGCCGGTCGACGGGTCTCCGCCGGTGAAGTCGGCGACCGGCAGGTCGTCGGGAATGCGGAGGACGACGATTCCCGTGTCCGGGTCCTCCCCCACGATCGCCGCGGTCTCCTCGGCACCCCCGGGCTCGACCACCGTGATGGCCCGGGCGTCCGCGATGGTCGGTTGCATGACCACGATGATCCCGCCGGCCTCGACGACGACACCGGTACCGACGGTGGTGCCGGTGTGGGTGGAGACGATCAACGCAACGGTGGAGGCCCTTACGGTCGACGCCACCGCGTCCAATTCCTGCGCGTCGGCCAGGTCGCCCAGGCTGGCTTCGGTGGTGGGTACCCCGGTGAGGGTGACCGTCGACGCCGTCGGAGGCCCGGCGCCGTTGGCGGCGGCCAGGACGATGCCGCTCACGGCCAGCGTCAGCACCACGCAGAAGGTGAGCCCGCCGACGACCCATACGCTGCGGATCGGCGGGCGCGCCAGGGTGGGCACGGCCGTTGCCCCCGCACCCGAAACGGTCGTCCGTTCGGACGGATGGAGCCAGAGGCGATCGTCGGGCGGGACCCAGCCGCGCAAGGGCCCGTCGTCTACCGACCAGTCGTCGTCGGGGGGCGAATCGGAGCCGTCCTCGTCCTCACCGTGCACGCGTCGAAGGTTACCGATGCCCGGGCCACGATGGGCGGCGCCTCCCGGTCGGGGGGTCCCGACCCTCCCGTCGACCCGCCCGTCCTACGATGTCGGTGTGGCCCGGGACCTCGCGATCGACCTCGGGACCTCCAACACCCAGGTATTCGCCAAGGGTCGCGGGGTGATCCTGGAAGAGCCGACGGTGATCGCCCTCAACACCAGGACCCACGAGGTGTTGGCCGTGGGTGACGAGGTCTGGCAGCTGATCGGTCGCACCCCCGGCTACATCGTGGCCGTCCGGCCGTTGCGCGAAGGGGCCATCACCGACTTCGACATCACCGAGCGGACCATCCGCCTCCTACTCCGACGGTCCGGACTGACCAAGCTGAACCGGCCCCGTGTCCTGGTCTGCGTCCCGTCGGCCATCACCTCGGTCGAGCGGCGCGCGGTCAAAGAGGCGACGCGCCGCGCCGGGGCCTCGGCCGCCCACCTCATCGAACAGCCGATGGCCGCCGCCATCGGTGCCGGCCTCGACATCCACGAGCCGGTGGGGAACATGGTCGTCGACGTCGGCGGCGGCACCACCGAGACCGCGGTCATCTCGCTCGGGGGGATCGTGGCCTACCGGGCCGTACGTTGCGGCGGATTCGACATGGACGCCGCCATCCAGGAGTACGTCCGCCAGAAATACGGGGTGGCCATCAGCGAGCGCACGGGCGAGGAACTGAAGTTGGCCATCGGGTCGGCACTCCCCTACGAAGGGGAGATGCGGGCCGAGGTCCGCGGTCGCGAGGTCACCACCGGCCAACCGCGGACGGTGCTGCTCGCCCCGGACGAGGTCCGGTTCGCCGTCCGCGACCAGGTCGACCTGATCGTGGACACCGTGGTCGGCTGCCTGTCCGACTCGCCGCCCGAACTCGCCCAGGACATCATCTACGAGGGGATCCACCTCCTCGGCGGGGGGGCCCAGCTCCGTGGCCTGGCGGAACGGCTGGCCCAGGAGACCGAGGTGCCCGTGCACCTGGTGCCCGACCCGATCGGTTGCGTCGTCCGCGGTGCCGGGCTGTGCCTCGACTCGTTCGACAACCTGCGACCGATCTTCGCCGGATCGGAGTCCTGACCCTCCCGGCCGGCTGCCTTCGCCGCGGTCAGTCCACCGGGTCGGTCGGTCCGTCCGTCCGCTCGCCGATGTCCAGGAGGTCCTCGGCCACCTGTCGCACCTGCCAGTCCCGGTCCTCGAGGCACCGCCGCAATGCCGCCTCGACCTCGGGGCCGTCGAAGGCGGCCAGGGCCACCGCGGCCCGACGTCGGATGGCCGGCTTGTCGTCCAGGGCACCGAGGACGGCGGGCAGCCCGGCCGGGTCGCCGATGGCCCCGAGGGCGGCTACGGCGGCCTCGCGACACAGGGGATCGGGGTGGCCGTCCCCGGTCGCCGTCAGGCGGGCCAGATCCGCCACCGCCCCGACCTCCTCCCGCTCGCCCATGGCCCAGGCGGTCATCTCGACGACCGACGGGTCGGGGTCGTCGAGGAGTGCCGACAGGCCGACCTCGCTGCGGGTAGCGGCCAGTTCCGCCGCCCGTCGGCGGACGGTGGGGTCGGGGTCGGCCAGGCAGGCCACCAGATCGTCGTCGGCCAGCGCACCCAGCCGGTCCATGGCGCCGAGCGCGGTGGCACGCACGGCCGGTGACACATCGGTCAACCCGTCGCGCGCCCGGGCGACGTCGCCGAGGTGTCCGGCCAGGGCCACGTCGCGACGGCGATCCGTGACCCGGCCGCCCTCGGGTTCCGTGGCAGGCTGCACAGCACCACTATGACCGACGACGAGCAGCCCACCACGCCGGCCCTCTCCGGGGACCGCGACCCGATGGCGCTCCACAGCACTACCGTTCCGTCGCCCCCGGAACACCCACCTGGGCCGGTGTCGAGCGGGGCCGCCGCCGCCGGACCGGCGCCATATGCGGTGCGACCGGGGCCGGCCGTCGCTCCCGGCAGCCCGTCCCTGCCACCGTTCCTCGACCGGCCCGTCCGGCGCCGAAGGCCGACCTCCTGGCGGCGGACGGTGGTCTGGACGGTCCTGGTGGTCGTGGTCATCGCCGTGGTCGTCGCCTCGAGGGTGAACCTGAACTACTACGCGATCCAGCCCGGGTCGGCCGAGTCGGTGCAGCCGTTCATCGAGGTCCCGGCGGACAGGGCCCACCCGGTGAGGCACCCGGTGCTCCTCACCGATGTCCGCGAATCGCGGGTGACCGCGCTCACGTATCCGTTCTTCCGGCTCGATCCCAACACGGCCCTCTACTCCGTGCCCTCGGTCACCGGAGGGACGGCGCCATCCGAGCTCGACGCCCAGGGAACACTCGAGATGTCCCAGGCGGAACAGGCGGCCAAGACCTCGGCGCTGCGCTATCTCGGCTACAGGGTCCCGGCCACCCCGGCCGGCGCGGTGATCGCCGGGACCTTCGTCGGGACGCCGGCGTACGGCGTCCTCAACGTGGGCGACGTGGTCACCGCGGTCGACGGGACGTCGACGCCGTCGGCGGAGACACTCACCACCGTGCTGGCCACCCACCATTCGGGCCAGACGGTCGTCTTCTCGGTGCGAAAGGGCGGCACGGGGTCGCCCGTCCCGGTCCCCCTCGAGCTCCGGCGGACCAAGGTGAACGTCGGCGGCCAGACCATCTACCTCGACGTGGGGATCGAGCCGGAGGACCAGTTCGACTACACGTATCCCTTTCCGATCTCGATCGACGTGGTCGACATCGGGGGCCCCTCCGCCGGCCTGGCCATGACCCTCGGGGTCATCGACACCCTGAGCGGCGGCTCGCTCACCGGCGGCCATACGGTGGCCGCCACCGGGACCATGGACGCCACCGGCGACGTGGGCGACGTGGGGGGCGTGGCCCAGAAGACTGTCGCCGTGGAGAACGCCGGGGCCACCATCTTCCTGGTCCCGCCGCAGGAGTACTCGGCGGCCATGTCCAAGGACCGTCCGGGGCTCAGGATCTATCCCGTCTCGTCGCTGGAGCAGGCGATGCAGGTACTCCGGGAGAACGGTGGCCACGTGGCCTCGGTGGCGCTCGACGCTGCAGCCAGTACTTCCGCGGGATGAGCCGATTTCCCGACGGTCGGTCGTAGGCTCTGGCCCATGCCTGAGGAACGCCGGATGACCATCACCTCGTCGCCACACCTGGCTCCCGACGACGTGGCCCGGCACACCTTCGCCTCGGTGCGCCGGGGGTTCGACCCGGCCGAGGTGCGGGACTACCTCGAGTCGATCGCCGCCGGGCTGCGGGGCCACGCCGAGCAGATGCAGCAGCTCCAGGCCGAACTGGCCGAGGCCGAGGAGCGGGCCGCCAATCCGGTGATCGACGACACCATGCTGACCTCGGCGGTGGGCAAGGAGACCGCACGGGTGCTGCAGAGCGCGCACGACGCGGCGGCCGAGATGCTGGCCAACGCCGAGGCCGAGGCCCAGCGCCTGGTCGCCGAGGCGACCGAGGTATCGGAGCGGCAGCTGACCGAGGCCGCCGAGGTGGCGGCACAGGCCCATGCCCGGGCCGACGCCCTGTTCGCCGAACGGACGGCGGAGGCGGAGGCTGCGTCGAAGTCACTGCAGGAGCGCACCGAGCAGCAGGTGTCGGCCGCGCTCGACAAGGTCCGGGCCGATGCCGAGGAGTTGACCGAGCGGGCGCGCAGCGAGGGACGGGTCATGGTGGAGGAGGCTCAGCAGCTGCGGGCCCGGGTCCTCGCCGACCTGTCCCGCCGACGCAAAGTGCTCCACGCCCAGATCGAGCAACTGCGGGCCGGCCGCGAGCGCCTGGCCGAGACGGTGAACGACGTGCGCCGATCCGTCGACACCATCGCCGAGGAGCTGTTCAACGCCGAGAACGACGCCCGGTTGGCCGCCGAAGTCGCCGGCCGCGAGGCCGCTTCCCGACCCGACGAGGGCACCCCCGAAGAGCTCGCCACCCTGCTCCTGGCCGAGGAGGCCGAGGCCGAGGCAGTGGCAGAGGCAGTGGCGGATGCTCTGGCGGCAGCAGCCGGAGAGGGGATCGACGAGACACCGGCCGGCGGGGACACCGGGGAAGTGCCGGAGGTGGTCCCCGAGGGCGCGGTGGACGGGTCGCCCGGTGCGCCGGCCCATCCGGTCGAGCAGGTCGACGCCCTCTTCGCCAAGCTCCGTGCCGCACAGGGAGAGGCCGGAAGCGACGAGTCCGCGGCCGGTACGCCCGACGAGGACCTGTCGGTCGCCGACGTGGAGGTCGTCGTCGCCGACGAAGGGGAGGACGGGCCGCCCGAGACCCGCAACCCACTGGCCGTGCAACGGGACGAGCTGGTGGCGCCGATCGTGACCGGACTGGCCCGCCGGCTGAAGCGGGCACTCCAGGACACCCAGAACGACCTGCTCGACCGCCTCCGTTCGAAGGGGACGACCTGGTCACCGGACCTCCTGCCCGACGAGACCGAACACCTCGACTCCGTCGCCACCGCCGCTCTGCCGATGCTCGAGGAGGCCGCCGATGCCGGAGCCTCGTTCGTCGGGGCCGCGGGGCAGCCATCCGTCGACGCCCTGGTGGCGATCTCCCACGAGCTGGCCGAGTCGGTCGTGGGTCCGCTCCGCAAGCGGCTGTCGACCGGCGACGGCCTCGAGTCGGCCGAAGAGTCGGTCGTCACCGAACACGTCGGGTCGGCCTTCCGGGAGTGGAAGGGCGAGCGGATCGAAGGGTTGGCCGGCGACCACGTGGTGGCCGCCTTCTCTCTCGGCTCGTTGGCCGCCGCCGGCTCCACCGGGTCGGCCCTCGAGTGGGTGGCTCTCGCCCTCCCCGATGAGGCGCCGTGTCCCGACTGCGAGGACAACGGACTCAACGGACCCCAGGCCGCCGGCGAGACCTTCCCGACCGGGCACACCCATCCGCCGGCACACCCGGGATGTCGATGCCTGCTCGCCCCCAGCAACCCCTAGGCTGCTCCAGTGCGAACTCCCAGTGACATGCCTTCGGCAGGTAGGCCGATCACCCATCGTGGCCGCCGGTGGATCATCGTGGCCGCCGTCATCCTGTTGGTCATCATCCTCTTCCTGCACACCTTCGCCGTCTTCTACACGGACGCCCTGTGGTTCTCCTCGGTATCGCTGCACTCGGTGTGGCTGAAGCTGTTCGAGGTCAAGTTCGAGTTGATGGTGGTGTTCAGCGCCATCTTCGCGGTGCTTCTGCTCGCCAGTCTCCTGATCGCCGAGCGTCTCGCCCCCAAGGGTCCGTCGTTGGACGCCGAGGACGAGTTCGTCAAGCGCTACCGCGAGGTGATCGGTCCCTATGCGCGCTGGCTGCGCGGCATCGTGGTCGTCGTCCTGTCGTTGATCATCGGCTCCCAGGCCATCGGCCAGTGGCAGAACTGGCTGTTGTTCGAGAACAGCACCCCGTTCGATGCCACCGATCCACAGTTCCATCGCAACGTCGCCTACTTCGTCTTCACCCTGCCGTTCGAGCAGTTCATCGTCCACTGGGTGCTGGTCGCGCTGGTCATGGTGCTCCTGGTCACCGCACTCAGCCACTACCTGAACGGCGGGATCCGCATGCAGGGAGCGCGTCCGCGGGTGCGCCCGGCGGTCAAGGCCCACCTCTCGGTGATCCTCGGTCTCATCGCCCTGGGCAAGGCCGTCGGCTACTACCTGGCCCGGTTCAACCTCGACCTGTCGTCCAACGGCTACGTACAGGGTTTGGGCTACACCGACGCCCACGCCCGGCTGCCCGCCCTCGAACTGCTGATCCTGGTGTCGCTGGCCGCTGCGGCGCTCCTCATCTACAACATCCGTCGACAGGGCTGGGCCCTGCCGATCCTCGGTGTCGGCCTGTGGTTCCTCGTGGCACTCACCGCCGGCACCATCTACCCGGCCGCGGTCCAAGCACTCAAGGTCAACCCGAACCAGGCCTCACGGGAGGCTCCCTACATCCAGCGCAACATCGTCGCCACCCGGGCGGCCATGGGGATCAACAACGTCGTCAGCACCCCGTACCCGGCGTCGTCGACGCTGACGGCCATCCAGCTGACGGCCAACGCCGACACGCTCTCCGACGTTCGGCTATGGGACCCGCTGCAGACCCAGCAGACCTACCAGAAGCTGCAGGATCTCCGCTCCTACTACCAGTTCAACACCCTGGCGGTCGACCGCTACATGGTCAACGGCGTGGAGACACCGGCGATCGTCGGAGTCCGGGAGATCAACGACCAGGACCTACCCTCGACCTCGTGGGTCAACACGACGCTCCAGTACACCCACGGCTACGGGATGATCATCTCGCCCGCAGGCACCGCCACCAGCAACGGTGACCCCGAGTGGGCGGTTAGTGGCGTGCCGCCGGTGTCCAACAGCGGGCTACCGACGATCACCCAGCCGGCGGTCTACTTCGGCCTCAGCAACAACGGCTACGTGGTGGCCGACACCAAGCAGCTCGAAATCAACTACCAGCTGGCCAACGGCCAGAACAGCGAGACGCACTACCGGGGCGACGGCGGGGTCCAACTCACCTCGCTCTTCAAGAGGGCGATGTTCGCCCTCCGCTTCGGCGATTTCAACCTGCTGATCTCCGGCCAGATCACCAGCGACTCGCGGCTGATGTTCGACCAGGGCATCCAGAGCCGGGTCTCCAAAGCGGCACCGTTCCTCAGCCTCGACTCGGATCCCTACCCGGTACTCCTCAATGGGCAGATCTACTGGATCCAGGATGCGTATACGACGACCGACAACTATCCGTACGCGCAGAACGCGGACACCAGTGCGGTGTCCTCGAACAGCGGGCTGCCGGCGTCGTTCAACTACATCCGCAACTCGGTGAAGGTCCTCGTCAACGCCTACACCGGCAAGATGACCTTCTATGTGATGGACCCGAACGACCCGATCATCGAGACCTACGAGAAGGCGTTCCCCGGCATGTTCACGCCGGCGTCGAAGATGAGCGCCGATCTGCGCGCACACCTCCGCTATCCCGAGGACATCTTTGCGGTGCAGGCGACGATGTACGGCAAGTACCACATCACCAACGCCCAGAGCTTCTACAGCGCGGCCGACGCGTGGACCCTGTCGCCCGATCCCGGTTCAGGCTCACCGTCCCAGGCCGCCCCCACCACCCAGACGGTGAACGCGGAGGGCCAGGTCGTGTCGACCGGACAGCTGGTCCGGATGCCGCCGATCTATCAGGTCCTCCGCATCCCAGGCCAGACGACGGAATCGTTCAACCTGCTGGATGCATTCGTACCGGTGTCGACGACTAGCCAGATCCAGACACTGTCCGGATTCATGATCGCCGGGTCGGACCCAGGTCACTACGGACAGCTCAACATGTTCGTGACGCCACGGAACAACCCGGTCAACGGCCCGGCCATCGTGTCGGCCAAGATCGACGGGACACCGACGGTGTCGAGCGAGGTCTCGCTGCTCAACCAGAACGGCTCGTCGGTGCTACTGGGCAACGTGCTGATGATCCCGATAGCGAAGTCGTTGCTGTACATCCAGCCGCTCTACGTCGAGTCGTCCCGGAACACCATTCCCGAACTCCAGAAGGTGATCGCCGTCTACGGCAACCAGCCGGCTGCCATCGGGAACTCCCTGTCGGCCGTGCTCAGCTCGCTCTTTGCCGCGCCGGTGTCGACCAC
Source organism: Acidimicrobiales bacterium (assembly GCA_050014755.1). Taxonomy (GTDB): domain Bacteria; phylum Actinomycetota; class Acidimicrobiia; order Acidimicrobiales; family RAAP-2; genus Bog-756. The sequence continues at coordinate 17,865 of JBEKCS010000001.1, forward strand.
ACCGGCGGGTTCGGGAAGCGCATCGAGCACCGTGTCGGCCCAGGCCCAGGCGCTTCTGAACCAGGCCCAGGATTCCTATTCCCAGGCCCAGACCGACCTGAAGGCCGGAAACCTGGGTGCCTACCAGAACGACATCAACGCCATGGAGGCAGGTCTCCAGGAGGTCCAAGCCCTGACCGGCGGGTCGGTGGCCAGCACGACTACGACCACCACGACCAACCCGGCCCTGGCCGGCGTGGGGGGCTGACCGGGGCGGCGTCGCCCTGCGATCGGAAGGGCTTGGCGGCGTCGGCCGGCGTCGCTGGCGCTGTGGTTGCGTCGGGGCGGTCAGGACCCCCGGTGACGCCGCGGGACGGCGACCTCCGGCGGAGTGGTACTCTCGTCTTCTTCCACCGACGCGGGGTGGAGCAGTCTGGTAGCTCGTCGGGCTCATAACCCGAAGGTCGCAGGTTCAAATCCTGCCCCCGCCACTAAAGAAAGACCAGGTCAGAGCCGGTGCGAAAGCACCGGCTCTCCTGTTTCCCGAGTTCGTATCCCACAGCTCATCCCATAGATGGGGGATAGGCTGATCTCGTGCGAGGTTCGAAGCGCAAGATCCGGACGGGCGTTTGGGAGTTGCGGGTTTCCCTGGGCAAGGATCCGGCGACCGGGAAGTACCGGCAACTGTCCCGGACCTTTCATGGCCCTGCACGGGCCGCTGACGACGCACTCCGAGACCTTGTCGACAAGTACGGCGATGGCAGCGAGGACGGGATTGGGGCAACTTTCGGCCACCTCCTGGACAAGTGGCTGGAGGAGTCCGAACGGCTGGACCTGTCACCGACGACCCTGAGGACGTACCGGGCCCAGGTCGAACGCACGATCCGCCCCCGGCTCGGGAAGGTCAAGCTCACGCAGCTGACGACTAAGAACCTGGATGACCTGTACGGCCAGATGAAGGACGAAGGGCGGTCGCCGAAAACGATTCGGAACCACCACGCCATCATCTCGTCGGCACTCCACCAGGCCGTCCGCTGGGGATGGATCCGGGAGAACGTCGCCGAAAAGGCCAAGCCGCCCAGGATCACCTTGAAACGGGTCAAGGCCCCATCAGTGGAGGCGGTTCGTTCCGTGATCGAGGCCGCCGAAGACCGTGACCCTAGATTGGCTCCGCTCCTCATGCTGGCGGCTCTCACGGGCATGCGCAGGGGAGAGCTGTGTGCTCTCCGATGGTCCGACGTCGACTTTGAGCGAGGCGAGCTGGATGTCTCCAGATCCGTCGTGGTGGTCCCTGGTGGTCTGGCCGAGAAGGGGACCAAGACCCACCGATTCCGCATCGTGGCCCTCGACGATGTTGGCATGGCGCTCCTCTTGCGGCATCGTGCCAACGTCGAGGATTGGGCCGGGCAGGCAGAAGTTGTCCTTCCCGAGGACGCCTTCGTTTTCTCCCATGCCGTCGACGGGTCGAAGCCGTTCCGGCCCGACAACGTCACCGGCTTCTTCACCCGGGTCAGGGACTCCCTTGGACTCCACGACGTTCGCCTGCACGACCTCCGCCACTTCACTGCCACGCAGCTCATCGGAGCTGGCGTTGACGTTCGCACGGTCGCCGGTCGGCTCGGGCATTCCGACCCATCAGTGACTCTCCGGGTCTACTCGCACGCCTTGGAAGAACGAGACAGGGCGGCAGCCGACGTCATGGGCCGAGTGCTTGGTCCAACAACATCCGGGCCCGCTGCGCTGGAGGGGAAGTGACTGGTACGCCTGAAGTGATGGTGGCCGGAGTTGACATGTGGGCTGACAAGCCCGCCCAGCTGGCACAGCTCTTGGCCACCCCGAGAGCCTCAATCCCTGACCCCAGCGGACGGCCCGTCGTCCCGGATCAGATTGCCTACTTCACCTTGCCTGAGGTCTGGGCAGGCAATGCTCGCGAGCTGGCAGACGCACTGGCATTCGTCGCCGGAAGACCAGGAACAGGGGCAACATCGGCTCTTGCGACCTCCGCAGGTGCCGTTTCCCCTGTTGAGAACCGACTCGTCTTCACTGTCGAGGAAGCGGCGCAGCTGCTTGGCATCAGCCGGTCGTTTGCGTACGAGGCTGTGCAGCGGGGCGAGATCCCATCTATGCGCATTGGCCGCCGCATCCTTGTCCCCAAGGCTGCGCTGGAGCGGTTCCTGAGCGAGCTTGGTGGCGAGGCTGGCAACGACTGAGGCCGGCGACACCTGGACGGGGTCTCTCAACTGCGAGAATGGCAAATTGGATCGCCAAACGCGAGGTTTCGGCGAGTTGTTTGCGGATCGTGGTCTGTTTGCTATAATGACAAACAGCCACGAAATCACAAACAACCCAGAAGACGAAGATAATTGCTATGACCGCAAACAAGCCACTAGAGGAAACAGAGCTGCTGGACGCCGCAATTTCCTGGCTCCAGCAACGCCTTCCCTCGGACTGGGAAGTCGCCAAGTCCAACCGCACTGTCCAAGCACCCAACCTGCCCGAGCCCCAGCTCCTCGCAGATGGCGCCATCGACATCCGAGGCACCCAAGGGGTCCAGGTCACGCTGGCGGTAGAGGTCAAGCGATCGTTCGCTCCTAGGGACGTCGAGCGCATCCTTCCTGGAATCTCTCGGGTACTCCGCAGCCTTGCCGGGAACGTCCCCTTGCTCGTAGTTGCTCAATGGCTGAGCCCACGAACGCAAGAGCTGCTGGCCAAAGACGGCATCAACTACCTCGACCTCACTGGTAACGCGAGAATCAAGTTGGACTACCCAACGCTCTACCTCCAGACCACAGGCGAATCACGAGACCCATCACCGCTCCAACGACCACCCGCCCGGGTTCGTGGACCCAAGGCTGCTCGCCTCGTTCGCTTGTTGACTGACATCACACCCCCGTACGGAGTGCGCGACATTGCAGCTGCAGCACAACTCAATCCCGGATACGTGTCGCAACTGCTAGAGACGCTCGATTCGGAGGCGCTCGTCGACCGTTCGAAGCGCGGAGTCGTCGAAGCGGTAGACGTGAAAGGCGTGCTTCTGCGCTGGGCAGAGTCGTACGACGTTTTCAAGGCGAACACCGTGTCACGGTTTGTTGCACCTAACGGAGCTGCGAACGCACTTTCGAGTGTCCCCAAGCTCTCATCAAGATTCGCTGTGACTGGTTCGTTCGCAGCCGTGCGCCTTGCGCCAGTTGCTGCGCCGACACTGCTGATCGCCTACGCAGAAGATCAAGCCAACACCGGCGCCGTCTTGGGATTGCTTCCTGCTGACGAAGGAGCGAACGTCATTCTCCTGAAACCATTCGATGCCGTCGCCTGGCAACGAACATCAACTGAGCAAGGAGTTGAGTACGTCGCTCCGTCGCAAGCTGCCATTGATTGCTTGACCGGTAACGGTCGCATGCCGGCCGAAGGCGAGGCGCTCGTTTCATGGATGCTGGAGAACGAATCTCAATGGCGACTCCAGTCCCTGACTGAAGTCCCGGTCACGTCGTCGCCATGACCTCGTCAGAATCGTTCGATCCTCGCTATGTCGAAGCTCGTCGTGTCCTGCTCGACGCGTTGTTTGCGCTCGCGCCGCACAACGAAGCGATCATCGTGGTCGGTGCTCAGGCGGTGTACTTGCGCACGGGTGCATCTGACATCGCAGTCGCGCCCTTCACGACAGACGGTGATTTGGCTCTCGATCCAAGCCATCTCGGTGACGATCCGAAACTCGAAACTGCATTGCGAGGCGCCAACTTCCAACTGGTCGAAGACCGAGCCGGAAATGTCCAGCCTGGCTCGTGGATCACGGGCGTCAAGATCGATGGTCAAGACCACATCATTCCCCTTGATCTTCTCGTTCCTGAAGCTGCAGCACCCGCTCCCGGAAAACGAGGCGCTCGCTTGGGATCACACGGCAATCAGGCAGCCATAAAGGTTCGAGGGATCGAAGCAACGTTGGTCGACCACGACACCATGAGGATCGAGTCGCTCGACCCAACTGACGAACGGTCGATCGATGCCGAGGTCGCCGGTTCAGCAGCACTCCTAATCGCCAAGGCGCACAAGATCGGTGAGCGAATCGCCTCGGGCAACGTGAATCGTTACGACGACAAGGATGCCGCAGACGTGCTGCGCATCATGCAGACAACCAACCCAACTGCCATCGCTAAGACGATGGCCATGTTGCGCGAACACCCGATCGCCGGTGAAGCAACGAGCGCGGGACTCGACTACCTGCAGCAGCTCTTCGGCCGTCGGGGAGCCGGCGGAATAGCGATGGCTGGCCGGTCACTGCGAGAAGCCGTACCCGAAGATCGCATCGTCGTAATCTGCACCGCCTACATCAGTGCACTATTCGACGCCCTTGGCGACCAGTAGGCCCTGGAGTCACGCTAGCTACGCCTTGGGTTGAGGGCGTTGATCATCGACGTGTACGCGTCTTCTCTTGTTAGGTGTGTGTAGTGGTCCATGATGACCGGCACCGACGTCCCTGCGATCAGCGAAAGTTGCAACGGGTTCATGCCCTGTCGCAGCATCTCGGTCATCCATGAGTGACGTAGGAGGTGCGGGTGCACATGCTTGGTGATTCCAGCTCGTGCAACCGCATCCGTGACAACTTGGTACACACCGCTGCCGGTGAGCCCGTCGTACTCGCCCAATGGGCTCCGCCGTGCTGTCAAGAAGATTCGGTCTTCAGAGCGATCCGCTGGTCGGCCGTTGATGAGGCGCTCCAGTCTTCGCAACAGATGAGGCGGTATCGGGACTTCGCGCATGCATTGCCCCTTGCCCATGACCCGGAAGTACGCCTGTCGGCCGGTACGTACGACGTCGCTCGGAGTGAGATATGTCAGCTCGTGCAGACGCAGTCCGCAGTCACCGAAGATTCGGATGATGAGCTTGTCTCGCTCAAATGGCACGGCAAGTTCCATGCCATCGATCTCTTCGCGAGTCAGCGATTCGCGTTGTGGTCTCGTCAGACGCGGAAGCTGCGGTTTGGCCTTCACATCTTCGCCGACGTGCGTAGCCCAAGTCAGGAGCTGCCGCACCGGGCGCACGTAACTGTGCACGGTGTGCTTGGAGATTGCGTGGCCGCGAGGCGTGCGCTGGAGCAGGGATGACGTGAACCGGTCAACGGCGCGGCCATCGAGGTCATCGAGACTGCCAATGCCGGATTCCTCGCACCAGCCGAGGAACACGACCCGGAGCGGATAGCCGTAGCACCGGTCGACGGTACGAGGAGAGAGACCTCTCGCAGCGCAGTGGGCGAGGTAGTCCTCAACGAGGAGCTGGAGCGGAGACTGCCGGCTGACGGCAGTGAGGGCGATAGCCATGATGTGGCCTCACGTGAACAATTTGATGCATTCAGAATACGGCAGGATTTCAAAAAACCGCTCCACAGGAGCAACCGCCTTGGTGAAATCGTGCCTAGGTCTAAGGAGGAGCGGAGAGTCTCGAAATTTCTCGAAAATGGGCGAAATCCCTTATGACATAAGGGATATGCGCCCCCCGTAGGAATCGAATCTACGACCAACCGCTTAGAAGACGGTGTGTCTAACTTCGGCCCTCCATCGTTGCTTCGTGGCTCCGGCCGTGGACCGCATGGAAGCGGCAGGTGCCGTCCTCCCCTCCTCCCCTTCCTTGGCACTTCTCGAACGTGGTCGCCTCGTAGGACAGGATCACGGACGGGACGTCGACGCTCAAGTAGGCCGATGCTGTATCCGATAGTCCGTAGGTGACCGTCACGGACACCGAGCGACGGCACGCAGATGTGGATGCCGGCCTACGCAGTGCGATCGAACACCTCTGCGAGCCAGGGGGAATCACCGCGGTCGTACAGCCCATCGTTCGCCCGGCAGACATGGTCGTTGTCGGGTACGAGGCCCTGGCCCGGATGTCCGCCTCCCCCCAACACCCACCAGATTGGTGGCTCGAGCTCGCATCGGAGTTCGGCCTACGCCGGCGACTGGAGATGGCCTGTCTCGCCGCCGCGGTCCAGCTCGGTCCCCCGCCTGAGGGGCGGATGCTCTTCGTCAATGCAAGCCCGTCGACCGTTGCGGATCCCCTATTCCTCGACCTCCGCACCGAATTCCCGGATCGCCTCGTCATCGAGCTCACCGAGCAGGAGGCAGTGGAGGACTACGACGTCCTCCGGAATTGCCTGGCTGGCTACCTGCAGCGTGGCGCGCGACTGGCAATCGATGACGCAGGGGCCGGCTATTCGAGCCTTCGCCATGTCGTGGAATTGTCGCCGGACTACCTGAAACTCGACCGCGAGTTGGTCAGCGGCGTCGACAAGGACTCGAATCGGCGGGCCCTGATGCGCGCAGTGGTTGCGTTCGCCCGCGAGGTCGGAACCAGCGTCATTGCCGAGGGGGTGGAGACGAGAGGTGAGTTGGACGTCCTTCGGGACGCCGAAGTGCACCTTGTCCAGGGCTACCTCCTGGCCCGTCCGGATCCTCCCTGGCCGGACATCGAGCACACCGGTCCGCCCAAACGGCGCATCGGTGAGAAGGGCGACGATCATCCCGACTTCGGCGAGGTCGGATTGCAGCAAGCCCTGGCACGCGTCGACAACGTGTTGGAGGCCTGCGAGATCGCTGCCGAGACCCTGTACCGACAGAGCAACCTGCTGACGAGTTTGTATCTCGAGCGCAACCACGAACTGCGGTGCGTCGCTCAACGAGGACTCTGGCAGGTCCTCGACGGCATGCCCGGCACGGCAGGAATCACCGGACGGACATGGGCCACGGCAACACCGATCGTCGTCGAAGACGTGTCGGACGACCCTCGCTACCGAGTATCGGTACCCGGAGTCGTGTCCGAGATCTGCGTGCCCATTCTGGTCAACGGCGATGCGGTCGGTTCGCTCAATGTGGAGTCGTTCACCCCACTGCCGAAGGACGCATTGGCGATGACCGAGTCGATTGCTCGCCTCCTGGCCGATCGACTCGCGGTCATCGGCATCAACCCTGGAAACTCTCGATGGCATCGGGCTGCTCACGCGTCGGTGTCCATCTCCGGTCTCCTCCCCAGTCATCGCCTGCCGAACCAGGTCCTGCACCGTTTCACCGATGCCGCCGAGATGGACTCGGCGTGTCTCATCGTCGATGAGCCGAGAGGACTCTCCGTTCTGACGGCTGTTGGCCCACTTGCAGCGAGCCTGGTGGCTCTTGACGGAGATGAGCTGAGCGCACTGTCGACCCTGGTCGGGGACATCCGATCGTGTTACACGGCAGGAGACGCCACCAGCCCGGGATTCGTGGGAACGGAGTCCTTGCGGACCGCAGGTGCACGAGCGGTTGTGGTACTACCGCTCTGGGCACACAAGAGGCGGTTCGGCACGATCGTCCTGGCCCACTCGCGACCACTGCGGTTGACGGGGGATCGGGTGGAGCCGCTCGAATTGCTGGCCGACCACGTCGCAGCGGTGCTGGTGCCGATGCTTGGATCGGCCTGACACACAGATCTGGCGGCCCTGCGTCCGGCCACCTAACGCCTGGCTCCCGTCTGCGTCGACGGAACCGACGGGACCGGTGGGGACAGGCGGGCTGGACGGCGTGCCCGCCCGACCGCGACCCACTCGGCCATCGCCGTGCCGATCATGACGGTGAAGCCCACGAAGAAGACACCTTCCATGATGCCGCCGAGGTCGTTGGTCACGTAGGCCAGACCGAGCAGCGGGTACGCGACGAGAGCGCCGCGCCACAGGTCCCGGTAGAGGCGGGCGAAGCGCGAATCCGAACCACGGGTGCGTCGCACGGCGCTGTACAGCGCCAGCGTGATGGCCCCGAACTCCACGATCCCGGCCACGATGTGCACGTAGTGGTGGACCGGGAGCTGGAACCGGATCTCCGCCGCCCGACAGGCGTCGGATACCCCGTCCGCGCACGACTCGGGAAAGATCGCGCCCACCGATCCTGCGATCGCGAAGACCACCATGGCGGTCCACTCGCGCCGCAGCGCGTCGATCACGCCGGTGTTCAGGAGGACGAAGGCGGCGACGAGCAGGACGCCGGAGGCGAAGTCGGCGCTCCGCATCGCTCCGGCGAGCGGTTGCCCGGTCGCTTCGAGGTCGCTGAACAGCTCGTTCGGTGACCGCATGAGACCGGGCTTGACGGGAACCAGGACCCACCAGTTGTAGGCCAGGATCCCGGCGGTCCCGAGCGAAACGGCCACCCGGTCGCGGCGTTCCCTCGGGGGCGGAACCGCGTCGACCGGCCGGCCTGTGGTCGGCACCTCGCCGGTGGTGGGCTCGGTACGGGACTCGGTGGGACAGCGGCGACGGGTGCGGTCGTCGGAGCGTCCGAGACCTCGGATCCGACCCGACGGCGGACCGTGGCTACCGGTGGGCGACCACTGACGGGGACAGCGCTTGGATTCGTGGGCCGTCCGTCGGATCACGGCCTGCCCCTTCCGTTGTCGGACGGTCCGGGCAGCGCCCATGACCGTCCGTGACCGGACCGATCCGTGGGGTGCGTGCTCATGCGGCCCACTCCGGATCCGGCCATTCGAAGCCCTCGCCGTCGACCAGTTCGAATTCCTGCTGCCTGGCCCCGATCGTCGTCGGCCCGTCGTGCACACCGGCCGGCGGCAGGTGGACCATCAGCGCCACCATGACCAGGGCAGCCATCCCGAACAGGGCGGCGACCCCGAAGGTCACGTCGAGACCGCGGACGAGGGAAGCGGTCGGGTTTCCGCCGGATCCCAACGGGGCCCGGCCCGATGCCGCATCGAGGACGGTCACCAGGACGGCCAGTCCGAGGGCCGCCCCGACCTGCTGGACGACGTTGACGAGGCCCGAGGCGGCGCCTGCGTCCCCCGGGTCGACTCCGGAGAGCGACGCGGTGGTGAGTGATACCAGCGACGTCCCCGACCCCAGGCCCAGGAGGACCAGGTCCACGAGAATTCGGGGGTAGGGGGCGCCGGCATGGAGCTGACTGGTGAGGAGCAGGCTGACGATGGTCAAGCCGATGCCGGACAGCATCACCACCTTGGGTCGCACCCGGTGCACCAGGACCTTGCTCACGAGCTGCGAGGACGCGAAGACCGAGAGCGGCACCGGCAGGAAGCTCAGGCCTGCCCTCAGGGGCGAGTATCCCTCCACGTCCTGTAAGAACTGCCCGAGGAAGAAGAACATTCCGTACATGCCGGCGTAGACCAGCCCGCGGGACACGTTGGCCGTGGTCCGGGTGGCGTCGGCGAACAGACGGAGCGGCACGATCGGCTCCTCGGCGCGGGTCTCGACCCGGACGAACGCGGCGAGCAGTAGTGCGCCGAGGGCCAGGGCGCCCACCGTGGGCGGACTTCCCCAACCGCGGCTCCCGGCTTCCACCAGTCCCAGCACGATCCCCACCATGCCGAGCGTCGACGTCAAGGCGCCGGCGACGTCGAAGTGGCCGTGGCGCCGTTCGGTCTCCTGGAGCGCTACCCGGCCGACCAGCCACACGACGATGCCGATCGGCACGTTGACGAACATCACCCATCGCCACGACACCAGCTCGGTGAGGACGCCGCCGGCGACCAGACCGACGGCGCCCCCCGCCGCGGACACCGTGGTGAACAGGCCGATGGCCCGGACCCGCCGGGGCCCGTCGGAGAACACGGTGGTCAAGAGGGCGAGTGACGAGGGAGCGGCCAGGGCGGCGCCGACCCCCTGCAGCGCACGGGCGGCCAGGAGCATCCAGCCGGAGACGGCGAATCCGCCGAGCAGCGAGCTCAGCGAGAAGATGGCGATGCCGGCCAGGAAGGTCCGCCGTCGGCCGAGGAGGTCACCGGATCGGGCTCCGAGCAGCAGAAGCCCCCCGAAGGTCAGCAGATAGGCGTTGAGCACCCACGACAGTCCGCTCCCGGTGAAGCCGAGACCGTGCTGGATGTGGGGGAGCGCGACGTTGACGATGGTCGTGTCCAGGACCACCATGAGTTGGGCGGCCAGGATGACGACGAGGAAGACGGAGGGACTCGACAGGCGATGGCGGAGGGTTCCGGCGGTGCCGCCGGCGGCGCGTTCCTCCGTCGGGGCGCGCCGGTCCAGGGAGGTGGGAGTTGGCATGGTGTTCCGATCTGTCCGCTGGTACTCTGGTGGGTAAGCGGAAGCTTCCTCCGGTTAGTATACGGAGGATGCCTCCGTTTTGCAACCGAGCCCGCGGGCCGAGGGATTCGCAGGTCGGGGCAGGAGATGAGGAGTCGGAGGAGGTGACGGGATGACGGTCCGATCGGAGGCCGAGGAGATGACGGTGGAGGGCAGCGCGACGGTGCAGGCGGATCCGGAGATCGCCCGTCCCATGCGCGCCGACGCCCGACGCAATTACGAGCGTCTGGTGGCCGCGGCCCGCACCGTCTTCGCCCAACAGGGCGGCGGGGCCTCGATGGACGCCATCGCCAAGGAGGCCGGCGTCGGCGTCGGCACCCTGTACCGCCACTTCCCCCGACGGATCGACGTCGTCGAGGCCGTCTACCGGGAGGACGTGGACCAGCTGGTCGACGCGGCCGAGCGGTTCTCCTCGGAGTTGGAGCCGTGGCCTGCCGTTGCGGCCTGGCTCGAAGCCTTCGTGGACTATGCGATCGGCAAACGGCGATTCCTCAACGAACTCCACGAGGCCTTCGAGAAGAATCCTGACCTCAAGATCGCGGCCCGCGAGCGGATCGAAGGAGCACTCGGCGTCGTCCTCACGCGGGCCCAAGGGGCTGGAGTGGTGCGCGACGACCTCGATGGACCCGACCTGATGCAGCTTCTCGGGTCCATGTGCCTGAGCGCCACCTTGACCCCGGCGCAGAGTGCTCGGCTGCTCGTCGTCATCCTGGACGGGCTCCGCCCGCCGGCCTAGCGGGGACGACCAGGGTCAGACAGGGCGGAGCGGGGTGGCGCCGATGACCGACCGGCCACCCGCTTCGAGGTGTGGGCCATCAGGGCCTCGACCATCGACGCCTCCACCGGCTTGGAGAAGATGAACCCCTGGGCGCTCTGGCACCGGTAGCTGCGGAGGGTCTCGAGCTGGCTCTCCTCCTCGACGCCCTCGGCGAGCGTGTCGAGACCGAGGGCCCGGCCGAGCTCGATCATGGTGCGGATCAGGGCGACCGATCCCGGTGTCCCGTCCATACTGGCGATGTACGACTGGTCGATCTTCACGACGTCCACCGGAAACTGCCGCAGGAAGGCCAGCGACGAGTAGCCGGTCCCGAAGTCGTCGATGGCGATCTTGACGCCCAGGTCCCTCAGGCGCTGGAGCCTGGACACGGTGGAGTCGACGTCCTTCATCAGCGCCGCCTCGGTCACCTCGACGACCAGCGCTCCGGGATCGAGCCGACCGGCCTCGAGGGCGCGCCGCACGTCGTCCACCAGTGCGTCGGACTCGAGCTGCTTCGTCGAGACGTTGACCGAGATGGAGGTGTCGTATCCGAGATCCCGCCACCGACCCGCTTGGACGCAGGCCGTGTCGAGGACCCACCGGCCGACGTCACCGATCCTGCCGGAGTCTTCGAGGATGGGGATGAAGTCGCTCGGCGGTATGACGCCCCTGGTCGGGTGCTGCCACCGGATGAGGGCCTCGACTCCCCGCAGCTCCGTACTGCGCACATCGACGATCGGCTGATAGAGGAGGAAGAATTCGTGGTTGTCGAGCGCCGTGTCGAGTTCGGATCGCAGTTCCAGCCGACCGACCACGGCCTGTTGCATGGCAGGTTCGAACACCACGGACTGGCCCCGACCCGACGCCTTCGAGCGGTAGAGGGCGATGTCGGCATCGCGCAGCAGCTCCTGAGCGTCCGTCCGCTCCCCGACGGCGATGCCGATGCTGGCGGTCACGGTGATGGAGATCCCCTCGAAGCCCACGAGGGAGAAGGGCTCGCGCAGCACCTCCTTGATCCTGTCGGCCAACAGATCGGGTCCGGGCGCCAGGGACACGCCCTCGGCGAGGATGACGAACTCGTCCCCGCCGAGTCGGCCGATGGTGTCGCTCGATCGCAGGATCGACTCGAACCGCTGGGCCACCAGCCGCAGGAGGTGGTCGCCCGCCTCGTGGCCGAGGGAGTCGTTCACGTCCTTGAAGTTGTCGAGATCGATGAAGTAGGCGGCGATCGGTTCCTGCGACCTGCGGGTCCGGCTGATCATCTGCTCGGTCCGATCGAGGATCAACTGCCGATTGGCCAGGCCGGTCAAGGGGTCGTGCAGCGCACGATGGGCCAGGAGGGCTTCGAACTCCTTCCGCTCCGTGATGTCACGTACGTGGGCGACGTATCCGGCAACCGACGGACGGGCCGTCTGGTTCGTCACCACCGCCTCGACATCGCACCACGTGGCGTCCTTCCGCTCGATCCGGAACTGCAGGAGGGCCGACTCGGTGGGAGACCGCAGCTCGGAGCCGAGCCGGGCCCTCACCCGGTCGCGGTCATCGGGGTGCACCAGGTCGGTGGCCACCCTTCCGACGAGTTCGGCGGGCTCGTATCCGAGAATGGTGAGGCACGCCGGGCTGACGAACGTGCAACGGCCGGTGTCGTCCAACACCAACGTGATGTCCGACGAGTCCTGGATGAGCGATCGGAACCGGTCCTCGCTGAGTCGCATCCGGGCTTCGGCGTCCTCCTCCTTCCTCATCGTGAGACCGGACATCCAGATCAGGAACACCAACACGAAGGCCCCCATGATGGCCAGCGAGTTGGACGTCGACACCGCCAGGCGCGAGGGCATCCAGCCCTGTTCGATGAGGAACTGTCCGACGCCGATGCCGGCCAGGCTCCACAGACCAGCGATCCGCCAGACGCGGGAGCCGCCGTGCGAGATGTTCTCGAGCGCCACGAAGACGAAGGCGCCCCACAGGACCGGACCCCATCCGGTGAGATAGATCACGGCGGTGACGGCGGCTGCCTTCACGCCGATCCGGACGTGCATGGTGGGTCCGGACGGATGTGTGTAGTTGAGCTGGTCGACCAGGAGACTGGAGAGGGTGACCGCGACGAGCACACCGGCCCAGAGCCACAGGGACTCGCGGGTGATGTCACCGAAGTGCATCAACAACACCACGGCGACCAGGGACACCGGGGAGATGAGGTAGTGGAGGTACGTGCGCTCGGCATCGTGGGCCGCGCCCGTGCCCGACCGCGGACCGTGTCCGGACGCCGGCTGTCCGCCGCCGCCGTGGTCATGTCCGGACCGTCGTGTCACCGAGGACATGGTGCTTCCGCTCCTCGCCCCCTTGGGAGGCTCCACTTGTGCATCGACGGAATCGCCCGCCGCCTTGAGGGGACGATCGGTCTTGCCAGGGGCAGATAGTGATTATATTATAACCATTATGGTTACAGAAGGAGTGGCGACCGTTCCGGCCGGGACCGACGAGCCGAGCCGTCAGCGGCGCGTCGGGATCCTGCTCATCTGCTCGATGAGCCTGCTCGTGGTCGGGCTCGACGTGACCATCGTCAATGTCGCGCTGCCCTCGATCGGCCGCCAGTTCCACGGACCGCTGTCCGGCCTGCAGTGGACGGTGGACGCCTACACCCTGGTCCTGGCCAGCCTGCTGATGCTCTCGGGTTCGACGGCCGACCGCCTCGGGCGGCGGCGTACCTTCGTCATCGGACTGCTGACCTTCGGCGCGGGCTCACTGCTGTGCAGCCTGGCCCCCGATCTGATCCTGCTCATCGTCTTCCGCATGGTCCAGGCGGCGGGTGGTTCGATGCTCAATCCGGTGGCCATGTCGATCATCACCAACACGTTCACCGTCGCTCGCGAGCGTGCCCAGGCCATCGGGGTCTGGGCCGCGGTGGTCGGGCTGTCGATGGCGCTCGGTCCGGTGGTGGGTGGGTTGCTGGTCACCTCGGTCGGTTGGCGGTCGATCTTCTGGATCAACATCCCCGTGGTGCTTACGGCGGTGGTCCTGTCCCTGCGCTACATCCCCGAGTCCAAGGCACCGGTGGCCAGGAAGGTCGACGTCCCCGGACAGGTGCTGGTGATCACCCTCCTGGCCTCCCTCACCTTCGGCATCATCGAAGCCCCCGACCGGGGCTGGTCGTCGCTCCTCATCGTCGGCGCCTTCACGGTGGCCGCCGCGTCGTTGGCCGCGTTGCTGGTCTGGGAGCACCGGTGCGACGAGCCCCTCATCGACCTGCGATTCTTCCGGTCCGTGCCGTTCTCCTCGGCCACGGTCATCGCAATCGCCGCATTCGCCGCACTCGGTGGATTCCTCTTCCTCAACACCCTCTACCTCCAGGAGGTGCGCGGCCTGTCCGCGCTGCAGGCCGGAGTCGACACCCTGCCGATGGCGGCCATGACCATGGTCCTCCCGCCGCTGTCGGGTCGGCTGGTCGGTAGGCGCGGGGCCAGGATCCCCCTTGTCATCGCCGGCACCGCGCTGTGTGTCTCGTGCCTCCTGTTGGTGGGGCTCAGTGCCTCGACGCCGTTCACCTGGCTCTTCGTGGCGTACGTGGCCTTCGGCATCGGTTTCGGCTTCGTCAACGCACCCATCACCAACGCCGCCGTCTCGGGCATGCCCCGGGCCCAGGCCGGCGTGGCCGCAGGCATCGCCTCCACGTCGCGCCAGATCGGCCAGACGCTCGGCGTGGCGGTCGTGGGAGCGCTGGTGTCCTCGTCCCTCCGCCAGGCGGGGCACCCCGACTTCGCCGAGGCCAGCCGGGCAGGCTGGTGGGTCCTGGCCGGGTGCGGGGCGGTGGTGCTGGCTCTCGGTCTGGTGGCAACCTCCCCCTGGGCCGGCGAGACGGCCCGGCGGACGGCCGTGTCGATCAACCCCGAGTACCTCGAAGGGATCCCCACATGACGCGGGCGGCCGGTGGTCGCGACGGCGCGATCCGCGAGGCGTGGCGGACGATGGCCGAGCTGGTGCTGGACAACCAACGCCGGCGGGAGGTCAGCGAGCAGACCGGCATGAGCTTCGGGAGGATGAGGGCGTTGCGTCGCATCGCCCGCCGGCCACTGTCGATGAGGGAGCTCGGAACCCTGCTCGGTGTGGATCCGCCCAATCTGACGACGGTGGTCGACGGCCTGGAGCGTGCGGGACTGGTGGAGCGCCAGGCCCATCCCACCGACCGCCGGGTCAAGCTGGTGGTGGCCACCCCCGAGGGTGAGGCACTGGCCCGCCGGGCCGACGAGATCCTCGACCGGCCGCCGCCCGGCCTCGCGGATCTGTCGATCGACGACCTGGAGACCCTGGTGCGGATCCTGTCCCAGGTGCGTCAGGGCGGGAACCCCGACGCTGACCCGGCGGCCGGCGTCAGTCCCCGCTGAGGTCGCGTCGGGCGAACACGATCGCCCCGCACGCCGCAGCCGCGGCCCCGAGCGCCACCAGGACGGCTCCGCTGGTCCAGTCCGGGCTGACGGCCGGCGCGGTCGCCATCTGGTGGAAGACCGACGTGTCGAGGATCCAATGGTTGGCGGCGACGATGTCACCGATGATGACGATCATGAGCGACCACGTGATCAGGCCGTAGAGGACGAACGACGTGGCCCGGGGCCAGACGCCGAACGTGAGTACACCGACACCGAGCACGAACAGGGCGGGCGGGACGATGTTGAGACCCGCCTGCATCAAGGCGGCCAGACCCACGGGTACGCCGGACGGTGCGGCGGTCACCCAGGTGAACACCGCGGAGGCGACCCCGAGGACGAGCACCGATCCTGCGGCCACGGCGATGCGTCCGCCCAGCCAGGCCCAGCGGCTCACCGGGCGTACCAGCAGGTGGTCGAGTCGACCTTCGGCCTCTTCGGACCGGGTGGCGGACATCTGGCTGGCCGCCACGCACGCCACCAGGGTCGCGGCGATGAGGAAGCCCACCCCGAGGTAGGCCACCGATCCGCCGCCCTTGCCTCCGAGGCGGGTCAGGACCTTCGTGAAGGTGCCCGAGCCCTCCAACGACTGGCCGGCCGACTTGGCCACGGAGCCGATGAGCATCATGGAGAGGGCGATGGCCACGGCCCAGGCGATGACCGTGCCGCGGCGCAGCCGCACGACCAGCCCGGTCGGACCGGACAGCAGTGCGGTCCGGGACCGGGCACTGTCGCGGTCGGGGATCGTGCTCGCACCCAGGTCCCGGACCCCGGCCAGGTGGACGGCCAGGATGGCCACCACCGCGGTCAGCCCGGCGATGGGGAGGAGTACCCACGGGTGGGGGCTGGTCAACGGCTCGATCTGCTCCACCCAACCGAGGGGCGACGTCCAGACCACCCATCCGAGGCCGATGCCCGAGTCGGCCACCATGCGCAGGGCGTAGGCGATCCCGAGTGCCACTCCGGCGTAGGCCGCGGCGCGCCGGCGGGTGGCCGCCAGCTGACCGGCCAGGGCGCCCACGGCCAGGAACATCAAGGCGCTGGACGCCACGGCCAGCGAGAAGAGGAGCGCCGGCCCGGCGCCGATCTCGACCTTGGCGCTCCTCCCGGCCAGGACGGAGAAGAACGCGGTGACGGCCAACAGGCCGAGGAATCCCGCACCCAGCCCGGCCAGGGCCTGGGCCGTGGCCCGCCGTGCCGTGGTCTGTCCGGAAAGGTAGAGCTCCCAACGTCCGGCCTCCTCCTCGCCGCGCAGGAGCTTGGTCCCTGTGAGCAGGCCCCACACCCCGCCCACGATGGACAGGAACCCGAGGGCGCGCCATTCGGTGAAGCCGGCCACGGTGTTGATCTGGTGCGCCGGACCGATCAGCGCGGCGATGCCGGCGTTGGATCCGAAGGTCCTCTGGACCAGCTCGCGTGAGGCTCTGGTCTTGTAGAGGTCGGCGTAGCCGAGCGAGGACTCGACCGCGTAGAAGCCGAAGACCACGCCCCACAGGGCCCCGGACCGCAGGGCCCGCCGCGCCGTGCGTGCAGCCACCACGGTCCCCGGCGACCGGCCGGCCCTCGCGGGTGCCGGCGCCGGGGCTTCCAGCACCAGTGCCTCAGTCGTCGACATCGGCGGCCCCGTCCCCGTCCCGTCCCGCGCCGCCGTAGTGGGCGAGGAACAGCTCCTCGAGCGACGGCTCCCTGCTGAGGACCTTCTGTACCCCGGCCGCGGCCAGGGCGCGGAGCAGTGGCTCGACCGAGCCGTGGACCTGGCAGCGTGCCACCCGGCCGGTCACCTCCACCGAGGTGACCCCCGCCACCGCGGCCAGGTCGGGGACGGCTCCGTCGAACGTGGCCTCCACGGTCAGCGCGGACAGGTGGCGCATCTCGGCCAGGGTCCCCATCTCGACCAGCACTCCCTCGCGCAGGATGCCCACCCGGTCGCACAGTGCTTCCACCTCGCTGAGGATGTGCGAGGAGAGGAAGACGGTCTGGCCCTGCTCCTTTGCCTCGTCGATGCTCCGGCGGAATGCCTGCTCCATCAGCGGGTCGAGCCCACTGGTCGGCTCGTCGAGCAGTAGCAGGTCGGCCCGGGTCATGAGGGCGGCGATCAGGATCAGCTTCTGGCGGTTGCCCTTGGAGTAGGCACGCACCTTCTTCGTGGGATCGAAGTCGAAGCGCTCGACCAGCTGGTCGCGGTAGGCGGCGTCCACCGTTCCTTGTACCCGACCGAGCAGGTGCAGGGTCTCCGCGCCGGTCAGCGTCGGCCACAGGCTGGCTTCGCCCGGGACGTAGGCCAGGCGCCGGTGGGCATCGACGGCCTGGCGCCGGCAGTCCAGGCCGAAGATCTCGGCCCGCCCCGCGGTCGGGTGGGCCAGGCCCAGCAGCAGGCGGATGGTCGTGGTCTTTCCCGCGCCGTTGGGCCCGAGGTAGCCGACCACCTCACCCTGGGTCACCTCCAGATCCAGCCCGGTGAGGGCGGCGACGGATCCGTAGCGCTTGGACAGGCCCTCGGTGCGGATTGCCGGCGTTCCCATGGACGCGTCCCTCCTTCGTCTGTCCGTAGCCTGTCGTTGTCCATACTGGTCGAACAGGGCCGGAAGTCCCATGGATGCCGGGTGTGGGCACCGTGGGTGGAGCCGAGCGGACCATCGCCCGCAAAGGACGATCGCCTAGGAAGACGGACGCTCTGTCCATTGCCCGTGCCGGGGCACCT
Organism: Acidimicrobiales bacterium; assembly: GCA_050014755.1. Lineage (GTDB taxonomy): Bacteria > Actinomycetota > Acidimicrobiia > Acidimicrobiales > RAAP-2 > Bog-756. Next base: position 35,795 of record JBEKCS010000001.1, read on the forward strand.
GTCGATACTCGAGCGGTGACTTCTCCCGGCAGCGGAACTGCATCGAAATGGCACAAGCCCCAGGTGAGTGCCGTCACCGACCGACTTCTTACTCCGGTTGCCCTGGTCGCCGGTGACAGCACGCTCCTCTACGCCAACGCGGCTGCGGCCCGGGCCATCGGCCAGGAGCCGGAATGGCTGGTCGGGCGACGCATGTTGGATTTCGTGCACCCGGACGACCGCCCACGGATACGGGCCGAACTCCTGCGTGTGGCCGGCGGCCGCCCCTCCGCGGGGCTCTCCACCTTCCGGCTGCGCAACAAACTCGCGCAGCAGTGGCGGGTGTTCGAGTCGACCGCCACCAACCTCCTCGACCATCCCGACATCGAAGGGATCCTGCTCTCCAGTCGGGACATCACCGAGCAGCTCGATCACGAGCGCCAGCTCCACGACCTCGCCTATCTGGACCCGCTGACCGGCCTGCCCAATCGGGTCAACCTCGAGAACGAGCTCGACACCGCGATGACCGGCGGCGGCGACCTCACCGTGGCCTTCGTCGGCATCGATCGCCTCATGTTGATCAACGACACGCTCGGCCCCAACGTCGGTGACTCGGCACTCCAGGCCGTAGCGGCCCGCATCTGTTCTTCGGTACCGCCCAACACCGTCGTCGGCAGGTTCGCCGGAAACATGCTCGCCATGCTCATCCGGGGCATCGAACGACGTGAGGCGGAAGGCCTCCTGTGGGAGTGTGTCAGCCGGGCGGCCGAGCCGATGTTCATCGCTGGACATGAGTTCCGACTCTCGGTCAGCGCCGGGGTCGCCCACAGGCACGCGGCAGCCAACCGCGAGTCCCTCCTGCGCGATGCCGGACTGGCGCACTCCCAGGCCAAGACCGAGGGCGGCGGACGGGTTGCCGTGGCCTCCAAGGAGATGTTCGAGCGGGCGGTCGACCGGCTGGAGCTCGAGTCCAGGATCCGGTACGGCATCGCCCACTCGGAGTTCTCGCTCGCCCTCCAACCCATCGTCCGGCTCGAGGATGCCGTGCCCGTACGGTCGGAGGCACTGGTGCGCTGGAACGCCGAAGGAGTCAGTCGGGCCCCGTGCGAGTTCATCCCCGTCGCCGAAGAGACCGGGCTGATCCTCCCGCTGGGCAATTGGATCATCGACCGGGCGGTCCAACTCGCGTCGCGATCTCCCGGCGGTCCGATCATGGTGAACCTGTCCGCCCGGCAATTGGCGGTTCCGGGTCTTCCCGAGCGGATCCGCCGCACGTTGTCGCGCTTCGAGGTCGCGCCCGACGCCGTCGGATTCGAGGTCACGGAGACCCTCCTCATGCAGAACTTCGAATTCGGCGTCGAGGTCATCTCCGACATCCGGCGGCTCGGTTGCCAGGTCGGGCTCGACGACTTCGGCACGGGGTACTCGTCGCTGAGCTACCTGCGCCGACTCCCGATCGATTTCGTGAAGATCGATCAGACACTGACCGCCGAGATCGACTCGGACCCGAGGGCCCGGTTGATCGTCGGAGCCGTCGTCGACATGGTCTCCGCGCTCCATCAGGACGTGGTGGCGGAGGGTGTCGAAACGGAGGCACAGGCGGTCACCCTCGGCGAGCTGGGGTGCCGGTTCGCACAGGGCTACTACTTCGGCAGACCAGTCGAGGTGACCGACTGAATCGGTAGCCGGACCACAGGGCGCGGGCCCGGGTGCCCGCCCGCCGGGGAGCCCCGACGGCCCGTCTATCGTTGGGCCGACCCGACGAGGACCGAACCCGGAGCGCGCGTGACCGAATCGACCATCATCTACACGCACACGGACGAGGCACCTGCCTTGGCCACCTACTCGCTCCTGCCCATCGTGCAGGCGTACGCGGCGAAGGCGGGGGTCCGCGTCGACACGCGGGACATCTCGCTGGCCGGACGCATCATCGCCGCGTTCCCCGACCGCCTGGCCGATGACCAGCGGATCGACGACGATCTGGCCGAGCTCGGACGCGACGTGCTGACGCCCGAGGCCAACATCATCAAGCTCCCGAACGTCTCCGCGTCGATCCCGCAGCTCAAGGCGGCCATCGCCGAGCTGCAGGGGAAGGGCTACGCCATCCCCGACTTCCCGGAGGACCCGACGACCGACGGGGACCTCGACACGCTGGCCCGGTACAAGGGGCTGCTCGGCAGTGCGGTCAACCCGGTCCTGCGCCAGGGAAACTCCGATCGGCGGGCACCGGCCTCGGTCAAGAACTATGCCCGGTCGCACCCGCACCGGATGGGTCCGTGGTCCCCGGACTCGAAGACCAACGTCGCCCACATGGTGGCCGGGGACTTCCGGTCCACCGAGCAGTCGGCCGTGATGGCCGGGGCCGGATCGCTCCGCATCGAACTGGTGGGGGAGGACGGCACCGCCACGGCCCTCCGGGCACCGGTACCCGTCCTGGACGGCGAGGTCGTCGACGTGTCGGTCATGCGGGTGGCCGAGCTCCGCGCCTTCCTCGACGAGCAGATCGCCCGGGCCAAGGCCGAGGGCGTGCTCTTCTCGGTGCACCTCAAGGCCACGATGATGAAGGTCTCCGACCCGATCATCTTCGGCCACGTGGTCCGCGCGTTCTTCCCGGCGACGTTCGCCGCCTACGGGGTGGTGCTCGCCGACGCCGGGCTCAGCCCCAACGACGGCTGGGGAGCCATTCTCGACGGCCTCGGGTCACTCCCCGACGGAGACGCCATCCGTGCCTCGTTCCGATCGGAGCTGGCCGAAGGGCCGGAACTTGCCATGGTCGACTCCGACCGGGGCATCACCAACCTGCACGTGCCGAGCGACGTGATCGTCGACGCCTCGATGCCGGCAATGATCCGCAACTCGGGCCACATGTGGGGACCCGACGGCGGTGAGGCCGACACCCTCGCCGTCATCCCCGACAGCAGCTACGCCGGCGTCTACCAGGTGGTGATCGACGACTGCCGGGCGAACGGCGCGTTCGATCCCTCGACGATGGGCTCGGTCCCGAACGTCGGACTGATGGCCCAGGCCGCCGAGGAGTACGGGAGCCACGACAAGACCTTCGAGATCCCTTCGGACGGCTCGGTCCGGGTGACCGACGACGACGGCCGGGTGGTGTTCGACCTGCCGGTGCGGACCGGCGACGTGTTCCGGATGTGCCAGGCCAAGGACGTTCCGATCCGCGACTGGGTCAAGCTCGCCGTCAACCGGGCCCGGGCCACCGGTGACCCGGCGGTGTTCTGGCTCGACGGGGGCCGTGCCCACGACGCCAACCTCATCGCCAAGGTGCAGCGGTACCTTGGCGAGCACGACACCCAGGGGCTGCGGATCGAGATCATGGCCCCCGAACTGGCGACGGCGTTCTCGCTGGAGCGCATCCGCCGGGGCGAGAACACCATCTCGGTCACCGGGAACGTGTTGCGCGACTACCTGACCGACCTGTTCCCCATCCTGGAGCTCGGCACGAGCGCCAAGATGCTGTCGATCGTCCCGTTGATCAACGGTGGTGGCCTGTTCGAGACGGGGGCCGGCGGATCCGCGCCCAAGCACGTCCAGCAGTTGCTCCAGGAGAACTACCTGCGGTGGGACAGCCTGGGCGAATTCCTGGCCCTGGCGGTCAGCTTCGAGCACCTGGCCCACCGGACGGGGAACCGGCGGGCCCAGATCCTGGCCGACACCCTCGATCGCGCCACCGAGCGCCTGCTGGACGAGGACCGGTCGCCGAGCCGCAAGCTGGGGGGCCTCGACAACCGGGGGAGCCACGTCTACCTGGCCCTGTACTGGGCCCGCGAGCTGGCCGGGCAGTCCGACGACGCAGAGCTCGCCGCCACGTTCGCCGGCCTCGCCGACACGCTGGGCCGACAGGAGCAGGCCATCGTGGCCGAGCTGCTCGCCGTCCAGGGGTCGCCGACCGACATCGGCGGCTACTACCTGCCCGTCGAGGCGCTGGCCACCGCGGTGATGCGGCCGTCGGCGACCTTCAACGAGTCCCTGGCCTCGCTGGGCTGACCCGTCCTTGGCCGGGGTCGCCGGCCCGGACGCCATGGCGCCGCCGACTAGCGTGGGGCCGGACGAACCGACGAGGGAGCAGACCGATGGTCATGGCCGACCGCCCCGAGGTCCGGACGGCGGCGGCCCCGGTGGTGGCCATCGACACCGTCCTCCTCGCCCAACAGATGCTGGCCGCGATGGCCCGGCTCCCGTTCCGCAAGCCGCTGCGGGGGAACTCGAACCTGCTCGCCAACTTCGGTGCCAGTCTCACCCGCGAGGTGCTCCGCTCGTTCATGGGGTACTGCTCGTCGCTGCCCATCGCCGAGTTCCGCTCCATCGAGCTCCTCCTCGACGACCTGTGCCGGGTGGTCATGCCGCCGGTGGTCGACGCCCGCCACGTCGCCCACCCGGCCGTCGAGATCGGCGGCGTACCCGGGATCCTCTACGTGCCCCGCAACAAGGAGCCCCAGGGGGTGGTCCTCTACCTGCACGGAGGCGGCTACATCGGCACGTCGCCCACCATGTACGCCTTCTTCACCTCACGGATCTGCACGGCGACCCGGTGCGCGGTGTTCGTCGCCGACTACCGCCTGGCCCCCGAGTTCCCCTTCCCGGCCGGGCTGGTCGACGCCGCGCACGTGCTGGCCGCGCTGGTGGTGGCCGGCGTCCCGAAGGAACGGCTGTTCCTGGCCGGCGACTCGGGTGGGGGCGGTCTGGCCACATCCCTGGCGGTGTCGGCGCCCGAGAACGACCACCTGGTCCGACCGGCCGGGATGATCCTGTTCTCGCCCGAGGTCGACCTCCGCCTCGACGAGCCCTCCATCACCGAGAACGCCGAGTCGGACATCCTGCCCTGGAACATCCCGACGGCGTCGTACCTGCACGGATTCGACGCGTCGAGCGGCTACGTCTCGGCGGTCGAAGCCGATCTTGACGGTTTCCCCCCGACGGCGGTGTCGTGGGGCGGTGCCGAGATGTTCCGGGACCCGATCCGCCGCTTCGTCGAGCGACTGGAGAAGGCCGGGGTCGAGACCCACGCCCACGAGGTGCCGGGGATGTTCCACGTCTTCCAGATCCTCATGCCCTGGCTGAACGAGAGCCGGACCATCTACGAACACGTGGGCCGGTTCGTCGACCTCATCGTCGAGGACGCGCCACCCCTGGGCCCGGGGATCATCCCCGGCCTGCTCGAGGGGTGACGGACCGGGGTCAGGCGGCGGGCGGACGGGACAGGCGGGCGACGATCCTCGTGCCCGTGCGGGCGGAGGCGGCACCGACAACCGACAGGTAGCCGCCCACCGCGAGTGCCACGGTCGAGACCGGCCACAACCCCTGCTGGCTGAAGCGCACGATGGTGAACGAACCGTGGGCGGCCTCGTCGGTCTGGAGCATCATTCCGACGCCCCAGGCGACGTATGCCCCGGCCAGGAGCACGGCACATGCTGCCATGACCAGCGACACGTTCCTTCCGGTGCGCAGATCGAACGGCTGCATCTCGGACCGTCGGGTGACGATGGCGATGGCGACGACCGACAACAACCAGCCGCCGATCAGGGTGGCCCGCTGGAGGGCCTCGAACAGGTGGAAGAGGGTGACGTCACCGCCGATCGGCACCGGCGGGTGGCCGGGAACGTCGTGGTAGCCGTGTGGGGCGGTGCGGCCGATGGCGACGCTGAGGGCGACCACGAGCAGGACGACGATCCCGGGGGTCCAGCTGGAGAGCCGGGTCCACCGGCCGCGTCCGGGTCCGGCCCGACGGACGGCGCCGATGAGGCTGCCCCAGCCGTAGATGGTGGTGACGAAGGCGAGGAGGAACACCACGAGGACCGCCCCCTCGGCGGCGTAGACGAGCGACGCCGCCGGGGTCAGTGGAGGGGCTGCTCTCATTCCGTCACGGCCGAACTGAAGGAGGTCCGTGGGGTACAGCACCCCCGAGGAGAACACCCGACCGCCTGGGGCGCGGAGGCCTGACGAGCCCATGCAGGCCAGGACGATCGGGGCCAGGAGGACGAAGGGGAGGGTGCCGGCGGCCACCGATACCCGGGTCCTCGCGTTCCAGAGGCCGTAGGTCATGGGCATTCCCCGGGCGTGCCTCCGGACGCGGAACACGCCGACCAGGAGGTCGAGCGTGATGCGCACCGGACTGCGCCCCCAGAAGCGCAGGTCGTCGGAGACCTGACGCACCTCGGCGCCGTAGCGGTCCCTCCACCATGCCGGGTAGCAGGCGAGGGCCAGGTCGACCAGACGGCTCCGGATCATGCCCCGAGCTGCCCGAGGCGCTCGAGGCCAAGGTTGGCGACCCTGACGGTGACCTCGAGTCGCTCTCGCAGTACGGCGGCGCCGTGGCCGGTGATGCGGTAAGGGCGGCGCCGGTCCTCTTCCGGTAAGGGCTCGACCAACCCCTCCTCCTCGAGCCGGGCCAGCACTCCGTAGAGGGTCCCCGGCCCCATCGTGGTCCCGCTCATGGCCTCGATGTCCTTGATGAGGGCGTATCCGTGCTTGGGGCCGCCGGTCAGGCTCGTGAGGACGAGGATGGTCGGGTCCTGCGTCCTGGTAAGCCGTTTCGATTCCATCGCCTGCCACCTCCGATCGCCCCGTCGTGCCGATGTCAGGTTACTACGGAAGTCGTACTAGTCAACGGGAGATCCGGTGTCGGTCATCCGCCCCGGTGCTCCTCGCTGCGAGCGGTGCCCCCGATAGGGTCGGTGCCATGGGAAGACACCGGTCGAGATGGCGCCTGCGGGCTGTTGCGGCCCTGGCGGTCACGGCCGTCGCCCTCGGCCTCTCCGGATGCGGCGGCTCCACCGCGGCCCCGGCGACCACGGGGGCGCCGACGACCCCGACGACGACATCGACGACGGCGCCCGCCGACGCCGCGACATGTACGTACCGGCCTCCGCCGGCCCCGGTTCCGGTGCGCCCCGGCCTCTCCGCCGTCCTCGTCCCGCCGGGGTCGTCCGTGGCCACCCTGTGCCACTACTCGGGGGTGGGCCAGTCGGGAGGGACGATCGTGCTGCAGCGGTCGCGGGCGGTGTCCGGCACGTCCCTCGCCGCCCTGGTCGCCTTCCTCGACTCGACCCGATGGAAGGCGGTGACCAGCACGAGTGTGTACAGCTGCCCCATGTGGAACGGCGCCACCGAACTGGTCCTGTTCGTCTATCCGTCCGGCCCGGACGTGTCCGTCTCGGCCGACATCGGCGGATGCGGGTTCGCCACCAACGGCGCCCTCACGGTCGCCGGGTACGCCATCGGCCAGCACCTGGCCGCACTGGACGACGCCTGACCGGCCGGGTGGCGGGGACGGGCTGCCCGATGCCGCTCGCGGTCCGGCGGCTGGTTCAATGGGCGGTTCATGGCCACGTCCCGCAACCCGACCAAGCAGCGGGTCGCGGCGCAGGCCCGTGCCATGCGCCGCCGACGGAGGCTGCTGGTGCTCGTGCCGCTCGGGGTGGTGGCCCTGGCCCTCGCCGTGTCGACGACGTGGTACGCCATCGACCGGTCCCCGTCGTCGGCCGCCGACGACGGCGTGGCCCTCGACCCCTCGGCTTTTTCGCCGGGAGCGTGCGTCGCCTACCCACCGACGTCCGGCGACCGCCACCTCACCGTCTTCCTCGACGCCGGCCACGGGGGGATCGACCCTGGGGCGGTGGGCACCACCTCGTCGGGTGAGACCGTCGACGAGGCGACGGAGACCCTGCCCGTGGAGCTCGACACGGCCAGCCTGCTCCGCAGCCGCGGGTACCGGGTCGTGGTGTCCCGGACGACCGACTCGTCCGTGGTGCGCCTGACGCCGGCCGACCTGTCCGACAGCGTGCTCAGCCTGCAGGGTGCCCACGACGACGTCGCCGCACGCGCCCAGTGCGCAAACATGGCCGGGGCGAACATCCTCGTGGGCGTCTACTTCGACAGCGGCCCTGGCCCCGAGAACGGCGGCAGCGTGACCACCTACGACGCGGTCCGACCGTTCAGCGCCGCCAACCTCCGCCTGGCCACCCTGGTGCAGAACGACGTGCTGGCCGCCATGAACGCCCAGGGGTGGAGGATCCCCGACGACGGCGTGGAGCCGGACTCGCAGGAAGGGTCGATCGTACCGACGTCGTCGGACAGTCCGCTCGCCGTCGGTGCCGCCACCTACGGCCACGTGCTCCTCCTCGGCCCGGCGATGGCCGGGTACTTCTCGACCCCCAGCCAGATGCCGGGCGCACTCGTCGAGCCGCTCTTCATCACCGATCCCTTCGAGGGGAGTCTGGCCGCGAGTGGACGGGGTCAGCGGGTGATCGCACAGGGACTGGCGACGGCCATCGACCAGTACTTCGCGCCGGCGCACACGTCGGGCTGATCAGCCCCGGTCCGCGGTCGGACGCTCAACGGGGCTCGCGGAAGGCGTCGACCACCATCGCCGTCAGCGTGTCGGGGTCGGCCTCGTGCAGTTCGTCGAACCAGCCGAGCGATCGTCCGAGGGCGACGCCGAGGAGCGCGGCCACCGCCACCTGGGCCCGCAGGGTCGGCCGGTCGATGCCGGCGTCCCCGTACCCGGCGGCGACGGGCTCCACCATGCGCCGGACGAGGCGCGTCTTGGCCGCCTCCCGGATCTCCTCGGAGGCGTCGTGGCGCACCAGCGCCTGCAGGGTCGGGCCCGGTCCGAGGCGAGCCGTCCGGTCGAGGACCACCCCGACTACCTGGGCCAGGTCGGCGAAGGGCGCGTCGACCTGGCCTGCCTCGACGGCGCCGTCGCCCCCGTCGAGCCGTTCGGCGGCCACCGCGGCCAGGTACAGGTCGGCCTTCGAGCCGAAGTAGCGGGCGATGAGCGCGGGGTCGACGCCGGCGGCCTCGCCGATCTCCCGGGTGGTGGTCCGCTCGTATCCCTTCTGTCCGAACAGGTCCTGTGCCGCCGCCAGCAGTGCGAGACGGGTGGCGCCGGCGTTGCGGCCGCGCCGCGCCGCGCTGGCCCCGGCGGCCTCCCGGGTCCCGGTCACGGCCGCCTTCCCCCGTCGTCGAGGTCGAGTTCGTCGGCGAGCATCGCCCCTCCCGCCTCGAGCAGGGCTTCCTCCTCCATGCGGACCTCGGTGTCGTCGAGTCCCTCCGCACGGGGGACGGTGGTCGGTGACGCCGTGGTGCCCGGAAGCACGAAGCTGAGCACGGCGGTGAGCACGCCGAGGCCGGTCGAGACGAGCAGGACGACCCGGAACCCGGTCACGTCGGGGTAGGTGTGCCCGGTGCTCGTGTTGGCCAACAGGACGGCGGCGCCCAGGGCCGAGCCGATGGACAGCCCGATGTTCCGGAGGACCTGGTAGAGACCGGTGGCGCTACCCGTCTCGGACGCGGGGACCGCCCGGACGATGAACCCGGGCATGGCCGCGAACGTGAAACCGATCCCGAGCCCGACGATCCCCATGGTCACGAACGCCTGCCACAGCGATCCGTGTTCCAGGGCGAAGTAGGTGGCGGCGGACCCGAACACCAAGGCGCCGAGGGGGATCATGCTCCTCAGCCCGAACCGGCGCTCGTAGGGGACGAGGAGCCGGCTGGCCAGGAAGGTTCCGGCCGACAGGGGCACCAGCACGCATCCCGAGACGACGACCGAGGCGCCGAACCCGAAGCCGGAGGACGGGGGGATCTGGACGAACTCGACGACGATGGGCACCACCAGGTACATCGACATGCTCATGAGGAACCCGGACACGTCGGCCATCAGGACCGACCGGTTCGTCAGGTGGTGGAGGTTGACCAGCGGGTGCTCGCACCGGAGCTCGAAGGGGATCCACACGGCCAGCACCACCACGCACGAGCCGATGAGGCCGAGGGCGGTCGGCGAGCCCCAGCCCCAGCTGCCGCCCTCGCTGAGCACGACGGAGACCCCGGTGACGGCCAGGCTGAGCAGGACGGCACCGCCGATGTCGAACCGTGCCGGGACGGCGGGCGAACGCGAGGGGAGCACCACGACGGCGCAGGCCAGGGCGGAGCCCACCACGATGGCGCCGAACCAGTAGGCGGCGTGGACGCCGAACAGTTCGGCGACGGCAGAGGTGATCGGGTAGCCCAGCCCGGCACCGATGGCGGTGGACACCGACAGGGTGGCCACGGCCCGGCCCGTCGTGACACGGTCGAGGTTGCGTCGGGCGATGGCCATGTTGACCGGGAGGAGGCCCATGCCCACCCCCTGCATGCCGCGACCGATCACCAGTACGACGAACGACGTCGAGACGGCGGCCAGCACGCAGCCGGCCAGGACCACCGCCAGGGTGACGGTGATGACAGCGCGCTGGCGTGAGCCGTCCGCCAACCGGCCCATGACCGGTGTGGCCAGCGCCCCGCTGAGCAGGGCGGCGGTGAGGACCCACTGCGCGGTGCTGAGCGGGACGTGGTCGATGCGGGCGACCGTCGGGATGAGGGGCGCGCCGAGGCTGCTCACCACGGCCACCACCAATCCCACGAACACCAGGGTGGGGACCAGGAGGGTCGGGCGGCGGGCGTACCCCGGGGCACCGACGCCCGGGGTGGCCTCGGTCACCACGGCCGGTCCCGTCGGACGGGCCGTTCACGACGGAACGGGGGGTCACCATAAGTCATCACTTGATGACATCCTAACCGGTCCCGCCCGTCGACGGGAGATCCGCCGGCGCGGTCACCGTCGATTCGGGCTGGCGGATACCCCGGTCGATCGGGCGATACCCATTAGGTTGAGCGGAGTCGTCCGGTCGTCCGAGAGAACGGGGCACGTGTGGCACGGGTCAACTTCGACGGCGTGACCAAGGTGTTCGAGGGCGCCGTGGCGGTGGACCGGCTCTCGCTCGACGTCCACGACGGCGAGCTCCTGGTCCTCCTCGGCCCGTCGGGGTGCGGGAAGACGACGGCACTCCGGATGGTGGCCGGCCTCGAGGATCCGACGGACGGGACGGTGTCCATCGGTGACGTGGTCGTCAACGACGTGGAGCCGAAGGACCGTGACGTCGCCATGGTGTTCCAGTCCTACGCGCTCTATCCCCACATGACGCTGCGTCGCAACATCGAATTCCCACTCCGCCAGCAGCGCCTCCCGGCGGACGAGCGGGCCCGGCGGGTGGACGAGGCGGCGGCCACCCTCGGTCTGGGCGACCTGCTCGAGCGCAAGCCCGGACAGCTCTCGGGTGGGCAGCGCCAGCGGGTGGCCCTGGCCCGGGCCATCGTGCGCGACCCCAAGGTCTTCCTCATGGACGAGCCGCTCTCCAATCTCGACGCGACCCTGCGCATCCAGACCCGGGCCGACATCGTGTCGCTGCAGCGGCGCCTGGGTACGACGACCATCTATGTCACCCACGATCAGGTCGAGGCCATGACCATGGGCCACCGGATCGCCGTCATGCGGGAGGGGCGGCTCCAGCAGGTCGCCGCCCCCCAGGACCTCTACGAACGACCGGCCAACACGTTCGTCGCCTCGTTCCTGGGCAGTCCGGGCATGAGCCTGGTGTCGGCGCTGGTCTCGGGCGGCGTGGCGTCGGTCGACGGTGTGGCGATCGAGAGGCAGGGCGGCCCGGTCCGGCTCCCGGACGGACCGGTCACCCTCGGGATCCGTCCCGAGTCGGCGTCACTCGGGACCACCGGCATCCCGGCGTCGGTGACCCTGGTGGAGCAGCTCGGTGCCGAGACCCATGTGATCTGTACCCTGCGCGACGGGACCCGGGTGGTCGTCCGGCGGGGCCGACGCGAGGCCAGACCGGACCTCGGCGAGGCGGTGGCCATCACCGTCGACCCCGGCGGCACGCACTTCTTCGACGCCGAGACGGGCGAGCGGCTCGAGGTCGACCGGTGACGGTGCCGGACCTCGTCCCTCTGGTTGTCCCCCGACACCGGTTCTCGCGGCGGCACCGCGAGTGGGGCCTCGCCTACCTGCTCCTTCTACCCGCGGTGGCGGTCTTCGGGGTATTCACCTACTACCCGTTCCTCAAGAACTTCAAGCTGGCCCTCTACCAGAACCCGCCGTACCCGGGGCTCCCGTCGCACTACGTGGGCCTCCGCCAGGTCGAGTCGGTCCTGTCCTCGACCGAGTTCCACCAGAGCCTGGTGTCCACCCTGCTCTATGTGGTGATGGTCGTGCCGGTCGGCCTGATGGGCGGGCTCCTGCTGGCGCTCGCCGCCCATCGGGCCATCCGCGGGATGGCCGTGTTCCGGCTGCTCTTCTCCTCGACGGTGGTCAGCTCGGTGGCGGTTGCCGCCGTCGTGTTCGGGACCCTCATGGACCCCGTCGTGGGCCTGTTGCCGTGGCTCGGGATCAACCCGCACCCGGCCATCTTGGAGAATCCGACGTGGGCGCTGCCCGCCGTCTCGCTGATCGCCGTGTGGCAGTTCCTCGGACTCTCGTTCATCATCATGACGGCCGGCCTCCAGTCCCTCCCCGACGAGATCCTCGAGGCGGCCCGGCTCGACGGCGCCGGCGGGTGGACCATGCTCTGGCGGATGACGGTGCCGCTCCTGTCGCCGACCCTCTTCTTCGGCCTCGTCGTCGGGACCATCTACGCCTTCCAGAGCTTCGGCCAGATCGACATCCTGATCGGCCCCCAGAACTCGCAGTTCACCCACACCAACGTGCTCCTGTACTACGTGTACCAGGCGCTCTCGATCCAGGACGACCCGGGCGTGGCCGCCGTGCTCTCGATCGTCCTGTTCGCCATCTTGTTGGTCTTCACCCTGGCCCAGCTCCGCTTCCTCGAACGGAGGGTGACCTATGGCGGTCGTTGAGCACGCCTCTGCGCCCGAATCGACGGATGCGGCCCCGCCCCGCCGCCGCCGGCGCCGTGCGAGGCTGGTACTCCGGTACGCCCTGTTGACCATCGGCGCCGTCATCGTCCTGTTCCCGCTGTACATGGCGGCGGTCAACTCGTTGCTGGCGCCGAGCCAGATCGCCCACCAGCCGCCGCCGTTCTTCCCCGTCCACCCCGAGTGGGGGACCTACACGAGGGCGTGGACGGAAGGCGATCTCGGGATCTACCTCCGCAACTCGGCCATCCAGACGTCGGTGATCGTGGTGGGTCAGATGATCACCTCGGTGCTGGCCGCCTACGCCTTCGCCTTCCTCGAGTTCCCGTTCAAACGGACCCTGTTCTTCGTGTTCCTGATGACCCTGATGATCCCGTTCGAGGTCACCATCACCACCAACCTGTCGACCATCTCGTCACTCGGGTGGTTCAACACCTTCCCGGGTCTGACCGTCCCGTTCCTGGCGACCGGCTTCGGGACGTTCCTCCTCCGCCAGTCCTTCCTCCAGATCCCCCGCGACCTGCGCGAGGCCGCGCAGCTCGACGGCTACGGCCATGTCCGATTCCTCTGGTCGGTCGCCGTCCCGATGGCCCGTCCGGCGCTGGCCGCCCTCGGGGTGTTCAGCTTCCTCGGGGCGTGGAACCAGTACCTGTGGCCCCTCCTGGTGACCGGCGACGACAATTCCGTGCGCACCGTCCAGATCGGGCTCAAACAGCTTCTCAACACCCAGCTGGACCAGATCAACGTGTCGCTGGCCGGCACGGTGATCGCCGTCGCCCCGCTGCTGATCCTGTTGGTGGTGTTCCAGAAGCAGCTGGTGCGCAGCCTGACGTCCGGTGCCGTCAAGTAGGCACCGGCGCCGACCCCCCACCCTCGCATCGCCGGGCATCCGTGCTACAACCAGTGCATGGGTGCCCAACGATCCCGCGCCGTCGCCGTCCTCGCACCGCTCGGAGCAGTGGCCCTTCTTCTGGCCGCGTGCTCCTCCTCCTCGTCCTCCTCCTCGTCGCCGACCACCGCAGCCACGACCTCCTCCTCGTCGTCGTGCTCCCCGGCGGCCCTCGACCACGTCACGTCGCCGGTCACCGTCACCGTCTGGGAGTCGATGCCCCGGGCCAACGGCCAGACCCTGCAGTCCCTGACCGACACCTTCAACGCCTCGCAGTCCAAGGTCCACGTCAACCTGGTCGACCAGACCAGCTACGACGACACCTGGCAGAAGTACCAGGCGGGCCTCACCGACGGCCAGCTGCCCGATGTCGTCCAGCTCCAGGACACCGACACCCAGGGCGCGATCGACTCCCAGTCGATCCAGCCGGTGCAGAACTGCATGACCGGGTTCCATTACTCGGTGGGCGACCTGCTGCCCCGGGCCCTCGCCTACTGGAACGTCGGCGGCGTACAGCAGGCCATGCCGTTCGCCGTCTCCGGCCCGGTCCTCTATTACAACAAGCTCGCCTTCCAGAAGGCGGGCCTCGACCCTGACAAGCCGCCGGCCACCCTGGCCCAACTCGTCGCCGACGCCAAGATCCTCAAGGATGCCGGGCAGGGCGGCATGGGCCTCAAGCTCGATCCGTGGTACGTGGAGACCGAGCTGGCCACGGCCGACCAGCTGTTCGTGAACAACCACAACGGTCGGTCCGGACGGGCCACCGAGGCGTTGTTCGACACCCCCACCGGTGTCCAGGTCTTCTCCGACCTCGATCAGCTGGTCTCCTCCGGCGACGCCGACACCAACTCGGCCAACGGCGCCGACGACTACGACAATCTCCTCGGCGTCGGTTCGGGCAAGTACGCCATGACCGTCGACACGTCGGCCGCTCTCGGCACGATCGAGGAGCTGCTCAGCCAGTACCCGAACGTGCAGCTCGGTGTGTCCCACCTGCCGACGTTGCAGGCGAGCCCGACCGGCGGCGTCGAGCCCGGGGGCAGTGCGCTGTGGATCTCCAAGAGGGCATCGGCGGCCGAGCAGGCGGCGTCGTGGGAGTACGTCGCCTTCCTCGACTCCACGTCGTCACAGACCACCTGGTCGGCCGGCACCGGCTACATACCGCTACGGACCTCCTCGGCCGACTCGCCGACGATCCAGAAGCTGTGGGCCACCAGTCCCCAGTTCGAGGTGGCTTACACCCAGCTGACCAGCGGCATCGAGTCCCCGGCGACCGCCGGCGGGGTGCTCGGTCCCTACGACGACGTGCGGACGGCCATCGTCGAGGCGGAGGAATCGATGTTCACCAACGGCGTATCGCCGACCGCCGCGCTCGCCCGGGCGAAAGCGGCCACCGACATGTTGATCGCCAACTACAACCAGCGGATCGGCGCCGGCTGATCCTGCTGGATGCCCGCGGACCGTGCGTCAGACCGGGGTGACGTGGGCCGCCTTCGCCGCCGGATTGGACAGCACCATGCCGTCGTCGACCGGACCGTGGCGAAGGAGCCAGGTGTCCCGGAGGTAGTTCTGGTGGAGTCGCCACGGGGTGCTCACCCCCTGCTTCGGAAGGCCGGCCACCGCCCGCGTCACGTAACCGGAGGAGAAGTCGATGAACGGCTCGGTGGAGAGCGACGGGTCCGGTGCCGTCGGGGTGCACTGGCGGACGCGTCGCTCGTCCATGGTGGCGAGTAACCGGCAGACGTACTCGGCGGTCAGGTCGGCCTTGAGGGTCCACGACGCGTTGGTGTAACCGAAGGTCGCCGCCAGGTTGGGCACTCCGCAGAGCATGATCCCCTTGTAGGCCACGGTGTCCCCCAGTTCGACCGGAACCCCGTCGACGTCGAGCCGGATACCGCCGAGGAACACCATGTCGAGGCCGGTGGCCGTCACCACGATGTCGGCCGCCAGCTCGGCCCCCGAGGCGAGGAGGATCCCGTGCTCGGTGAACGTGTCGATGGTGTCGGTCACCACCTCGGCCCGACCGTCGGAGATGGCCCGGAACAGGTCGCCGTCGGGCACGAGGCACAGCCGCTGGTCCCACGGGTCGTAGCGCGGGGTGAAGTGGGTATCGACGTCGTAGCCGGCGGGGAGCGCCTCGACCACGCCCTTGCGGATCCCCTTCTTGACCATCTCCGGTGCCCGTCGGCTCAGTTGGAAGCTGAGCTGGGTCAGGAGGACGTTCTTCCACCGGATGACCGCGTGGGCGGTCTGTGCCGGCAGGTGGCGGCGGATGGCGTCGGCGATCGGGTCCGTCGCCGGCCGGGCCACGATGTAGGTGGGCGAGCGCTGGAGCATGGTCACATGGGCCGCCTCCCCGGCCAGCGCCGGCACCAGGGTCACCGCGGTCGCACCGCTCCCGATGACCACGACCCGCTTGCCGGCCCAGACCAGATCCTCCGGCCAGTGCTGGGGGTGGACCACGGGACCGGTGAAGCGGTCCTCGCCGGCGAACCGAGGCCGGTAGCCCTCGTCGTAGCGGTAGTAGCCGGTGTTCCCCCACAGGAATCCGCACGTCACCTGCTCGTGTTCGCCGGTGTCGGTGTGCTCGACGTCCACCGTCCACCGCGCGTCGCTGGTCGACCACGAGGCCGCCACCGCCCTGCGCCGGTAGACCACCTTCTCGTCGATCCGGTGGGTGCGGGCCGTCGATCGGATGTAGGCCAGTATCGAGGGCCCCTCGGCGATGGTCTCGGCCCCGATCCACGGCTCGAACGAGTAGCCGAGGGTGAACATGTCGGAGTCGGACCGGACGCCGGGATAGCGGAAGAGGTCCCACGTCCCGCCCATCACCTCCCGGGCCTCGAGGATGGCGTACCCGGTGCCCGGGCGCTCGGCCTCCAGATGACAGGCGGCCCCGACGCCGGACAGGCCCGCGCCGAGGATCAGCACGTCGACGTGGTCCACTCGGACGAGTCTAGGCACCGTCCCGACCGGCGACGGGGCGTCGCGACCGGTCCGCGGCGGTGGTCCCATCGGCGGCGGGCTGCAAGAGTGGGGCGCGTGAACCTCCTGTTCGTCACCCTCGACGAGTTCCGGGCCGACTGCCTGTCCGCGGCCGGCCACCCGGTGGTGTCGACCCCGAACCTCGATCGCCTGGCCGCCGACGGGGTCCGCTTCGCCTCCCACTTCAGCCAGGCTGCGCCGTGTGCCCCGGGCCGGGCCTCGCTCTACACCGGTATGTACCAGATGAACCACCGGGTGGTGGCCAACGGGGCGCCGCTCGAGGACCGCTTCGACAACATCGCCCGACTGGCCCGACGGGCCGGCTACGCCCCGGCGCTGTTCGGCTATACCGACCAGGGGGTGGACCCGTCGACGGTCGCCGGCCCGTCCGACCCCCGCCTCGACACCTACGAGGGGGTGCTGCCCGGGTTCGATGCCGTCCTCCCGCTCGACGGCAGCTTCACCGGGTGGCTGGCCTGGCTCGAGTCGCTCGGGTACGGCACCCTCGACCCGGTGGGTGCGCTCACCTCCGAGCCCGACCGCCCTGTCGACCACAGTGCGTCCGCGTACCTGACCGACGGACTGCTGTCGTGGATCGACCGCCAGGACGGCCCGTGGTTCGCCCACGCCAGCTACTTCCGGCCCCATCCTCCCTACGCAGCGGCCGGCGAGTGGTCGACCCGGTACTCGCCCGACGACGTCGGCGAACCGCTCCCGACCGTTCCCGGCATCCACCCGCTCTACGATTTCGCACTGACCGTGGGCTACGTGGCCGCCCCGACCGATCCGGGGGCCATGGCCCGGCTGCGTGCCCAGTACTTCGGCATGGTCTCCGAGGTGGACCACCAGCTCGGGCGGGTGGTCGCCCACCTGTCGGCCTCGGGCCAGCTCGACGAGACGGTCGTGGTGGTCACCGCCGACCACGGCGAGCAGCTCGGGGACCACGGGCTGGTGCAGAAGCTCGGGTTCTTCGAGGAGAGCTACCGGATCCCCTGCATCGTCCGCCATCCGGGCCACGCCGGCTCGGCCGGGAGGGTGGTCGCGGAGTACACCGAAGGAGTCGACCTCCTGCCCACCGTGGCCCACCTGCTCGGCCTCGACGTGCCCACCCAGTGCGACGGGTCCTCGCTGGTCCCCTTCCTGGCCGGGGACACCCCCGACGGGTGGAGGACCTCGGCGCACTACGAGTGGGACTGGCGGGACATGGTCATGGGCCCCACCCGCACCGCCGGCGGGCGCGACGCCCGTCTCGAGCGGTGCAACCTGGCGGTCGAGCGGACCGACACCCACGCCTACGTGCAGTTCGCCGACGGGACGTGGCTCTGCTTCGACCTGTCCACCGATCCGGGCTGGACCACCACCACCACCGATCCGGCCGTCGTGCTGCCGCTGGCCCAGTCCATGCTCACCTGGCGCTCGAACCACCTGGGGGGGACGCACACCCAGAAGCTCCTCGGGCCCGACCGCCGAGGCCTCTGGCCCGAGCTGCACCCGGTCTGACCCGTTCCCGGCGTCCTCCCTCGTTCCTACGGGATGGGCACGACCTCCGCCGATGTCGGCACCTGCCACACGATGGTGGTGCCGCCCCCGGCGGGCTGGAGGACCTCGAGCGTGCCGCCGAGGGACACCGCCCGGTTCCTCATGTTGGGGAGACCGAGCCCGCCGCCGGGCGTCGGACCGCCGACGAAGCCCCTCCCGTCGTCGGAGACCTCGAGCCGGCACCGGTCCCCGGCCACGGAGAGGCCGACCCATGCGCGGGTGGCCCGGGAGTGGCGGCCCACGTTGGACAGCGCCTCGCGCATCGTGGCCAGGAGCTGTTCGGCCACCTCGTCCGAGACGGCGGCGTCGACCGGTCCGTCGAATGCGACGGACACGTCGAATCCGATCATCGGGCGCAGCTCGCCGACGAGGTCCATGACGTCGGACCTGATCCCCCGGCCCCGACCCTCGGCCCCCAGCTCGAAGATGGTGGCCCTGATCTGACGGATCGTCTCGTCGATCTCCTCGACGATCGACGTCATGGCCGCGGCCACCGGGCGTGCCGGCGGGGAGCCGGCCAGCCCCTGCAAGGACAGGCCGATGGCGAAGAGACGTTGGATGATGCCGTCGTGGAGGTCGCGGGCCAACCGGTCGCGGTCCTCGTAGACGGCTGCCTCCCCGGCCCGCTGATGGAGCCGGGCGTTCTCGACGGCGATGCCGGCGGCCAGGGCCAGCGCACGGATGACCGCCTCGTCGTCGTCGGTGAACCTGTCCGAACCGATCTTGTCGGTGAGGTACAGGTTGCCGTAGACGCGGTCGTGGGCGGTGATGGGAGCGCCGAGGAACGAGGTCATGGGAGGGTGGCCCGGTGGGAACCCGACGCTCGCGGGGTGGTCCGCGATCACGTCGATCCGGATCGGACGCGGGTCGTGGATGAGGACGCCGAGGACCCCCTTGCCGGTCGGCAGCGGTCCGTCGAGCAGTCGCGCCGCGACCTCGGGGTCGAGCCCGGATGCGTGGAACTCGACCGTCTCCCGGCCCTCGCCGTCGAGCACGCCGAGGGCGCCGTACCGGGCGCCCGCCAGGGCGATGGCCTCCTCGACGATGTGGCTCAGCAGGTCGCCCAGGTCGAGGTTGGACTCGAGGAGAAGGCTCGCCTCGAGCAGGCGGCGGAGGGTTTCGGGGTCCTCGATCTCGTCGTACGCGGAGTGCCTCTGCATTTGTTTGTCGGGCACGCGGACCAAGGTTACGACGATTGTCGGAGGCGTCCAACCCCCTTAGGATGACCCCGACCCCTCCGACGTGCTCAACTAGTCACCGATGACCATCCGGATCTTCCTCCTCGACGACCACGAGATCGTCCGCACCGGACTCCGCTCCCTCCTCGAGTCGACCGACGACTTCGAGGTGGTGGGGGAGGCCGGCACGGTGGCCGAGGCACTGAGCCGGGTCCCCGCCCTCCGCCCCGATGTGGCCATCCTCGACGTCCGGCTGCCCGATGGCAGCGGCGTCGAGGCGTGCCGGGACATCAGGGCGCAGCTGCCGGCCACGGCGTGCATCATGCTCACCTCGTACGCCGACGACGAGGCGCTGTTCGCTTCGATCATGGCCGGCTCGTCGGGGTACGTCCTCAAGCAGGTCGGTGGGAACAGCCTGGTCGACGATGTCCGGCGGGTCGCGGCCGGCGAGTCGCTGCTCGACCCGGCGCTGACCGAGCGGGTCCTCCGTCGCCTTCGGGAAGGCCCCGAGGAGGAGCCGCTGCTCGCCAGCCTGACCCATCAGGAGCGGCGCATCCTCGACCTGATCGCCGAGGGCAAGACCAACCGGCAGATCGCCGAGGACATGTACCTGGCGGAGAAGACCGTCAAGAACTACGTGTCGAACCTGCTCACCAAGCTGGGCATGCAGCGCCGGACGCAGGCCGCGGCCTACGCCACCCGGCTGCACGAACGTTCGGACCGCGACCGTCGGGCCGACTCCACCGGGACCTGAGGGCAGCCCCCGCCGTCGGTGGACCGACGGTTGACGGCCGGCCGGGTCAGCGGTCGCCGACCACGGGATCGATCGTGGGGGCGGAGCCGTCCGGCAGGTGGACACCCTTGTCGCGCAGGGCCTGTTCGAGACCGGCTCGTCCGCGTTCGGGTATGTCGAAGCTGTGGATGTCGACGGCGATGCTGCGCCGGCGGGCCAGGCGCACGAGCGCCGCGTCGTAGGCGAGCTGATCGGCGACGGCCTGCAGCGCCCATCCCGGATCGCCCCGGGCGGCGTGCTGCTCCACCGTGTGGCGGAGGCGCAGCAACCCGGCGAGCGGCCCCTGCGACCGGGGGCCGCTCGCCGGTGCGTCCTCGTCGGCGAGGACCGCTTCCAGCAGCTGTACGTACATGGGGTTCATGTGGCGGTTGTGCGCATTCGTGGTACTCGGCATCCCCGGCATCCTGAGGACCGTAGGTGCGGCCGTCAGGATGCCGTGCCGGCACCCTCCGGCTAGTCGCCGCGGCCCCGCCGGATGACGGCTTCGGCCGATCGGTATGCGTCGCGCAGGTCGTCGAAGAGCTGTTCGATCCCGTCCCGCATCGAGCCCAGATTGGCTCCTGCGTCCTTGGGGATCTGGCTGAGACGGTTGGCGGCAGCCAGGTAGGCGTTCTCGGCGATCGCCGCCTTGTCCCGGACCGATTCGCCGACGTCCTTCGACGCCAGGTCGGCCTGGACGAGCAACACGTCGATGCGGGACCTCCACTCCTCGAGCAGGTGCTCGAGCCGCTCGATGGTGGCGCCGTCCTCGGGGGCGGGAGGCTCGTGTTCTTTCGTGGCCATTGTTCCTCCTGAACAGGGAAATCGTCGGATTGGTTAGGGCCAGGATGGTCGTTGTTCGAAGACCCCGGTAGGGCCGAACGTCCCGACGAACGTCCCTACCTGGGCGCCCGTCCCGGCCCGGGGAAGGTGACATTCGGCTCTAGGGACCGCCGTAGCGGTTCCGTCATCATGAGGGGCAGGCGCCGGATATCCGATGTGGAGTGATCGGACCGGCCCGACGTGGTACGAATGCAGGTGACGTCCCTACTAGCGGAGGTGGTGGACATGGGGTTGGAGAGCATCGCGGGGGACGCCGTGCACCGGACCGGACCGGGCGTGGATCCAGGGCCCCCGGCGGAACTGGCACGACCGGTCGCGGTGGCCGACTGGCGGGGCGACGTGGCCCTCGAGCTCTGGGTCGAGACGGACTGCGTACCGGCGAGGATCCGCATGGCGGGTCGGCTCGACTCGACCACCGCGGCCAACCTGGCCCAGGTCATGGGCGAGCTGATGGCGGACGGCACGCTGGAGGTCGAACTCTGCACCGACGGGCTGCGGATCATCGACGCCTCGGCCATCGGCGCACTGGCCGACATGGAGCGCCTGGTCCGCGAGCACGGTGGAGTCTTGGCGCGGGTCGGTCCGGCGAATGGGCCGTTCCCACGGACCCGGTGGGGTGGCACGCGGCCCCCTGTCCGGACCTGACCTCCGGGCTCTCTGGCGGCGACCCGATGGGGCTCGAGTTGGTGGAGCACCTCCGGGACGGGGCGACGGTGGTCTTCCGGCCCATCCGCCCCGACGACGGCGACGCACTGGCGGCGTTCCACGACGGTCTGTCGACACGGTCGGTGTACCGCCGGTTCTTCTTCGTGCATCCCCATCTGTCCGGTCCCGAGGTGGAGCGGTTCACCCGGGTCGACTATGTCGACCGCATGGCCTATGTGGTCGAGGAGGACGGGCGCATGGTGGCGGTGGGCCGGTACGAGCGGATACCGGGGACGACCGAGGCCGAGGTCGCCTTCGTGGTCACCGACGACCACCAGCACCTCGGGATCGGCACCCTCCTGCTCGACCACCTCGCCGACGCGGCGCGCGGCCACGGCATCGAATGCTTCACGGCCCAGACCCTCTCGGAAAACCGGGAGATGCTCGCCGTGTTCCTCTCGTCGGGGTTTCCGGTCACCACCTCCTCGGAGGGCGGGACGGTAACCGTCCGGTTCCCCATCGATCCGTGCGAGGGCTACACCCGCGCCCGGGCCTCCCGGGCCTCGCGGGACACCTCGGTCGATCCACCGGAGCCCTCGGCCCCTCCGGCCCGGTAGCGGTCGACGACACGGCCGGCGTCGACCACGACCACCTCGTCGAAGCGGGCGAGCTCCTCGTCCCGGTGGGTGATGTAGAGCAGCGTGGTCCCCCCGGTGACGGCCAGGACGTCGTCGAGCAGGCGCCGGGCGGTCGGGCGGTCGAGTCCGGCGGTCGGCTCGTCGAGGACCAGCACCGGCGCCTCGGCGAGTAGCGCCCTGGCCAGTGCCACCCGTTGCCGCTGGCCACCGGAGAGCTGCGCCCCCTGCTCGCCGACCGGGGTGTCGAGCCCCTCGGGCAACGTGTCGATGAAGGGCCCGAGCTGTGCGTCCCGGGCGGCGGCGGCGATCTCGTCCGAGGTGGCGTCGGGGCGGGCCACCGCGATGTTCCCTCCGATGGACGTCGGGAAGAGGTGGGCGTCCTGGCCGACCCAGCCGATCCTCGACCGGACGTCGTCCTGACGGAGGCGGTCGAGGTCCACCCCGTCGAGGCGCGCCGTCCCCGACTCCAGCGCCCAGAAGCGCAGCAGGACGTTCACCACGCTGCTCTTGCCGGCACCGCTCGGCCCCACGATGGCCACCCGGCGGCCGTGGGGCACGTCGAGGTCGAGCCCGTCGAGCACCCGGGGCCCTGCGGGTCGGTAGCGGAGCGCGGCGTCCTCGAGCGACACCCCGGCACCGTCCGGCACGCCGTCGGGGTCGGCGGGGTCCACCACCGGCACCGGGAGCTCGGCCACCGAGACGAGCCGCTCGGCCGCCTCGACGTGGTCCGCCATCCGGGACAGGGCGTCGGCGGCCGGAAGGACCACGTCGAACGCCCCGAGCGCCACCAGCGGTAGCACCGCCACCATGAAGGAGGGGAGCCGGTGCGCGGCGATGGCGTCGGTCGCGGCGACCAGGGTGCCGATGACGGCGGACCCGGTGGCGGCGACCACCACGGCGGCGACCGCACCGTCCGACCACGAGCGACGCCGGGCCCGGCGGTCGAGCTCGGCGTCCGAGGCCAGCACCCGTTCCAGGTACTCCTCGTCCCGGCCCATGGCCACCAGGTCGGGGGCGGCGGACAGGAGCTCCACCACGTCGGCCGACAACGCCCCGCGCAGCGCCCCGTCACCGGTGCCCAGGCGGCGACGCCGCGCCCAGGCGAGCCCCGAGGCCGCCACCGTCCCGCCGATCAGGCAGACGGCCATGACCAGGCCTCCCACCGGCAGGATCAGGGCCACGACGCCGACGGTCACCACCGAGGTAGCCAGCGCGGTGGCCAGGGGTCCCACGCCTCGCAGGTAGACGTCCTGGAGGAGGTCGACGTCCGCCGTGGCCCGGGCCAGGAGGTCCCCGTTGCTCCAGCCGACGACCCCGGCGGGCGACCGGGGGGCGATCTCGTCGTAGAGCCACAGCCGGACCCGCCCGAGGGCGCCCAGGGCGGCGTCGTGGGACACCAGGCGCTCGGCGTAGCGCAGCGGGCCCCGGCCGAGGGCCAGGAGCTGCACGGCGGCCATGAGCAGGGTCAGGGTGTAGAGCGGCGGGCGCAGGGCCGCCTTGTCGATGAGTGCGCCGGAACAGGCCAGGAGGCCGACGGTGCACAGGGCGGTGGCCGCGCCGAGGACGGTGCCCAACGCGAAGCGTCGCAGGTCGGGGGCCCCGATGCGCAGGACGCGGAACAGCGGACCGGGTCGATGTCCGCGCCTGCGACGCCGGGACGGGTGGGTCACGGCCGGTTCGCCGTCGGCCTCGGCCGGTTCGCCGTCGGCCACGGTCACCCGGGCACCCCGGCGGTCGTCGTGTCCACGGCCCTGCCGGCGACGAGGGTGACGGTCCGGTCGACCCGGCCCACCAGTCCGCCGCGGTGGGCGGCCATCAGTACCGTCCGCCCCTCGAGCCAGGGCTCGAGCAGGGCCCGGAGCGAGTTCTCGCGCCCCACGTCGAGGTGGGCCGTCGGCTCGTCGAGGAGGACGACCGGCACGTCGCGGAGCACGGCCCGGCCGATGGCGATCCGCTGTCGCTCGCCGGCACTGAGGGTCAGCCCGCCTTCGCCCACCGGGGTGTCGAGTCCTTCGCCGAGGCGGGACACCAGGTCGGTCAGCCCCGAGTAGTCGAGCGCCCGGGCGACGTCGGCGTCGGTGGCCCCGGGACTGCCCAGTCGGAGGTTGTCCCCGATGGTCCCCCGGACCAGGTTCGGGCGCTGGGGGACCCAGGCGACCTGGCGACGCCATTCCCGCAGCGAGCACTCGGCGAGGGGCACACCGCCGACGAGCACGGCCCCGGAACCGGGAACGGTGAAGCCGAGCAGCACCGACAACAAGGTGGACTTGCCCGACCCCGACTCGCCGACCACGGCGACGTGCTCACCGGGTCGGAGGACGAGGTCGATCCCGTCGAGCACCGGGAGTGCCCGGCCGGGGAATCGGACGGTCACGCCGTGGAGGCCAACCGTGCTCGTCGCCGCATCGGGGAGGGGGCGGGACGGCAGGGCACCCCCGACACCGGTGCCCGCCCTCTGGTGTGCGTTGGCGTCCGCCTCCGCGTTGGCGTCCGCCTCCGCGTCTGCGTCGTCCAGGATGTCGAGGATCCTGGCCGCCGCCGACCGCCCCTCGGCGCTGGCGTGGAACTCGGAGCCGGCCCGTCGGAGCGGGAGATAGACCTCGGGGGCGAGGACGAGGATGGCCAGGGCGGTGCCGACCTCCAGGGTGCCGTGGAGCAGCCGGAGCCCGAGGAACAGGGCCACCAGCGCGGTGCCGACCGAAGCCAGCGTCTCGAGGGCGAGTGACGAGAGGAACGCCACCTTGAGGGTGGACATCGTCTCGTCGCGGAGCTCACGGTTGGCCCGCTCGAGCGTGTAGCGGCCGTCGCCGGTCCGGCCGAACGCCCGGAGCGTCGGGAGGCCCTGCAGGAGGTCGTAGAAGGTGGCGGCCAGGCCGGACAGTCGCTCCCACTGGCGGTTGGCGCTCCTGGTCGCCTCCAGGCCGAGGAGGATCATGAACAGGGGGATCACCGCGGCCGTCACCAGGAGGATGACGGCGGAGAACCAGTCGTCCGCCGCGATCCAGGCCAGCAGGGCCAGTGGGGTGAGCGCGGCCAGGACGGCAGTGGGGAGGTAACGGGCGAAGTAGGCGTCGAGTGCGTCGATGCCCTGAGTGACCGACGTGGTCAACTCGCCGGTGCGTTCGCCGGCGAGCCAGGCCGGGCCGAGGGCGACGGCACGCTCCAGGAGCTGGCGGCGCAGGGTGGAGGTCACCCGGGACGAGGTCCGGTGGGCGGTCACCTCGGCGGCCCAGGCACTGGCTGCCCGCGCCGCGAACGCCGCGCCCAGCCCGACCAGCAGCGGGACGGTCCGCCCCACGGGATCGTGGTCGATCAGGACCTCCTCGACGACGGCGCCGAGGAGCACGGCCTGGGCGACCAGCGCCGCGGTTCCGAACAGGGCGATGCCCACCGCCCCGATCAGGTACTGCCGTGTGGCTGCGGCCCGGCGGATCAGGCGGGGGTCGACCGGTCCACGTGAGGGGTGGTCGCCGGCGCTCAGCGGGTCTCGACCTCCCCTGACGTGGTCACCGCCGGGTCCGGATGTGCACCGGCGGTCGGACCCGTCCCGTCGGCCGGACGGCGAACCCGGGCGCGGAACACCCAGTACGACCACCCCTGGTAGACGAGTACCAACGGGGTGAAGATCAGGGCGATGATCGTCATCACCTTGAGCGTGTAGGGCGCCGACGCCGAGTTGCCGATGGTGAGGCTGAAGGCCGGGGAGATGCTCGACACCATGACCCGCGGGTACAGGTTCAAGAAGATGGTGGCGACCAGGCAGACCAGGGCGACGGCGGTGGCCACGAACGCCCAACCCTCGAGCTTCTCTCGCAGCAGCCAGGACACGACGGCGACGGCGGCGATGCCGAGGATGGGCACGAACGGCGGCACGATGCCGGTGTCGTGGGCGTGGTGGGCGTTCGCGTAGGTCCAGGCGAGGAAGCCGAGCAGCGCGAGGGTGGCCACCGGGGCGAGCGTCCTGGCCGTTCGTCGCGCCCGCTCGCGGATGTCGTCGGTCGTCTTGAGGGTCAAGAAGACACTGCCGTGGAGTGCGAACAGCAACAGCGTGGTGATCCCGCCGAGCAGCGAGTACGGGTTCAAGAGGTTGAAGAACGAGCCGAGATAGGTCGAATTCGGGCCGATGGGTGTGCCCCGCAGGATGTTGGCGAATGCCACTCCCCACAGCAGCGACGGGACGAGGCTGCCCCAGAAGATGGCGTGGTCCCAGGCAAGGTGCCACTTCGCCACGTCGCGCTTGGAGCGGTACTCGAAGGCCACCCCCCGGAAGATGAGGGCGGCGAGGATGAGGAAGAGCGGGAGGTAGAACCCGCTGAACAGCGTGGCGTACCAGTTGGGGAAGGCGGCGAACGTCGCCCCTCCGGCCACCAGCAGCCACACCTCGTTCCCGTCCCACACCGGACCGATGGTGTTGATCATCACCCTCCGGTCGACGTCGTCCCGGCCGATGACGGGCAGGAGCATCCCCACCCCGAAGTCGAAGCCCTCCAGGACGAAGTACCCCACCCAGAGCACACCGATGATCAGGAACCAGAAGATCTCCAGTCCGGTGTATGCGGGCCCTGCGGTCGCGATCATCGTCGAATCTCCCTGTCGCTCAGTAGATGAGGGCCGGAACCCGGTCGGCGTCGTCCTCGAGACCGGCGTCGGACGGTCCGGGGCCTGCGGTTCCGCCGGTGCCGCCGTGCTCGTCGACCGTGTCCGGGTCCAACTTGGCGTACCGGGCCATCAGACCGAAGTCGATGGCGGCGAGGAACGAGTAGATGGCGGTGAAGCCGATCAGGGTGGCGACCACGTAGCCCGTTCCCACCGAGGACACGCCCTTGGCCGTCTCGAGGAGTCCGTAGACCACCCAGGGCTGGCGACCCATCTCGGTGAAGATCCATCCCGAGGCGTTGGCCAGGAAGGGCAGCGCCAGTGCGGGAGTGGCCAGGATCAGGAACCACTTCGACGTGTCCACCTTCCGGCGGTACAGGAGCCACGTCCCCCAGGCCAGGCCGAGGAACATCACGATGCCGCATCCGACCATGATCCGGAACATCCAGTAGGTCACCCACAGCACGGGCACGTAGCTGCCCGGTCCGTACTTGGCCGCCTCCCGGGCCTGGATCTGGTTGATGCCCTGCACCGGGCCGTTCCAGTCGTTGTCGGCCAGGACCGAGAGGGCGTGCGGGATCCGGATCTGGAAGATCGGGTCGCCGGACAGGTTCCCGATGGTCAGGAGGGAGAAGCTCGCCCCGTCCTGCGTGTTGTAGACCGCCTCGGCGGCGGCCATCTTCATCGGCTGCTGCTTCTCCATCAGGCGGGCCTGGTTGTCGCCGAAGAACATGGTGGCCACGACGGCGATCACCCCGACGATCAGGGCCAGCTTGGCCGATGCCGAGAACACCGGATGGGGGGCCTGGCCGGCCTTCTGCGACCGGCGCAGATGCCAGGCGCTGATGCCCAGCATCAGCATGGCCGCGGTCACCAGCGCCGCGGTGAACACGTGGAGGAACGAGCTGATCAGGGTGCTGTTGGTCATGACCGCCCAGAAGTTGGTCATGACCGCCCGGTTGCCCTGGACCTTGTAGCCGACGGGGTGCTGCATCCAGGCGTTGGCGGCCAGGATGAAGTAGGCGGACAGCATCGTCCCGATACTGACCAGCCAGATCGAGGCCAGGTGGATCCGGTCGGAGACCCGGCCCTTGCCGAAGATCCACACGCCGAGGAAGGTCGACTCGAGGAAGAAGGCCAGCAGTGCCTCGACGGCCAGCGGCGCACCGAAGACGCTGCCCACGTAGCGGGCGTACATCGACCAGTTCATGCCGAACTGGAACTCCTGGACGATGCCGGTCACCACGCCGATGGCGAAGTTGATGAGGAAGAGCCGTCGCCAGAAGACGGCCGCCTGCTCCCACTTGGCCCGCTTCTCCTCGTCGTCCCTCGACCGGTAGGCGGCCGTCTGCATGATGGCGAGCAGCAGGGCCAGTCCGATGGTGAGGGGGACGAAGATGAAGTGGAAGACGGTCGTGATCCCGAACTGCCAGCGCGAGAGGAGGAGTGTCATCACGGTGATCCAACCAGGATCGATAGGGTCAACCTAGGGCCGAAAGTCACGATGTGAACTGCCGCACAATCGGCGCGGTGACCGGCGGCGTCCTCCGGGTGACGGACCGTCGACGGGCGTTGATCAGCGACCGTTCAGATCAGGTACCAGACCTCGTCGCCTCCGTTGTCGGTGCCGTCGGCCCCCTCCTCGCCGGCCCGGTCCGGACCCGTCGCATGCCGTTGCGACCGGGGGGAGGGGAGTCCGAGGAGGTGGCCCATCTCGAGGAGCGAGCGTTCGAACACGGGCTCCAGGTCGTCGACGACGGCGTGGAAGTGGCCGAACAGCTCGAAGGAGACCATCCCGAACAGCTGGGTCCAGGCGGCGAGCGCGCGGACGATGACCTCGTCGGTGGCGTGGGGGAACGCCAACTCGGCCAGCCGGCCGGTCTCGACCAGCACATCGGCATCGAGCGGGGGGAGATCCGGAGCATCGGTGGGTTCCACCAGGTCACCCGACCGGGAGGCTTCGTCGACGATGCGCGTGAGGGCCAGGGTCACCCGGCTGGCCGGGCCGATGGTGTCCTCGGGTGCCCGGTAGCCGGGAACCGGTGAGCCGTAGACCAGGGCGTACTCGTGCGGGTTGGCGATCGCCCACGTCCGGATGGCCATGCCGACCGATCGCCACCGGCCACCGAAGTCACGGCGGGCGCAGGTGGCGTCGGCCTCCTCGGCCGCCTTGCCTATGGCGTCGTAGGCGTCGACGATCAGGGCGGTCAACAGGTCGTCCCGGCTCGGGAAGTAGCGGTAGATGGCCGACGACGCCATGCCGAGGGACCGGGTCACGGCCCGGAGCGACAGGGCGGGGGCACCTTCCCGAGCCAGTTGGCGCCGGGCCTCGTCCTTGATCTCGCCGGTCAACTCGGCCCGCATGCGTGCTCGCAGCCCGGTGGAGGGAGGCATGGACCAAGCCTGCCACAATAAGAGCAGTACATCAATATATGAGCATTGCTCTTGAAAAGGAGACCGAGAGGGTGAATACTGTCCTTATGGAAGAGCAGTGCTCACAATAAGGAGGAATCGCCATGGGAAGACACGTCATCGTGGGAGCAGGACCGGTCGGGGCAGCCACTGCGGCGGCTCTCGCCGACGTCGGCCACGAGGTGGTCGTGGTCACCCGCTCGGGGTCGGGCCCCGACCGCCCCGGTGTCACCAGGGTGGCGTGCGACGCCTCGGACCCGAAGGCCCTGTCCGCCGTCGTGGGTCGGGCCGACGGGCTCTACAACTGCGCCAACCCGCCGTACCATCGCTGGCCGGAGCTGTGGCCGCCGCTCGCCGCCTCGCTGCTCGACGTCGCTACCCGCGCCGGCGCGGTCCTCGTGATCATGGGCAATCTCTACGGGTACGGGCCGGTCGACCATCCCATGACCGAGGGCGACCCGCTGGCCTCCACCGGGACCAAGGGGAGGGTCCGGGCGGCCATGTGGGCCGACGCCCTCGCTGCCCACCGGGCCGGTCGGGTCCGGGTCACCGAAGCCCGGGCATCCGACTTCTACGGACCGGGCGTGGTGGAGACGAGCTTCTTCGGACGCAACGTGGAACGCCTGCTCGCCGGCCGGAAGGTCCGCATCCTCGGGGACCCGGACGCGCCGCACTCGTGGACCTATGTGCCCGACGTGGGTCGCACCCTCGCCGTACTGGGCACCGACGAGCGGGCGTGGGGGAGGGCGTGGCACGTGCCGACCGGGCCTGCCGTGAGCCAGCGCCGGCTGTCGACCCGGTTCTGCGAGGTGGCCGGCGCTCCGCCCGCCCGGATCGGGGTGCTCCCCTCCGCGGTCGTGGCCGCGGCCGGGCTGGTCTCGCCGCAACTGCGCGAACTACGCGAGACCCGCTACCAGTTCGACCGGCCCTTCGTCCTCGACTCGTCGGCGTGCACCGAGACCTTCGCCATCGAGCCCACCCCGCTCGATGACGCGCTCGCCGCCGTCGCCGCCGGGGCCGGCTGGGCTGTCCACGGCGAACGTCCGGCCCGGGTCGACACGAGCCCGGTGGACCCGGCGGGCAACGTGGGCTGAACGATGTCCATCGGGTAGGGGTCATCGGTCGGCCGCCGGCGGCATCGCTAGGGTCGGTCCCACGTATGGAGGACGAACGGACCCACCTGCCGCGTACCGGCAGACCCACCCGCCGCCGACGGGCCGCGGCGATCGTCGGCTCGGCGCTCGTGGTGGCCGGGTGCTCGCTGGTGGCCACCCCGGGCTCGCCGCCGGTGGTCGACGTCCCGCTGTCACCCGTCCAGCCGATGGGGTACGTGGTGTGCCCGACCGCGGTGACCCCCGTCGAGCTGCACACCCGCACGCCCGAGGCCGCCATCCCACTCCCGGTCCAGGGGACACCTCCACTCGGGAGCTTCGCCATGACCACGTCACCCGACGGTCGGTGGGCTTTCGTCGTCACCCAGTCGACACCGGCGGGAGGGATCCCCCGCGCCGTGCTGGTGCCCATCGACCTGGCCACGCAGCTGGCGGGACGTCCCATCGTCCTGCCGGGAAGCGGCGGCACCCACGCGGTGGCGGTGACCCACGACGGGAGGACGGTGCTCGCCGCGGTGGGGACGACCATCGTGCCGGTGGACGTGGCCACGCACGCCGTCGGTACCCCGTTGGAGCTCGGCGCGGGAAGGACGGTGTTCGGGATGGCCCTCAGCCCGACGTCGCCCACCCTTTACGTGCTGGTGCCCGGAGGGGTGATCCCGGTGGACACGACCACGGCCCGCTCGGGTCCGGAGATTGCGACGGGGCTGACCGTCTCGTCGGTCTCCTCGCCCCACGGGGTGGTGGTCTCGGCCGACGGCTCCACCGTCTACGTGGTGGGACAGGGCGGGGCTGACTACGGGGGGCGGCTCATGCCGATCTCGGCCGTCACCGGGGCGGTGGGCACCGTCACCGGATTCGACCAATTCGGTATCTCCGACCCGGCTGCGGCGGCGCTGACCGGGGACGGGACGATGCTCCTGGTGGCGGACTCCGCCAACAATTGGATCGTCCCCGTCCCCACGATCGGTCCTCCGACACCGCTACCGCCCGTTCGCCTGCCCGTCGGAAGTGGATCGGCCGACACCGGTACCGACCATCCGACCGACATCGCCGTGGGCCCGGGGGACACCGGGGCGTTCGTCGTCGCCGGCCTCGACTCGGTCCTGCCCTACTCGCCCACCACCGGGGTGTTCGGTCGGGCGGTGCGGGTGTGCTCGGGCGCCACGTCGATGGCGGTCGCCAGCCCATAGCCCGCCGACCCGGGTCGGAGTGGCACCGGTCGGGGCCGGTCAGCCGCCGGCTGCGGCCGTCGGGAAGGTGATCGACGTGGCCGCGGCGTCCGCCGACTGAGCGGACCGGAACGCGGCGGGTGGCTCGCCGGCGGCGGCCAGCAGCTCGTCGAGGGCCAGGGGGACGTCGGCGGCCAGCTGCCAGACCTTGGGCATCGTCTCGGGACACGAGATGATCCCCCAGTAGAGGACACCCCGGTAGCTCATGATCGTGATGTTGACGCCGATCCCGTCCATGACCGGACCGAGGGGGAAGCCGGCCGTCATCTCGGCGCCGGCCAGGTACAGCGGGAAGTCGGGACCGGGGACGTTGGAGACGATGAGGTTGGCGATCGGGCGATGGCGGTCGGCCAGGTGCATCCGGCTGTAGAGGCGGGCGGCGGCGGCGAACGTGTTGGGCGTGGCGTGCTCGGCCCAGTTGAGCAGCATGTCGGCGCCGAGGGCGTTGTGCTCCTCCTTGGCCCCCATGGTCCCTTCCCGGATGGCCTGCAGTCGCTCCAACGGGTCCTCGAGGTGGGCGGGTAGCTGGACGAACATCGACGACACCTTGTTCGAGCCGTACGGCGCGTCGAGGTCGGGATGGACGGAGACGGGTACCACGGCGACCAGGGGCTTGTCCGGCAGCTCGTCGCCCTCGATGAGGAAGCGGCGGAGGGCTCCCGTGCAGATGGCGAGCACCACGTCGTTGACCGTGGTGCCGGTGGCGTTCTTGAGGCGCTTCACGTCGTCGAGACCGATGGCGGCGAGCGCCACCTGGCGTCGTCTGGTCAGCGACCCGTTGAACGACGTCCGTGGAGCGGACAGCGGGAGCGCGGCCTTCGAGTGGGGGGCCCGGTGCTCCGGCTCGTTGCGCACCCGCCGGACGTTGAGCAGCCGCTGTGCGGTGCGCAGCACGTCCCGGGTCATCTCGAAGGGCCGCATGAGCCGGGCGGCCATGGCCTCGCTGATCAGTTCGGCGCTCGAGGGGATGCGGCTGTCGCCGACCTCGCCCGGCGGCTCCGGCTCGGGCCCGTGGTCGGCCTCGAGGTCGAACAGGACCGAGAGCAACGCCGCGCCGGACATCCCGTCGACCGTCGAGTGGTGCATCTTGGCGATGACCGCGATGCGACCGCCCTCGAGCCCCTCGACCACCCAGATCTCCCACAGTGGCTTGGTCCGGTCGAGCTGGCGGCTGGCGATGTCACCGGCCAGGTCGGCCAGCTCGCGCAGCCCACCGGGTCCGGGGACGGCGGTCCGGCGGACGTGGTAGTCGATGTCGAAGTCGGGGTCGTCGACCCATACCGGATGGCCGAGGCGGAACGGGACCTCGACCAAGAGGCGCCTGAAGACCGGTGCCTGGTGGGTGCGCGAGCCGATCTGCGCCTGCATCTTGGCGAACGAGTAGCCCCCGGGCACGGTCGACGGATCGAACACGGTGACCATCTCCACGTGCATGTGGAGGGTCGGGGTCTCGAGGTACAAGAAGCTGGCATCGAGGCCGCTCAGTTGCTCCACGCCACTCCCCCGTCTCGTCGACCGACGGCCCGCAGCGGGCCACCGGGATGGGTCCTACCGATCGTCGACCCCTCGCCCCTGTTCCTCGTCCGGACCGGTGCCCAGTCCCTCGCCTGTCCTGTGTCCCTCGGGACAGGCGGCGCCCGGAACCCGGTCCCGTGGACCGAAGCACCGGGTATAGATGATGCCTCATCGGGACCGACGGTTCCACGTGTTTCCCCGTTCGGCCCCGGCACGGTGTTTGATAGGGGGGTGATCTGGGCATCGCTGGCCTTCAGCACGGTGAGCGCCCTGCTCGTGGTGAACGTCCGTCTTCCGTTCCGGCGGGAGCCGCTCACCGTCGTCAGCTTCGTCTTCGGGTTCCTGATCGGCGAGGTGCCCGTCCACGCCGCCGTCGTCGTCCTGGCCGGGACGGTCGCGTTCGCCGTGGAGGTGTCGCACCACGGATGGGCGTGGTGGGTGGCCCTCGTGCTGGGCCTCGCCACGTCGGTCGCCTACCTCCACCTTGCCGTCGTCGCCCACCGCGTCGGCGTGCTTGCCGATCAGGCTCTGGAGAACGCCTCGGGAGGGCCCGTGCGGGCCGGGGGCGTGGACCTCCGACCCGTCTGGGCCAAGGGATGGCGGGTCGCCCTGGCCGTGCCGTTCCGGTTCCGCGGGATCCGGCGGATCCACAATGTCGACTACGTGGGGGACGGTCTCTACCGGCACCGGCTCGACATCCGGTACCGTCGTGGCGGTCCCTCCGAAGGCGCACCGGTGCTGGTGTTCATCCACGGTGGGGCGTGGGTCATCGGGAACAAGCGTGAGCAGGGCATCCCGATGATGCACGAGCTGGCGGCCCGCGGCTGGGTGTGCGTGTCCATCAACTACCGGCTGAGCCCGAGGGCGACGTGGCCCGACCAGATCGTCGACTGCAAGCGCGCCGTCGCCTGGGTACGGGAGCACATCGTCGACTACGGAGGGGACCCGTCGTTCGTCGCCGTCTCCGGCGGCTCGGCCGGCGGGCACCTGGCGGCCCTGGTCGCACTCACCCCCGGCTGTCCCGAATGGCAACCCGGGTTCGAGGACGCTGACACCTCGGTCGACGCCTGCATCCCGTTCTACGGTGTCTTCGACGTCACCGGGGACCCCGAGGCCAGCGGGGCCTACGGATCCGGCCTGGTCGAGCTGCTCCAGGAGCGGGTCATGAAGACGACCGTCGAGGAGGACCGCACCGCGTTCGAGCAGGCATCCCCCGAGCGTCGGATCAGCTCGTCCGCCCCGCCGATGTTCGTGGTCCAGGGAAGCAACGACTCCCTCGTGCCGCCCCAGGTCGCACGCCGCTTCGTGGATCGCCTGTCCGCCGTGTCGGAGGCTCCGGTGGCCTATCTCGAGCTCCCCGCGACACAGCACGCGTTCGACATCCTCCTGTCCGTCCGGTCCCGGCACACGACGATCGCGGCCGTCCGATTCCTCGAGGGGATCCGGGCCCGGTCGACGCCCTGACCGCCCACGCCCCGCCCGGCGTGGAAGTGTGGACGCGACGGTCGCGGGGACGCTCGGAATCCACCCGAATCCTCCGGATCGTTGGACATACCCCAGAGTTTCTGACGTAGAGTCACATATTCCTGTCGGCCCGGCACGGTGCCCGGGTGGGACGCAGGACAGTCCGCTAGCTAGGGGGAGCCTTGCATTCAGCCTCATGGAAGAGCCGGTCGGTCGCGCTGGGGATGGTCCTGGCGGTAGGCCTGGGAGCCGCCGCGTGCAGCTCGACCAACTCGGCGACGACCACGACGACCGCGGCATCGGGCGGCTCCACGTCCGGCTCCCCGTCCATCCCGGCCAGCGCCTTCAGCGACCACACCGGTGTGAGTTCGAACCAGGTCCAGGTGGCCAACGTCTCCACGCTGTCCGCAGGGCTGTTCAAGGGCGCCCAGGTCGGCACCCAGGCCTACGTCGACTACATCGACTCGACCGGCGGGGTGAACGGGCGCAAGATCGTGGTCAACGACGCTGACGACGCCTTCACCGGAGCCGGCAACAAGCAGGCGACGGAGAACGCCCTCCAGAACGACTTCGCCCTGGTCGGCGACTTCTCCCTCGAGGACAGCTTCGGAGGTGCCGTCCTGGCGCAGAACCCCGGGTTACCCGACGTGTCCCAGGTCCTCGACAGCGCCACCGGCCAGCTCCCCAACGTCTACGAGCCGGTCCCGCTCGCCGACGGCTGGCAGGAGGGTCCGATCCAGTACTTCAAGGCGAAGTTCCCCTCGGACATCAAGGCCGTCGGCACCCTGGTCGCCGACTCGCCGTCGGCCGCGGCGACGTGGGCCGGCGAGGAGTACGTGATGCAGAAGGTCGGGTACAACATCGTGTACCAGGAGACGTACGGGGTGACCCAGACCGATTTCACCCAGAACGTGATCGGGATGAAGAACGCCGGGGTGAAGATCATCTTCATCGACCAGATGCCGTCCAACTACGCGTCGTCGGTCCTCAAGACCCTGGTCGAGCAGAACTACCACCCCATCGTGGTGCTCGGGGCGGCCACGTACTCGAACCAGCTGGTCTCCGAGTCGGGGGGCCCGTCCGCGGTCAACGGCGACTACCTCGACCAGAACTCCTCGCTCTACCTCGGCGGTGACGCATCGGCCGTCCCCGCCGTCGGCCAGTTCCTCCACTGGGTCCAGTTCGCCTCGCCCGGATTCCAGCCCGACCTCTTCACCATGTACGGGTGGATCTCGGCCGAGCTGTTCTCCCAGGCCCTCAAGAACGCCGGCTCGGACCCGAGCCGGGGGTCGCTCCTCCAGGCGCTGTCCAAGGTGACCAGCTTCACCGGCAACGGCATCGTCGCCGAGACGGACCCGGCCACCAAGAAGACCTCGAACTGCTACCTCATCGCCCAGGTGGTCAACGGCAACTTCCAGCGGACGGATGACCCGCCGGTCTCCGGCAGTACGAACGGGTACCGTTGCGATTACTCCTACGTGACGAAGCCCGGTACCTGAGCACATCTGACCGCCACTGACGATGCTGACGTGGCCCCGGGGGGGATGAGGACGCAGTGAGCAACTTTCTCCAGTTCACGGTGTTCGGGGTGATGCTCGGCGCCGGGTACGCGATCGCCGCCACCGGTCTGGTGGTGACGTACACCACGTCGGGCGTGTTCAACTTCGCCCAGGGCGCGGTGGGGATGATCGCCGCCTTCGGGTACTGGGAGCTCGTCTCGGAGCACCACGTGCCGATCGTGGCCGCCCTGGTCATCGTGCTGATCGTCGGGGCATCGCTCGCCGGCGCCTTCGTCGAACGGGTGCTGATGCGCCGGCTCCACGGCGCCACCACCGAACGACCGGTGATGGTCACCCTCGGGCTGATGGTGATCCTCACCGGGGCGGCGACGATCATCTGGTCGCCCACCACGGAACGCACCGTCGAGCCGATGATCAACGGCCAGTTCCGACTGGTCGGCATCAACATCCAGGACCAGTACATCCTGATCATCGGGATCGCCGTCGCCGTGGCCGTCGCGCTGCGGGCGCTGTTCTACTCCTCGCGGACCGGGTTCGCCCTCCGGGCGGTGGTCGACGACCCCGACCTGCTCGGCATGTCGGGAGTCTCCCCCAACCGGATGAGCCAGTACGGCTGGATGCTCGGCTTCATGATGGCCGCCCTGTCGGGGGTGCTCCTGGCCCCGACCCAGACCACCGGCCTCAACATCGAGGCCATGACCCTGCTGGTGGTGAGCGGGTACGCGGCGGCCATCGTGGGTCGGCTCAAGAACATCCCGGTCACCTTCGCGGCCGCCATCGCCATCGGACTGGCCGAGAACTACATCCTCAACTACGTCGAACCGCACCTGTCGTCCGCCCTGCAGACCGACGTGACCAATGCCCTGCCGATGGTGTTCTTGTTCATCGCCCTGGTCATGCTCCCGTCGGTACGGCTCCGTGCCGTCGGCCGGCTGACCTCGGTGAAGGCCCCGCGGGTGGCCAGCGGCAAGGAGTCCCTCATCGCCGGCGGCGTCTTCCTGGCCGTGGCCGTGGTCGTCGGATTCGCCTTCGCCAACACCAACGTCAACGGCACCACCTTGTTGACCCTCGGCGGCATGGTGATGACGCTCGGGATCGTGGGTCTGTCCCTGGTGCTGCTCACCGGGTACTCCGGACAGGTCTCGCTCTGCCAGTTCTCGTTCATGGGCATCGGCGCCTTCGTCATGGGCAAGGTGGCCGGCGGAGGATCGCTGTTCGGACTGATCGCCGCCACCGCCATCTGCGCCGCGGTGGGTGCGATCGTCGCCCTGCCGACCATCCGGCTGAGTGACCTCTACCTGGCCCTCGCCACCTTCGCCTTCGCCGACGCGGTGGCCACCGGCTTCTTCGCCGACGGCCGCATCTACGGTTCGGGTGGCCTGCAGATCGGCCGGATCGTGCTTCCGGGGCTGTCGCTCGGTGGCGATACGGCGGAGTTCCTCCTGGTCACCGTGTTCTTCGTGCTTTCGGCGTGGCTGGTACTGGCCATCCGGCGCAGCCTGTTCGGCCGCCGGCTGGTGGCGGTCAACGACTCGCCGGCCGCCTGCGCGACCGTCGGCCTCAACATCGGATTCACCAAGGTGGCGGTCTTCGCCATCGCCGCCGGGATGGCCGGGTTGGCCGGTGCCCTCTACGGCACGGTCCAGCAGATCGTCGGCACCACCGACTTCGACATCTTCCCCGGCATCATCTTCGTGCTCTTCGTCACCATCTGGAGCATCCGGACCGTATCGGGAGCCTTCCTGGCCGCGCTGACCTACGTCGCCTTGAACCAGCTGTGGCCGAGCAGCATCGGCATCTTCGCCGGCATGGGCGTGATCCTCATCGGACGGGCGGCCGGAGGGATCCTGGGGATCGAGGCGCTGCGCATCCACCTGCCCTGGGTGGAGGAGACGGTCGCGGTGTCGGAGCCGACCGGGCCGCTGACGGCCTTTGGTGGCAGGGCGCTCGCCGGGGAGGGCTCGCGTGCCGCCGGTTGAGGGCACCGGCGTCGACGTCCTGACGGTCGAGGGGATCGCGGTCCACTTCGGGGGCGTCGCCGCGTTGAGCGACGCCAACCTGTCGGTCCGGGCCGGAACGGTCACCGGGCTGATCGGCCCCAACGGGGCCGGCAAGACCACGCTGTTCAACGTGATCAGCGGCCTCCAGCAGCCCGACCGGGGAACCGTCCACCTGTTCGACACCGATATCACCGGGATGAAGCCCCACCGACGG
Source organism: Acidimicrobiales bacterium (assembly GCA_050014755.1). Taxonomy (GTDB): domain Bacteria; phylum Actinomycetota; class Acidimicrobiia; order Acidimicrobiales; family RAAP-2; genus Bog-756. The sequence goes on from JBEKCS010000001.1 coordinate 74,048, forward strand.
GCGCGTCTCGGCTTGGCCCGAACGTTCCAGCGGCTCGAGCTGTTCGGGACGCTGTCCGCCGGCGAAAACGTCCAGGTCGGATTGGAGTCGTCGGTCAAGTGGTGGCAGTGGCGCCAGGTGAAGCGGGCCTTCCCCTGGGCGAAGCGGTCCGGCACCGGTGCCGCCGGCGAACCGGTCGACGAGCCGACCGGACCGGGGTCGACCGTCGTGATCACCTCCGACCGGCTGCTGCAGGGGGTGGGGCTCGGGGGCCTGGGCGCCGAGCAGGCCAGCGCCATGCCCACCGGACTGGCCCGCATGGTCGAGCTGGCCCGGGCCCTGGCCATGGCGCCGAAGATCCTCCTTCTGGACGAGCCTGGCTCGGGACTGGACGACGCCGAGTCACAGGCGTTGGGCGAGCTGCTGACAACCTTGGCCAAGGGTGGCATGGGGGTGCTCCTCGTCGAGCACGACATGGAACTGGTCATGCGCATCTGCGACTACATCTACGTGCTCGACTTCGGCGACATCATCGCCGCCGGCACCCCCGAGGAGATCCGCCGGGACCCGATGGTCCAGGCCGCCTATCTGGGCACGGTGTCCGAGGCCAACGCGGCGGTGGCGGCCGAGGAGTTCGTCGAGGTCCGCGAATCCGGGTCCGGTACCGAGGTCGACGTGAAGATCCAGGTCGACGTCCACGTCGAGGTCGACAGGCCGGGGGACCAGGTGACCGGGACATGAGCGAGACGACGACCACCGGGGGAGCGGTGTCGACCACCGAGCTCCCTCCGAGCGTCACCGTGCAGGGCGTCCGCGCCTCCTACGGCCGCATCGAGGTCCTCCACGGGGTCGACCTCGAGGTGCCGGCGGGGAGCGTCTTCGCGCTGCTCGGACCGAACGGCGCCGGCAAGTCGACCCTGCTCAAGGTGGTGAGTGGACGGATACGGCCGACTGCAGGCACCGTCCTGGTCGGCGACATCCCGGTCGGCAGGACCCCGCCGGAGAAGCTCGCCCGTCAGGGGATCTGCGCCATCCCCGAGGGACGGGGCATCTTCCCCAACCTCAGCGTGCGGGAGAACCTCCGCATCTGGACCTACCGGGGCGGCATCTCGATGAAGGACGTCGAGGAGCGGACCTACGATGCGTTCCCCGTCCTGAAGGAGCGGCGCCGGCAGATGGCCGGGACGATGTCCGGGGGGGAGCAGCAGATGCTGGCCATCTCTCGGGCCCTGGTGACCCGTCCCCGGCTCCTCTACCTCGACGAGCTGTCCATGGGGCTCGCCCCGCTCATCGTGGCCGAGCTGTACGAGCTGGTCGGCCAGATGGCCCGCCAGGGCATGACCATCGTGTTGGTGGAACAGTTCGTGACCACCGCCCTGGCCGTGGCCGACCATGCGGCGATCATGGTCCACGGCCGGATCGAACAGCAGGGCTCACCGGCGGAGATGGCCGAAGCCGCCCTGGGAAGCTACCTGTCGTAGGCCCCCGGGTCCCGTCGGTGCCGGCGGTCCCGGCGCGGGACCGGTCCGGCTACTGCTCGGCCAGCTCCACCTCGACGGACAGCCCGTCGCCCACGTGGGTGACGAGCGCCACCACCCCACCGGCGTCGCGAAGGTCCCCCTCCGCCGCACCCAGCGCGTCGAGCCTCGCCGGAGTGTCGGTCACCGTGAGCACGGACACCTCGGTGCGCATCGACCGCTTGGCCGTGGTCTTGGCCCGACGCACCTGTCCGAGGACCTCGGCGGCCACCTCGAGCACGGAGTCGACGGCAGGGTCGAGTACGGGTGTCCGGGCGGCGCCGTAGGTGCCGTCTGAGCTGAGCTCGTCCACCGTGGGCCAGGGGGCGGTGTGGATCGAGCCCACCTGCCACCACGACCACGCCTCCTCGGTCACGAACGGGAGCACCGGTGCCAGCAGCCGCAGGAGCACCGACAGGGCGGCGGCCAGGGCCGCACGGGCCGACGAGGTGCCCGGGTCGTCGGCCGCTCCGTAGGCCCGGGCCTTCACCAGCTCCAGGTAGTCATCGCAGAAGGCCCAGAAGAAGGCCTCGGTGCGCTCCAGGGCACGTGCGTAGTCGTAGGCCTCGAAGGCCACCGTGGCCTCGTCGACCACGACGGCGAGGCGGTCGAGCACGGCCCGGTCGATCGGGGAGGTCACCGCGTCGATCGGAGGGACCACCAACGACCCGTCCCCGTCGGTCAGCCGGCCGAGGGCGAACCGCGACGCGTTGAGCACCTTCATGGCCAGACGGCGGCCGACCTTCATCTGGCCCTCGTCGACCGCGGTGTCGGTACCGGGTCGCCCGCTCGCCGCCCAGTAGCGCACGGCGTCGGCCCCGTGCCGCTCGAGCAGTGGCAGCGGAGTGACGACGTTCCCCTTCGACTTGGACATCTTCTTGCGGTCCGGGTCGAGCACCCATCCCGAGATGGCCACGTCCGACCACGGAAGCGCACCATGCTCGAGCTCGGAGCGCACGACCGTGGAGAACAGCCAGGTGCGGATGATGTCGTGGGCCTGGGGTCGCAGGTCCATCGGGAACACCCGGACGAACAGGTCGGCGTCGTCCTCCCATCCGCCGGCGATCTGCGGTGTCAGCGACGAGGTGGCCCAGGTGTCCATGACGTCGGGGTCGCCGACGAAGCCGCCGGGAACGCCCCGCTGGTCGGGGGCGAACCCGTCGGGGACGTCGGTGGACGGGTCGACGGGCAGCTCCGCCTCGTCGGCCAGGATCGGCGAGTCGTGGACGATCTCGCCGTCGGTGTCCACCGGGTACCAGACGGGCAGGGGGACCCCGAAGAAGCGCTGGCGGCTGATGTTCCAGTCACCGGCGAGGCCCTCGACCCACGCCCGGTAGCGGTGGGCCATGTAGGGCGGGTGCCAATGCAGCTCGTCGCCGCGGGCCAACAACGCTTCGCGGTGGGGCATCGTCTCGACGAACCATTGGCGGGACGACACGATCTCGAGTGGCCGGTCGCCCTTCTCGAAGAACTTCACCGGGTGGGTGATGGGCCGGGGCTCGCCGACCATGGCCCCGACCTCGTCCAGCAGCTCCACGATCCGGGTCTGGGCCTGTTTGACCGACCGGCCCACCAGTTCGCCGTAGTGGGCGGCCGCCTCCTCGGGGGTGTCGGACTCCCAACCGGGGCTGCCGAACTCCACCGGGAGGAGCCGGCCGTCGCGTCCGATGACGGTCCGGGTCGGCAGGGACAGCTCCCGCCACCACACCACGTCGGTGGTGTCGCCGAACGTGCAGACCATGGCGATGCCCGATCCCTTGTCGGGGTCGGCCAGGCCGTGGGCGACGACCGGGACCCGGACACCGAACAGGGGTGTGGAGACGAACGTGCCGAAGAGCGGTCGGTAGCGTTCGTCGTCGGGATGGGCCACCAGGGCGACGCAGGCGGGGAGCAGCTCGGGCCGGGTCGTCTCGATCTCCACGCCGCCGTCGGCGCCCACCCGGGGGAAGCGCAGGCGGTGGTAGGCGCCGGGGCGTTCCCGATCCTCGAGCTCGGCCTGGCTCACCGCGGTTCGGAAGTCGACGTCCCACAGGGTGGGCGCGGTGCGCTGGACGGCATGCCCGCGTCGGGCGAGGCGCAGGAAGCCCCGCTGCGACACCCGCTGGGCCCGCTCGGAGATGGTGGCGTAGGTATGCGACCAGTCCACCGACAGCCCGAGGGTGCGCCACAGGTGCTCGAAGACCTGCTCGTCCTCGAGGGTCAACTGGTGGCACAGGGCGACGAAGTTGGGCCGGGAGATGGCGACCGGTTCCTTCGGGGGGTCGTCGGGCGGCACGAAGTCGGGGTCGTAGGGGAGACCCGGGTCGCACCGGACCCCGAAGTAGTTCTGCACCCGGCGCTCGGTGGGCAGGCCGTTGTCGTCCCAACCCATCGGGTAGAAGACCTCCCGGCCCCGCATGCGCTGGTAGCGGGCCACCGCGTCGGTGTGGGTGTAGGAGAACACGTGGCCGATGTGGAGCGAGCCCGACACGGTGGGCGGCGGGGTGTCGATGGAGAAGACCTGGTCTCGGGTTGCTGAGCGGTCGAACGAGTAGACGCCCTCGGCCTCCCACCGGGCCGACCAGGTGGCCTCGAGGCCTTCGAGTCCCGGCTTGTCGGGTATGCCCCGGCCCGTGGACGCGTGGCGGGTGGGTCCGTTCGTCTGCTCCGGCATGATCGGGTTACCGTACCCTGCGTGCTCCAGCTCCACGACACCGCAACCGGCGAAGTGGCCCCGCTCCGGCTGCGCGAGACCGGCAAGGTCTCCCTCTACGTCTGCGGGCCCACCGTCGACGGCGTGCCCCACCTCGGCCACGGGCGGTTCTCGCTGGTGTTCGACGTACTCCGCAGGTACCTGCTCTTCACCGGCCTGGACGTGACCTACGTGTCGAACATCACCGACATCGAGGACAAGATCATCGACCGGGCCGCCGCCCAGGGCGTTCCCATCGCCGACTTCACCGCGGCCAACGAGGCACTGTGGTGGGAGATCATGGACACCCTCGGCGTGCTCCGGCCCGACCACGCCCCCCACGCCACGGCGTACGTCGGCAAGATGATCGACCTGATCGTCGATCTGGTCGCCAAGGGGGTCGCCTACGAGACGGCCACCGGTGTCTACCTGTCGGTGCTCGACGTCCCCGGGTACGGGCTCCTGGCCCGCCAACCGCTCGACTCGCTGCGGGCCGGCGCCCGGATCGAGGCGGACGAGGAGAAGCGCTCGCCGCTCGATTTCGTACTGTGGAAGAAGGCCAAGCCGGGCGAGCCGAGCTGGGACGCGCCCTGGGGTGCCGGACGGCCCGGTTGGCACACCGAGTGTGTCGTGATGTCCCTCGACCTCCTGGGCGAGGGCTTCGAGCTGCACGGCGGGGGTCAGGACCTGATGTTCCCCCACCACGAGAACGAGCGGGCCCAGGCCGTGGCCGACGGTAAGGAGTTCGCCCGGCACTGGATGCACAACGGCTGGGTGACGGTCGGCGGCGAGAAGATGTCCAAGTCCCTCGGCAACTTCACCTCCCTGTCCGACCTCCTCGCCCGCAGCGACGCCCGGGCCTACCGGCTCCTCGTCCTGCGTTCCCACTACCGGTCGCCGATCGAGGTCACCCCGGAGACCATCGCCCAGGCCGAGGCCGGCCTGGCCCGTCTCGACGAGCTCGCACGGCGGTTCGACCTTCCCGACCTCCTGGCCGACGGCCCCCCGACCGGGGCCGGTACGGCCGGCCGCGACCACGACGAGGGCGCCGTCACCGCGTTCATGGCCAGCATGGACGACGACCTCGACACACCGGGCGCGCTGGCCGCGGTCTTCGACCTCGCCCGTCGGGCCAACGCCGCGGCCGACGCCGGCGACGACGCGGCGGCGGCCCGGGCAGCGGGGACGGCCAACCTCCTGGCCGCCGCCCTCGGTCTGCCGATGCGGGGCGGCACGGCCGACGAGGTGGACGCCGCCACCGCCGAGCGGGTGCGCGAGCGTGACGAGGCCAGGGCGGCACGCGACTGGAACCGTGCCGATGCCGTGCGGGCCGAGCTCGAGGCGGACGGATGGCTGGTCGAGGACAGCGCCGAGGGGACCCGGATCCGCCGGCGGTGACCCCCCTCCCGTCACCTGGGACGGCCGGTCGTGAACGCCGTGTGAATAGACGCGTTTCGGGCCGATCCTCCGGCTTGCCGGGCACGACCGACTGCTAGCGTTTTCGCAGTCGGAGGCTCCCCATCGACCGAAGGACGTCGGCCCAACCCTTACGGGAAGGGCCGACACCGCTGGCGGCGGGAACCTCCCGAGCACCATGCAGGTGAAGGAAAGGGGTACGCCGCCGTGGCTTCCGGAACAGTCAAGTGGTTCAACGCGGAGAAGGGCTTCGGCTTCATCTCCCAGCCGGATGGGGGTGCCGACGTGTTCGTGCACCACACCGCCATCCAGATGAACGGATTCCGCTCCCTCGAGGAAGGCCAGGCCGTCGAGTTCGATCTGCAGGAGGGGCCGAAGGGCCTCCAGGCGGTCGACGTGCGGCCGGTCCAGCCGTAGTCCCCGCACCCCTCCTTGCCCGGTCGACCGGGCAGCCCGGACCCGCTCCCGGTCGCATCCTGCCAGCGCGGTCACCACGGCGGCGTCGCGCCCGGAGCGGCGCGCCCCGACGGGAGAGTGTTGCCCTCGGCGCGTCACGGAGGTTACTATTGAGTAACTAGCAGGTGACCCGTCGGGGCCTGTGGAGGTGCGGCCAAGGCGTCGACACCGGTCGAAGCAGTGCGTGAGGGGCCCTCGGGCCGGAACGGAGCGGTGCACGATGTCGGAATTCTCCCTGGACCTCGACGAGGATCAGCTGCAACTCCAGAAGTGGGTCCACGACTTCGCCGAGAACGTCATCCGCCCGGCCGCCCACGAGTGGGACGAGCGTGAAGAGACGCCGTGGCCGATCATCCAGGAGGCGGCCAACATCGGCCTGTACTCGTTCGAGTTCATCGCCAACGCCTTCACCGACAAGAGCGGCCTGCTCATGCCAATCGCCGCCGAGGAGCTGGCCTGGGGCGACGCCGGCATCGCCCTCGCGATCCTGGGTAGCACCCTGGGCCTGGCCGGCATCGCCGGCAACGGCACGCCCGAGCAGCTCATGGAGTGGGGCCCGCAGTGCTTCGGCACCCCGGAGAAGATCCAGACGGCCGCCTTCGCGGTGTCCGAGCCCGACGCCGGGTCGGACGTGTCGTCGCTGCGCACCCGTGCCGTCTACGACGAGGCCAAGGACGAATGGGTTCTGAACGGCACCAAGACGTGGATCACCAACGGCGGTATGGCCGACATCCATGTGGTGGTGGCCTCGGTCGACCCCGAACTCGGCTCCCGCGGCCAGGCCAGCTTCATCGTCCCGCCCAACACCCCGGGTATCTCGCAGGGCCAGAAGTTCAAGAAGATGGGCATCCGGGCCTCCCACACCGCCGAGGTCGTCCTCGACGACTGCCGGGTACCGGGCCACTGCCTGCTGGGCGGCAAGGACAAGCTCGACGAGCGCCTCGCCCGTGTGCGCGAGGGCAAGAAGAGTGGGGCCCAGGCGGCCATGAAGACGTTCGAGGGGTCGCGGCCGGCGGTCGGCGCCCAGGCCCTCGGTGTCGCCCGTGCCGCCTACGAGTACTCGCTCGACTACGCCAAGGAGCGCAAGGCCTTCGGACGGGCCATCATCGAGAACCAGTCCATCGCCTTCAAGCTGGCCGACATGAAGACCCGCATCGATGCCTCCCGCCTCCTGGTGTGGCGGGCCTCGTGGATGTCCGCCAACGGCAAGGAGTTCACCTCGGGCGAGGGCTCGATGTCGAAGCTCTATGCCGGCGAGACCGCCGTGTACGTGACCGAGGAGGCGATCCAGATTCTGGGCGGCTACGGCTACGTCCGCGAGTACCCGGTCGAGCGGTGGCACCGCGACTCGAAGATCTTCACCATCTTCGAGGGGACAAGCGAGATCCAGCGGCTGATCATCGCCCGGGCCATCTCCGGGGTGCACGTCAAGTAGCTGGGCTGCAGCCTTGTGGCTTGGTGGGAATCGGGCCACGAACCCGCCGGGCCGGGGCCCGCGTGACACGAACAGTGTGTGCCACCGGCTCCATCCACCGGTCGAGGCCGTGTCGGCCGAGATCACGGGGTCAGTTCGGGCGACCAGAGGCGCCCGGCGTCGACGAACGGGGTGGTGCACGGAGGCCCGTCGGCCACCAGGAGGTCGGGGGCCAGGGCCTCGTCGTCACCCACACGCACCAGGGCCGACGACCGGGTGCCGTAGCCGTCCATGTGCACGCACGGGGCCAGTGTGACAGCGCTCCGTTCACGCCCGTCCGGGAACCGTGGCGGCCCGTCCTTCGTGTCGATGACGGTGTGGTCGCGCAGCACTCCCGGGAGCGCCTCCCATAGCGGGGCGTCTGCCGCCTCGACCCCGGACATCGCCGACATCACGTGGTCCACCTTCACCGACGGTGCCCCGAGCGCGGCGTTCTCGAGCACATGGATCCCGCGGGTGAGGCTCTGTGGCCAGGTCGCGCCGTCCGGGTCGACGACAAGGTAGTACAGGGACCGCCGATCACCGACGAGCAGCCACGCAGGGTTGTAGGCGCCCGTGGCCGCCTCGGCAGCAAGCAGTTCGGCTCCCTCCTCGGCGGTCCGGGCCTCGGTGGCGACGAGCGGCAGCCGTCCTCGCGACCTCTTGCCCGGATCGGGACCGTCGGCAACCGGGCGGTTGGTCAGTCCGCACACGACCCCGTGCTCGTTGACGGCCAACCAGGTCCCGCCGGCCCGTTCATCGCGGCCGCCGACGATCCTCGGATTCGCTTCACGCAGGACGGTGATCGCCGTGGCCGGCCGGTCCAGCCACTCATCGCGGTTGGCCCCGACGACGAGCGGCCACTGTTCGACGTGGTGCCACGCGACCACAAGGAGGCACATGCCCCAGACCGTAGTGGGTAGGCCCATCTCGAGTTCGGAGACGGACCCGGAGACCGCGCCCGAGGGGACGGTGGGGGCGATGTGCCAGCAGCCCGAGTGGCGGTGCACGGGGACTTACCGGATGCGTTGTCATCGTCGTGCCTGGGACCGGTGCGTTGGGGTCGTGGAACACTGGCTCTCGGACGAGGCGTGTGGACGTGCGAACCTGACCCGTCACTGACGATGGACACGGTGAAGGAAATGGCCCGGGCGTCCTACGGTGTGGAGCTGAAGCAAGCAGTTCGACCCGGTCGTGTCGGATGTCCCGGGTTCATGCTGACGGTGAGAGATCCGGGAGGACCCCGGAAGGAGGCGCTGATGGGGAGTGGACATGGAGGGCCATCCTGAGAACGGATGGCGGCGGGCTGTACGCGAGGGATTCCGGCAGGCACAGGTAGATCGAAGGCAAGCAGCTCGAACGGGGAGCCATGCGACGCCACGGGAGAACGAAGTCCCACCGGGTGCCGTTTCCTCACTCCGACCGCTCTCTGAGGCGAAGTGCAGTAGGCACCCGACTTCGGTCACTTCCTGGGGCGGTTGCCTTCGCGTTCGCATGACGTCGGTGGGGCCCGTCCGGTCAGCCACACCGCCACGATGGTGGCCATCTGGCGCATCCGACGGACTCGCGGTGAGGAGGACCCCACGCTGGGAAGGAGCACGCAACAGGGTGGGTGGGAAAGGTTCGGCCCTCACCGAGCTGGCGGGGAACGTCGTTGGCGGCTGGGACCTTCGTCCCTGTCCGTCGAGGGCTGATGGTGCTTAGCTCGATCTTCGGGGGCCGGGAGAGGCCGATCGCGGCATGGGAGTGAGCAGAATGCGTGCGCTGGGCGGTTACTGGAGGTGACATGTCTGTTCTCAGATCATCTGGCTGTCCGTGGCGGTTCCGTGGAGGAATGGCTCGTCCTGGCGAACCGGTGCTCGGCAGGCGACGTTCCTTTCCTTCCGGCAGGTGCGAGGCGTGGGAGCGCGACCCGGCTCGGCCGGATCGGGTGGGTCGGGTAGGAGGCGTGGCGACAGTTGGGCGCATGATGCGTCGAGCCGGTCGATGACCAAGCAGGGTGCGCAGACCGGAAGAGCTGAGATCGTCGAAGCAGCCGGCGTGGATTCGGACATCAATCCCCAATACGCAGCGGGGCTCTTGAAGGGCGGCTCGTTCTTCTGGCTCGATCTCTCTGACCTGCCTCCTGAACGGACGGTGGAGTTCACGAATGCACTCGGACTGAGTGATGACAACGTGCGGCATATGGCAGATGTCGACCAGCGCTCGAACTTCACGGAGAGCCACGACGGGGTCCGCTGGGTCTGCTGCGGCATGGGTGACGATGACCAACTCGTCAAGGTCAGGGCGGTCTTCACGAAGTCATTCCTGATCACAGCTCATGAGCAACCGTGCCGAGGGCTGGCAGACGCCCGGCACCGCTACGAACGCCTCCGCGACAGCGAGCAGGACGACGGACCGCTGGTGTTGTTCATGGTGCTCGATGCACTTGCCACCACGTTCGAGTCCGTCCTCGCTCGTCTGGATGCCGAGCTCGACGAATTGGAGACGGCCGTCCTCGGTGGACCGCCCATGCCGGGCTACCTCCGACAGGTCCTCGAAGTGCGCAAGATCCTCACCCCCGTCATTCGTGCCCTCGGACCGTACCGTCGCGATCTCGTCGGCATCCTGGGTGACGTGGACCGACTTCCCGGAATGCAGGCCGGTACACAGCAGTACTTCGAATCGCACCGCAGTCACGTTCTGGCACTCTACGAAGCGGCCAACGGATGCCGGGACGAAACCCGAGACGCAATGGAGGCCTTCAGTTCCGCGACGTCCGAGCGCCAGGGGGAGGTCATCAACTGGCTCACCATCGTGGCGGCGGTGTTTCTCCCGCTCACGTTCGTGACCGGCTATTTCGGCATGAACTTCGCGGTCATCACCCATCTGCGCGGCACGACGTCGTTCGTCCTGCTGGCCATCGCCCTGCCGCTCGTCCTCGTGATCCTCACCGTGCTCCTTCTGCGGTTCCTCATCCGTCGCCTGGGTGTTCGCCTGATCCCGGCGCGCATCCCGAAGAGCGGACTGGCCGACAAGACCACTGGCGATCGCTCGTAGTTGCTTCTGGTTCCCGGGACCAGGTCACGCGGTTCGGCTGTCGGGACCGGTCAGGACCTTCGACGCTGCTACCGGCGAGACGTCGCCCCGCACGCTGGACCATGACCCCGCACGTCTCCCACAGTGGCCGGAGAGGCCAGGCCGGTTCAACGATCCTGGACTGCTGTGATCCGGAGGGGACGATCGGCCCTTCCGGCATCGGGTGGGTGACGGCAGAATTCGCGCATGGACCGCGAGGGTTCAACGTCAGAGGGCGATTGCGACGCAGCGCCCGGGAGCACACGGCGGGTGATACGTTCTGGTCGATCAGACGGCTGAGATTGTCCGGCCCCGGTCGGCGGAAGCCCGTCGGCGGGCACCGTCGTCGTAGCCCGCCGATCCTCGTCGACCTGACCTTCCGAGGACAGTCCGACAGCGCGGAGTCGTCGGAGGAGAAGCGCAATGGAACTCGACCGTGCAGTCTGCATCGTCACCGGAGCGTCGTCGGGTATCGGTGCCGCCACGGCCCGCCAGTTGAGCGGGCTCGGTGCGACGGTGGTCCTGGCCGCCCGCAGGACTGATCGACTGGAGGCCCTGGTCCGCGAGCTCCCCGGCTCGCTGGCCGTCCCCACCGACGTGACCGCCGACGGCGACATCGAGCGCCTGGTGGCGAGGACGGTCGACGCCTTCGGGCGGGTGGACATCCTGGTCAACAACGCCGGGCAGGGCCTTCACGTGCCGATCACCGATCTCGACCCGGTCGACTTGAGGGCGGTCTTCGAGCTCAACGTCGTCGCACCGCTTCGGGGAATGCAGGCGGTGCTTCCCTCGATGCAGGGCAGCAGGGTTGGGGCGATCGTGAACGTGAGCTCGGCAACGTCGCTGCGCGTGTTCCCCGGCCTCGGTGGGTACTCGGCCACCAAGGCCGCCCTCAACATGCTCTCCCAGGTGGCCCGTCTCGAACTGGGAGGTGCGGGGGTCACTGTGTCCGTCGTCTATCCGTCGGTGACGGCCACCGAGTTCCACCAGCACCTGCGGGCCGGTCACCTGGCTACGGGAGCCCGGTCGATCTCCCCGGACCCGCCGGAGCTGGTCAGCCGGGCGATCGTCATGGCCATCGAGACCGGGGAGGCCCACGTGCTGGTGGCCGATCCCCCGCGCGCGATCGTTCCGGGGAACGAGGACGACTGGGGTGCCCTGCTCGCCCGCCAGGCCCCTGGAGCCGGCGGATCGCTGCCGGGGGCGACCGGGTCGACCGGGTCGATCGGGTCCTGAGCACATCGTGCAGCTGAGCGACGTGCCGATCGTCCAGGCGCCCATGGCCGGCGGTCCGTCCACTCCTGCCCTGGCGGCCGCCGTCAGCAGTGCCGGCGGCTACGGATTCGTCGCCGGTGGCTATCTGTCCCCAGCGGAGCTCCGGGAGACGGTCCGGGCCACGCGCGTGTCGAGCGGCGCCCCGTTCGGGGTGAATCTCTTCGTTCCGTCCTCCCCCGGAGACGCCGCCGAAGTGGCGGCATATGCCGAGGAGCTGCGACCCGACGCGGATCGACTCGGGGTCGCCCTCGGTACACCCGTTTGGGACGACGACGCCTTCGAGGCGAAGGTGGACGTGATCGAGGAGGAGCGCGTCGACTTGGTGAGCTTCACGTTCGGCTGCCCGACCGAGGAGATGGTCGACCGGTTGCACGGGTCGGACTGCAAGGTCGCCGTCACCGTCACGTCTGAAGCCGAGGCTTCGCTCGCCGAGGCGTCCGGCGCGGACGTCCTCGTCGTGCAGGGAACCGAGTCCGGTGGGCACCAGAGCGCATTCCTGGACCTCGACGCCGATCAGCGACCGCTCCTGTCGCTGCTGGCGGGCATCCGTGAGAGCGTCCATGTCCCGTTCGTCGGTTCGGGCGGGGTGATGTCCGGCGTCGATCTCGCCGCAGTGCTCGACGCGGGGGCGGTGGCCGCCCAGATGGGAACTGCGTTCCTCTGCACCCAGGAGGCGGGAACCTCTCCGATCTACCGTCGGGCCCTTCTCGACGGGCGATATCCGGAGACCATCGTGACGCGTGCCTACAGCGGGCGGTTCGCCCGGGGTCTGGCCAACGAGTTCGGCGTCGCCCACTCGCGGCACGCCCCCCGGGCCTACCCGGAGGTGCACCACCTGACTCGGCCGCTTCGCGCTGCCGCCGCCACGAACGGAGATGCGAGCGTGCCGAACCTGTGGGCCGGCACGGGTTGGCGTCAGGTCACGTCCGAGTCGGCACGGAGCCTCGTTCGTCGTGTGGCGAGCGAGGCCCAGCGGTCGACAGGATGAAGCAGCCGGGATGAACCGGTACGGCCCTCCCGACGCCCAACGGCGTCGTCCCTAGCCCAACGGCGTCGTCCGCCAGGCCTCCGCCCGGAACGCGACGTCCACGGTGATCTCCCCTTCGATGCCCAACAGCTCAGCCAGGAGGCGCCGCGCCTCGGCGATGACCGCGCTCCGTGCCTCTTCGGTCATGGTGATGATCCAACTCAGCGTGCCGAGCAGGCCGATCAACTCATCCGCATTGAGTGCCACGTCCCAGGTGAACACTTCGTGCTCGGGGGGCGCGAACGGCACACCCTCGGGAATCTCCAACGTGGACGACGGCCGCAGCGCGTCACCGAGGATCAGTCCCGTCATGCCGCTGGTCCGATCGTCGGTGCCGTCGGCCCTCGTTCGATCGGCAAGCATGGCTTGCGCCTGGGCCATGAAGGGACCCTCCGGGTCCGGACCGCTCCACAGCGCCCCCAGTGTCCCGTGCGGCTTCAGGACCCGGGCGACTTCGTGGAGCGCGGGCACCGGGTCCATCCAATGCCACGACGAGGACGCCAGCACGGCATCGACGGATCCGTCCGGCAGAGGCATGGACTCGCCCCGGCCGTCCACCGCCATCGCATCCGGAACCTCGTTCACGAGCACGGACCGCATCCGCTCGTCGGGCTCGACGGCGACCACTTCGTCGGTCCGGCCGATCAGAAGTCTGGTCAGGGCGCCCGTTCCCGCACCGAGGTCGACCACACGTTCCACGTGGGTCGGCAGCAACCAGTCCACTGCCGCCACGGGCGGTCCCGGCCGAAAGCGTTCGTAGTTCGCGGCCACTTCCCCGAAGCATCCTGATCGCACGAGCTTCACGTCGAACGGGAGATGGGAGAGGGGTACCCCTGGGTGGCCTGAGCCGGCGTCGGTCATATCAAACCCTAACCAACGGCCGTATCCCAGGCGCATGGTCGATGGGGCATCACGACCGTCGTGTGTGCTGATGACCCTACGTCGCCAGCGTGTCCTCGGACCGAGGAGATGCCGTCGATGGTCCATGATCGTCCCGGGCCGAAGCTACGATTGTGGGGCCCACCGAGGCGGCAAAGCAGTGGGCCGTGCGTGCTGCGGCCACCCAGGAGCCACAAGCAGCCCTGTTCTTCCCGCCGGCCCCCGCTACCGACAAGGAACCCCCCCATGACGCCTTCCGAGAGCGCAGTCCGCCTGATCGGCCACCAACGCCGTTTCGCCGAGTCGATCGCCCAGATCGACACCGAGCTCGAATTCTCCCTGGGTGCCGCCGTCGCTGCCCGCAGGGACGAGGTGGTGGCCGCCGCCCGAGCCGCCTACGGGCCCAGCGAGGACTACCGTGGCGTGCGAGACGCCTGGGATGCCGTCTTCCCCGACGGTGTCTACAGCGCCGCCGGATTGGCCGAGGCCAAGCGGTTGGCGTAGGTCCCACAGCGTCGCCGTCGATCTCCTGCGGCTGAGCCGACCCGAGGTCAGCCGTCCTGGACAGCCACGACCGGGTCGCCGCTCGAATCCTCCGGACCGCCCATGTCGGGGGGCCGGACCGGGACGGGCACTCGTGCCACGACCACGTCGGGACAGCGGTGCAACGCCGAGGTGAGGGCGACGTCGATCTGGTTGTGGAGCGCCCGATACCGGAACCGCTCGGGGATCACGACGGGTATCAGGACCACGACCTGGATGTCGGGGTGGGTCCGCAGCTCGTTGATCACTTCCATGATGGGACGGACGACGGACGCATAGTCGGTGTGCAGTACCCGGAGGGGCACTCCGGGGTTCCACTCCGCCCACTTCGCCTCGATGTCATTCGGCGGTAGGCCGGCCTCCGCGCTGTCGAAGACGACGGTGACGGCGATGACCCGGTCACCGAGCGAGACGGCCTCCGACAGGGCGTGCTGGGTCAGCCGGGAGACCGAATTCACCGGAACCACCACCACCGTGTGCTTGGGATCGAGAGGTGCCGGGATGATCCCGGTCTCGAGCTCCTTGCCGGCCCGTGCGTAGTACGCCTCGATCCGGTTGAACAGCACGATGATGAGCGGAACGGCCACGACGACCACCCATGCCCCCTCCAGGAACTTGGAGACGAGGAAGATGACGGTGGCCACTCCCGTCACCACGGCACCCGTCGCGTTGATGATCGCCCGTCGGGACCAGCCGCGCTCTCTAGTCCGGCGCCAGTGCACGACCAGTCCGGACTGGGCCAGGGTGAAGCCGATGAACACGCCGATGGCGAACAGCGGGATGAGCGAGTTGGTGTTGCCACCGACCGCGATCAACAGGGCGGCGGAGAATGCGGCCAGGGCCCACACGCCATTGCCGAACACCTGTCGGCTGTCACGCATCCCGAAGAAGTGGGGAAGGTAGTTGTCCCGGGCGAGGAGGCTGGTCAGTACCGGGAGCCCGCCGAACGAGGTGTTGGCGGCGAGAGCAAGGACCAGGATGATGGTGATCGACACGATGTAGTAGGCCCAGTGCCGTCCCACCGCGTACGACATGATCTCGCTGAGCACCGTCTGCTTCGTGTTCGGCTCCACGTGGAACTTGTCGACGAGCAGGGCCAGGCCGAGGAGCATGACCCCGAGGATCGAGCCGAGGAGCAGTTCGGTGCGTTTGGCCCTGGCCACCCGGGGCTCCTTGAACAACGGGACTCCGTTGGCGATGGCCTCGACCCCGGTGAGGGCGCTGCATCCGGCCGAGAACGCCTTGAGCACCAACAGCACGCTCACCGCCTCCAGACCATGGGTCGGTACCGACGAGGATCCGGGCTGCGGGATGTGGAGGCCGAGGGGATGGACCAGACCGACCGCGATGATGCCCAGCAGTCCCACGATGAACACCAGGGTGGGGAGCAGGAAGACCCGTGCCCCCTCGCCCAGGCCGCGCAGGTTGAGCACGGTGATGATGGCGAGAATCCCCAGGCACATCGGAATCGTGAAGGGTCTCGTCGACTGGAACGCCGACGTCAGCGTGCCGACCCCGGCGGAGATGGAGACCGCCACCGTCAAGGTGTAGTCGACGATCAGCGAGGCCGCGGCGAGTTTGCTGGTCCTCGCCCCGAAGTTGTCGCGGGTGACGGCGTAGGCCCCGCCGCCGCGGGGGTAGGCGACGATGACCTGCCGGTAGGAGATGACCAGGAGCACCAGCAGGCCGATGATGGCGAGGGTGATCGGGAGCATGAGGTGCAGGGCGGCCGCTCCGGCGCCGGCCAGCATGATCAGGATCGCCTCGGGGCCGTAGGCCACCGAGGTGAGTGCGTCGAGCGAGAGGGCGGACAGACCTTCGACCGGGGTGATCTGCTCGCTGGACGCCTGCTTGGACGACAGCGCCTGACCGAACAGGAACCGGCGTGCACGCTCCGAGCTGATCATCGGAACGCTCTCAGGTGAGCGGGGTGGACGTGCATCTTCCGAGGAGCGTACAGGGCGGCTCCGGAAACGAGCCTCAGGCTCGACGGCGCCGTCCCGAAGGGCACCTCGGTACCGGTTCGGTCACGGCGGCCACATCGCTGGAAGCCGGCGCCGTCCTCCACGAGCACGTGCACGTCCAGGTCCGCGTGCTGCCCGAACTGGACGCCGGGTCGGCGTCAGTGGAGCCGCACACCGGTCGATGACCGGTGTGCCGTGGCCGCCAGACAGGATTGTGACCTTCGGCCCTGTGCCTGATCCTGACGAGCCAGCAACATGAAATTCGTCGAGCGGTACGTCGGGCGATGCGGACGAAAGGGACGGATACCGAAATGTCGATCACAGGCGTCAGACCACCCAGCCAAGGGACCCCTCCCGGAGGGGGGACCGATTCGACCGGTCCGGTCGGTCCCCCGGGCGAGCCGGACTCGCCGATGACCAACCGGTCGAGGGCGCTCGGGCTGCCGTCGGCCACCGCACTGGTCATCGGCAGCATCGTGGGCACGGGCGTGTTCACCATGCCGGCGGTGATCGCCGGCGCCGGAACGAGCGGGATCCTCACCCTAGGGGTGATCTCGATCGGAGCGGTGCTGCTCGGTGCCATGTTCGGCCAGCTCACCAAGCGGATCCCGACCAGTGACGGTGGCCTGTACGCATATGCGCGCCACGAGTTCGGCGACTTCGCCGGCTACCTGGTCGCCTGGTGCTACTGGATCACCTGTTGGGCCGGCAACGCGGCGATCGTCTCGTCGTGGGTCTTCTACGTCGAAGCGCTGTTCAATATCACCCATCCCTCGGCCTGGGTCAGCTTCGGCATCGCCATGACGGGCCTGTGGATCCCCGCGGCGGTGAACCTGATCGGTATCCGACAGATGGCGTGGTTCCAGAACGTCACCGTCGTGCTCAAGTTCGTGCCGCTTCTGGTCGTGGCCGTCGTGGGCTGGTTCTTCGTCTCCAAGGCGAACTTCGGGCCGTTCAACGCCACGGGTGGGAGCCTCTACAGCGGCATCGGGATCGCCGCAGGTGTCGCGCTGTTCTCCTTCATCGGCGTCGAGTGCGCGTCGATCGCGGCCGCCCGCGTGAAGAACCCCCGGAAGAACGTCGGGCGCGCCTCCATCATCGGCACCGCCGCCTGCGCGCTCCTCTACATCGGCGTCACCGGCGCGGTGATGGGGCTAGTACCTCACCACGAGCTGATCAACAACGGGACGCCTTTCGTCGATGCGTTCGCCACCATGTTCGGCTCGGCCGCCTGGATCGGCAAGCTGGTCGCCGCCACCGCGGTCGTCTCGGGCATCGGGGCGCTGAACGGATGGACGATGGTCACGGCCGAGATGCCGTTCGTGGCCGCCCGCGACGGCCTGTTCCTCCCGCAGTTCGCCAAGGTCGACCGCAATGGCACCCCGTGGTTCGGCATCGTCGTGTCGACGGCGGTGGCTTCGCTGCTCATGGCCTGGGACTACTCCAGTGCCACCGGACTGACGGTCTTCACCTACCTGGTGGACCTGTCGGTGGTGACGGTGGCCATCCCGTACTTCTTCTCGGCCTGCGCGCAGCTCGCCTACCTGGTCTCGCGCCGCCGTCGGGTGCAGGGCTGGCGGTTCGTCCGGGACTGCGCCATCGCCATCGCCAGCGTCCTGTTCTCCTTGTGGGTGACGTTCGCTGCCGGGTTCCAGGCTGTCTATCAGGCACTCCTCCTCGTTCTCGTGGGCATCCCGATCTACGCCTTCCTGAAGGCACGCCGGGAGCGTCTCGGCGAGGTCATGGCCCCGCTCGAGCTCGATCTGGACAGCAAGGGCGACGTCGTCGAGCCGGTGCCTGTGTCGGTCCCGGGCATCGACTGAGTTCGCCGCGGCAAACAGGAGACAGACCATGACGTCGAAGATCGCACTCGTCCGCCGGCCCAGTCCACGTGTGGCCGAAGGAATCGTGACCCACCTCGAGCGCACACCTGTCGACGCGGACCTGGCCCTCGACCAGTGGAATGGCTACGTGGCCGCTCTCCAGGCCGAAGGCTGGACGACGGTCGAGGTGCCGCCGGCGGACGACTGTCCGGACGGGGTCTTCATCGAGGACACCATGGTGGTGTTCCGCAACGTGGCGGTCATCTCGCGCCCCGGAGCCGACACTCGCAAGCCGGAGATCGTCGAGGCCGAGGAGACGGTCGCCGCGCTGGGTCTGTCGATCAACCGGATCAAGGCGCCCGGGACCCTGGACGGCGGCGACGTCCTGAAGGTCGGGGACACCATCTACGTGGGCAGGGGAGGGCGGACCAATCCCGAAGGCGTCCGGCAGTTGCGCGCCGCTCTCGAGCCGCTGGGCGCCCATGTGGTCGCGGTGCCGACCCAGCTCGTGCTCCATCTCAAGTCGGCGGTCACCGCGCTCCCCGACGGCACCGTCATCGGCTACCCGCCGGTGGTGGACGACCCGCGCATCTTCTCCCGGTTCCTACCCGTGCCCGAGGAGTCCGGTTCCCACGTGGTGGTGCTCGGCGGGTCCCGCCTCCTCATGGCGGCGGACTGCCCCAAGACCCACGAGCTGCTCACCGACCTCGGGTACGAGTTGGTCATCGTCGACATCGGCGAGTTCCAGAAGATCGAAGGGTGCGTGACCTGCCTGTCGGTCCGCCTGCGCGAGCTCGCCTGACCCCCCGGTCGTAGTCGGGCGGCCGATCGCAGGGACGGTCCCCGTCCACGGCGATCGGGAGCGTCGTCTTCCTCCCGCTCTGCGCCGTGTGCCAGGATGCAGCCCGCCATGGACGTCCCTCGACACGACGGAGGCCGCAGTAGTCCGGTCGTCCTCACCTTGTGCACCGGAAACGCCGCCCGTTCGGTGATGGCCGGGGCCATGCTGCGTCCCGGGCCCCTGACCGTGGTCACGGCCGGTACCCACGTCGTCGAGGGTCAGCCCATGAGCCGGCGCACCCGTGCTGCGCTGGAGTCGGTCGGCTTCTCGGCCGACGGGCACCGGAGCCACCAGGTGACCGAGGCCGATGTCGGCGGTGCGGTACTCATCCTGGCCATGGCGGCCGAGCACGTCGCCTACGTCCGACGGAAGCACCCGGAAGCGGCGCACCGGACCGCCTCGATCAAGCGCCTCGCGCGCGATCTATCGCCCGGCCCGGAACCCCTCCCCGACCGGCTCGCCGCACTCGACCTCGGCCGGGTCGACATAGGTCCCTGGGAGGACGTGGAGGACCCGGCCGGCGGTGACGACCCGGTCTACGTGTCGTGTGCCCTGGAGCTCGCCGACCTGTGCGTCCGTCTCCTCCCGTTACTCCGCTGACCGTCGGATCGCGGCCCGGCGGCCCGGCGGCCGGCCGCACGGGAAAGGGGTCGGCTTCGGCGTGCACCGGGTCCCCTCGCCGACCACTACCCCGACCGACCGCTACCGGTCCCATTGCGTCTCGGGTGATCGGGTCGGTCAGCTGTTGGGGGTCGGGGCCAGCCCGGGGTGGCGGAGGGAGATGTCGCGGCACTCCTCACACACCGACTCGGGAATGAGCCCGATGCGCATGAACAGGGCGAACGTCTTGCATCCGAGGCAGAGGCCGAAGGCCGCCTCCAGGAAGGCGGCGGTGGCCAGCAGTCCGATGACCACCCACGTGGCCGTGTGCAGTCCGAACCCGAACCACAGCACCAGCGCGGTGGTCGAGAAGGTGACGCCGATGGCCTGGGCGAACCGCTTGGGCGGCCCAGGTACCAGTTTGGGTTCCCATGGGAGCCGAGGGGCAACCACCCGTGTGGCCAGCAGACCGAGGGGGCTGAAGCGGGGACCGCTCAACACCCGGGCCCAGAACCCGAACGCCAGGGGAACGAGAATCCACGATTGACGGAAGGCGATCGCGGCCACGCACATCACGACCACGCCGGTGGCCACGGCGCGGGCCGCATAGTCGTTTACCGGATTGGGGAACGTGAACACGCCAATACCTTACCCGTTTGATCGGGTATTTCGTACGCCATGGCACCGTGATGGAGGGATGGCGGGTCGATCGGTCGCCAGGTCGCCATCGCGTACCGTCGCCAGATTGCTGCTGCGGGCCCTGCCGGGTGAGGACCCCGAGGTCTCCCGTCGGGCCGGGGAGCCGGACTAGATCCGGTGGACCTGGCGGAGGCCGGCCCAGGCGAAATCGGCGAGCTGCGTCGCCAGCCGTCCCGACTCGACGATGCGGTCGACTTCGGGCACGGGCGGGAGCAGCCCGTCCGGATCGCCGGGGTCATCGCGGCGGGTGTCCAGCCAGTACCGGCTCGCGCCTTCGGCCATCCCGACGACCGCGTGGGCGAGGAGGTGGCGGTGGGCCGCGTCGAGCCCCGCGTCGATGAGCGGGTCGATGGCCACGGCGATGGCCTCCTCCACACGGTGGAGAGCGGCGCCGAGCTCGGGGTCGTCCGGCGCGTCCCGGCCGTAGAGGAGCCGGAAGGCCCTCTCGTTGTTCACCATGAGCTCGAAGTAGGCGGCAAAGCCGAGTTCGACCTGCTGGCGGGGCCCGTCGGCTGCTGCGGTGGCCTCGACGATCCGATCGATCATCTCACGGGAGAAGACGTCCAGGAGTTCGAGGTAGAGAGCCCGCTTCGAGTCGAAGTGCTGGTACACCAGGGGCTTGGTGACCCCGGCCGCCTCGGCGATGTCGTCCATGGTGGTGGCCGCGTAGCCATGCTCCGCGAACAGGGCCATGGCCACGTCGAAGAGCTGGCGGCGCCGGGCGTCAGCGGTCAGCCGACGGCCTCCCCGCGTGCTGACACCGGCTGCGGGGTCGTGGCGGTCCCTCGTGGTGATGGCGGCCATGGCGGTCATGGTAGCCCTGCCACCCGAACGGAAACGGGAACGTGCTTCCCCGGGGATCGCCCGGAATCGACTGCGCCCGCTGGTGGCCGTCCGACTCAGAGTGCGGGCAGCACGGCGGCGATCCGCCCGGGAAGGTCGGTCAGCGAAAAGTGGGCCCTGGCCACGTCCAGGTTCCGCTCGAGGAGGCTTGCGTCGGGGGCGGCCAACCAGGCGTCGAGGCGGTCCAGGTCATCGAGGGCGAACCAGTCGAACCCGAAGGCGGCGAGCTCTCCAGCCACCGGGTAGGGGCCGATGACCAGCGGCCGCCGGTGGGTGACCGACTCGATACTCGGATTGCCGAACCCCTCCCATGTCGAAGGGAGGGCCACCACGTCGCTCGCCTGGTAGGCGTCGTCGATGGACAGGGCACCGGAGGGGCCCGTTCCATCGTGGAGCTCGGGTACGCCCAGGACCACCGGGCAGGGGGCATCGGCGACCAGTCGGTCGAGCTCGGGCCCGTAGCCGTCCTCGGCCGGCCCGAGGAGCCAGAAGGTGGCACCCAACCGGGCCGCCGCATCCATGCCACCGGCGACGTTCTTCCTGGCCAGCGCCCGGGTCGGTTGGAGGACCAGGCGATCCGTGGGCGCCAGGCGGAGTGCCCTCCGCACCGCGTCGCCGGAGCGGCTCCGGGACGGTCCGGCGCCGGTCGCGCCCGCATCCACGGGCGGCATCCGGAACGAGTTGTACACCGTCCGCGCCCCGACGCCCCGGTCGGCGAGTTCGCGCCGGCTCAGTTCGTTGATGGTCACGTGGGTCCACCGGGCGTCGTCCGGCGGGGGAGGGTGGTCGAGGTACTGGGGCCGTTGCCACGGAAGGTCGTGGTGGTGGAGGAGAGCTGGCCTGGCGGCGAGTGTGGCGGCCACCACGTCGCATGCGGCCTGGTTGAGCGGCAGCGAGCAGAGGTTCTCGACCACCACCAGATCGGCCCGGGTCACCGCAGCGACGACCTCGGCGCGGGTGGGGCCCAGGGTGGCTCCGATGGCCAGTCCCGGCACGGTGACGTCGACCGGGCCGTCTCCGGCCACGGTGTAGGTGTCGAAGCCCAGGGCCCCGAGGGCGTCAGCCCACTTGGCCGATTCGACGGCCACCCCATCGGAGCCGCCGAGGCGGAAGGAGAGCAGGGCGGCGGTCGGAATGGGGTCACCGTAGCTGGGGAGGCGGGGCTGCCCAGTTCGGCTGCCGGTGCCCAGGCGGGGTACCGTCGGGACGTGCCCGACACCGACACCCCCGACGGCTCCACCTCCGACGACCTGCTCGTCGAGCGGCGCGGGCCGGTCCTCACCCTCACCATCAACCGGCCGGAGCGGCGGAACGCGATGACGTGGGAGGTCATCGCCGGGCTCCGGCGGGAGTTCGCCCGGGCCAAGGTCGATCCGGCCGTCCGGGTCGTCGTGCTGACCGGAGCCGGTGACCAGGCATTCTGTGCCGGGGCCGATCTGTCGGGCATGGTCCCGAAGGATCCCGGCGGCACATCGGACGAGTATCTCGACCACCACCTGGCCCGGGGCTGGTTGGCCCAGCTGTTCGAGGAGATGTGGCAGCTCGGCAAGCCGACGATCGCCCGGGTGCAGGGCTGGGCGATGGCCGGGGGTTTCGGACTCGCGCTCGCCTGCGACATGGTTATCGCCTCGGAGGCCGCCCGGTTCGGTGCTCCCGAGCTCAACGTGGGGCTGTGGCCGTACATGGTCACGGTGTCGCTGCTCCGGTCGATGCCCCCCAAGAAGGCGCTCGAGCTGATGCTGACCAGCCGGGTAGTGGGGGCCGAGGAGGCGGACCGGATCGGATTCGTGACCCGTGTGGTCCCCGGCGACCAGCTCGATGCAGCCGTGGCCGACCTGGCTGCGGTCCTGGCCTCCAAGCCCCCCGGTGTGACCAAGTTGGGACGCGATTCGTTCTACGCTGTCATCGACGCTGCGGCCTCCGAGGCGCTGCCTTATCTTCACGCCATGCTGACGGTCACCAGCCAGACCGCGGAGGCGAGGGAGGGAATCACCGCATTCGCGGAGAAGCGTCCCCCGTCGTGGCAGGTGGCGCCGGACACCGACCGGACCGCCTGACAGCAGCACCGACCGGGACGCATCAACGGTCATCCAGCAGCCACCACCGGACACACCAGACCCCGAGGAGCCCCAACAGCATGGCGAAACGAGCACTGATCACCGGAGTCACCGGTCAGGACGGCTCCTACCTGGCCGAATTCCTGCTCGACCAGGGCTACGAGGTCTGCGGGATGGTCCGTCGCTCGAGCACCATCAACTTCGAGCGGATCGCCCACATCCAGGACCGGATCACCTTGGTGGCCGGCGATCTCCTGGACGAGGTGTCCATGATCAACATCTTGAAGGAGAACCGCCCGCAGGAGGTCTACAACCTCGCCGCCCAGTCCTTCGTCCAGACCTCGTGGAATCAGCCCGTCCTCACCGGTGAGACCACGGCCCTCGGCGTCACCCGGGTGCTCGACGCCATCCGGACCGTCGATCCCGAGATCCGCTTCTACCAGGCGAGCTCCTCGGAGATGTTCGGGAAGGTGCAGGAGGTCCCCCAGGTGGAGTCCACCTCCTTCTACCCCCGCAGTCCGTACGGGGTGGCCAAGGTCTACGGCCACTGGATCACCGTGAACTACCGGGAGAGCTACGACCTCCACGCTTCGTCGGGAATCCTCTTCAACCACGAGTCACCTCGACGGGGCCTCGAGTTCGTGACCAGGAAGGTGACCCACGGCGTGGCCCGGATCGCCGCCGGCATCGACAAGAGCCTGGCGCTCGGCAACCTGGACGCGCAGCGTGACTGGGGCTTTGCCGCCGACTACGTCCGGGCCATGTGGCTGATGCTTCAACAGGACCGACCTGACGACTACGTGGTGGCCACCGGGGAGACCCACTCGGTCAAGGAGCTCGTCGAGCTGTCGTTCGCGGCCGTGGACCTCGACTGGGAGAAGTTCGTCGTGATCGACGAGCGCTTCCTGCGCCCGGCCGAGGTGGATCTCCTGGTGGGCAATCCGGCCAAAGCCGAGAAGACCCTCGGGTGGCATCGGGACGTCGACTTTGCCGGTCTGGTCCAGATGATGGTCGAGGCTGACCTGGCCCTGGTGAAGAGCCAGAAGGCGTAGCGGTTGGCCATGGCCGAACTGGCGGCGATCCACGCCGACCCGCTCGGCCTCCTGGTCGCCTTCGGCGCCGGGATGCTCTCGTTCCTGTCGCCGTGCGTGCTGCCGCTGGTACCGGCCTACCTGTCGATGGTCTCGGGGCTCTCGGCCGCCGAGTTGAGCGCCCTCCACCCGGTGCCCGAGGCCCCGTCGTCCGTACCCTCCAACCGGCCGGTGACCGTCGGGGCCGGCGACGGCGGAACCGAGGTCCAACCGGTCGACCGGACCGGACACGAGGGTGAGCCGGTCGGCCGGTCCGGGGACGGCACCGAGGCGATCGCTGCGGCCGGGGCCGGGGTCGAAGTCGGGGCCGGGATCGGGGTCGGGGTCGGGGTCGGAACTGGGGCCGGGGACGAGCCGGGCCTCAGCGGGGACGAGCTGAGGAGCCAGCGGAGCCGGTTGCTCCGGGGGATCCTCGCCTTCATTGCCGGGTTCACCGTGGTGTTCACCATCCTCGGTGCCTCGGCGTCCTCGATCGGACGCCTCTTCCTCACCCACCAGCACGGGCTCGAGGTGGCATCGGGGATCCTGATCGTCGTCTTCGGCGCCGTGCTGGTCGCCATGGCCGCTGGGGTGACGCTCCCCATGGCCCTCGCCGGCGAGCGGCGGTTCATCGTCCGCCCCTCGGTGCTCGGCGCCTGGGCCCCGCCGGTCATGGGGATGGCGTTCGCCTTCGCCTGGACCCCCTGCATCGGGCCGGTGCTCGGAAGCGTCCTGGCCCTCGCCGCGGGAACAGGGGGCTCGGCCACCGGGGGAATCGCCCTCTTGCTCGCCTACTCCCTCGGGTTGGGCGTCCCGTTCCTGCTCAGCGGCCTCGCATTCGGTCGGATGACCGACCTGCTGGCCAGGGTCAGGGGCCGTCTGCGCATCGTCGACCTGGTCGGAGGGGTCGTACTCGTCGCCTTCGGGCTGCTCCTCCTGACCGGCAACGTCGACGTGCTGTCGGCCCACATCTCCACCTGGCTACGCGACCTGCACCTGAGCCGGCTGTCGACCAGCTGATCGGGAAGGGGCCCGCCCGGTTCGGGAGGGCCCGTCTGGCTACAGCCCGCCCGCCCCCGTAGCATTGACGGAAGCCCATGGCCCTCGCTGCTCCCCTTTCCTCCGCGGTCTCCCTCCGTGACGCGGTCGCGCTCTCGGGACGGTTCCCCCTCCTGGCCGGGGTCGACCTCGACGTCGCCGTGGGGGAGACCGTCCTCATCGAGGGCCCGAACGGCGCCGGCAAGACCAGCTTGCTTCGGGTATGCGCCGGGCTGGTACCACTCGCCTCGGGCCGGCTGTCGATCCTGGGGCTGGACCCGGCCCGCCATAGGACCGCCGTACGCCGACGGGTCGGGCTGCTCTCCCACGCCTCCCACCTCTACGACGACCTCACTGTTCGCGAAAACGTACGATTCGCCGTCCGGGCCGCCGGGGGGGATACCGCCCGGATCGAGCCGGCCTGCGAGCGTTGGGGGCTGGTCGGCCGCCTGGCCAAGACGCCGACGTCGAAGCTGTCCGCCGGCCAGCGTCGACGGGTCGCGTTCGCTGTCCTGACCGCCCGTTGGCCCGAGGTCTGGCTGCTCGACGAACCCCACGCCGGACTCGACGCCTCCGCTCGCAACATCCTCGACGTGGTCGTCGCCGAGGCGTCCCTCGCCGGGGTGACCGTCCTGATCGCCAGCCACGAATCGGGCGCGGTCGAGGGGCTGGCCACCCGGGCGATCACCGTGGCCGGTGGTCGGGTCACTTCCGAGCGGTTACTTGCCGCCCCACCGGCCGACTCCGGAGAAGGGGCCGATCACACTGTGACCTCCGACCACACTGTGACCTCCGACCACACTGTGACCTCCGATGGTGCCGCCGGTGCCGAGCCGGTCGTCGGCACGGCTGACAGCGCTCCGAAGAAGGGACCGGTGGCCCATGTGGCGTGACGCCGTCCTTGTGGCCGGAAAGGACTTGCGCATCGAGGGCCGGTCCCGGGTGGCACTCTCCCAGGTGGCGCCCTTCGGCATCGTGGCCCTCACGTTGTTCGCGTTCGCCCTCGGCCCCGATCGCCAGGTCATGGCCCAGGGCGCCCCGGGTCTGTTCTGGGTCGCCGTGCTGTTCTGCACGGTGCTGGCCGTCCAGCGCAGTGTCTCCGTGGAATCCGGCGACGGTGCCCGGGACGGTCTCCGTCTGTCGGGCATCGATCCGGCCGGGGTCTATCTGGGCAAAGCGGCAGCCGTGGCCGTCCAGCTGGTCGTGCTCGAGTTGCTGTTGGCCGTCGGCGTCGTGCTCCTCTACGGGGCGAGGATCGAGGTGCCGTGGCTCGTCGTGGCGTCGTGCGTGCTGGGAACCATCGGGCTCGCCACCACCGGCACCCTGTACGGCGCGCTGTCGGCCGGGCTGCGGGTGCGCGAGACACTGCTACCGTTCCTCCTCCTCCCGATCGTGGCTCCGGTCCTGCTTGCCGGGACCCGCATCTGGCAGTCGGCGATGGTCGGCGGAACACCGTCGCAGGGATCCGAGTGGCTGCGTCTGCTGCTGGTCTTCGACGCCGTCTACCTGGCCATCGGTGTGATCCTGTTCGGCCCCATCCAGGAGACGACATGAGCAACGGCCCGACAACGACTCAGGGGAACGTGGCCGAGACCCCTACGCAGGAACGCCGTGACCCGGTCACGGACAACCGGGGCCTGCCGGCCCAGTCGCGCCGGGCTCGACGGGTCGAGCAGGTAATCGGCGTCCTCGCCCTGGTGGGCACGGCCGCAACCGTGTGGCTCGGACTGTGGGTGACCCCGCCCGACAAGGCCCAGGGCGATCTGGTCCGGCTGGTCTACATCCACCCCGGTGTCGCCTGGGTTGCGCTCTACCTGGCCTTCGGCCTGGCCGCGGTGTCCAGCGTCCTCTACCTGTGGCCCAGGACGCGTGCGCTCTTCTGGGACCGGCTGGCCGCCGCCGCCGTCGAAGTTGGCGTGGTCTTCAACATCTGCACGCTGGTGTCCGGGTCGATCTGGGGAAAGCCGACCTGGGGGGTGTGGTGGGCGTGGGACGCCAGACTGACCAGCACCGCCGTCCTCCTGGTCCTCTTCCTCGGGTACATGGCCCTTCGCAGGGTGCCGGCCGAGCCGGAGGTCCGTGCGCGGCGCAGCGCGTTCGTGGCCCTGTTCGCCGCCGTCGACATCCCGATCGTCCACTTCTCGGTGGACTGGTGGCACACCCTCCACCAGGGGGCCACCGTCCTCAACCGCAACCTCTCGCCGACGATCCACGGGTCGATGGCCTGGACGCTGCTCCTAGGGTTCATCGCACTGACCCTGGTCTTCGTGTGGATGCTCCTCGTCCGCTACCGGATCGGCGTCATCGAGGACTGGCTGGCCGCCAACGAGCTCGACCTCGCACTCTCCGAACGGCGCTCCGAGGGCGCCGCCACGGTGGAGGAAACCCCGACCCGGACGGCAGGAGTCGCCTGATGCGCTACGTCGTCGCCGGCTACATCGTTGTGCTGGGCACCCTCTTCCTCTACGCCGTCCAGCTGGCGTGGCGGCGACGCCGACTGACCCGCACCGCGGCCCGGGTCGCCGCGTCCGCGCCGGACGGGTCGACGGTCCATGCGCACCGGGTAAGCGCGCCCGTTGCAGCCACCGTGGAGCGCCGGGCGTGACGACCGCCCCTCCCGCCCCACCGGGGGTCTCGGACGGCAGCCCGCTGGCCGGCCCTCCCTCTCCGGCGACCCGGGCCGTGCCCCCGGTGCGCGCCGGTCACCGGCTCCGCTACGCGGTCGTCGGTCTCGTCCTCGTCGGGGCGCTCGGCTTCCTGATCGCGAAGGGGATCGGTTCGGCACTCGACTTCTACCTGACCGCCGACCAGGCGATGGCCCAGAAGGCCACCCTGGGAACCAAGACGTTCAACCTGGAGGGGGTGGTCCAGCCGGGTTCGATCCACTCGACACGGGCGGGCGTGGACTTCGTGGTGACCTCGGGCCCCGTGCACCTCGACGTGCACAACACCGGGAGCCCGCCGCAGCTGTTCCAGCCGGACATCCCGGTCATCGCGGTGGGCCACTTCGCCGGCGACCTGTTCGTGTCCGACCAGATCCTGGTCAAGCACACGGCCACCTACATTGCCCAGTACCCGGCAAGGGTCACCGCTCCCGACGGGACCAAGCGGTGATGGTCGGACCGGACCACCCGGGCCGCAGCGCCACGTGAACGGCACGTTCGGCCACACCGGCGTCCTGCTGGCCTTCGTGGCTGCCGTCGTCGGGATCGGGGTCCTTGCCGGCGGGCTCGTGCGGGGGCGACCGGGCGACCTGCGGCGTGCCCGCATGTACGCGCCGCTCATCCTGTTGGGCGGTGTAGTGGCGACGGCAGCGATGCAGCGGGCTCTGATCACCCACGACTTCTCGCTCACCTACGTTGCCGACAACAACAGCCGGTCCACCCCGTTGCTGTACTCGATCACCGGAATGTGGTCGGCCCTCGCCGGCTCGATCCTCCTGTGGGGGGTCATCCTCGGCGGCTACGCCACGGCGATGGTCTGGCGCTTCCGAGCCCGTGCCGACGACAAGCTCGTCGCCTGGGCGACGCTCGTCATGTACGTGGTGTCGGCCTTCTTCTTCGGACTCATGCTCGGTCCGGCCGACCCGTTCACCCATGTGACCGGGGCGGTGCCGGCCAACGGGCTCGGGCCCAACGTGCTCCTCCAGGACAACCCCTTGGTCCTGTTCCACCCGCCCATGCTCTACCTGGGCATGGTCGGCTTCACCCTCCCGTTCGCCTTCGCCGTCGCTTCGCTGGTGACCGGCCGGCTCGACGACGACTGGCAGGGGGAGACCCGCCGGTGGACCTTGTTCGCCTGGACGTTCCTCACCGTGGGGATCGTGCTGGGTGCATGGTGGTCGTACCAGGTCCTCGGTTGGGGTGGTTTCTGGGCGTGGGACCCGGTTGAGAACGCCTCACTGCTGCCGTGGCTGGTCGGGACCGCCTACCTGCACTCGGTCATGGTCGAACAGCGGCGCGGCCTGCTCCGTGTGTGGAACCTCTCCCTGGTAGTGGCCACATTCAGCCTCACCATCCTCGGAACCTTCCTCACCCGGTCGGGGGTCATCCAGTCGGTGCACTCGTTTTCCGCGTCGACCATCGGGCCGCTGCTCCTCGGCTTCTTCGGTCTGGTGGTGGCGGTCGGCGTCGGCCTCATCGCCTGGAGGGGGGACCGGCTGCGGTCGCCCGTGGGCATCGACTCGACCCTGAGTCGCGAGGGCGCGTTCCTGGCCAACAACCTCCTCTTCGTGCTGTTCGCCTTCGTCGTCCTCCTCGGGACCGTCTTCCCCTTGTTCTACGAGGCACTGAACAGCGGGGCCCAGGTCGCAGTCGGGGCTCCCTACTTCAACCGCCTGGTCATCCCCATCGGTCTCGCGCTGTTGTTCCTGATGGCGGTGGCTCCTGCACTCCCGTGGCGGAAGACCTCCGCCGAGGTCATGCGGGGCCGGTTGGCCGTGCCGGCCGCCATCGGTGTCCTGGTCGTGGTGTGCTGCGTGATCGGTGGCATCGACGGGATCGAACCGCTCCTCGCCTTCGGCCTCGGAGCGTTCGCCGCCTCCTCGGCGGCCAGGGCCCTGGTCCTCTCGGTCCGCGGCGCGTGGCGCTCGGCCCGGGCGGCCGGACAGCCACCGGCCCGGTCCGCCCTGGCCGGCTGGCGCGGACTGGTCGGACGGGCCAACGGCGGCATGGTCGTCCACATCGGCGTGGTCCTCATCGCCGTCGGGCTCGCAGCCGCGACCGCCTTCGGCCAGCGGGGGACGGTGGTGCTCGCCCAGGGGCAGGACGGCTCGTTCGCCGGCCACACCGTCGAGTTCGTGGGTACCCGCCTCGTGCGCACGTCCTCCCACATCAGCCAGGAGGCACTGCTGCGCATCGACGGCGGCGCCGTCTTCACCCCAGCCATTAGCCAGTTCGGCAGCGGCACCCAGGCGGTGGGCACGCCGGCCATCGACTCGAGCCTGACGTCCGACGTCTACCTCACCATCAACTCGATCCCCGGCCGGGGCGGGCAGTGGACCTTCGGCGTCGTGGTCCAGCCACTGGTCATGTGGCTGTGGGTCGGCGGGGGACTGGTCGTGGTCGGATCCGTGCTGTCGGCCATCCCGGGACGTAGGCGCCGACCGACCGACCCGGTCTCGGCTTCGGTGGCCGGGGTGGCGCCCCCCCCGCAGCTCGAACCGGATGACCTGCGCCCTGTCGACCGGGAGCCGGTCGGGGCAGGCGAGTCCTCGTGAACCGACCGGTGTCCCCGGCCACGGCGTCGTCCGACGGCGGTCGGCCGACGACGACCGCTCCGTCGACCCGGGCACCTGGACCGGGGGCCGGGCCGTCGGTGCCCGCCGCTCCGGCCGCCGCCCCGACAGCCCCGACGTCGGTCCCGCCTGTCCGCCACACCGCCCGGTGGATCGGGATCGGTGTCCTGGTGATCGCCGCCGGGCTGATCGCCGTACTGGCCACCCGCCCTCCGGCCACGGTGTCCGAAGTCCAGAGCCCGCTGGTCGGCACCCAGGCCCCCGCCATCCATGGCACGACGGTCGACGGCCGTTCCTTCGCCCTCCCCCGGGTACCGGGCACCTACGTGGTCCTCAACTTCTTCGCCAGCTGGTGCGTCCCGTGCCAGGAGGAAGGGCCGAACCTGGTGCAGTTCGACTTCCAGCACCGCCAGCCCGGCGACCCACAGCTGGTGAGCGTGGTCTTCGACGACACCACGTCGGCCGCCCGGTCCTACCAGGCGATGATCGGCGCGACCTGGCCCACGCTGGCCGACCCGAAGGGCACCCTGGCACTGAGCTTCGGGGTGCGGGCCCCACCCTCGACCTTCCTCATCGCCCCCGACGGCAAGGTGGTGGCCTACATCGTCGCCCCGGTGACGGCGGCTGACCTCGACACCCTGATCGCCCGGGCCGAGGCGGACAGGGCATGACCCGCCGGCGGTTCCCCCTGTGGACCCTGCTCGGCGTGGTCCTCGTCGTCGCCCTCCTGTTCGGGAGCGGTGCGTTCTCCTCGTCGCCACCGACCAACGCCGAACGGGCGACGTCCATCGAGCAGATCATCCGATGCCCGAGCTGTGAGGACCTCTCAGTCGCCGTGTCGAGTGCCCCGACGGCGGTGACGGTGCGTGCGACGGTCACCCGACTGGTGGACCAGGGCCGGAGCAACCAGCAGATCGAGGAGTACCTGACCGCGCGCTACGGGTCGGCCATCGTGCTCGATCCGCCGACCAGCGGATGGTCGGTTCTGATCTGGCTGCTCCCCGTTGTCGTCGGGATCGCCGCCGTCGTGACGGTGGCCGCGGTCGTGCTGCGCAGGCGGCGGGAGGACGATGC
Organism: Acidimicrobiales bacterium; assembly: GCA_050014755.1. Taxonomy (GTDB): domain Bacteria; phylum Actinomycetota; class Acidimicrobiia; order Acidimicrobiales; family RAAP-2; genus Bog-756. The sequence continues at coordinate 105,566 of JBEKCS010000001.1, forward strand.
CGATCTTGACGCCGATCTGCGTTCCGGAACCGCCGACACCGGGCTGATCGAGGAGCGCCGGCACCTCCTCCTCCAATCTCTCGCCGATGCCGACGCCGAGTATCTGGCCGGAGACATGTCCGACGCCGACTACCTCAGGCTGCGCCAGCGCGACCTGGCCCGGCTGGACGCCCTGGGCTCTATCGCCACAGGTGCCGGAGCTGGCGCCGGAGCTGGCGCCGGAGCACCGCCGGGCGCCGGAACTGCAGTCGCCAGAACGTCAGCAGCCGTCACCGCCGGCCCCGGATCGACCGCCACTGCCACCCTTCCGGCGCCCGATGCCGCCCGTTCGGACGTCGACCTCGACGGTGACGTGGCGGCGCCGCTGAAGACGGGACGGCGTGGTCGGAACCGGTGGTTCCTCGCCGGCGCCGTGGTCTGCTTCGTGGCCGCACTCGTGGTCGCCGTCCCGCTGTTCACCTCGGTCCGATTGCCGGGCGAGACCGCCACCGGCACGGTGTCCCTCAGTCCGAGCCAGCAGCTCGCCCGGTCGCTCGACCAGGCGGCGGCCGTGGAGAACGAGGGTCAGCTCGGTCTGGCCGCGCAGCTGTACCAGCAGATCCTGACGGCCCACCCCGACGAAGAAGTGGCACTGGCCCAGCTCGGCTGGCTCGAGTACCGGATCGGCCAGGCGGGCTCCAGCGCCTCGCTGATCAGTGACGCCCGGGCCAAGCTGGACCAGGCGGCCGCCCTCGCCCCCGACGACTACGCGGTCCACCTCTACCTCGGCACCGTCCTGCTGGAACAGGACGCGAACGCCGCCGGTGCGGTCGACCAGTTCCACCTGTTCCTGGCCGACCACCCGCCGTCCTCGGTGCTCGACCAGGCGGCGGCCACCTTGCGCAACGCGTTCGAACAGGCCGGCCAATCCGTCCCGGCCGGGGTCCCGGCCGGCTGAACCTACGGATCAGGGGACGAGTACGACCTTTCCGGCGATGGTCCGGTCGATGAGCGCCTCCATCACGACGGCCGCGTCCTCGAGTGGCCGGGTCGCCGGCCGGATCGGGTGGAGGCGCCCGGCGGCCACCATGCCCATGAGCTCGTCGACCAGGGCCCGGTTGCCGAGGGGGTCCTTGAACGTCCAGCCGCCCCAGTCCACGCCGATCAGCGTGCGGTTGTTGAGCAGGACCAGATTGGCGGGGATGGAGGGAATCGTCCCGGAAGCGAATCCGATCACGCAGAACCGTCCCATGTGGCGGGTGGCCCGTAGCGCGGGCTCGGCGTGGACACCGCCCACCGGGTCGACCACCACGTCCACGCCACCGCCGGAGAGCTCGCGGGCCCGGGTCTTCAGGTCCTCGTCCTCGTAGGCGATGGTGGCCGCCGCACCCATGGCCACGGCTGCCGCGAGCTTGTCGGGAGTGGAGGCGGCGGCGATGACCCGCGCACCCAGCGCGGTGGCCACGTCCACCGCTGCCAGCCCGATGCCCCCGCCGGCACCGAGGACCAGGACCCACTCGTCCGGGTCCACGGTGGTGCGGTGGGTCAAGGTGAACAGCGCCGTGCAGTAGCTCTGCACCAAGGCCGCGGCCTGGGCGAGGTCAATGGCCTCGGGCACGGCGACCAGCGACAGGGCGGGAACCACCACCTGGCTGGCGAACCCACCGAACCCGCAGAACACCAGTACCCGGTCGCCCACGGTGTGATCGGTGACCCCCGGGCCGACGGCGGACACCGTGCCGGCCACCTCGCTCCCGGGCACGAACGGTGTCGCCGGTTTGAGCTGGTACCGGCCCTGGCAGATCAGCCCGTCGACGAAGTTGACGCCGGCTGCGGCCACATCGACGACGACCATCCCCTCACCGGGCTCCCGGGTGGGCCGCTCTTCCACCACGAGGGTGTCGAGAGGACCGAGCTCGTTGCAGACGACGGCGCGCATGGTGCAGAACCTACCTCCCGCCTTTCCGCCGTCGGCGGGCTCACGAGGAGGCGAGCTCCCGGAGCCGGCCGACGACCCCGGCGAAGGCTCCGGCGAAGGCGTCGACGTCCCCGTCGGTGGTGGACCAACCGACCGAGACCCGTACCGACCGCTCGCCGTCCACGCCCATGGCCTCGAGAACGGGGGACGGCTCGAGCGACTCCGACGAGCACGACGACCCGGAGTGCACGGCCACACCGGCCTGGTCGAGGCCGAGAAGGACCGGTTCGGCCTCCACGCCGTCCACGCCGAAACAGACGATGTGGGGCACCCGGCCGGCCGGGTCTCCGTAGGGGACGACACCGTCCACCGCGAGGGCGCAGGCCAGGAGCCGGTCGGTGTGCCGCCGGGCCAGGCCCGCCTCGTCGGACAGCCGGCCCGGCCGAGCCAGGACCTCGGCGGCCGCGCCGAAGCCGATCGCCCCGCGGACATTCTCGAGTCCGGCCCGCCTGCCCCGCTCCTGTTCGCCACCGACCAGCAGCGGTTCGATCCGGAGACCCGGTCGGAGGAGGAGTGCCCCGACACCGGCCGGACCGCCCAACTTGTGGGCGGACACCGACACCAGGTCGGCCCCCGACGCCCCGACGTCCCAGTCCGCGTGCCCGGCCAGCGACACCGCGTCGACGTGGACGGGAATGCCGTGTCGCCGGCAGAGCTCGACGACGCCGGGAAGGTCCTGGAGCGTCCCGACCTCGTGGTTGGCGGCCTGGCAGTGGACGAGCACCGGCGGACGTTCGTGCCGGGCGATGGACCGGGCGACGGCGTCCTCGACGGCGGCCGGGTGGATCCGACCCACTCCGTCGACGTCGATCGGGACGACGGTCCCGTGGCGGGCCGACGCGTCGCGCACGGCGGAGTGCTCGACCGCGGCGCAGGCAACCGGGGCCGGGTCACCCTGGTCACCGGTCGCGGCAGGGGCCAGAACGCCCCACACGGCGGCGTTGATCGCCTCGGTGCCGCCTGACGTCAGGACGACCTGGCGGGGACGGACGCCGAAGAACCCCGCCACCTGTTCACGGGCCTCTTCGAGTGCCACCCGGACGATGCGTCCCTCGGTATGGACCCGTCCGGGGTCGGCGGTGATCCCCAGATCGTCCCAGGTCGCCATGGCGTCCCTGGCCTCGGGACGGAGCGGAGTCGTGGAGGCGTGGTCGAGGTAGTGGCGGGCCACGGCTGCCGGTCAGACCACGGCGGCACAGGAGTCGTCGCCCTTGGCCCGGGACGACGACAGGACGACCGGCACGACGGCGGGATCGTCACCGCACAGGCCGGCCAACAGGCCCTTCACCATGCCCCGGTCGACGGCACACAGGACCGGGTACTGCGAGGCGGCATCGCCGAAGGGGCAGTTGTCGGCCACCACGGCGGTCGTCGCCCCCTGGTCCTCGGCGTGGGCATCGAACCCGTGGGCCGTCAGGGTGTCGGCGATGGCGTGCATCGCCATGCGCAGGGACCGCTGGCTGTCCCCGGGGGACATCTGGCCGGCCAGCACCCGCCCGTACTCCTCACCCACCCGCTCGGCCATACCCTCGGCGACCTGGGGACCCAGCATCTGCAGGGCCTCCTGGAGGAGCAGGACCAACAGGTCGTCCCGCCGGGTCAGCAGGTCGAGGGTGGGGTCGTTCCCGATGGCCCGGAACCGCTTGGACGGTCGTCCGGCCCCGTTGCCGGCGACCCGCTCCATGGTGACCTCGACATAGCCGCCGGTGGCCAGGCGCTCGAGGTGATGTCGGGCGACATTGGGGTGGAGGGAGAACTGCGCAGCCACCTCGGAGGCCGTGGAGCCCGGGTTCGATCGCACGAAGAGGTAGATCTCCCGTCGGGTGGGATCGCCGAATGCCGAGGTCACCGCGGTCACGGCCGCGGCGAAGTGGCTGTCGGAGTCCGAGGATGGAGGGCCCATGGGGCTGTCCGGGTCGGGCTGCACGTCCCCTAGTCTACCGGTGACGCCGAATTTCCTTCAGGAGACCCCCATGCCCATCGACGAGTCCCAGGTCGCAGCCGTGGTGGCGGCCGTGGTCGACCCCGAGCTGCGCCGTCCGCTGGGGGAGTTGGGCATGGTCGGCCACGTCCGAGCCAAGCGGAAGAAGGTCACCGTCGAGCTGCTGCTGCCCGTCGCCCAGTATCCCCAGGTCGACGAGCTCCTGGCCCGCGTCCGGGCTGCGGTGGCGGGATGGGGAGGGGTCGACGAGGTCACCGTCGACACCGCGGTCATGGGGGAGGAGCCCCGGGCCCGGCTGCGGATGCTCCTGCGGGGTGAGGCCGTGGACGGCGGGGTGATGCATGCCGCCGACCACGACCACGGCCACGACCACGGGCACGGGCACGGCGGGGCCCTCGGTCACGAGGAGGGCCGACCCAACAAGTTCATGGAGCCACGGTCGAAGACCCGGATCCTCGGCATCTCCTCGGGCAAGGGTGGCGTGGGCAAGTCCTCGGTGACGGTGAATCTGGCCGTCGCCCTGTCGAGGGCCGGCTACGACGTGGGGATCCTCGACGCCGACGTCTACGGGTTTTCGGTGCCGAAGATGCTCGGCGTGCACTCTGACCCGTTGATCATCGGCGACCTGGTGGTGCCACCCACCGCCAACGGCGTGCGGTGCCTGTCCATGGGGTTCTTCGTGGCCGACGACACGCCGGTGATCTGGCGGGGTCCGATGTTGCACAAGGCCCTCGAGCAGTTCCTGGTGGACGCCTACTGGGGCGAGCCGGACTTCTTGCTGATCGACATGCCGCCGGGCACCGGTGATGTGACCCTGTCGCTCGGGCAGTACCTGACCAAGACCGAGGTCTTCGTGGTCACGACGCCCCAGCCCGCCGCGCAGCGGGTGGCCCAGCGCTCGGCCTACGCGGCGCGCAAGCTGAAGCTGGCCGTGCGCGGGGTGATCGAGAACATGAGCTGGTTCACCGGGGACGACGGCACCCGTTACGAACTGTTCGGTCGTGGTGGTGGTGAGCAGTTGGCCGCGGATCTCGGTGTTCCCCTGATCGGGAAGGTGCCGCTCGTCCCCGCGCTGCGTGAGGGTGGCGACGAGGGGATGCCGGTGATGGTGGCCGAACCCGACGGGGAGGCCGCGGCCGTGTTCGCCGACCTGGCCGCCACGATCGCATCACTCGGACCGGCACGCGTGTATCGACGGGAGCTCACGGTCAAGTAGGTCCGGTGGCACCGCGGTGACGTTGTGGCGACGCAACCGTGACGTAGTGGTGAAATGCCGGGAGGGTGTCGGCACGACCTGTACCGTCGAGCGGGTGGTCCGTCCCATCCGCGGCGAACCGTGGTTCAGGTAGGTATTCCGGCCCCTGTCGGGGTTGCCGGCATCTACCGCTCAAGCTCAGGTCCTATGTGCACGATGTGTTCACTATGGGGCTTCGTCGGACAACCAACTACGAGCAGGTCGAACCCGACAGCGATGTCGTCGAGTCCGCATCGCTCGGCCTGTTCACGATCAACGAGTTCGTCGAGGAGATCCGCCGCCTGAGGAGGGAGCGGGACTGCCTGCGCGATGCACTGATCGATGCCGGGTTCTCGCTCCGTGTCGACCTGATCGCCCGCTACGCGGACGATCGTCAGTTCGTCGACTGAGGGACCAGCCACCTTCCCGAGCCGGCTCCGTTCGGTCCGGATCAGCCCCAGTCGTTCCTGGTGGGGGGCATGCCGCTCGATCCGTCGGCATCGGGCACGACGCCGAGCACCTGGTGGACGGCGATGCCTCCGTCGTCGAACCCGATGGCCGAACCCGCCATGTAGAGCCTCCAGATCTCGGCACGGGCCCGTCCGACCAGGGCCACCGCCTCGTCCCAGTGGGCCTCGAGGTTGGCCACCCAGCAGTGGAGCGTGCGTGAGTAGTGCTCGCGCAGTGACTCGACGTCGCGCACCTCGAACCCCGCCTGCTCCATGGCCAGAACGACCTTGCCCACGTCGATGAGCTCGCCGTCGGGAAAGACGTAGCGGCCGATGAAGGTGCGCGACCCGAGTCTCGATCCCCCCGGCGACGAGATGGCGTGGTTGAGCAGGCGCCCGGTGGGTGCCAGCAGACGCCGCAGGGTGGCGAAATAGTCGAGCGTGCGCGCCGTGCCGACGTGCTCGAACATCCCGATCGACGAGATGGCGTCGAACCGCTCGCCGGCGAGGTCGCGGTAGTCCTGGTACCGGATCTCGACCGAGTCCTCGAGCCCGGCCTCGCGCACCCGCTTTCGGGCCCGGTCGACCTGTTCGTGGCTCAAGGCGACACCGACCACCTCGGCCCCGTGGTGGCGGGCCGCGTGGATGGCCATCGAACCCCATCCGCACCCGACGTCGAGCAACCGGGATCCGGGACGGACATCGAGACCGAGTTTCCGGCAGACCAACTCGTGTTTGGCGGCCTGAGCCTCGTCGAGGGTGGAGGAGGGGGTGACGAACCGGGCACACGAATAGGTCCAACTCGGTCCGAGGACGACCTCGTAGAAGTCGTTTCCCACGTCGTAGTGATGACTGACGGCCCGGGCGTCCCGTTTGGGCGAATGGAGCCGTCCGACGGGTCGGCACTCCTCGGGCGGTGGGCGGAGCGGCGCACCGAGCGCACCGATCCTGGCGGCGGCCCGGACCGTCGCGGCCAGGGAGTGGCCGTCGATCCCTCGCAGGTTGGTCGGTGAGGCATCGCGCAGCGCGACCAGCACCTCGAAGATGTCCCCGTCGATCGACAGGTCGCCGGCGACGAAGGCCCGGGAGATCCCGAGTTCACCCGGGGCCCACACGATCCGTCGCAGGGCGTCGGGCGAGTGGACGGTCAGCGTGCCGACGGCATCATCACCTTCGGACCCGAGTGAACTGCCGTCCCAGAACTCGATCCGCACACCTGCGGCAGCGCCTACGAGCGAGTCGAGGACCGGAGCCAGTGTCTCGGCCGCGCTGCCAGGGGGTGCACCCGATCTGGTGCCCGTGGGAGCGCCGGCGCCCACCCCCGGTGCCACCCGATCGAACCGAGCTGCTTCCCGGGTAACCATGGCGACCTCCTCGATCGGTCTTCCGCCCCGATGGTGACGATCCTAGGACCGTCGTCGAGCTGCCTCAACGGGGGCGCGGTGCCGCCGAGGTCCGGGATCGCCGACGTCACGCTGGCGGCGGCGGCAATCGCTCCGCTGGGCAAGGACATCGTGTCGACCGGCGATCCGCGAGCACTCGGTCGGGCCTGACCGAAGGACGCCGCTCTCCCCGGCCAGACCGAGCGCTCAGAAGTGCCCGGTCACCCCGATGCCCACCGGCAGCTTGGCCGGGTCCCAGCCCAATCTGGCTACGGCCTGGGAGAAAGCGAATCGGTCGGTCATGCCGGCCACGTAGGCCACTGCCGCGTACACCGCTCCGGGCTCGCCGCCGGACAGCCCGTTGTCGCCCGGCCCGGACGACGGGATGAGGTGCGGACGGTCGCCGAAGTGCTCGACCAGGGCCTGGAGAACGGCGACCACCGCCTGGCCCTGGGCCACCGAGCTCGGCCGGAGGTAGATGTGTTCGTAGTTGCTCGCCCGAAAGGCGGCCAGTGCCTCGGCGTCGGCCGAGGCCATACCGATGCGTCCCGTGCGGAGCGTGGTGTCGACCAGTGCGTCGATGAACGTGCCGAGCTGTTGGCCCCGCCGGTCGCCGCACCGCTCGCGGACGATCCGGGGGAGCGCCTCGGGCGTCACGATGCCGCTCCGGACCGCGTCCTCGAAGTCGTGGCAGACGTAGGCGATCCGATCGGCCCAGCTCACCACCTCGCCCTCGGGGGTCATTGGGGCCGGCCGGGACCAGGAATGGTTGCGGATGCCGTCGAGCGTCTCCTCACACAGATTGAGCGACGCCAAGGACACATCGGCACCCCACGAAGCATGGTCGAAACCGCCGCTGACGTAGGGGGAGAGTGCGTCCTCGCTGGCATGACCGCCGGGGCCGTGGCCGCAGTCGTGCCCGAGGGCGATGGCCTCGGTCAGGGCCACGTTGAGGCGGCAGGCCCGGGCGATTCCCACCGCCACCTGGGCGACTTCGAGGGCGTGGGTCAGGCGGGTCCGCTGGTGGTCGTCGGGGAAGACGAAGACCTGGGTCTTGCCGGCCAGCCTCCGGAACGACGGGGCGTGGAGGATGCGGTCGCGGTCGCGCTCGAAGCAGGTCCGCCACGGATCGGGCTCCTCGGCCCGGTCCCGCGTGCCGGCTCCGTTCGAGTGGGTGGCACCTGGTGCCAGCTGGGCCCGCTCGAGCTCCTCGCGTGCCAGCCGATCGAATCCCGGCGCCGGTAGCTCGGTCCCGGTCGTGGCCGTGCTGTCGCTGTGGGCGAACGTCACCCCGTCGATGCCGTGGCCGGCCATGGTCGAGGCCCACCTGCGGTTCCGTTCGCTCTCGGTGGGCCGTGGGGATCCTGTGGCCGACCCGACTGCCGACCCGACTGTCGGCCCGCCGGCCGACCCGACTGTCGGCCCGCCGGCCGACCCGACTGCCGGCCCGCCGGCCGACCCGACTGCCGACGGGTCGGCGTCTGCTGTCTCGCCATCCATACCGCCAGTGTGCACCATGGGCGTGACGACGGGACGGCGCTGCCCTGGAGGGTTGTATCGTCAGGGATACCGGGCGGTCCCACCGACCGCCGGGTTCGAGAGGAGCGTGCCAGGTGGACGTACGTATCGGGATCGTGCAGTCGATGAAGGAGCTCGACGTCGAGCTACCCGACGATGCTGACCGAGACAAGGTCCTGGCCGACATCGAGGCGGCGCTCGACGAGGACGACAAGATCCTCTGGCTGACCGACCGCAAGGGTCGCCAGGTCGGAGTCCCCGTCGACAAGATCGCCTACATCGAACTCGACCCTCCTGCCTCCGACCGTCGGGTCGGCTTCGGGATCTCCTGATTCCACGGCCGACCTCAGCGTGTCCGGCCTCCATGGTGGACGGCCGACGTGCCCGCTGACCCGATGGCGGCGATCCTCGACCGGAGACTGATCTTCGTCACCGGCAAAGGCGGTACCGGCAAGACGACCGTTGCCTCGGCCCTCGCGCTCCTGGCCGCGTCGCGTGGCAAGAAGGTCCTCATCTGCGAGATCGACGCCAAGGGCGAGATGGCCGCCTACTACGAGGCCCCACCCACCGCGTTCAAGGAGAGGGAGGTCCAGCCCGGCGTCTTCGCCATGACCATGGACACCGAGGCATCGCTCCGCGAGTACCTGAAGCTGCAGCTGCGAATCCCCATCGTCGGTCGGATCGGTCCGGTGGCCAAGGCCTTCGACTTCCTGGCCGCCGCCGCCCCGGGGGTCAGGGAGATCCTGACCATGGGAAAGGTCTGCTTCGAGGTCCGCGACGGCGATTGGGACCTCGTGGTGGTCGACGCCCCAGCCTCGGGGCACATCATCGGTCAGCTGGCGGCTCCCCAGGCCGTCAATGGACTGGTGAAGGTGGGCCTCATCCGGAACCAGACGGATTGGATGCTGGATCTGCTGTCCGACCGGGCGGTGACCGGGCTGCTCGCCGTATGCACGCCCGAGGAGATGCCGGTCACCGAGACGATCGAGCTCGCCGTGCGCGTGCGCGAGGAGACCACGGTGGAGCTGGCCGCGGTCGTGGTCAACCGTGTGCTCCCCGAACTGTTCGGGCGCCAGGAGGAGGCCGTCTTCGACGCCATCGGCACTCCGGGACCACTCGCGCTGCTCGAGGGGCTGGTGGATGGCGACGCCGAGCCGGTGCTCGATGCCGCCAGGCTGGCGGTCACCATGCGCCGGACCCGCTCGACCCACCTGGAGCGGCTCCGCGAGGGGATCGACCCGGCGGTCCCCCTGCTCTACCTGCCCTACCTGTTCACCCGCTCCCACGGGCTGCGGACGACCCGGCAGGTGGCCGAGTCCCTGGGCGAGGAGTTGGGCTACTGATGCCCGAGCGCCCCAACGGCAAGGATCGTCGGGCACGCACGACCCGCACGGGCGGTGGTGCGACCGCAGCGGAGCCGACCCCGACCATGGACAGCCTGCTGGCCACCAAGGAGATCGTGGTGGCCTGCGGCCCCGGCGGCGTGGGCAAGACGACCACGGCCGCCGCATCGGGGCTGATGGCCGCGGTCAACCACGGTTCCAAGGTGCTCGTGCTCACCGTCGACCCGGCCAAGCGGCTGGCCAACGCGCTCGGCCTCGACGGCATCGGCAACACCGAACACCGGGTGCCCAACTCTGCGTTCAAAGCCGCGGGGGTGAAGCCCCGGGGCGAGTTGTGGGCGGCCATGCTCGACACCAAGGAGTCGTGGGACTCCCTCATCCGCCACCATGCGCCCGACGAGCAGACCCGTGACGAGATCCTGGCCAACCCGCTCTACCAGAACATCGCCGGACGGTTCATCCAGAG
>JBEKCS010000002.1:0-96360 GCA_050014755.1 Acidimicrobiales bacterium
GGACGGAGACCTCGGTGTCGTCGGTGATCCCCTCGGCCTCGAGCACCGAGCGGGCCAGCGCGGCCCAGCGGTCCACGGCCACCGGGTGGTCGGACTGCTCGTCGGCGGCGTAGACGTCCAGGCTCACGACGGCACCGAGCCGTTCGCCGGGAGTGCGTCGTCGCGGTCGTACGCGGACACGATGTCGGCCACGATCTTGTGGCGGACGACGTCCTGCGCCTTCAGGTGCACGAACGCGAGATCGGGCACGCCGCCGAGGATGGCCTCCAGCCCGACCAGGCCGGAACGTCCCCCCGGGATGTCCACCTGGGTCATGTCGCCGGTGACCACCGCCTTCGAGCCGAAGCCGATGCGGGTCAGGAACATCTTCATCTGCTCGGGGCTGGTGTTCTGGGCCTCGTCCAGGATGATGAAGGAGTTGTTGAGCGTGCGCCCCCGCATGAAGGCCAGCGGTGCCACCTCGACCGCGCCCTTGTCGATCAGGCGCTGCGCCCCCTCGGCCTCGAGCAGGTCGTGGAGCGCGTCGTAGAGGGGACGCAGATAGGGGTCGACCTTGGCCAGGATGTCGCCGGGCAGGAAGCCCAGCCGTTCGCCGGCCTCGACGGCGGGCCGGGTGAGGATGATCCTGCTGACCTGACGGGCCTGGAGGGCCTGGACCGCGAGGGCCACCGCCAGGTAGGACTTGCCGGTACCGGCCGGACCGATCCCGAAGGTCACGATGTTGCGGGTGATGGCGTCGGCGTACGCCTTCTGCCCACCCGTCTTCGGGCGCACGGCCCGGCCCCGCGACGAACGGAGCAGCTCGCTGGTCAGGACCTCGGACGGTCGCACGTCGTCCCGCATCATGTCGATCGTCCGGGCCAGCTGGACGGCGTCGAGGCCGTGCCCCGACTCGAGGAGGATGATCAGTTCGTGGAACAGGGCGGCGACCCGGTCCGCCGAGGCGCCGCCGTCGGAGCCGGCATCCTCGATGGAGACCTCGTTGCCCCGAACGGCGATCCGTACGTCGGGGAAGGCGCCCTCGATCATGCGGAGCAGCTCATCGCGCTGGCCGAGGAGACCGGCCATGAGGTGGTTGCCGGGAACGAGGATCTTTACCGGGGTGCCTGCCACGTGCGCTCTGTCTGGGACCCTACCAGCGGCCCGGGTGGTTCCGGACGCACCGCCGGTGTCCTCGGGCCGGAGGTCGCCTCCATCGGCTGCGCTCAGCCCGGGGGCCAGTCGAACGGGCGCCCGCCGAGGACGTGCAGGTGGAGGTGGGGCACGGAGTTGGAGGCGTCGGGACCGACGTTGAACGTCAGCCGGTACCCCCGGTCCTCCCCGCCGATCCCCTCGGCATCGGCCACCGCCTTGGCCGCGATCAGCAGGGCGGCGAGGTCGTGGGCGTCATCGGGACCCACCGTGCCGGCATTGACGATGTGACGCCGCGGCACGACGAGCACGTGAACGGGTGCCTGCGGGTGGATGTCCCGGAAGGCGATCGTGCGCTCGTCCCGGTAGACGATGTCGGCGGGGACGTCGCCGGCCACGATCGCGCAGAACAGGCAGTCGGAGGCGGTGCTCACCGGGTGCGGCTCAACCCTCGGCCGCCATCCGGTCCCGGCCGTCCGCGACGCCGTGGACCACCCGGGGCGCTCCCTTCACCTCGGGGTAGAGGTGCTCGAGGCTCCCCGGGACGATCCGGCTCGACTCGATGAAGGCCTCGACGTCGACCTCCTTCAGGCGGATGACCCGCCCGAACTTGTAGGCGGCCAGCCCTCCCTCGTCGATGAACCGGTAGAGGCTGCGCAGGGTGACACCGAGCCGCTCGGCGGCGTCCTTGGTACTCAACCAGCTGACGGCTTCGCCGTGATCGCCGGGCATCAGACCGCGACGAGCAGGCCGAGCTCGTCCAGGCGGGCTCCCATGCTGTCCGGCGTCACCCCGAACAGGCAGGCGATGGCCCGCACGTCCTCGGCCCGGATGGTGATCATCCGGCCGTTGAAGTCCTGGCGGTGGACCTGGATCATGCTGAGGAACCGTCGGAGGAGGTCCCGCTCGGGACCGCTCACCGTATGGAGCTTGGTGAGGTCGATGGCCACCTTGTCCGGCACCGTCGACACCGGAGCGATGCGGCGCCCGTTGGACGAGGAGTCGTCCGACGTGCCGGCCTCACCCCACCGGCCCCCGGGGCTGGCGTCGTCGTTGGGGAGGAGCTGGTCCACCGGTACGTCGTAGAGCTTGGCCAGACGCTGGAGCCGGGGCACCGAGATGGCCCGCTCGCCCCGTTCGTAGGCGCCCAGGACGCTGGCCTTGAACTCCTGGTCGGACATGGCCTCGACGGCCTGGAGGGAGAGCCGCATCTGCTTGCGCATCGCCCGGAGCCGCGAACCCACGGCACGGGCGTAGGCGACCCTGGCCGCAAACTCCTGCTCGTCGTCGTCCGACTCGACAATCGCCTTTTCCGTAACCGTCATGGTCATGCCCTCCGCTCCCCACCGTTCTGCCCCTCGAGCCCGGGCTTGGTACGCCCAACCCGCTTCTCTCCTGCTGGCTCACGCAACGTGGTCGGGGCGTGGGACCCCGACCAAACTGTGAACGTCTGCCAAACACCAGTTTTCCTCACGGAGCGTGGTTACGCAAGGGGCAGAATTACCCCGCTACGCAGTCCGCACAGGAGTGCGCCGGCGACCACCGCGGCCGTCTCGGCCCGCAAGACGGTGGCACCGAGCCCGACTCCGGGGCCGAATGCGTCGCGCTCGGCCGGGTCCCATCCACCTTCGGGCCCCACGGCCAGCACCGGACGATCCAGTCCGGGCGCACCTCCGCCGGCTTCGGCCAGGGTCACCGGGCCGCCCGCCACCTCCGCCACCTCGCCGAGGAGGCAGACGTCGGTCACCTCCGCCAGCCGCGCCCGCCGGCACTGGGACGCCGACTCGCGAACCACCCGCCGGAGCCGTTCCACCGACTTTGCGGCACGGTCGCCGTCCCATCGCACCACCGAGCGTGAGGTTCGCAGCGGGACGATCCGATCGACCCCGAGCTCCGTCAGCTTCTGGGCCACCCACTCCGGGCGGTCACCCTTGGTCGGGGCGAAGGCGACGGTGACTTCGGGCACGAGGCGCGCCTCGGCCACCGCCGGGCCCTCCGGGACGAGGAGCGCGCCAGGGTCGGCACCCCTCGAACCCCTGGCCGGAGCGTGGGCGGCGACCCGGCACGGGACCCATCGCCCCTCGCCGTCCGAGGCCACCACCAGCTCACCCGGCCGGAGCCGCAGGACGTCGAGGAGGTGGCGCACGTCGGCATCGTCGACCACCGGGGCGGTGGGGTCGGCCACGAAGACCATGGCCGAGGCGGCCACCAGTACCGGGTCCGGTGCCCGTGGTCGCGGCGCGCCGCCCGGGACCTCGACCCCCGGGCCCACGGTCAGCTGAGGGCCGACCGGAGCTTGGAGAAGAGGCCCTCGCTCTGGGGGGGCTCGCCCAACGGCTCCGACCGGGCCTCGGCCAGGGCGGTCAGCAGCTCCCGCTGGCGGTCGTCGAGGTCGGTCGGCGTGTCCACCTGGATGTGGACGACGAGGTCGCCGCGGCCGCGACCCCGCACCTTCGGGACACCGAGCCCCTTCAGCGGAAGTGTGGTTCCGGTCTGGGTCCCCGCGGCGACGGCGAGGTCGCGGGTGTCGTCGAGCGTCTCGAAGGGCACGCTGCCCCCGAGGGCGGCGAGCGCCATGGGAACGTGCACGGTGGCATGGAGGTCGACGCCGGAGCGGAGGAAGACCTCGTCGGGAGCCACCGCGAGATGGACGAACAGCGCACCGTTCGGACCGCCCCGGAACCCGGCGGGTCCGTGGCCGGCCAGGCGCAACGTGGAGCCGTCGTCCACTCCGGCCGGGATGTCGACGGTGAGGGTGCGGGTCTCGGACCGCCGACCCTCGCCCCGGCAGTCGGCACACGGGGTCTCGATGGACTGGCCGGTGCCCTGGCACCGGGGGCAGGGCACCGCGGTGATCACCTGCCCGAGGATGGACTGGCGGACCCGTCGCAGCTCGCCGGCGCCTTCGCAGTCGGGGCACCGGATCACCGACGTCCCGGGCGTTGCCCCGGTTCCCTCGCACGTGTCGCAGTGGACCGGCGTGGTCACGTCGACCTGGCGCTGCACGCCGAACACCGCCTCGCGGAAGGTGAGCTCGACCATCATCTCGGCGTCGGGACCGGGCGTCGGCCCGGTACGGCGACCCCGCCCGGACTGGGCACCACCCATTCCGTTGAAGAACGCGTCGAACAGGTCGCCGAGCCCGCCGGTCCCGAACGGGTCACCGCCGGCCTGGCCACCGGCGGCCGGGCCGAACACACCGGCGTGACCGAAGCGGTCGTAGCGGGCCCGGCGCTCGGGGTCGCTCAACACCTCGTAGGCCAGACCGATCTCCTTGAAGTGCTCGCCGGAGTCCGAGTCGTCCTGGTTGGTGTCCGGATGGTGCTCCCGGGCCTTGGCCCGGTAGGCCCGCTTCAACTCCTCGTCGGAGGCGTCGCGCCGGACACCCAGCAGTTCGTAGAGGTCGGTCTCGGTCACCGGGCCGCCTCGCCGAGGCGCTCGCCGAGGCGGTCGCCGACCACCCGGGCGGCGGCCAGGGCCAGCGGGTAGTTCATCCGGGTCGGTCCGAGGAGCCCGATGGTGCCGGCCTCCACCCCGTCGACCGACACCGGCATCACCACGATGGCGCACGACGCCAGCGGCTCGACGCCGTGTTCGGTGCCGATGGCCACCGTCAGCCCGGTGTCCAGGATGTCCCGGAGGAGCGAGACCACCACCAGCTGCTGTTCGAGGATGGTGAGGACCGACCGGACGGTGTCGACGGCGTCGAAGGCGGCGGCCATCCGAGACGAGCCGCCCACGAAGAGCTGGTCGTGGCCGTCCGCCTCCCCCAGCACCTGGAGGGCGGACACCGCGGCGGCCACCACCGCGTCCACGGTGGGGTCGCCGCTCGGCGGGGCGGTCGGTCCCACCTGGGCCATCGGGGAGCCGAGGGCGTGGGTGGCCAGACGGGCCGCGGCGTCGGACAGGACGGCATCGTCGACCTCCTCGGGCAGTTCGATCGACTGCTTCTGCACGGCCCCGTCGGCAAGCACCACCACGACCAGGACGAGGCGGTGGCCGAGCCCGACCAGCTGGACCGATCGGATGGCGGCCGAGTCGTGGGAAGGACCCACCACCATGGCGGTGCAGTCGGTGAGGTCGGCGAGGAGACCCGAGGTGCGCTCCAGCATCTGCTCGATCTCGCCGTGGGCGTGGTCGAAGAACCGGCGGACCTGCTGGCGGCCGCTCGGGTCGAGGGGACCGGGTCCGCCGAGCTGGTCGACGAAGAACCGGTAGCCCTTGTCGGTCGGGATCCGTCCGGCGCTGGTGTGGGGCTGGGTCAGGTAGCCGTCCCGCTCGAGGGCGGCCATGTCGGAGCGGACGGTGGCCGACGACACGCTCACGCCGGGGGCGTCGACCACGTGCTGGGACCCGACGGGCTGGGCGGAGCCGATGTACTCGGTCACCACCGCGTTGAGGATGGCCGCCTTGCGGGCGTCCAGGGCCGGGTCACCCGGGGCGGTGTCTGATCTGCGGTCGTCGGCGGTCGTCATCATGGCTCACCAAATCGGAGTGTGGATCGGAGGTGCCCGGGTGGTCCGGGTCGAACCCATCACTGCTGGCACTCCACTCTAGTGAGTGCTGGCCACATTCGGCCGATCACCCTCGCCGGTCACCCGGGTCCGTCAGCCCCGGTTGCGGGGGTCCCGGACCCGAGGTCGTGAAATCGCACAGTCGGCCGGGTCAGGCGCTGGCGATGAACATCCGCTCGGTCATGGCCGGCCCGAGGGCGATGGCCGCATCCCCCATGACCAGCGTCAGGGTCCCGTCCGGGGCCCGGGACTGGACGACGGCGGTCGTGCCGGGCCGGAGCCCGTTGTCACCCAGGTAGGTGAGGGACTCGGCCTCGTGCTCCACGCTCTCGGTGATCCGCACCAGGCGCACCCGGTCCCCCGGCTGGGCCTCGGCCAGGCGCCGCTGCGTCGCGCCGTCGGGCACCACCCCGGGGATCGGATTGCCGTGGGGGCAGGTGGTCGGGTTGTCGAGGAGCACCACCAGCCGGGCCTCGACGTCGTCCGAGATCACGTGTTCCCACCGACCGGCCTCGATGTGGGCCTTGTCCCAGTCGAGCCCGATGATGTCGACGAGCAGCCGCTCGGCCAGGCGGTGCTTGCGGACCACCCCTTCCGCCAGTGCGGTGCCCGCCGGCGTCATGGCGATGCGGCGGGCGCTGCGGGTGATCAGTCCCTCCGCCTCGAGCCGGTCGAGCATCTCCGATACCGAAGGTGCCGCCTTGCCCAGCCGCTCGGCCAGGCGGGCCTGGATCACCGGGATCCCCTCCTCCTCGAGGGCGAAGATCGTCTCGAGGTACTCCTCGACCGGCGGATGGAAACGGTCAAGCACACCGCGATCCTACGGCACGGCCGGTGGAGCCGCTCCGGCCCCGTTCAGCCCCTTTCGCCGGCGACTGTCCGCCGGCGTCGATCGGCGTCGGTCGCCGCCGGGCCAATGGACGGTACCGTGGAGCCCGTGGACAGTACCCCGGGATCGCATCCCGGCGACGCCGAGTCGGTGCCCGGGGGCGGGGCCGCGCCGGAGCCGGCCGACGAGTCCCCCGACGTCGGTGCGGACGCCGACGGAAGCACCGACGCGGACGCCGACGGAGGCACCCCCGATCCGCTCCGCTTCAGCAACTGGATGAAGCGGTCGGCCACCGGCGCCGTCCTGTCCGGCATCGCCCTCGGCCTCCAGCACGCGTTGGAAGAGAAGCGCGAGCTCCCTGCCTTCGTCATGGAGGCGCCGGGTGAGCCCGAGGACCCGGACGCGCCGATCACCCTCCACTTCGACCCGGACGACCCGACCAATACGGTGGCGGTAATCCGTCGCCCGGCGACAACGGATCCCGAGGAACCGGCCGCGTCCTGCTGACGTCGCCGGTCGCGCCCGGCGCGGTCCGGCTCCGACGAACCGTCCGACTTCTTCCGGCGCACGGCCCAAAAAACTGACGACCGGTACAGGCCGGACGCTACACTCAGCCATGCCCCACGGTGCCCTCTTGATGACGCGGGCCCGGTGACGGCTCGGTCCGGTCCGGAGGCCGTCCCCCGGTGACCACCCGATTGGCGCTGGCCTCCATCGCCGTCGAAGAGGCGATGGGGCAGCAGGTCTACGAACGCGAACTGGTCGGTGGTGCCGCCGCCGCCCTCGGATCAGGCGAGAGCCCGTGGGAGGTGGACCACTTCGAGATCGCCTCCCTCCGGGCGGCGACGCCGGCGGACGCCCGGATCCCCTCGTTCGTCTTCACCAGCTCCTCGTCGTCCATCCGCAATGCCGTCGGCCGCCTCATCTACCGGAAGTACGACATCGTCCACCGGCTCGACCTCCGCCTGCCGCCGGCTCCCCACCCCGAAATCCTCACCATCCTCGACGTCGTGCCCTGGCGATTTCCCGACGAGGGCCAACCGTCCTCGGATGCCGCAGCCAGCGCGCGCCGGGCCGACGTGGTGATCTGCCCGTCGGAGTTTTCCGCCGAAGAGGTGACCGACACGTTGGGAGTGGCGGACCCGGTCGTCATCCCCCTCGGTGTGAGCCCGGAATTCGAGCGGGCGGTGCCGCTGACGGAGGAGCGCCTGCGCGTGCTCGGGATCCGGACGCCGTTCGTCCTGCACGCCGGAGGGTGCACCGACCGGAAGAACCTGGCCGGGCTGGCCGAGGCCTGGGCCTTCCTCCACCAGGACCACCCCGATGTCACGCTGGTCCTGATGGGGCCGTCGAACGAACGCCGCGACCGCCTGTTCGCCCCGCTTCCGGCGACCGTCCGCACCGGGTGGGTCGACGACGCCACCGCCCGGGGCATCATGGCCGCTGCGTCCGCGGTGGTCGTCCCCTCGCTGTACGAGGGGTTCGGTCTGCCCGTACTCGAAGGAATGGCCGTCGGCGTCCCGGTGGTGGCCGCCCGGCGGAGCTCGTTGCCCGAAGTGTGCGGCGATGCCGCGTATCTCGTCGAGCCCGACGGCCGCAGCCTGGCCCTCGGACTCGAGGCCGCCTTGACCGACGGTTCGGAGACCACGGGCATGGTGGAGCGGGGTCGCCGCCGTGCCGCCGAGTTCACCTGGCAGAAGAGCCTGGCGGCCCACGCCACCATCTGGCGGTCGTTCGCGTAGCCGAGCCGGCCCGCCTACGGCCCGGCCTTCCGATCAGGAGATCGTCCGGGTCCCCCTGGGCGAGGCCGGTCCACCGGCGCCGGTTCCGAGCACCCACTCGTCCAGCACCACCAGTGCGTCCTTGCGCCCGCTGGCCACGTGGAAGCTGTGGTCGAGCGTCGGCACGAAGGTGATGGCGAACACTCCGGACCGGGCCAGGCGCCGCAGCTCGTGGGTCCGTCCCCGGCCGATGCCGGACCACTCGTCGGGGCCCAGGACGACGAAGAGCGACGCACCGCTGTCGATGACGCTCGCCAGCGCGTCCACCGGGTCCTTTCCGCTCCTGCCCAGGCGGGCCGCCCACCAGATCCGGTCGGGAAGGCGTTGGGCCACGGGAGTGAAGACGCCCCTGTCGCGCAGGCCTCCGAGGAAACGGTGCCGCGGGACTTCGGCCTCGGCCAGTATCTGCTTCTCGAAGTCGTCCCACTCCGAGCGCTGGAGGCCGTCGATGAGTTCGCCGATCGCCTCCGACTTCGGATCGGGCGAGGGCACCCGCAACGGATTGAGGACGGCTACCCCACCGACTCCGGTGGAGGGAGCGGCCAGCAGCGAGTGGTAGGCGCCGGCGCAGAGCCCGAGGAGCAGGACCTGCTTCGGATCGTCCGGTGACAGGAAGTGCACCCCCTCGGCCACGTCGTCACGGGCACTGGGCGGATAGCTGGACAGGATGCCCGTCGGCCCCGAAGCCGGGCTGTCCCCGATGCCGCCGAGGTCCATGCGCAGGCATCGGACACCGGCCGCCGCCCACTTCCGGCTCAGTTCCACCCACTGGCGGCCCGGCCCGACGTGGTGGAGGCTCCCGGCATTCAGGAACAGTGCGGCACCGAACTCCGGCACCGGGCCCCGGGTCGTACGCACCCGCGGTCCCAGATGGACCGGCGTGTGCGAAGGATCCTCGGGCTCGGTCAGGATCCCGAAGAGCCCCGAGTCGCCGAAGAAGACCGGGCGCTCGGTCACCGGGAGGCCGTCGGGAGCATCGACCCTGGCCACGGTGCGCACCGTCGGGCTGAGGACCACCTCGCCGTCGGCGGCCGGGGTGGCGAGGATGAACGACTGGATGGTCTGGAGGTCCTCGACAGACACCGCGGCCCGCATCAGCTCGACGCCGAACAACGCATCAGGGCCGGTACCGGCGCTCCGGACGGCCCAGGGAGGTCCGTACTCGGGCCGCGCCACCGCGCCCGTCCCCGAGTCGGTGGCGTCGATCACCAGCACCGATCCGGGAAGCGTGGGACCGACGAGGGACGTGTCGAGCTCCTTCAGGTCGGCCGTGGTTGCGGCGTCGAGGACGAAGCCGGGGATCTCCGTCTCGCCATGGCGCACCCCGGAGTCGTCGCCCACCGCGTACAGGCGCCGCAAGGCCCGCTGGTAGCGAAGGAACTGGCTCCCCTTGGTCCACGGGTACCAGAGGGTCAACGACTCCACCCCACCATCCTCCGAGGCCGCCCTGGCGGCCAGTGCGGCCCCCAGTCGTGCCCCGACCAGGTGCACCCGGGTCACGCCGGCCGCACGCAGGTAGTCCACGGCCGCGACGATGTCGGCGATCCACTCGGTCAGCCGGCCCGGCTCGGTGAGGAGCCCCGTCGAGTCCCCGGTCCCGTGATAGTCGAACCTCAGCACCGCGCAGCCGACGTCGCACAGATTCTGGGCCAGGGTGCGGTAGGCGAACTGGCTGGTCTCGCCTTCGAGCCCGATCGACGGGCACAGCACGACACCCCGCCCCGTCGGGTGGTCCGGAAGGTGGATCCAGCCGAAGAGCGGTCGATCCTCGGGGCCGAACCAGGTGGGGATGCTCTGACGCTCAGTCATCGGCTCGTCCGGCGCCCAGCCCGATGTCACGGGCCCGTCGGGCGTCGTTCCTGATCCGACGGCACCTGGACGCCCCGGGAACGATCGGGCCGGCGCTTCGTCGCGATCGGGAATTGGACATCGAGGACGATGGTAGCCGTGGAGTCATCCGGATCGGCGGCGCAGTCTGGCGAGGATGACGCCCCGCAGATCGGGCTCGATGCGCATGACCACGCCGAACATGGTGGCCCACGCCGCCAGCACCACCGCCGCCGCCTCGACCAGGCCCTGCACCCCACCCTTCAGGATGGTCGCTCCGGCGTGCACGGGGAACACCTCGAGGAGCACGACGGCGACGATCCCGGCGACGACGACCGCCGGCAGCACCGGCACCAGTGCGTCACGGACGTACCGCGTGACGGAGATGTCCAGGTAGCGGCATACGACGATGGGAAGGATGGTGAAGCTGACGACCAGCACCGCGGGAATCGACCCGATGGCCGGTCCGATCGGTCCCAGCAGGAAGGTGAAGGCGATGCTGCCGGCCAGGTTGACCCCGGCCGAGATGAGTGCCAGCCGCACCATCAGCTGGTTCCGTCCCACGCCGGTGAGGAAGATGAAGCACTGGTGACCCGGCAGTTCGAGGGCGGTGACGAAGCCGAGGGCGATCATGATCGAGTAGGTCTTGGGCGGGACGTCACCCAGCCACAGCTTGAGGATCGGGTCGCCGAACGCGGCCAGCGCCACCAGGATGGGAAGGGAGATGGCCAGCGTGGCCATGACCGACCTCGAAAACAGGCGGGCCTGGCGGACCGGGTCCTTCACGCTCTCGAAGTGGGTGTACGTGGGGAGCAGCAGGTCGCCCCCGTAGGTGGTCAGGTTGCGGGTCAGGTTGGCCGTGCTGAGGGCGATGTCGTAGGGCGCCACCTGGGCGACGGGCAGGATGACACCGATGATCAGCGCGTCGAGACTGAACGACACCATCCCGCTGATCGCGATCACCGTGTTCCGGCCGCCGAACGAGAGCAGGTCGACCAGGATGGTCCGCTGGAAGCGGCCCACCCGCAACGTCTGCCCGGTCAGGCGCCGCACCAACAGCAACGTCAGGACGTAGGTGACGACGCTGCCGACGAGGGTGACCGCACCGAGCCAGACCAGCCCGCCACCGGCCAGGACCACCGCCACCTGGGCGCCCTGGGTCACCAGCATCGACACCAGGCTGATCTGTGCCGCCCGATCGCTGCGGCCGATGCCGAACAGGACCGCGTTGGGCACGCCGGTCACGAATTTGACCGCCATCATCATCCCGAGCAGGACGAGGGTGATCCCCGCCACCTTCTCGTTGATCGAGCCGAGGTGGACGATCGACGACAGGAAGGGCGCCACGACGACGGTGACCGCGACGGCGATGGCGCCCGACACCGAGAAGAAGACCGACGCGGTCCGGATGACGTTGGCCAGTCCCTCCTGATCGCCCAGCGCCGACATCCGGGCCACCCGTTGGACGGCGGCCGTCGACACGCCGACGTCGAGCAGTCCGAGGTAGCCGACGATGGTGATCAGGACGATCCACAGGCCGTAGGTGCTCGTGCCCAGGTTGCGAAGGAGGACCCGCGTCAGGATCAGACTGAGGGCGATCCCGACGAGCAGATTGGCGTACGACGACAGTGCGTTGCGCAGGAACTGGCGTGGACTGGCATTGGCGGAGGGCTCGTCCACTGCAGTCACGGCAGACGCTGATCTGAGGGACGCATCTCTGTCGAATCGTACCCGAATCGGCAATGGACTCCCGACCCCGGGGTGGGGTGCCCACGACGACCGCTAACATGCCGCGGTCGGAACGAGCGGTGCAACGGTGCCTCTTCCCGGCGCCCGATGTCGCAGCCGGAGGCAAAGCGTGGAGAACGAGGGCGCGCTGACCATGGCCGACCGATGAGAGTGCTCCTGTTCAGCCCCCTCATCGGTCGCGACCGCGCCGGTGGCGACACCTCCTACACGGAGGCGCTCCTGGCCGAGCCGCCCAACGGGGTGACCTACACGACGTACGGCGAGGCGCTGGACGACGGGTCGATGGTCCTTCGGGGTCGACGGCCCCGCCACGGGGAGACGAACTCCGACCTGGGTCTGTTTTGCCTGCGGGTGGGTGAGACCGCCCTCCGTCGGGCGAAGCTGATGTTCGCCGAACAGCTCTGGTTCGCCACCATCGACCCCGACGCCTTCGATCTCGTCCACCTCCACCTGTTCTCACTGCGCCAGGTCGTCAGCCACGTGCCGGTGGTGTCGAGCGCCGGCTACCCGTTGCCCGTCCTCTACCACCAGGCCAAAGGATGGTCCGCCCGCCGCACCTCGGTCGCGCTCGCCCTCGAGGACCGGCTGGCCCGCCGGACCGGCGCCAGCGTTCCCTGGCTCCGTCCGGCACGGTCCGACCTGATGACGGCCTACAGCGGACACTTCCGCGACTGGCTCGTCGAGCGACACGTTCCCGAGCGCCAGGTCCGCGTCATGGGGACTGCCCTGCCCGCATTGCCGCCGGCCACCCGACACACCGACGGCCGGACCCTGGCCTTCGTGGCCAAGGACTACCAACGCAAGGGGGGCGACATCGCCGTCGCCGCGTTCGAACAGATGCGGCACACGGACCCGACCCTGTCCCTCCTTGTCGCCACCGAGACACCCGCTGCCGTGCGGTCACTCGCCGGTATCCCGGGAGTGGAGATCTTCGACAACCCGGCGAGATCCGTCGTGCTGCAGGAGATCCTGCCCCGCACCGACGTGCTCCTGGCTCCGACCCGGCTGGACTGCGGCGCCCCCTACGGCCTGCTGGAGGCGCTCCAGCGCGGATGCGGCATCGTGACCACCACGGTCCCCTGGCTCGACGAGCGCCTGGGGGGACCTGCGGTACGCCGCGTGCCACTTTCGGTGGACGCGGTGTCGGAAGCGGCCGCCGACCTGCTGGCGGGCGATCGGACACGACTCGCCGAGGAGGCACATCATCTGTGGGCGACCACGTTCTCCATGCAGCAGCTCCACGCCGACCTGCTGTCCGCCTACCGCCACGCCATCGCCGCCACCGACGGCTGACCACCGCACCCGGGCGACGCCGGCACGGTGTCGACGCCGGCTCAGTCGTCGAGCTTGAGGGCGGAGACGAAGGCCTCCTGGGGGACTTCGACCCGTCCGATGTTCTTCATCTTCTTCTTCCCTTCCTTCTGCTTCTCGAGCAGCTTCCGCTTGCGGGTGATGTCACCGCCGTAGCACTTGGCCAGAACGTCCTTTCGCCGCGCCTTCACCGTCTCGCGGGCCAGGACCCGGCCGCCGATGGCGGCCTGGATCGGGACGTCGAACATCTGGCGCGGGATCAGCTCACGCAGCTTGTCGGCCATCCGGCGGCCGTAGTAGTCGGCCTGTGACTTGTGGACGATGGTCGAGAACGCGTCCACCGGGACGTGGTTGATCAGGAGGTCGACCTTGACCAGATCCGCGGTCGCGTACCCGCCGGGCTCGTAGTCGAGGCTGGCGTACCCCTTGGTCCGGCTCTTCAGCTGGTCGAAGAAGTTGACCACCACCTCGGCCAGGGGGATGACGTAGACGAACTCCACACGTTCGGGGGACAGGTAGTCCATCTTGACCATCTCGGCCCGCCGGCCCTGGCACAGCTCCATGACCGATCCGGTGTACTCGGCCGGGGTGAGGATGGTGGCCCGCAGCATCGGTTCGTCGACGTGGTCGAGGCTCGCCGGCTCGGGCAGCTCGCTCGGGTTGTCGACATCGACCTCGGTGCCGTTGGTCAGGAAGGCGCGGTACGCCACCGACGGGGCGGTGGCGATCAGCGAGAGGTCGAACTCGCGCTCCAGGCGCTCGCGGACGATCTCCATGTGCAACAGCCCGAGGAAACCGCATCGGAAACCGAATCCGAGGGCGCGGGAGGACTCCGGTTCGTAGGTGAAGCTGGCGTCGTTGAGTCGGAGCTTCTCGAGCGCGTCGCGCAGGTCGGGGAGCTCGTCGCCGTCGATGGGGAACAGTCCGCAGAAGACCATGGGCTTCGGGTCGCGGTAGCCGTCGAGCGCGGTCAGGGCCGGGTGGGTGGCGGTGGTCACCGTCTCGCCGGAGCGGGCCCCGCCGACATCCTTGATGCCGGCGATCAGGTAGCCGACCTCGCCGGGGCCGAGCTCGTCGACCGGCACCGTCACCGGGGTCCGGATGCCGATCTCCTCGATCTCGTGGTTGGAACCGGCCTGCATGAACCGGAGTCGGTCCGTCCGGGTCAGCATTCCGTCCATGACCCGGATGGAGCTGACCACGCCGCGGTACTGGTCGTAGGCGGAGTCGAAGATGAGTGCCCGCAACGGAGCCCCCGGGTCACCGGTGGGGGCGGGGATGCGGGCGACGATGGCGTCGAGCAGTTCGGGCACGCCCTTCCCGGTCTTGGCCGAAATGTGCATGATCCCCGAGGCTTCGATCCCGAGGACCTGCTCGATCTCGGCCGCGCACCGTTCGGGGTCGGCGGCCGGCAGGTCGATCTTGTTGAGCACGGCCACGATCTCGAGGTCGTTCTCCAGGGCCTGGTAGCAGTTGGCCAGGGTCTGGGCCTGGATGCCCTGGGAGGCGTCGACCAGCAGCACCGCACCCTCGCACGCGGCCAACGACCGGCTCACCTCGTACCCGAAGTCGACGTGGCCGGGGGTGTCGATGAGGTGGAGGGTGTGGTCCTTCCACGGCACGCGGACGTTCTGGGCCTTGATGGTGATGCCCCGCTCCCGCTCGATGTCCATCGAGTCGAGGTACTGCTCGCGCATCAGCCGTGGGTCGACCGCCCCGGTCAGCTCGAGGATGCGGTCGGACAGCGTCGACTTGCCGTGGTCGACGTGGCTGATGATCGAGAAGTTGCGGATGCGGTCGATGGGGAGCACGGGCTGTCCAGCGTACCCACGGTGGCGGGCAGGCCCGGCCCCGCCGCGACGGTCGGCGCCGATCCCGCCCGTCGCGCCCTCAGCGGGGACGTCCGGCGGAAAGCGGGAGCGAGTCGAAGCGCCGGATGAATGCCCCGGGCGCCAGCACGCCCCGGTCGGCGTGGGCCACGAAGTCGGGGAGCACGGCCAGCAGCTCCTCGAGTGCCACCCTGGCCTGGAGTCGGGCGGCGGCAGCGCCGATGCAGTGGTGTGGTCCGTTCCCGAAGGTCAGCATCCGCCGGAAGGTCCGGTCGATCTGCAGCCGGTCGGCATCGGGCCCGAACTCCCGGGGGTCACGGTTGCCCGAACCGTAGAGGAGGTGCACCTTGCTGCCGGCCTCGATGGTGGCACCGTGCAGGTGGACCCGACGGGTGGTCGTACGCGACAGTCCCTGTACCGGCGTGGTGATCCGGAGGAACTCCTCGAGCGCCCCGACCAGCAGACCGGGGTCGGCGAGGAGCCGGGCCCGTTCGGCGGGGAATTCGGTCAGAGCAACCAGCGTTCCCCCCAGCAGTCCCGACGTGGTGTCGTTGCCTCCGGCGATCATGACGAAGCAGAAGCCGAGGATCTCGTCGAGGTCCAAAGGTCGCCCGTCGACCCGGGCGGCGATGAGGTCCGAGAGCATGTCGTCCCCCGGGTGGTCCCGCTTGTCGTCGATCAGCCCGGTGAAGTAGCCGTACAGGCCGGCGACCGCGTCGGCGGCACCCTCGAGGAGGCTGCCACGGGCATTGGCCGCGACGATGGCGCTGCTCCACTCGTCGAACTGGGCCCGGTCCGCTTCCGGAACACCGAGGTAGAGAGCGACCACCAGGGTGGGGAGCGGGCCGGCCAGGACCTCCATGACGTCCGACTCGCCCGCGTCGGCCAGGGCGGCCACCCGTTCGCGGACGAACTCCCGCACCACCGGCTCGAGGGCGGCCACCGACCGTGGCGTGAATCCCCGGCTGATCAGCCGGCGGAACGTGGTGTGGCGGGGCCGGTCCATCATGACCAGGGTGGGTTTGAGCCCGAGCCGGATGATCTCGTTGACCTGGTATGTCAGCCCCTGGGCCGACGAATAGGTGTCCGGGTCGAGCGTGGCGGCGAAGATGTCGTCGAACCGGGACAGGACCCAGAATCCCCCGGGCGCCCGGTGGACGGGGTCCTCGTCCCGCAGCCTGGCGTAGACCGGATAGGGGTCGCGCTGGGTGGCCGGGTCGTCGGGCTCGTAGGCTACGGACACCTCGGCGGCGCTCATCACCTGCCGACCGTAGCGCTGGGCAGGCCGACGGGGCGGGAGCGAGGCGTTTTCCCTCGGTAGCAGCCCGCGGAACCGGCCTGCTATCCTTCACTGTCTGCTCCGACGGCCTCTGGACCGTCGGATCCGGTCGCCCGGACGACGCTCAGACGACACCCCGACGACTCCCAGACAACGAGGAACCACCGTGGCCAACATCCGTAGCCAGATCAAGCGCAATCGCCAGACCGTCAAGCGCCAGGCCCGCAACAAGGCCGTCCGCTCGGAGCTGCGCACGCGTACGAAGAAGGCCAACGCCGCCATCGTGGACGGGGTCGAGAACTCCGAGGAGGCGGTCCGCCTCGCCATCAAGCGCATCGACAAGGCCGCGGCCAAGGGCGTCATCCACAAGAACCAGGCCGCCAACCGGAAGTCCCGCCTGATGAAGCGGGCCGCCAAGGCGACCGCCGACGCCTGAGGCCCATCGGACCGGGCGGCCCGTGGGGGCCGCAGCCCCCGGTTCCGCCACACCTGCGACCGAACGGTCGTCCCGCCTCCGGCGGGATCCGTCCTCTCACGACTCCGGCACGACCGCCTCGATCAGGTCCGGCCCGTCGTTGCGCACGTTGCCCACGCCCGCCGCCACCTCCCAGTGGACCAGCGTCCCTGCCGGCGACGCCACCAGCAGCGACTCGAGCTCCGGCTTGTCCCGGTTGGCCGGGTCGAGCCACTCGTCGAGGTCGGCCGGGTCGAGGACCACCGGCATCCGGTGGTGGATGTCGACCATGTCCGGACCCGCCTCGGTGGTGATGACCGTGCAGGTGCGCAGCAACGGGTGCTCCCCATCCGGTCCGCCGGAGGCGCCCGGCCCGCCCCACCACTGCTCCCACAGCCCGGCCAGGGCGAGGGGCATCCCGTCGGCCCGGGTGAAGTAGAACGGCTGGCGGGACTTCCCGGTCCCCGGTCTCCACTCGTAGAAGCCGTCGGCCACCACGACCAGCCGTCGGGCCGCGAACGCCGCCCGGAACGAGGGTTTGGACGCCACCGTCTCGGCCCGGGCGTTGAACATCCGGTTGGCCACGGACGGGTCCTTCGCCCACGACGGGACGAGGCCCCAGCGGTAGCGACCGAGCTCGCGGTGCACGGCGCTTCCCGGTCCGTCGGGCAGTGCCGCGGGATCGCCATCGGCCACATCGGCCACATCGGCCACATCGGCCACATCGGCCACATCGGCCACATCGGCCACATCGGCCACAGCCAGGATCGACCGGGTGGGCGGCACGTTCCAACTCGGCCGCCCGTCGCGCTCCACGTCCGGGCCGAGCACGGCGTCGAAGATCCGGGCCATGTAGTCCGGGTCCGAGTAGAGGGCGATCCGTCCGCACATGGTGAGCCCAGCCTAGGACCCGCCGCCTACGTCGATACGCTGAAGTAGCTCCCGTCGCACCGGTAGCCGTGGGTCGGACCGTTGATCGGCGGATCGTCGAGGCGCTGGAACTTGCCTTGGACGACCTGGGCCATGACGTAGCAGTGGGCCGGTACCTTGCCCGCCGGGTTCGCGGTGGCGGCCAGGTAGTTGCCGTTGAACGCGGTGATCCTGCGCAACTGCTGGAGCACGCTCCCCCGCGTCGGGTTCTTGCCTGCGGCCGTAAACGCCTGCGAGAACAGATCGGCGGACAGCCATCCGAACAGGGTGTACAGGTCGGGATGGAATCCCGGGGACACCTTCTGCACCCAGCTGAGGAACGTGTTGACCGAAGGCACGTCCGACGCGTCCTCCCCGAGGTAGAGCGGGAAGCCCTGATAGAGGTAGTCGCCATCGGTAGCCGCCGCCCCGCCCGAGGCCGGGATGAGCTGCTCCGAGTAGGTCGACGCACCGAACACCACCACCGGGTGGTAGTTCTGCTGGGTGAGGGCCTTGATCACCGCGGCGGCGTAGTTCTCGGGCATCTGCTCGAGGAACAGGATCTTGACCCCTTCCTGCTTCATGGCCACGACGTTCTGGGTGAAGTCCGTCTGGGTGATGTCGAA
This sequence comes from Acidimicrobiales bacterium, assembly GCA_050014755.1. Lineage (GTDB taxonomy): Bacteria > Actinomycetota > Acidimicrobiia > Acidimicrobiales > RAAP-2 > Bog-756. Next base: position 18,240 of record JBEKCS010000002.1, read on the forward strand.
CTGCTGGTCGTAGACCACGTGGTACCCGAGCGACTCCATCGCCCCCTGCTCGCCGCTCCACTTGACGATGGCCGCAGGCTGGTCGGCGACCAGGGTGGCGGCGTGCGTCACATAGGAGGGGTACTTGGCCTTGAAGTACTGCAACGCTCCGGTCGGCCAGCCGACGGAGCCCGGGTCGGGACTGAAGCTGTTGGGTAGCCCGCCGGCCTTCAGGTTGAGGGAGACGGTGACGTTGGGGACGCCCGGGTCGGCGGCCAAGACGGTGGCCCCGTAGCTGTCCTGGAGGGAGAAGCCGCCCACCGCGGCAAAGTCCTTCTGGACGACCTCCTGGGTCTCCTGTTTGTTGGGCAGGCCCTGGTAGCCGTCGTCATACGAGTCCACCAGCAGCTGGCGGCCGTTGAGCCCGCCGTGTGAATTCACGTACGCCGCATAGGCCCGGGTCCCGACGAGGGCACCCTCGAACAGGCCGGCGTACAGGGTCGAGACGTTGCCCACGGTGACGGAGGTCGGGGTGATCCCGGTGGTGTCGCTGAACGCCGAGGCCGGGATGGTCGACGAGGTCCCCGACGTCGACTTCGTGGTCTGTGTCGACTGCGTGGTCGACGACGTCGATGCAGTCGACGAGCACGCGGTCAAGGTCAGTGCAACGGCCAGTCCGACCATGGTCACCGCGGCGGCGCGTCGGCGCGGCGGCGCGAACCTAGGTGCACTGATGGGTCGCTTCATCATGGTCTCCCCTTCGTCGTGCGTGGACCGGCAGGTGGTGAACCTGTCCCCCCGGCATGATGCAACGGAAGAGACTCTAGAGAATGCCGGGAGCGTGCGCTCGGTTTCTGCGACGGACCGTCGTCAGTCGCCGCCGGCGTGCTCGCGGTGGAGGCCGTCGATTCGCCGGCGCTCCATGTTGACGAACTCCCCCACCGCCTCCACCTTGACGACGCCGTTCTGGAGGAGCCGTCCGGTGCTGTGGGTCCGGCGGTCGGTGAGCTCGGTGACCTGCGCCTCGAATTCGGACTCGACACCGATGAGGGTGGGCCTGACGTAGCGGATGGAGAGCTCCACCGTCGGGCCGGCCGCGTGGGCCAGCACGTTGGCCGCGGTCAGGATGATGTCGAACGCCGCGGCGAGCGCGGCGCCGTGCACGCATCCCGGAGCCCCTTCGTAGGTCGGGGAGAAGACCACCCGTCCCCGGGCCAGCGGTGGCTCGAACCAGATCTCGACGGGTGGGGCCAGCGGGTTGCACGTCCCGACCACCATGTCGAAGGGCATCGCCGCGGTGAGAGCCTTCGCCTCGTCGTCACCGACCGCGAGGTCGGAAAAACGGGCCCGTGGGGCATTGCCGTCCTCGGGCACCGTCACCTCGAGACCGTCGCACACCGCGTCCACCCGCGCCGCGGCATCGACGAACGCCCCCGGTGCCGGCGCCGAGGTGACGGTCAGCTCCATGAGCCGGCGCACCGCGGTGGCGAGCTCCTCGCGGCCTCCCCCGCTCCACGGGCGGCCCGGGGGGCCTTCCCTCCTCGGCAGTTCCTCAGTCATCCGTTCCTCCGAACCGGTCCAGGTACGCGACGTGGGCGTCGAGCACCGGGAGGATCTCCGAAGCACCTCCCGACGGGACCCGCAACACGACCTCGTCGACACCGAGACCGGCGAAGTGCCCGATCTTGGCGTCGGTCGGGATGGTGCCGAAGGGCACCACCCGGGCGTCCCCGGGATCGCGGCCGCGATCCTCGAAGGCCCGCCGCAGCTCGGGGATGGCATCGCCGAGTCCGGATCCACCGATGGGCATCCACCCGTCGCCGTACTCGGCCGCCACGGCGAAGTTGGCCGGGGTGGCGCCGCCGCCGATCAGGATCGGGACCCGGCCACGCACCGGCTTCGGCCAACTCCAGCACGCGTCGAGTTCCACGAACTCACCGTGGAACGACGCCTCGTCGTCGCGCCACAGGGTCTGCATGCACAGCACGTGTTCCCTGGCGATCCGCCGGCGGGCGGCGAAGTCGACCCCGTGGTCGGCCGCCTCCTCGCGGTTCCACCCGAATCCGACGCCCAGGACGACGCGGCCGCCGCTCAGATGGTCGAGGGTGGCGACCTGCTTGGCCAGCACGATCGGATCGTGTTGGGCGGCGAGCACCACCCCGGTTCCGAGCTGCAGGCCCGTGGTGACCGGGACCGCGGTGGCCAGGGCCACGAACGGGTCGAGGCTCCGCTTGTAGTCGTCGGCATGGACGCCCTCCACCAGTGACGGCGGTGTGGCCGCGCGTACCGGGAGGTGGGTGTGCTCGGGGAGGTAGAGCGAGGTGAAGCCGCGCTCCTCGACAGCCCGCGCCAGATCGGACGGCGCCATGTCGCGATCGGTCAGGAAGCAGGTGATGCCGAGTCGCACGACGGGTCAGTCACCGAGCCCGGCGGCGAGCCTCGCCCCGGGATTGACCGACGGGTCGGCGAAGAGTGCGGCGAAAGCCGCCTCCTCGCGCCGCCGGGCGTCCGCCACGGCACTCCCCCGGCCGGCCAGCATGAGCCGCTTGATCGTCCTCGTGGCGTGGGCCGGATACGAGGCGATCGTGCGGGCGAGGGTCAACGTCTCGGCCAGCGCCGTCCCGTCCGGGCACGTCCGGAGAGCCAGCCCCGAGGCCACCGCGGTCGGCGCATCGATCCACTCCGAGGCGAGCAGGGCGGCGGCGGCCCGCTGCCATCCCATTCGGGACGGGAGCAGGAAGCTGCTGGCCGCCTCGGGGGGGACGCCCATCTCGGCGAACGGCACCCTCAGCCGGGCGGACTCGTCCATGAGCACGAGGTCGACGTGGCCGAGGATCGAACAGCCGAGACCCATGCCCACGCCGTGGACCGCGGCCAGCAGCGGCTTGTCGAACCGCATCAACAGGTCGAGCACGTCCTGGAACCCGACGCCGACGCCGGCGCCGCCCTCCCCGGTGGCGATGGCGACCATCTCGCGCAGGTCCTGACCGGCACTGAACGCCTTGCCCCGGCCGGTCAGCACCACGGCGTGGACCTCGTCGTCCTCGAGGGCGCCCGACAGTGCACCGGCGACGGCCCGGTACATGGCCGAATCGAAGGCGTTGCGGACCTCGGGACGGTCGAAGGCGATGACGAGGACCTCGTCGACGAACTCGAGCTCGATCCGGTGGTCGGTACCCTCCCCGTCGGTCATCGGCCCACCCCCGCTGTGGTCACGGGCGGACGACCTGACCGCCGTCGACGTTGAACACATGACCGGTGATCCACGACGCCTCGTCGGACAGCAGGAACAGGCACATGCCCACCAGATCGGAGGGCTGGCCCTGCCGCTTGATGGCCAGACCGGCCAGGATCGGCTGCATGAACGCATCGGGGACGACATTGCGGGCCGCCTCAGTATCGATGGGGCCCGGTGCGATGGCATTGGTCCGGATGTGGGACCCACCGAGCTCGTGGGCCAGCTGCTGGGTGATGGAGTTCACCCCGGCCTTGGCCAGCCCGTAGAACCCGGCGTAGAGGTAGGCGGCGGTGGACGACTGGTTGACGATGGCCCCGCCGCCCCGCGCCTTCATGGCCGGGTAGCAGGCCCGAACGCAGTTGAGGGCACCCAGCATGTTGACCGACAGGAAGCGGTTGAGGTACTCCCAGTCCACCGTCAACAGCAGGTCGAGCTTCATGCCCCCGAAGATGGCCGCGTTGTTGACCAGGTAGTCGATGCCACCGAAGGCGTCGAGGGCGGCCTGGGCCATGGCCTCGGCCGAAGCCGGGTCGGCAACGTCGACCGCCACTCCGACGGCCGCTCCCCCCGACGCCCGGATCCCCGCGGCGACCGACTCGGCCTTCGCAGCGTCGATGTCGGCCACCACCACCGATGCCCCGGCGTCGGCCAGCGCCTCGGCATAGGCCTGGCCGATCCCGCCGGCCGAACCGGTGACGATGGCGACCCTGCCGGTGAAGTCGAACGTGGTCGTGGGGTGCCCCCCGGTGGCGTCCCCGTCGGTCATGGACGGGACTCGTCGGTCGCGGCCTGGCCGACACTCCTGCGGCGCTCGGCGATGATCTTCTCGCCGGCGGCGTTGACCCCGGTCGACAGGGGCCAGCCGATGTAGTGGGCGAGGTGCAGCACGACCTCTCGGACCTGCTCCTCGGTCAGCTCACCCCGCTCCAGGGCGGAGCGGAACTGGATCTCGAGGAGCGGTACCTGCCCGAGGGCGGCCAGGACCCCGATGGTCAGCATGCGCCGATCGCGGGTGTCGAGCGCCTCCCGGGTCCAGACGGTGCCGAACAGGTGGTCGACGGTCACGTCGACGTAGGGCCCCTCGATCGTGTCGGGGTCGACGGAGAACCCGTAGACCTCGTTCATCTTTGCTTGTCCCGCGGCGCGTCTGTCCCCGGTCGGCTCAGTCATCGTGCCTCCACTCCCCGTGTTTGGTGCCGGTCACGCCGGCTCGGCCAGCGCCTTGGTCTCGAGGTACTCCTCGAAGCCTGCCACGCCCGATTCGCGTCCCACGCCCGACTGTCTATACCCACCGAAGGGCACGTCGGGACTGAACCACAACCCGCCGTTCACGCCGATGGTTCCGGTACGGATCCGGTTGGCCACCCCGACCGCGCGCTCCCGGTCCGCTCCCCACACCGACCCGGACAGCCCGTAGGCCGAGTCGTTGGCCAGGGCGACGGCGTCGTCGTCCCCGTCGTGGGGGATGACGACGAGCACCGGTCCGAAGATCTCCTCCTGGGCCACGCGGGCACTGTTGGGGACGCCGACGATGAGGGTCGGCTCCACGAAGAACCCGGCATCGAGGCCCTCGGGCCTCCCGCCGCCGAGCACCGTCGTCCCGCCCTCCTCGATGGCGAGACGCAGGTAGCCCTCGACCCGGTCGCGTTGGCGGGCGCTGATCAACGGCCCGCACATCGTGCCGGGATCGGTCGGGTCGGCGGCCGGCAGCATGGCCATCACCTTGGCCGTCGACGCGACCGCCTCGTCGAACTGCGACCGGGGAACGATGAGGCGGGTGGTGATGGCACACCCCTGTCCGGCGTGGGTGCACACGGTGAACGCCGCGGTGGCGCACGCGCCACGGAGGTCGGCGTCGTCCAGGATCACGAAGGCCGACTTGCCGCCGAGCTCCAGGAAGACCTTCTTGATCGTCTCGGCCGCCGACGCCATCACCTTGCGTCCCGTGGCCGTCGATCCGGTGAAACTCACCTGGTCGACCCGCGGGTCGGTCGACAGGATGGCGCCCAGCGCATGGTCGGACGACGCGACGATGTTGACCACCCCCGACGGGATGTCGGTCTCCTCGGCGATGAGCCGGCCGAGCACGGTCGCGCACCACGGCGTGTCCGGCGCCGGCTTCAGGACCACGGTGTTCCCGGCGGCCAGCGCGGGCCCGAGCTTGGCCAGGTTGATCTGGTGGGGCACGTTCCACGGGGTGATGGCCCCGACCACGCCGGTCGCCTCCCGACGTACCCACCGATGGGACGGGATGCCCATCGGCGAGGCGTCCCCGAGGTCGGTCTGCCACGCATAGGACTCGGCCAGGTCGGCCACCCAACCGAGCGACTCGACGGGGGCGTCGAGCTGGGCGGAGTAGGTGAACGACAGCGGCGAGCCGGTCTCGGCGACGGTCATGGCCCGGATGGCGTCGGCGTTGCGCTCGAATGCCTGCCGCAGCTGTCGGATCCCGGCCACCCGCCGGGCCACGTTCGTGGACCAGTCGGTCGTGTCGAAAGCCCGGCGCGCCGCGGCGATGGCGTCGTCCATGTCACCTCCGTCCCCGTCGGCGGCGACACCGAGCACCTCGCCCGTGGCCGGATTCACGGTCTCGAACACCCTGCCCGACCGGGCCGGGCGGAGCTCGCCGTCGATCAGCAGCCGCTCCTCGCCCACCACCGGCGGTGCTCCGTCCGTCGCCTCGTCGTGCCCGCTCATCGTCCCGCCCCCTGCATGCCGGAGACGCCGAAGATGTCGTCGCAGCGCGCTTCGGTCATCGCCGCCAGCGGCAGGTCCACGTGCAGGTCGTCCGCCAGGGCCACCGCGGCCGACAGATCCTTGTGGGCCAGGTCGGCCGCGGCCTGCATGGCCCCCACCAGCCCCTTGTCGTCCGCCTCGGTGAAGGGGGCCACGGTGGACCGGAACATGAGGGTCGAGGCACCGCCGATGCGGGTATCGCTGGCCCGGATGACCTGGGCCAGCTTGGCGAGGTCGATGCCGGCGGCCTCGGCCAGCACCTGGCCCTCGTAGGCGGCCAACCAGCTCCCGTACTGCACCAGGTTGCGGGCCAGCTTGGCGGCGAGGCCGGTACCGAAGGGCCCTATGGTGACCGTGAGCGAGCCGATGGCGTCGAACAGCGGAGCGAGTCGCGCGATGACGGCGTCGTCGCCCCCGACCATGCATACCAACTCGCCGGTGGCCGCCGCGGACGGTCCTCCGCTGACCCCGCAGTCCACCACCGCGGCGCCGGCTCTGGCCGCCTCGTCACCGATGGCCGCCACGCATCCCGCGGTGATGGTGCTGACCACGACGAAGGTGGTGTCCGCGCCGCCGGCGGCCAGCGCGCCGTTCGGACCGGAGAGGACGGCGTGGACCTGGTCGTCGTTGACCACCGCCACCACGACCACGTCCGACCGGCGGGCGAGCTCGGCCGGCGACGTCGCCACGATGGCGTGGTCGGCGTGCCGGTCGGTCGCCTCGGCGCGGACATCGCAGACGACGAGGGGGAACCCGGCGGCATGGACGCTCGTCGCCACCCCGTCCCCGATGGCTCCGAGCCCGACGACCCCGATGGTCGGGCGAAGCTCGTTCCCCGGCGCGCTGCCCGGTGCTGGCTGTTCTGCGGACACAGGATCTCCCCCGTTGCTGGACAAGTGTCTGGACTATAGTTTGGACACATGACCGATACCACTCCGGGAACGACCGCCGGTACGCCCCCACCCGCCGATGCCGGCATGGACGACTACTCGGGCGAATTCCGCGCCGACTTCCGCTACGAGGACCTGTCCCGCGAGGCGCTGGTGCGCCTGGTGCGCGAGTACGCCCAGGCCGTCCACATCCTCGACCGGTCGATGTGCGCGGCCATCGGGATGTCCCACGGTCTGGAGGAGATGGAACGCCTCGCCATCGAGGAATGGCGGGGGGCGAGCCCCGTCTACGGACAGCGGCTCCGCCGGATCATGGGTGTGCACGGCGACACGGTGGAGGACATCTTCAAGGTCCTCCAGCTCGACCCCGGCTTCCCCCACCACTATCTGGACGTCCGCTACGAGGTGGTCGACGAGCGGCACGGTTTCTTCGAGTTGGCCTACTGCGGCGCGCTCATGGACGCCGAACCGTGGGGGGACAAGATGGTGACGGGCATGTGCCACCACATCGAGGACGGCACCTTCGACGTCACCGCCCAGGCCATCAACCCGAAGGCCCACATCCGCCACGTGCACCGTCCGCCCCGGGTCCCGTCGGACCGCTCGCCCCACTGCCGGTGGGAGCTGACCATCGACGACGACAACGAGACATTGGACGAGGCGGACATCACCAAGATCACGAGGATGACCACGGCGGCCACCTTCGAGTTCCCCCCGATGCGCGACGGGACCCCCCACGTGCCGACCGGTCCCGACCCGGTGCCGGAGGCACCGTGACCGCCGTCGCGTCGCTCCCCGAGGACGGGTCCCCGGTCGTCGACGTCGAGGCGACCAGGCGACGGCTGACGGCGCGCCAGGCCGGGGTGGCGGCGAATCTGGTGCGGGCGGCCGAGGAGGAGACCGAGGAGCTCGGCTATGCCGGGCTGACCGTGCGGGGCGTGGCCAAGCGGGCGGGTGTGGCACCGGCCACCGCGTACACCTACTTCAGCTCCAAGGACCACCTCCTGGCCGAGGTCCTGTGGCGGCGGATGGAGGCGCTGCCTGCGGTGGACACCGACAGCGCCCTGCCCCTGGCCGACCGCGTCGAACACGCCGTGCGGGACATGATCCCCTTTGCCGCCGAGCACCCGGCCCTCATCGACGCCTGCACCCTGGCCCTGGTGAGCCCGAATCCCGACGTCGCCCACCTGCGCGACCGGATCGGCGCCCTCACCCGCCGCCGCCTGACGGCTGCGGTCGGACCCGGTGTCGACCCGCTGGTGGTCCGGGTCCTCGAGACCTCCTATTCGGGTGCCCTGCTGGCCGCCGGTACCGGCCACTGGTCGTTCCTCGACATCCCCGCCTTCGTGGCCGAGGCGGCCACCCTCCTCGTGCGTGGCGCGGTCAGGGACGCGGCCACCACCTCAGGCGATCGGCGATGACCACCACCGAGGTACGCGGACCCGTCGTCTACAACCCCTACGCCTACGACATGCACGAGGACCCGTATCCGACCTACGCACGGCTGCGGGCCGAAGCCCCGGTGTACCGCAGCGACGAGTTCGACTTCTGGGCGCTGTCCCGCCATGGGGACGTCCTGGCCGCGTTCCGCAATGTCGACGCCTTCTCCAACTCACACGGCGTGTCGCTCGATCCCAGCGCCTTCGGCCCCGAGGCCCACCGGACCATGTCCTTCCTGGCTCTCGACCCGCCCAAGCACACCCGGATGCGGTCGCTGGTGGGCAAGGGGTTCACGCCGACCAAGGTGGGGGCGATGGAGGACCGGATCCGCGAGATCACCCTCCAGCACCTGGAGCCCGCCCTCGAGCGGGGCTCATTCGACTTCATCGAGGACTTCGCCGGCAAGGTCCCGATGGACGTGATCTCGGAGCTCATCGGAGTGCCGACCGCCGACCGCGCCGAGCTGCGCCGACTGGCCGACCTGGTCCTCCACCGCGACGACGGCGTCTACGACGTGCCCGCCGAGGGGATGGAGGCCGCACTGGATCTGGTCGTCTACTACCAGTCGATGGTGGACGAACGCCGGAAGAAACGTCGCGACGACCTGACCTCGGCCCTGCTCGACGCCGAGATCGACGGCGACCGGCTGGATGACCAGGAGATCGTGGCCTTCCTCTTCCTCATGGTGGTGGCCGGCAACGAGACGACCACCAAGCTGCTCGGCAACGCCTGGTACTGGGGATGGCGGAATCCCGACGAACGGGCCAAGCCCTTCGCCGACGCCGACCGGGTGTCCGACTGGGTGGAGGAGACCCTCCGCTACGACACCTCCAGCCAGATGCTGCTGCGGGTGACCCGCCAACCCGTCGAGTTGCACGGGACCACGGTGCCCGAGGGCGAACGGGTCCTCCTGCTGGTCGGATCGGCCAACCGGGACGGGTCGGTCTTCGCCGACCCCGACCGCTACGACCTGGACCGGGACACCTCCCGGCTGGTCAGCTTCGGCAGCGGCCGGCACTTCTGCATGGGTGCGCCCCTGGCCCGGCTCGAGGCCAGGGTCGGGCTGTCGGAGCTGGTGGCCAGGGTCGCCGATTACGACATCGACGTCGACGGCATCCAGCGTGTCCACTCGATCAACGTCCGGGGTCTGGCCGCGCTCCCGACCTCGGTGGCGATGCGCTGATGCCGAGGTTCCCGCCCAACCCACCACGGCGGCCCGCCGTGGTGACCGGAGCCTCGTCCGGGATCGGCCGGGCCACGGCGGCCGCACTGGCCGCACTCGGGCACCCCGTGGTCCTCGGTGCCCGCCGGGTCGGTGAGTGCGAGGAGGCGGCGGCGGCCATCCGTGCCGACGGGGGCGAGGCGGTTGCCGTCCACCTCGACCTGGCCGACGACCTGTCCGTCGAGCGGTTCGCCGGGGAGGCCGTCGACGTGCTCGGGGAGATCGAGATCGTGGTGTCCAATGCAGGGCAGAACATGGCCGGGTCGGTGCTCGACACCGAGGCCGCAGCCCTCGACGCCGTCCTGTCCGTCAACGTGACCGGCACCCACCGCCTGGTGAGGGCCCTGCTCCCGGGCATGGTGGCTCGCCAGCGGGGTGACTTCGTCTTCGTGACCTCGGACGTGGCGGAACGCCCGCGACCGACGATGGCCGCCTACGTCACCTCGAAGTGGGGACTCGAGGGGTACGTACGGTCGCTGCAGATGGAGCTGGAGGGATCCGGTGTGCGGGCCACCATCCTCCGCCCCGGTCCGACCGTCACCGGCATGGGCATGGACTGGGACCCGGACGTGACCGCCGCGGTCATCGAGCAGTGGGCGGCGTGGGGATTCGCGCGCCACTCCAACTTCATGCGGCCGGCCGGCGTGGCCCAGGCCGTGTGCGCGGTGGTCGGTCTGCCGAGGGGCGTCCACGCCACCGTCATCGAATTGCAGCCAGAGGGGCCGATCACGCCGCGGAACCTCACGGACGACACGGACGACACGGACGACTCAGGAGGAACACAGTGATGGCCATCGACATCGGGCAACGGCAGCCGGCGCGAGTCTCGGGAGGCGAGGGGGAGACCGGCCACCTCGAGGAGCTCCGGGTCGATCCGATCGGGCTGATGAACCGGGTGCGCGAGGAGTGCGGCGACGTCGGCATCTTCCGCCTCGCCGACCGGGACGTGGTCCTGTTGAGCGGAGCCCGGGCCAACGAGCTGTTCTTCCGGTCACCGGAGGAGGTGCTCGACCAGGCCGAGGCCTACCCGTTCATGACTCCGGTGTTCGGCGAAGGGGTGGTGTTCGACGCACCTCCCGAGCGCCGCCGCGAGATGCTCCACAACCAGGCGCTGCGGGACAAATTCATGCGGGGCCACGCCGCCACCATCGCCGGCGAGGTGGAGGCCATGGTCGCCGCGTGGGACGACGAGGGCGAGATCGACCTGCTGGACTGGTTCGCCGAGTTGACCATCTACACCTCCTCGGCCTGCCTCATCGGCAAGCGGTTCCGCAACGAGCTCGACCAGCGGTTCGCCCGGCTCTACCACGACCTCGAGCAGGGCACCGACGCCATCGCCTACGTCGACCCCTACGCCGACATCGAGAGCTTCCACCGACGCGACGCCGCACGGGTCGGCCTGGTGGAGCTGGTCCAGGGGATCATGGAGCGCCGGGCGGGCGGACCGGTGGTGCCCGACGACGAACGGGACCTCCTCGACGTGCTGATGTCGATCAAGAATCCCGACGGGACCGACCGCTTCCTGCCGGACGAGGTGACCGGCATGTTCATCTCGATGATGTTCGCCGGCCACCACACCACGTCGGGTACGGCGGCATGGACGCTCATCGAGCTACTGCGCAACGAGGGCGAGATGTCCATCGTCGACGACGAGCTCGCCGAGCTGTACGCCGACGGGGCCGAGGTCAGCTATCAGGCCCTGCGCGAGATGCCCCGGGTCGAGTCCGCCATCAAGGAGGCACTCCGGCTCCACCCGCCGCTCATCCTCCTGCTGCGGGTGGCCAAGGAGGATCTCGAGTGTGAGGGCTTCGCCATCCGGGCCGGTCAGATGGTCGGGGCCAGCCCGTCGGTGTCGAACCGGATCGCCGAGGACTTCCCCGAGCCGGACGCCTTCCGGCCCGCCCGCTACCTCGAGCCGCGCGAGGAGGACCGGACCAACCCGTGGACCTGGATCCCCTTCGGCGCCGGGCGTCACCGGTGCGTGGGCCAGGCGTTCGCCATGATGCAGCTCAAGGCCATCTTCTCGGTCCTGCTGCTCGACTGGGAGTTCGAGCTGGCCCAGCCGGCGGAGACCTACCGCAACGACCACTCGAAGATGGTCGTCCAGCTTCAGCAACCATGTGTCGTCCGCTACCGTCGCCGGGCGGTGGCACGCAGCTCCAAGGGGACCCCGGCCTGATGAAGATCGTCGTCGACCACGACCTCTGCCAGGGACACGGCGTCTGCGAGTCCGAGGCCCCCGAGGTGTTCGCGGTGGGCCGGGACCACCTGGTCGCCGTCCTCGATCCCGACCCACCCGAAGGGGAGCGGACGGCCGTGGAGACCGCTGTCCGCTTCTGCCCCACCCACGCGCTCGCCATCGTCGACGACTGACCGATACGCGCGCCGGCGAACCGCCATCCGCCCGACCCGGCGCCGACGACCTGGCGCAACCGACCGCTACACACCCGATGCCAAGACAAGGAGCAACCCGTGCCGTCCTACCCCCGCAGTGAACTCGAAGCGACGATGCAACGCTGGCTGGACCTGAACCGCCGGTGCGAGGAGGAGCTGAACTGGCTGCCCTTGGCCGACATGTACACCGAGGACGCCACCTACGGCTGGAACGTCGGACCCAACGACGAGTTCATGGCCGTGGGTCGCGACCAGATCCGCGAGTACGCCGTCGGGCTGGAGATGCAGGGCCTCGGTGGTTGGACCTATCCGTACCAGCGGATCCTCATCGACGAGGTCCAGGGCGAGATCCTCGGGCTGTGGAGGCAGATCGCCGACGCCACCCGGCCCGACGGCAGCCACTACGAGATCGCCGGACTGGGTGGGAGTTGGTTCCGCTACGGCGGCAACCACCAGTGGAGCTGGCAGCGCGACTTCTTCGACGTGGGAAACGCCACCGCCACCTACATCGAGATGATCCAGGCCGACGCCCTCAGCCCGGGGATGAAGGCCCGCATGGAGTCGATGGGGTCCGGCCGCCAGCCCGGGCACTATCCGGTGGGCCAGGCGCCGGTCGGCCTGTGGGACGGCGTGGAGCCGACCGTCCTCGACGGCGCCTGACGCTGCGTCGGGCGCCCGGTCAGCCAGGGCGGAACCGGCCAACCCGAACTCGGTTCCACCTACGCGAAAGCGCCCGTCCCACGAACTGACGGGGATCGGGCGCTTTGCTTCACTTGTACTCCGAGAACGGATCGCCTGGGGAAATGGCTCCCATTGGGACTTCCTTGTCCCGTGCCGTTGCAACGCTCCCACTCCGAGCTGCTTGCGCTGGGTCTACCGGGGCCTACCGGGATCTCTCCCGTACAATCCCCTGCCATCCGCTCTCAGGATGGCCCTCCATGTCGACTGCCCATAAGCGCCTCCTTCCGGGACCCTTCCGGATCCCTCACCATCAGTATGGACCCGGAGCCTCGGCAGAAACAGGGCCGAACTACTTGTTTCGACACGGTGCCGAGCGGATAGCGTCGGCCTTTCGAACCACGCGAGGTCCCGACGGGCCGGGCAGGACCTCAACGACAACGAGGGAGTCCATGAGCTTCTCCGGGCGCGTCGCCGCCGTCGCGGTCGTCGGGTTGGCACTGCTCACGACGTCATGCGCGTCGGCCGGCCACAGCTCGTCGAACTCCCCGACCTCCGCCCCCGCAACGGTGGCTCCCGCTGGAGCCACGTACGTCGCCATGGGCAGTTCGTACGCCGCCGGCATCGGCATCCCCGACGCGAGGGGAGGATCCTGCGATCGCTCGACCCACAACTACCCGAGCCTCGTCGCCGCTGCGCTCAAGCTGACCCTCGACGACGTGTCGTGTTCGGGCGCGACGACGGCGAACGTGCTCACGACGACCCAGTACGGCAACCCTCCTCAGGTCGACGCCGTCACCTCGGGCACGGCACTGGTCACCTTCACCGTGGGCGGAAACGACATCGGCTACGTGGCGACGGCGTTCGCGTGCGGCGGGCAGAGCTCCGGATGCGCCGTGGATCAGGCGCAGATGTCCTCGGCGCTGACGGCGCTCCGGATCTCGTTGACCGCGGTGGTCAGCACCATCCGCTCCAGGGCGCCGTCGGCGAAGATCGTCCTCGTCACCTACCCGAGGCTGGTCCCGCCGACCACCTGTCCCGCTCTCGACTACACGGTCCGAGGCAGTCAGATCGTCGGTTCGATGGGTGAGGACCTCGAGCAGGTCTTCCTCGAGGTGGCACGCAGCACCCACGTACTCCTGGCCGATCCCTATGCCATCGGGTCGGGACACGGGCCGTGCGCACCGGCCCCGGAACGAAGGGTCGCCGGGCACACGGTGACCGTGGGCTTCCCCTATCACCCGACCGCCCAGGGGCACATCGAGATGGCATCCCTCGTAGAGCAGGCCCTCGGTCAGAAGTAGCCCCCCGGTCGGAGGTAGCAGAAGCACCGGCGGATCCGGGCCGGCGTTCACCCCGGGGGAGCCCGGTTCTCCCGTCGCCGGACGACCCTCAGTGCCGCCTCGCCAGCCTTGTTCCGGAGTCCTCGGCCACCGTCGACCGTCTGACTAGCGACGGCCGGTTCAGCCCTGGCGTTGATCCCGGAGGCGCTCGATCTGGCGGAGCTTCGACTGGGCGATCAACCAGTCGCCGCACCGGGCGACCTGGCGTTCGGCCGGCGTGTGATGAGCGCCCGCCGGTCCATCGGTCCGGGATCCACACCGTCGGCACACCGACATGCGCCCGTTCGTCTCCGGAGCATGGTGCTCGTCGAGTCGAGTGCCTGCTTCCACTTCGCCTGTCATGGACATGCTCCTCCCTTCAGCCGCACCAGGTCGACCGGCCGCACCGGGCCCGGATCCCCGTCGGTGCGGGAGGGATGCGATCGGGCCCGGACAAGCCCGTCGCCGCTACCACCACTGTAGACCTCACCGTCCGAGCCGGTGCCCACGCCGCCTGCAGTCCGGGCTGGCCCCCGGCGGGTCCGGACGGGGCCGGGGATCCAATTGCGTCCTTTCGACCCTGTCCCCCCTCCGCTCGCGGTGGGACACTGCCGGAGTGAACCGATCCATCGCATGCGGAGTCACTGCGGCAGTGGTGGCCATCGTGCTGGCCGCCTGCGGTGGGTCGCCACAGGCGCAAGGGCACCCCAAGGCCGCTTCCCATTTGCCGTCGACGACCAGTCCCACTGCCACTGCCAGGACGACGGTCCCGGCAGGAGCCTCGACCACGGTGCCGGCACCACCACCTTCCACCCTTCCGCTTCCCACCTTGACCATTGCCAGCTGGACCGGCCGGGACCCGGTCACCGTCTATTTCTCCGGAGACGCGGGGAACGTCGCCACCGGGCTCACCTGGTCGGTCTGGAACCAGACCGAGGCGGTCGGGCACGGGACGAGGCGAGAATTGGGTTGCGTCCCGAACTGCGCCGAGGGAACGTCGACGCCGTATCCGGTGACCCTCACGCTCACCGACGTGACGAACGGAGCGTTCACCTCCATCCTCGAGCAGACGGCCGACGGGAAGGGGACGACCGAGACGTTCGACTCACCTCCCCTCGCCCAGGGGGTCTGCACAACCGACAACGAGGACAGCTGCGTGTTCGTCGTGCCCTGAGGTCTCCAGGCGTGACTTCTCCGGCGTAGGTTGTCCGGTGTGGTGACGCCCCCTGACGCCCCCCTCGACGACCTGGCCCATGTGGCCGGAGCGGAGGAGCGCCTCCTCGCGGAGGTACTCGGTCTCGACGACCGGGACATGGCGACTCCCTCGCTCCTCCCGGGGTGGACCCTCGCCCACCTGCTCACCCACCTGGCCCGCAACGCCGACAGCCATCGGCACCGGACCGTCGGCGCCATCGACGGCGTCGTGGTCGATCAGTACCCGGGCGGCCTCGCACAGCGCGCCGCCGACATCGAGGCCGGCGTCGGGCGCCCGGCCGGCGAGGTGGTCGCCGATCTGGCCACGGCATCCACCCGGATGCTGGAGGCCTGGAGGGACGCCCCGCCCCATGCATGGGCCGGCATCACCCGCGACTCCGGGGGGAACGAGCGCCCGCTCCACCGGCTGCCGGGGCGGCGGTGGTTGGAGGTCGAGGTCCATCTGGTCGACCTCGGAACGGGACTCACCCACCGGGACTGGCCCGACGCCTTCGTCGACGCGCGCCTTCCCCGGATGCGTGCCGGCATGGCGGGGCGGCTGCCCGCCGGAGCGGTGCCCCCGCCGGTCGGCTCCCTCGACGAGCGGGACGAGCTCGCCTGGTTGTACGGGCGTCTCCAGCGCGACGACCTGCCCGTCCTCGACCCCTGGTGACAGCCCGGATCTGACAGCCCGGATCGTCGGCGTTCCGCCCGCGACCGGCGCCCGGAACGCTGAAGGGCGCCTCCGAGGAGGCGCCCTTCAGGTACAGGTCTGCTGTGTGAAGCACCGGAGATCCCACGAGGCGCCGGATGGGACCACGGTCCGGCTAGGACCTCCGATGGGTGTCTGGCTGGGATTCGCCAGGCAGTACAGCGAGCCGCCTCAGCGGCCAGCCACCTCCAGGGTCCCAAGACGTTGATTGCTCAGTTGGACCACCTCCTCTCTCTGGTCCGCTCA
Source organism: Acidimicrobiales bacterium (assembly GCA_050014755.1). GTDB lineage: Bacteria > Actinomycetota > Acidimicrobiia > Acidimicrobiales > RAAP-2 > Bog-756. The sequence goes on from JBEKCS010000002.1 coordinate 34,291, forward strand.
TCGTAGCAACGCGGGTGCGCGATCCACGCGCATTCCCGTCGGAAGCGAAGGGAGCGGACGTCCCCGGATCCCCGGCCCGGGGTCAGGGGCGAAGCAGCACCTTCACGCACGCCGCGCTCCGCTCGGCCACCGCCGCGTAGGCGGCCGCCGCGTCGGCCAGGGCGAACTCGTGGGTGAAGATCCCGTCGGTGCGGATGCGCCCGTTGCCCACCAACGGGACCAGCTCCTTCCACGTCCGGTGCACCGGCGCCGTGGTCATCCGGAGGGTGACGCTGCGGAACAGGGTGGTCAATGCGGGCAGCGGATAGGGCTCGAGATCGTGGACGCCGACGACCGACACCGTGCCACCGGCCCGCACCGAGGCCAGGGCGTCGTCGAGGGTGGCGTCGCTGGCCACCGCGTCGATGACCGCGTCCGCTCCCCGTCCGCCGGTGGCCTCGAGCACCGATTCGACCGTCGGGCCCTCGACCGGCTCGGCGCCCGAGTCGGCGGCCCGGGACCGGCGCCCGGCCACCGGGTCGACGGCGAGGACCCGGGCCGCGCCCAGGGCCAGGGCGCAGCGCACCGCGCACAGTCCCACCGCACCGAGCCCGAGCACCACCACCGTTCCCCCCGGCGGGATGTCGGCCCGCTGGGCCCCGCCCCATCCGGTGGCCAGGTTGTCCGTCAGGAGGAGGGCGGCCTCGTCGCCCATCCACTCGGGGATGCGCAGCAGCTGGAAGTCGGCGGCCGGCACGGCCACCGCGGTGGCCTGCCCCCCGGGGAGCATCCCCGAGCCGAACACCTTGGGCCCCTCCACGCACAGGACCGGGTCCCCGGTGGCACACCCGTCGCACGCCCCGCAGCCGGTGACCGATGCCGTCAGCACCCGGTCGCCGACCCGGAACCGCGCCACGTCGGGCCCGACCTCGGTGACCGTGCCGAGGAACTCGTGCCCCACCGGTATGCCCACGCCGAGATCGATGTCGCCGTCGTAGAAGTGCAGGTCCGAGCCACAGATGGCGGTGGCGTCGACGGACACCACGGCCCCGTCCCGACCGGGGACGACCGGATCGGGCGCATCGACGACGCTGACCTGCCCCGCTCCTTCGATCATCACGTGCTGCACGGATCCCCCTGGTGGGCTTCGGCTGTGGACTCGCAACGTTGGGTACTGTGGCACACCGATCGGGCACGTGGGAGCTGTCGCCGCGTCCACGATCCGAGCCACGCCACGCCACGAAAGGTCCGTACATGCGCAACCCCCACGCTGGCGAGCCGTTCGTCACCTCCGACGAGGAGATCGCCGAGGCGCTCCGCGACGTGAGCATTCCCACGCTCCTCCTCTCCCTGGTGCACCTGTCGGGCGACCCGGAGCTCATCCGGGGGCGGCTGCGGCCTGCCGGGCTCTTCCTCAACGAGGTGCAGGGCTACATGACCGAGGAGGACAAGGCCGAGGCCCGGGCCCTGGCCCTGGACGTCATCCGCGACTACCGGGACCGGGGGTGCCCCGAGCCCGAGCCGGTGACGCCCGAGCTGCTCCACGAGATGATGAGCTGGCTGGTGTGCGAGGACGTCCCCGCCGAGTACGTCCCCCTCCTGATGGAGGAGATGGAGCTGGACGGACGGGACGCCCGACGGGTGGAGCTGGCCGGCGACCCCGCGGCCCGGGCCGCGTTCCCGGTGGTCGTGATCGGCTGCGGCCAGTCCGGGCTGCTGGCCGGCATCAGACTGGCCGAGGCCGGCATCCCGTTCACCATCGTCGAGAAGAACGCGGGGGTGGGCGGCACCTGGTGGGAGAACTCCTACCCGGGAGCGAGGGTCGACGTGGGCAACCACTTCTACTGCTACAGCTTCGAACCGAGCGACCACTGGACCGAGTTCTTCGCCCGCCAGCCCGAGCTCCAGCGCTACTTCCAGTCGGTCATGGACAGACACGGCATCGCGCCCCACGTCCGATGGGAGACCGAGGTCCTGGGCGCGGACTGGGACGAGGGGTCCGCCACCTGGTCGGTGCGGACCCGGGCAGCCGACGGCACCGAGGAGGTCCTCACCGCCCGGGCGGTCATCTCGGCCGTGGGCCAGCTCAACCGCCCCTACGTCCCCGACATCGACGGCGCGGCGGACTTCGCCGGGCCGGCGTTCCACTCGGCCCGGTGGGACCACGACGTGGACCTGACGGGCAAGCGGGTGGCCATGGTCGGGGCCGGGGCCAGCGGCTTCCAGATCGCCCCTACCATCGCCCCCGAGGTCGGTCACCTGACCGTGTTCCAGCGGACGGCCCAGTGGATGTTCCCCAACCCGAACTACCACGAGACGGTCGGGCCCGGGGTGCGATGGGCGCTTCGCCACCTCCCCTTCTACGGCAGGTGGTACCGGTTCCTCATCTTCTGGCCCGGATGCGACAAGGGCCTCGAGGCGGCCCGGGTCGACCCGGACTACCCCGACCAGCAGCGGGCCGTGAGCGAGATGAACGAGCTGACCCGCCAGATGTTCACCGACTGGATCGTGGGCCAGGTCGGGGACGACCCCGAACTGGTGGCCAAGGTGGTGCCCGACTATCCGGCCACCGGGAAGCGCACGCTGCAGGACAACGGTGCGTGGCTGTCGGCGCTGCTCCGCGACAACGTCGACCTGGTGCGGACCGGCATCGACCACATCGAGTCCGACGCGGTGTTCACGGTCGACGGCGAGCGGTACCCGGCCGACGTGCTGGTCTACGCCACCGGCTTCGAGGCCACCAAGGTGCTCTCCCCCATGACCATCACCGGACGTGGCCGCGTCGACCTGCGGGAGATGTGGGGCGAGCGCCCGGCGGCCTACCTGGGGATCACCGTTCCCGGCTTCCCCAACTTCTTCTGCATGTACGGCCCGGGCACCAACCTGGCCCACGGCGGCAGCCTGATCTTCCACTCCGAGTGCCAGATGCGGTACATCACCCGGTGTCTCGAGACGCTGATCGTCGGTGGCCACCGGACCATGGAGCCACGCCAGGAGCGCTACGACGACTGGCACGACCGGTCGCAGCGGGAGATGCAGGGGCTGGTGTGGGCCCAGCCCTCGATCGAGCACTCCTTCTTCAAGAACTCGGCCGGGGAGATCCACGTGCTCAGCCCGTGGCGCCTGGTCGACTACTGGACGTGGACCAAGGAGCCCGACCTCGCCGATTTCGTCCTCGGTTGAGGACTTCCCGGCGGCTCGGTTGCCAGCCTCACTCCTTCGAGGAGTGAAGTGGTCGACCCCCGGTAGGGTCGTGGCGATGGAGGACGCGACCGGCACGTCGAGGGGCGAGGCGTGACGGACGACCACGGTCGCCATCCGCTCGCCGACATCGGCTTCGACGAAGCCAGGGCGGACGAGGTGCTGGCGGGGGGGTGGCGCCCGGAGTCGGTCTACCGGGTGGTCCGGATGGATCGCGGGTGGGCGACGATCCAGGGCGTCGACGGAGTCCGGAGGGTCCGCCTCCGCGACTGTCCGCCGATCGTCGTCGGCGACTGGCTGGTCGAGGATGCACGAGCGACGCTGGTGCGCCTCGAACGTCGCAGCCTGCTGGTCCGCCGGGCCGTGTCGGCGAAGGCGGAGCCGCAGCCGATGGCGGCCAACGTCGACGTGGTGCTCGTCACCTGGGCCCTCGACACCCGGATGGGCGACAGCCGGCTCCGGGACATGCTCGTCCTGGCCCGAGAGTCCGGAGCCCGGACGGTACTCGCTCTGTCCAAGGTGGACACCGCCGACACCGCCGCCGGGCTGGTCGAGGAGCTGGGGGATGCGCTCGAGGGCGTCGAGGTGGTGACCACCAGCTCGGTGACCGGCGAGGGACTCGACCGGATGCGCGAGATCACGTCGGGCAGGACGGTGGTGCTCCTCGGGTCCTCGGGCGCCGGGAAGTCGACGTTGACCAACGTGCTCCTCGGCATCGAGTCACAGGAGACCGGCGAGGTCGGGCGGGCCGGCGAGGGGCGCCACACCACGACGAGCCGCCAGCTCCTCCCCCTTCCGGGCGGGGGCGCCATCATCGACACACCCGGGATCCGGGCGGCCACCGTGTGGGAGGACGTGGAACGCGAGGGCGCCGACGTGGAGTCCCGCTACCCCGACCTCGACGCCCTCGCCGAGGAGTGCCGCTTCAGCGACTGCACCCACCGGGGGGCGCCGGGCTGCGCCCTCGACCGCGCCGTGTCCGAGGGGGAGCTCACCGCGTCGAGGAAGGCGGAGTACCTCGCCTTCGTCGGGGAGCGGGCGGCGCTCGACGAGGTGCGGTCCGCCGCCGGCCGGCAGCGGGACAGGGACCGGAACCGGCGACAGCGCCCCTGAGCCGGGTGCCGGGACCAGGCGAGGGGGCGACCGCTTCCTCGCCCGGTCTACCGGTCGACCCGGGGGCGGTGGTCGGTCAGCCGGCTGTGGGAGGCGGCGGGTCCTGGACGGGGACGTCAACGCCGGCATGCCACAGCAGGACGTACTGCGGGCACGCTCCGGTGGTCGAGCAGATCGGGGTCCCGGTGGCGTCGAGCTCGGCGGTGCCGTAGCCGACCACCAGGAACACCGTCTCCGACGAGCCCTTCGCCGAGACGGTCGAGGACACCTGTTCGAGGACGGGGGTGGACTGGATCACCCGGGCCTGCGACCAGTCGAGGTGGTCGCCGGACAGCTTGACCACCACGCGCTCACCCTTGGTCGCGGTCACGGTGGTCCCGTTGCTCGCGACGGTGAGGACGATCTGCTTCGGCGGGGTGACGGTGGATGCCGCCGCTCCTCCGGCACCGACGACCGCTACCGCCACGACGGGGAGCGTGAGGGCGACTCCGAACATTGCCAGCCTGTTGCGCATGGTGCCTCCTGGGGGATGGTCCGTCACATGGTCGACGTCACGTGGTGGTCGACGCCGCCTACCCATGAGAACGCACGGGGTGGCGGATCGTTACGGACCCCGGTCCCGGGGGTGCGTCGGGCGGCGGACTACCGCCGTCGGGCCGCCTTGTCCGAGATCGACGGCGGCGCCCATCCGGGGTCCGCACCCCCGACATTGCGTCCGGGAGGCGCGATCTCGTCGATGCGGTCGAGGACGTCACCGCTCAGGGAGATCTCGGTGCCGAGCAGCTGGGACTCCAACTGCTCCATGGTCCGGGGCCCGATGATCGGGCACGTGACCGCCGGATGGGCCAGGACGAAGGCCAGGGCCAGCTCGAGGAGCGAGTGACCCGCCTCGTCGGCGAGCTTCTGGAGCTCGATGACCGCGGCGAGCTTCTGCTGGTTCCCGGCGAGTGAGAGGTCGTAACGGTCCGGCAACATGGCCGACCGCCGGGAGGTGTTCTGCTTCCCCTCGCCGAACGCCCCCGAGAGCCACCCGCCGGCCAACGGGCTCCAGCTGAGCACGCCCATGCCGTACTGCTGGCAGACCGGGAGCAGGTCGGCCTCGATGCTGCGGGCCAGCATCGAGTACTGGGGCTGTTCGGTCCGGAAGCGCTCCCGTACCCGGCGTTCGGCCACCCAGTGTGCCTCGACCACCTGATGGGCCGGGAACGTGGAGCTGCCGGCGTAGCGGATCTTGCCGGCATGGACGAGATCGCTGAGGGCCCCGAGCGTGTCGTCGATGTCGGTCCCGGGGGACGGCCGATGGATCTGGTAGAGGTCGATGTAGTCGGTCCCGAGGCGCCGCAGGCTGTTCTCGCACTCGGCGATCACCCACCGCCGCGAGTTGCCCTGGACGTTGGGGTCGCTCCCCATCGGGCTGTGCACCTTGGTCGCCAGGACGATGTCCTCCCGGGTGAGCCCCTTCAGTGCCTTGCCCACGATGGTCTCGGACTCGCCGAACGAGTAGACGTCGGCGGTGTCGATGAAGTTGACCCCGGCCTCGACGGCCCGGTGGACGATGCGGATCGAGTCCTCGTGGTCCTGGTTGCCCCAGGCGCCGAACATCATGGCTCCGAGGCACAGCTGGCTGACGTGGACGCCGGTGGTCCCGAGCGGGCGGTATTCCATGCCCACAGCCAACCACAACCGACCCGGCGCCGGTGGGCCGCCGGGTCGGGCTGGCCGGACGGACACCCGATCGGTACTATCGAACATATGTTCGTATCTGCGCCGGGTCGACGGCTCTCCGGGGGCCGGGACCCGATGGCCCTCGCCGCCCTGGCCGCCCTGGCCGAGCGCACCCGACCGGTCGCCGCCAGCCGGACCCGCCTCCTCCCGGTGGCTCCCCCGCTGGCCGGGCTGCTGCCTGACGGGGCCCTGCGCCGCGGCACCACCCTGACCGTCGGCGGGCCCGTGGGCGACGGTTCCCTCAGCATCGCCCTGGCCCTGGTGGCGACCGCCTCGGGCTCCGGGTCGTGGTGCGCGCTGGTCGGCCATCCCGGACTCGGTGCGGTCGCCGCCCGCGATCTCGGCGTCGACCTCGGGCGCCTGGCCGTCCTCCCCCGGCCGGGGGCGGCGTGGGCCGAGGCCACCGCTGCCGTGCTCGAGGGGATCGACCTGGTGGTGCTGTGCCCGCCGTTCCCTCCCCGGCGGGCCATGGCCCGCCGGCTGGTGGCCCGGGTACGCGAGCGTCGGGCCGTGCTGGTGGTGGTCCCGGGACGGGCCGGGTGGCCCGAGCCGCCCGACCTGCAGCTGCGGATCGACGATGCGGCATGGGAAGGGGTCGACGCCGGCGAGGGCCACCTCCGGCGTCGCCGGATGACCGTGACCGCCACCGGGCGCCGGTCGGCGGCACGGCCCACGCGCCGCTGCCTGTGGCTGCCCGCCGCCGACGGAACGGTCGCCGGGGCCCCCGACCCGCCCGACCCGCCCCACCCGTCCGGATCGGGGGCCTGACGTGGACCGCCTGCTGGTCGTGCACTGCCCCGACCTCCTCGACGAGGACGAGGGGGGTGCCGTGCTCCGCTCCTTCGCCGAGGTGATCGCCGCCGTCGGGGCCTACTGCCCGTGGGTGACCCCGGTGCGGCCCGGCATCTGCTCGCTGCCCGCCCGGGGGCCGGCCCGCTACTTCGGTGGCGAGGAAGCCCTGGTCGGGCTGGTCCACGAGGCCGCCTCCGGCGTCACGCCATCCGGCGCGGGCGTGGCCGACGGGCTGTTCGCCGCCGTGCTGGCCGCCCGGCGGAGCGTGATCGTCCCGCCCGGGGGGACCCCCGCCTTCCTCGCCCCGCTGCCGGTGACCGTCCTCGGGCAGGACGACCTGGCCGGGCTGCTCGACCGGCTCGGCATCCGCACCCTGGGCGGGTTCGCCGCCCTCCCCGACGCCCACGTCATCGGCCGGTTCGGGGCCGACGGGGCCCACGCCCACCGGGTGGCCGGCGGCCGGAGTGGCGAGCTGGCCGGACTGCGTCAGCCCCGCATCGCCCGCCTGCTCGACGGCGGTGGCGACGACGTACCGGTGGTGACCGAGCCCGGGTTCTGGGGCGGGACGAGCGATGCCGACGCCCGGGCCGCCCGGTGCCTGGCCGTGGCCCAGGAGCTCCTCGGCCCGACCGGGGTGGTGACCGCCCGGCTGCAGGGCGGGCGGGGGCCGGCCGAGCAGGCCCGCTTCGTGACCTGGACCACCGGGGAGCAGCCGGGAGGCGCCGGCGTCGCCCACCGCACGGCCGGTGCGCCCTGGCCCGGGCGGATCCCGCCGCCGGCCCCGGCCGTCGTCCACCCGGACCCGCCCCGGGCCGACCTGGCCGACGCCCGGGGCCGACCCGTGCGCGTCTCGGCCCGGGGGCTGTTGACGGCGGCGCCGGACCGGCTCTCGGTGGAGGGCGGCCCGTGGGAGCCGCTGTCGGGATGGGCCGGACCGTGGCCGTCGGACGAGCGCTGGTGGTCGCGGTCGCGTCGGCGGGGCGCCCGCCTGCAGGCCGTCACCGCACGGGCCGCCCACCTGCTGCTGGTCGAACGGGGCCGGTGGTGGGTCGAGGCGACCTACGACTGAGGACGGGACGTCGACCATGGCCTACGCGGAGCTCCACGCCCACTCCAATTTCTCCTTCCTCGACGGTGCCAGCCATCCCGAGGAACTGGCCGCGGAGGCGGTCCGGCTCGGACTGTCGGCGATGGCGCTCACCGACCACAACGGACTCTACGGGGCGGTCCGGTTCGCCGTGGCGTCCCGGGCCTTCGGCCTGCCCACCGTGTTCGGCGCCGAGCTCACCCTGTCCGGCGCCGACGGCCCCCACCTCCGGACCGGCATGCCCGACCCGGACGGCACCCACCTGGTGGTGCTGGCCCGCGACCCCGAGGGCTACGCCCGCCTCAGCCGGGCCATCGCCGAGGCCCACCTGGACGGGGGGGAGAAGGGACGGCCCGCCCTCACCCTCGACGCCCTGGCCGACCGCCACGGTGGCCACTGGCAGATCCTGACCGGGTGCCGGAAGGGCCCCCTGGCCGCAGCCCTCACCGAGGAGGGGCCGGCGGCAGCGGCCCGGGCCCTCGACCGCCTCGTCGACCGGTTCGGGCGCGAGCACCTGGCCGTCGAGCTGTGGGACCACGGCACGCCGATCGACGGCCCCCGCAACGACGCCCTGGCCGTGCTGGCCGCCGAACGGGGTGTGGCCCCGGTCGCCACCAACAACGTCCACTACGCCACCCCGGCCCGCTTCCCGCTGGCCACCACCCTGTCCGCCGTACGGGCGCGGCGGACGCTCGAGGACCTCGAGGGGTGGCTCCCCTCCTCGGCCACCGCCTGCCTGCGGGGCGAGGCCGAGCAGCGCCGGCGGTTCGCCCGGTGGCCGGGAACCGTCGAGCGGGCGGGCGAGCTGGCCGCCGAGTGCGCGTTCGACCTCCGGCTGGTGGCTCCCCGGCTCCCCGACTTCCCGGTGCCCGAGGGGCACACCGAGCAGACCTGGCTGGTCGAGTTGACACGGCGGGGGGCGGCCGAGCGGTACGGGCCGCCGGGGGCCGAACGGGTGCCGGGGGCGTACGCCCAGCTCGACCACGAGCTCGGGGTGATCGGCGCCCTCGGGTTCCCGGGGTACTTCCTCACCGTGTGGGACATCGTCCGGTTCTGCAGGCGCCAGGACATCTTCTGCCAGGGCCGGGGGTCGGCCGCCACCTCGGCGGTCTGCTTCGCCCTCGGCATCACCAACGTGGACGCCGTCTCGCTCGGACTGCTCTTCGAGCGCTTCCTGTCCCCGGCCCGGGACGGGCCGCCCGACATCGACGTCGACATCGAGTCGGGCCGTCGCGAGGAGGTCATCCAGTACGTCTACAAGCGCTACGGGAGGCTCCATGCCGCCCAGGTGGCCAACGTGATCACCTACCGGTCCCGTTCCGCGCTGCGCGACGTGGGCAAGGCCCTCGGGCACACCGCCGAGGAGGTGGACACCTGGGCCGGGTCGGTCGAGCGCGGCCAGCCCCTCGACGAGCGCGAGGACCTGCCGCCGATGGTGCAACAGCTGGCCGGCGAGCTGCTCGGGTTCCCACGGCACCTCGGCATCCACTCGGGGGGCATGGTCATCTGCGACCGGCCGGTGGTCGAGGTCTGCCCGGTGGAGTGGGGGCGGATGCCGGGACGCAGCGTGCTGCAGTGGGACAAGGACGACTGTGCGGCGGCCGGCCTGGTCAAGTTCGACCTCCTGGGCCTGGGCATGCTCACCGCCCTCCACCACATGGTCGACCTGGTGGCCGGGTCCCACGGGGTGACGATCGACCTGGCCCGCCTCGACCAGGAGCCCGAGGTCTACGACCTGCTGTGCCGGGCCGACACGGTGGGCGTCTTCCAGGTGGAGTCGCGGGCCCAGATGAACACCCTCCCCCGGGTGCAGCCCCGCTGCTTCTACGACCTGGCCATCGAGGTCGCCCTCATCCGCCCGGGGCCCATCCAGGGCAACGCCGTCCATCCCTACATCCGCCGCCGCAACGGGACCGAGCCCGTCTCCTACCTCCACCCGCTGATGCGACCGGCCCTGGAGCGGACCCTCGGCGTGCCGCTCTTCCAGGAGCAGCTGATGCAGATCGCCATCGACGTGGCCGGGTTCAGTCCGGCCGAGGCCGACGAGCTGCGCCAGGCCATGAGCGCCAAGCGGTCCGGCGAGCGCATGGCCCGGCTCCGGGACCGCCTGTTCGCCGGCATGGCGGCCCGGGGGGTGTCCGAGGCGGTGTCCGAGCAGGTGTACACGGCGCTGGCCGCCTTCGCCAACTTCGGCTTCCCCGAGAGCCACTCGGTGGCCTTCGCCCACCTGGTGTACGCGACGGCCTGGTGCAAGGTGCACTACCCCGCCGCCTTCACCGCCGGGCTCCTCAACGCCCAGCCCATGGGGTTCTGGTCACCCCAGAGCCTGGTGGCCGACGCCAAGCGCCACGGCGTGACGGTCCGCCGGCCCGACGTCGACCGGGGCCGGGCCGCGGCCTCCCTCGAGCCGGAGCGCGACCCGGGGCACGGAACCGGGCGGCCGATCCCGGCCGGGGCGGCGGCGGTGCGCCTCGGCCTGTCGTCGGTGCGCGGCATCGGGTCCGACACCGCCGCCCGGATCGAGGCGGGGGCGCCGTGGTCGGACATGGAGGACCTCGTGCGCCGTGCCGGGGTGACCCGGGCCCAACTGGAGGCCCTGGCCACCGCCGGGGCCCTGGACGGGCTGGGCGGTCGGGGCCGGTCCGGCGGTCGCCACGGCGCCGGCGGACGGCGGTCGCTGGTGTGGGGGGCGGGAGCGGCCGCCCAGGCCACCGCCGACCGTCTCCCGGGTGTGGTCACCGGCGCCGAGCCCCCGCCCCTCCCGGCGCCCACCCCGTGGGAAGAGGTGTCCGACGACCTGTGGTCGCTCGGCATGGCCCCCGACACCACCGCCATGGAACTGGCCCGCTCCGGACTGGACCGGCGCGGGGTGGTACGGGCCGCCGCCCTGGCCGGCCGGCCGGCCGGGGACCGGGTCACCGTCGGGGGTGTGGTCACCCACCGCCAGGCGCCCGAGAGTGCCCACGGAGCGGTGTTCCTCAACCTGGAGGACGAGACCGGGATGGTCAACATCGTGTGCTCGCGCGGGGCCTGGGTCCGGTGGAAGCCGGTGGCCAGGGCCTGTCCGGCACTCCTGGTCCGGGGTCGGGTCGAGCGGTCCGAGGGATCGATGACCCTGGTGGCGGAACGGTTCGAGCCGCTCCCGCTCGGATCGGTGCCGTCCTCCCGCGATTTCCGGTAAGGCAACGCCGCCGGCATGCCGATACTCCGGGTGACAGGTTCGCACAACTGCCAATTGACTACTCTCAGTGATCTAGTAAATACTTATAGTGGTATCTGTACAACGAGGAGCGTTGGTGAATCCCAAGGGGCAGGGAATCAACAGCAGTCGAATTCCGGGGGCTCGCGGAGCATGAACGCCCCCTCGCCCGAGGTCCTCAACCTCGTCACCGCCGTCGTCTCCGCCGCGGTCGCGCTCTCCGTCGCCCTCGGAGCGGTCGACCTGATCCGCCAGCCCGGCTGGGCATGGAAGGCCGCAGGCGAGCCACGGACGATCTGCCTGCTGCTCATCCTCCTCCTGCCCGGGGTCGGTCTGGCCATCTACGTGTTCGGTGTCCGTCCGCGGGTGGTGGCCGTCGCCGCCGTCGGTCGGGCAGCCACCCTCCCCTTCGAACGCTTCGCCGACCGGGCCAACCTGGACGCCGAGGACACACGGTCGATCGAGATCCTCGCCGCTCCGGCCACGTTCGCCAGCTTCGGCGAGCCACGGGTCACCCCACCCGTCCGCCCGACCGAGAAGGTCGTCGAAGCCCCCGCCCGCGGCGGGTTCTTCGAGGACCCCGACGTCTTGACCATCGGTGCCGCCGCAGAGTTCTTCGAAACCGGGGTACTGGTGACGGCCGCGCCCCGCGAGCCGCTCACCATCAACATCCCCGGAGCGATGGGACGGCCGTACCGACCGGTGCAGCGGGCATCGCTCGACGAGTCCGATCAGTCGACCAGCGTCGCCGCACGTGTCCCCGACGCCTCGTCCGACGGCACCGTCCGGGCCGCCAGCGTGGCCCGGTGGATGAGCGACCCGACCGGTCGCCACCAGTACCGCTACTGGGACGGGAACTGCTGGACCGACAGCGTCTCCGACGCCGGAGTGGAGTCCCGGGACCCCGGCATCGGCTGACGTGGCCGCGGCCGGCTACCGACCCTGACGGACGAGACGGCTCAGCCGGGCCACCAGCACCTCGACCACCAGTTCACCCGACAGCCCGGTCGTTCCCCGCAGGTCGAGGTCGGCCTCGGACAGCAGCTGGACGGCCCGGGCGATCCGGGCGGATCCCAACCGGTTGGCCTGAGCCAGCGCCTTCTTGGCCGGGAACGCGCTCGTGATCCCGAGCAGCTCCGCGGCCTGCTCGGGCGAGGTGACCCCCGAGCCGTCGAGGCGCAGCATCTGGCGGTAGTGCTTGTGCAGCAGGGCGAGGACCACCAGCGGGTGGGTCTCCCCCGCCGACAGCATGCGGTGGAGCACCTCGAGCGCGGCGGCGGTCCTTCCGACGTCGATGGCATCGGTGAGGTCCCACGGCGCCAGGGCACCCGCTTCGCCGAGGAACGGCTCGAGGTCGGCGGCGGTGACCGTCGCCCCCTTGCCGTAGGCGGAGGCCAGCGTGTCGAGCAGGCCGACGAGGCGACCCATGTCCGAGCCCAGGTGATCGGCCAGCCGGGACTGGGCCGCGCCGTCGAGCCGGACCGGTCCTCCCTTCAGGTGGTCGGCCAGCCACTGGGTCCGGGCCCTGCCCGTCCCCACCGAGGTGTCGACCACCCCGCCGGAGGCGGTCAGCGCCTTGGACAGCGCGGTGTTGATGGCACCTCCCCCGGCCACCAGCACCAGCGCGGTGGTGGGAAGGGGGTCGGCCAGGTAGGCGACCAGGCGCTTGGCGTCGGCCGTCACGATCTGGCCCGCCTCACGGACGACCACCACCCGCCGTTCCACCAGGAAGGGCGGCGTGGTGCACGCGTCGATGACCGCCCCGACGTCGAACTGGTCGACGCCGGGGCCGCCGAACTCCTCGACCATCATCGACGGATCCCGCCCGGCGACCAGCTGTTCGACCAGGGCGTGGGCGGCCTGGGCCACGAGCGAAGGATCCGACCCCTTGACCAGGTAGGCCGGTCGGTGCCCGGTGTCGGTCATCGCCGACGCGCTCACGCCCGGGCCCCGGTGATGGCCGCGATCACGTCGCACGCCCGTCGGTTGGCATCGACCTCGTGGACCCGCATCACCCGGCAACCCAGGCAGGCGCCGAGCGAGGTGGCCGACACGGACGCCTCCCGGCGCTCGCCGATCTCCAGGCCGAGCACCACCCCGAGGAACGTCTTGTTGGATGCCGACAGCAGCAGCGGGTAGCCAAGATCCGCGAGCTGGTCCGAGGACCGCAGCAGGGTCAGCGACTGGGCTGCCGTCTTGCCGAGGTCGAGCCCGGCGTCGAGCACGATCCGGTCGGGCGTGAGCCCGGCCCGGAGGGCCCGGTCGGCCCGGTCGAGGAGGAAGGTCCGTACGGCATCGACCACGTCGTCATAGACCGGCTCGGGGTCGGGGATCCGCGGACCCAGGCGGATGTGGGTGGCCACCACGGTGGCCCCGGCCTCGACGGCGGCCGGCAGGTAGTCGGGATCGGCGAACCCACTGATGTCGTTGCCGACCACCGCCCCGGCCCGGTAGGCCTCGCGGGCCACCGAGGCTCTCCAGGTGTCGACCGAGACGGCGACGTCGAACCGGGAGGCGACCGCCTCGATGGCGGGGATCACCCGGTCGAGCTCCTCCGCCTCCCCCACCTCGGGGCCGGGACCGGCCTTCACCCCACCGACGTCGAGCAGATCGGCGCCCTGGTCGACGAGGGTTCCGGCCCGACGGACCAGGTCGTCGAGGGCGAACGTGGCCCCCTTGTCGTAGAACGAGTCGGGGGTGCGGTTGAGGATGCCCATGACCAGGGCCCGGTGCTCGATGTCCACGGTCCGGTCTCCGAGGCGCAGGGTGGTGGCTCGCACGGGGCTGACGCTACCGGAGGCCGTCGCGGTCGGAGGCGGCGGAGTCAGAAGAGCCGGGAGGCCAGGGCCTTGCGGTAGGCGAGGGTGCGGGGGTCGTCCGGGCCGAGTGTCTCGAGCAGGTCGAGGTACTCCTGGCGGGCGTCGGGATCGCCCTTCACCCGCTCGAGGAGACCGTCGAGCAGGGTCCCGACATCGTGGGTCGCCACGTCGACGCGGTCGGCCAGTCGGGCCTCGGCCAGCAGCCTCCGGGTCTCCGGTGTCTCGGGGATCCGCCCGAGCAGCGCCACGGCCTCGTCGGTCTCCCCCCGTCCGATCAACAGTCCGGCCAGCCCGGCGATGGCCACCGGATGGTCGGGCTGCAGTTCGAGTGCCCGCCGCAGGACCGCCTCGTCGCCGGAGGCGGTGCCCTCGTCGGCCAGCACGTCCGCCTCGGACCTGACCGGTGCCAGGCGGTCGACGAACGCCTTGACTGCGGCCTCGGGCTGGGCGCCGATGAACTGGTCGACGACCGCACCGTCGCGCACGGCGAACACGGCGGGGATGGACTGGACCCGGAAGCTCGCCGAGATCTCGGGGTTCTCGTCCACGTTGACCTTGGCCAGCGCGACGGCTCCGTCGGTAGCGGCGACGAACCGCTCGATGACCGGCCCGAGCGTCGTGCACGGCCCGCACCAGGGGGCCCACAGGTCGACGACGACCGGGACCTCGAAGGAGCGCTTGAGCACGACCTCCTCGAATGTGGAATCGGTGGCATCGACCATGGCCTACGACGATATCGGGCAGCAGCCCACGACCGTCCGGATCCGGGTCGTTCCGGCGACGCGGGTAGCGTCGGGGCGATGGATGCCGTATCGCAGACCGACGAGACCGCCGCCGAGGACATCGTCGCCGACAGGATCGGGGTGGAGGGCATCGACAGCCGACCGGTCACCGAGTGGCTGGCGGCGAACGTGGCCGGCTCGGTGCCGCCCTACGACTTCGAGTTGATCGCCGGAGGTCGGTCCAACCTCACCTACCGGGTCACCGACGGCGCCGGCCACACCTACGCCCTGCGCCGGCCTCCGGTCAGCCACGTGCTCGCCACCGCCCACGACATGACCCGTGAGCACACGGTGATCAGCGCCCTCCAGTCGACCGGCGTCCCCGTCCCCCGGACCCTCGGGCTGTGCACCGACACCGCGGTCAACGGCGCCCCGTTCTACGTCATGTCGTTCGTGGAGGGACACATCCTGCGCGACGAGGCGGCTTCGTCGCGGCTGGCGGAACCGGTCCGGGCCCATGCCTCGGACTCGCTGGTCGACACCCTGGCCGCCCTCCACGCCGTGGACGTGGACGCCGTCGGCCTCGGCCAGTTCGCCAGGCGGGAGGGGTACATCGCCCGCCAGCTCAAGCGCTGGCACGGCCAGTTCGAGCAGTCCACCCTCGACGGCCGGCCCGGGCCGGCGGTCATCGACCGGGCCTGGGAGGTCCTGTCGGCCAAGATCCCCGACCAGCAGGGCGCGTCCATCGTGCACGGCGACTACCGGCTCGACAACACGGTGCTCGACGACCGGGGCGACGTCGTGGCCATCCTCGACTGGGAGATCTGCACGCTCGGCGACCCGCTGGCCGACCTGGGCCTCCTCCTCGTCTACTGGGCCGAGGCCGACGACAGGGACCAGGCCGTGCTGGGCGTGGCGCCGACGGCCCTGCCCGGCTTCGCCACCCGGGACCAGCTGGTCGCGCGGTACGCCGCCGCCAGCGGCCGCGACGTCTCCGCCGTCCCGTACTACCGCGCCTTCGGCATCTGGAAGCTGGCCTGCATCCTCCAGGGCGTCTACGTCCGCTATGCCGGCGGTGCCGCTGCCGGCGACCGAACCGGTGTCGACCAGTTCGCCGAGGGCGTGGTGCGCCTCGGCGAGCGGGCCCTCGCCGAGGTGGAGGCCCTGTGAGCCGCTACGAGCCTGCCGACCTCTACGCATTCGAACCCGGGTGGGGCGAGCCCCCGCATGGTCGGCTCGACCGTCCGGTGCTGGTGGTCGCCCTCGAAGGATGGGTCGACGCCGGCATGGGCGCCTCGGGCGCCATCGCCCACCTGTTGACCGGGTCGCCCACCACGGTGGTCGCCACCTTCGACTCGGAGCCCCTCGTCGACCAGCGGGCCCGGCGACCGATCGCCCGGCTCGAGGACGGGGTGACCACCGAGCTGACCTGGCCGACCATCCGACTCCTGGCCGGCAAGGACCGGGTAGGGGCCGACATCGTCTACCTGGCCGGACCGGAGCCGGACTTCGCCTGGCCGACGTTCATCCGGGCCGTCGTGGGTCTCACCGACCTGCTCGGCGTCCGCATCGTGGTCGGGCTCGGTGCGTTCCCCGCCCCGACCCCCCACACCCGTCCGGTGCGCCTGGCCTCCACCGTCCCACCTGAGTCGACCGACCTGGCCGGCCGGGTCGGCACGGTGCACGGGACCCTCGAGGTGCCCGCCGGCGTCCAGGCCGCGCTGGAGGTGGCGCTCGGTGCCGCCGGCATGCCGGTGATCGGCCTGTGGGCCCGGGTTCCCCACTACGTGTCGGCCATGCCCTATCCCGAGGCCAGTGCCGCCCTCATCGAAGGCCTGTGCTCCGTTGCCGGGACCGTCCTCGACACGGTCGAACTGCGGACGTCCGGCGAGGCATCCCGAGCCCAGGTCGACGAGCTGATCGGCGCCAATCCCGACCACCTCGAGATGGTCCGTCGGCTCGAGGCCGCCATCGACTCCGAAGAGGGGACGCCGCTCGGGTTCTCCGCCGACCTCCCGAGCGGGGACGAGATCGCCGCCGAGCTCGAGCAGTTCCTCAGAGGCGAAGGCGACTGACGGCCCGGACGGCCGCGTCGGCCTGACCGGCGCTGTGGACGTGGGCGAAGTGGGCGGCCACCACGGCCAGCGCCACCAGGGCCACGATCAGCACCACCACCACCATGACCAGGACGAGCCACGGGCCGCGGCGAGTGTTGCGCGGGCTCGACGGGGTGAGGCCGGCCCAGAGTGCCGCATCCAGGCCGGAGGCCGCCACCGCGTCGGCCCGGGCGGGCGTCGGGGCCACTGACTTCGTCGACTTCGTGCTCAGGCCGTCGAACACCGGGAGCTCGGTGACGATGCGTTGGAGCTCGTCGAGCGAGGTGGCCTCGGCCAGACCGGCGAGCCGCACGCGGTACTCCGTCGGCGACAGCAGACCGCGTTCGGCCGCATGGTCGAGCAGCACGCCGTAGCGGTTCCTGTCCTCGTCGGTCACACCGAGGTCCAGCTCGGGGACGCGCCGGGGCGCGGCCCTCTGGTCGCCGTCGGTGGTCACCTCCCAATTGTGGAGACGAGTGGGGTCGTTGCGCAACCCCCCACGGCAGATCCTCCGGTCGGGGCTACCGGGACCCGTTCCCGGTGCCCTTGCTACCGTGGCCCATGCTCGTCGACGGGACCATCGGATTCGACCCGACCCGGGTCGTCGCCCAGGCCACCGAAGCCGAGGCCGCCGGTTACGACGGGATCTGGTCGGCCGAGACCAGCCACGACCCCTTCCTCCCGTTGGTGCTGGCCGCCGAGCACACCGAGCGCCTGCAGGTGGGGACCGGTATCGCCGTGGCCTTCGCCCGCAACCCCATGACGCTGGCCATGACGGCCAACGACCTCCAGACCGTGGCCAGGGGGCGCTTCATGCTGGGTCTCGGGTCCCAGATCAAGCCCCACATCGAAAAACGCTTCTCCATGCCGTGGTCCCACCCGGCCCCCCGCATGCGCGAGCTCATCCTGGCCATGCGGGCCATCTGGGCCAGTTGGGCCGACGGCAGCCGCCTGGCCTTCCGGGGCGAGTTCTACCGCCACACGCTGATGACCCCCATGTTCGACCCCGGCCCCAATCCGTTCGGGAACCCGCCGGTCTTCCTGGCCGCGGTGGGCGGTCTCATGACCGAGGTGGCAGGTGAGGTGGCCGACGGGCTCCTCGCCCACCCCTTCACCACCGAGCGCTACCTCCGTGAGGCGACCCTGCCCGCGCTCGGGCGCGGGCTGGCGTCGTCTAGACGCTCACGGTCCGACATCCAGATCTCCTACCCGGGCATGGTGGTGACCGGCATCGACGAGGAGGGATTCCTCGCATCCGCGGCCGCCACCCGGAAGCAGCTCGCCTTCTACGGCTCGACCCCGGCCTACCGCCCGGTGCTCGAGCTCCACGGCTGGGGCGACCTGCAGACCGAGCTCAACACCCTGTCCAAGCGGGGGGCGTGGGACGACATGGCCTCCCTGATCGACGACGAGGTGCTGGACACCTTCGCCGTCGTCGGCGAGCTCGACACCGTGGCGGCCAAGGTGCTGGCCCGCTTCGGGGGACTGGTCGACCGGTTCAACGTCTACGCGCCCTCGGGCATCGGTGCCGGGCGATGGGCCGAGGTCCTCGCCGGGTTCCGCTCGTAGGCAGGCAGTCGGCCCGGCGACGGCTGTCCTAGAGTCTGCCCATGCCCGCCGCCCCACCGCAGTGACGGGCCTGTGAACCCAGGCCACCGAACTGACCAGGCCCGTCCGCTCGTACTCGACCTGTTCGACCTCGGTGCCAATACCAAAGGTGTGGCCCGGGTGCTTACCGAGCTGGCCCCCCGGATGTTCGCCCTGGCACCGGAGCGCTACCGGGCGGTGTGCTCACCGCTCGGTCTTCCGATCCTGCGTCGACTCGGACTGGAGCACGTGGCAACCGTCGTCCGACGGGTCCCCAACGCAGTGTGGGAACAGGCCCTGCTGCCTCTGGCCTGCTCGAGGCTGGGGGCTGCCGCCGTCTACTCGCACCGCGAGTGCGGGGCCCTGTGGGGACCGCCCCAGCTCCTGCATGTCCCCGAGGACCCCGAGATCCGCTGGCGACGCGAGCCGACCACCGCCATGCGCGAGCAGCTCCGCCGACGCTACAGCCGCCTCCTCATGGATCGTTCGCTGATCCGGGCCGAGGTGGTGGTCTCCACGTCGGCCACCCGGGACGACCTCGTCCACAACCACCACCTGGATCCCGCCCGTGCTGCGGTGGTGCCCCTGGGCGTCGACCTCGACGTCTTCCGCCCGGTGTCTGACGGCCCGACCCGTCCTCCGTTCTTCTTCACCTTGGCCTCGGAGGACGAACGGGACCGGACCGACCTGATCCTGCGTGCCTTCGCCCACTACCGGAGAGACCTCGGCGGACAGGACGACCTGGTCATCGGAGGATCACTGGGCGGACGGGCGGACGTCCTCGGCCGGCTCACCGCGGAACTGCAGGTGGCCGACAGCGTGGAGTTGACCGGGAGGCTGACGGACGCCGAACTCTCCGGATACAACGCACGGGCGGTCGCCACCGTGCACGCTTCGCCCGACGAGGGCTTCGGCCTCCAGCCCCTCGAGGCGATGGCCGGCGGCTCGCTGCTGATCGCCACCCCGTCCGGGGCTGTCCGCGAGGTGGCCGGCGACGCTGTCGTCCTGTGGGTCGACCCCGAAGTCACGCCCATGGCGGACGCCCTTCGTCGTGCCGACGACGACCCGGCACTGGTCGAGCAGGCCCGCACCCGGAACCGCCAGGTGGCCGAGAGCTTCTCCTGGGACCGGACGGCCGTCACGCTGCACGCCAGGTTGGTCGACCTGGCCGGTCGGTAGCGCCGGTCGCACCCTCAACGCTAGGCACCGGCTCAGCCTGCGTTCGCTCCCCGGGGCAGGCGGGACTCGAAGCGCAGAGGGCCGGCCCAGTAGAGCCGGACCCGGAACGCCGCCTGACGCCGGCGGCCACCGGGGAGCACCAGAGCGCGCACGGTCGATCCCGCCAGCATCGCTGAACGGTAGACCCACCAGCCGAGTGTCCCGAAGTGCTTTCGGATGTAGCGCTCGTGGGAGGCCTGGAAGTGGATCTCCCGTTCGGCCGGGTCCCCACCGGTCCCGGAACCCACATGGGTGGCGGTGATCTCGGGGCAGAGGGCTGTGCGCCAGCCCCGGGACGTGGCACGCCGCTGCCAGTCGATCTCCTCGGCGTACAGGAAGAAGTCCTCGTCGAAGGGGCCGACGTCCTCCAGCGCCTCGGTCCGGACGAGCAGGACCGATCCGATCAGGAAGTCCACCCGCCGGCGCAGGCCTCCGAGGCCCACGGCCTCGACCCAGGCACCGCCGGGGGTCGGAAACGGCCAGCCCACCCTGGCGCCGGACCCGTCCCGGGGATCGACCTGGGCCGGCGCCACGCAGGCGAGTCCGGGGTCGGCCAGGAGCCGGGCGTGCAGCCGGGTGACAGCGTCCGCGGACACCTCGGCGTCCGGATTCAACAGCAGGACGTCCCCGTGCGGCCGGGCCAGGTGCCGGACACCGACATTGACACCGCCGGCAAATCCGAGGTTGCTGCCCGGGTCGACGTAGGTCGCCCCGTGGGCGGTCGCCACCTGGTGGACGTCATCGCTCGATGAGTTGTCGACCACGGTCACCGGGAACGCACCGTGGAGCGAGTCCAGGCACGCATCGAGCAGGTCAGGAGCGCCGTAGGCCACGATGACCACGTCGAGTCCGTTCTGGGCCGCCGGGCCGTCAGCCGCCGGAGGTGCGTTCGGTGCGTGGCCCGGGTCCTCGGAATTCACTCGGCGGGTGCCTTTCTGGACTGCGGGATGCCCGACAGGATCCGCGCGAACCGGGCCGCCCGATACTAACGGGGATCTACCACCGTCCTGGCGCTGCGCTGCCCGTGGTCAGACGACGACGTTGACCAGCTTGGGCGGCCGGGCGATGACCCGCGTCGGCTGCGCACCGGCCAGTGCCTCGGCCACCGGGGCCGACGCCAGGGCCAGTCGCTCGGCCTCGGCCGCGGAGACGTCCGGTGCCACCTCGATACGGTCGCGCACCTTGCCGTTGACCTGGACCACCATGGTCACGGTCTCCTCCACCAGCTGATCGGGGTCGGCGACGGGCCAGGGCCGGAGGTGGATGTGGTCGCCGTGCCGGTGCTCCCACGCCTCGGCCGCCAGGTGCGGCGTCATCGGGGCGAGGAGAAGGAGGAGGGTATCCACCGCCTCGTCGAGCACGTCGGCGCGACCGCCGTCGCGGGCATAGGGATGGACGAGATTGACGAATTCCATGCAGGCGGCGACCGCCGTGTTGTACGACCACCGCTCGTAGTCGCGCGACACCCGGTCGACGAGCTTGTGGGTGGCGCGGCGCACGGCGATGTCCCCCTCGGTCAGCTCGTCACCTCCGGACCCGCCGGCCCGGGGCTCGGCGGGTACGGCAAGGCGCCACACCCGGTCGAGGAAGCGGGCGCAACCGTCGATGACCGAGTCGGTCTGCGCCGACCAGTCGACGTCGTCGGCCGGTGGTCCGACGAAGAGATGGAAGAGACGGAGCGCGTCGGCCCCGACCGTGGTCAGGTAGCTCGAGGGGGCGACCAGGTTGCCCTTGGACTTCGACATCTTCTTGCCGTCCATCCGGATCATGCCCTGGGTGAACAGCCGGGCGAACGGCTCGCGCAGTCCTTCGGGGGCCAGGCCCACATCGACCAGCGCCTTGGTGAAGAAGCGGGCGTAGAGGAGGTGGAGGATGGCGTGCTCGATACCCCCGATGTACTGGTCGACCGGCATCCAGTGCCGGGCGATGTCGGGGTCGAACGGCGCGTCGGGAGTCCACGGGTCGGTGAACCGGAGGAAGTACCAGGACGAGTCGACGAAGGTGTCCATGGTGTCGGTCTCGCGGGTGGCCGGTCCGCCGCACACCGGGCACGTCGTGTGCAGGAACTCGGCGTTGGTGGCCAGCGGGGACTCGCCGGTCGGCAGGAACTCCACGTCGTCGGGGGCGAGGACCGGGAGCTGGTCGGCCGGGACCGGGACGATGCCGTGGTCGGGGCAGTAGACGACGGGGATCGGGCAGCCCCAGAACCGCTGGCGGGACACCAGCCAGTCACGCAGGCGGTAGTTGACGGTGCGGACGCCGATGCCACGCTCCTCGAGCCACTCGGTGGCCCTCTCCTTGGCCACGGGGATGTCCAGGCCGTCCAGCCACTCGCTGTTGATCTTCCGACCGGCACCCACGTAGGCGCCACCGGGACCGTCGTCGTCCCATCCCTCGGGCGGCTCCACCGTGCGGACGAAGGGGAGCCCGTAGGCCTGGGCGAAGTCCCAGTCGCGGTGGTCCTCGGCCGGGACGGCCATGATGGCCCCGGTGCCGTAGCCCATGAGCACGTAGTCGGCCACGTAGACCGGCACCGCGGTCCCGGTGAAGGGATTGACCACCGACGAGCCGGTGAACGCGCCGCGCTTGGCCAGGCTGGCCGAGCCGGACTCCGACATGCGCTCGACGTCGGTGCTGGCCGCGGCACGGACTCGCAGGTCCTCGACAGCGTCGGCGTTGTCGGGGGTGGTCAGCTCGGCCACCAGCGGGTGCTCGGGAGCGACGACGGCGTAGGTCATCCCGAAGGATGTGTCGGGTCGGGTGGTGAAGACCCGCAGGGCGAGAGGTGCACGGCCGTCGGTACCGTCCCGCCCCACGACGGCCAGGTCGAACTCGGCGCCCTCGGACCGGCCGATCCAGTTGCGCTGCATGGTCTTGACCCGCTCGGGCCACTCGAGTCCGTCGAGACCGGCCAGCAGCTCGTCGGCGTAGTCGGTGATGCGGAAGAACCACTGCTCGAGGTCGCGCTTGACCACCAGGTCGCCCGACCGCTCACAGGTCCCGTCGGCCAGGACCTGTTCGTTGGCGAGGACGGTCTGGCACCCCGGGCACCAGTTGACCGGGGCATTGGCCCGGTAGGCCAGTCCCGCCTCGAGGAGCTTGATGAAGATGACCTGGTTCCACTTGATGTACTCGGGGTCGTGGCTCCGGATCTCGCGGCGCCAGTCGTAGACGGCGCCGAGGGAGGTGATGGACTCCTTCAGCTCCTCGATACGGGCGTCGGTGAAGATGCGGGGGTGGGTGCCGGTCTTGATGGCGGCGTTTTCCGCCGGAAGGCCGAACGAGTCGAACCCGAACGGCGACAGCACCGCGTGGCCGAGCATGGTCCGGTGGCGGACCAGCAGGTCGCCGAACGTGTAGTTGCGGACGTGGCCCATGTGGGCGGGCCCGGACGGGTAGGGGTACATGGTGAGCACGTACCACGGGGGTCGGGGGTCGTCGGCATCCACCTCGTAGGTGCCCTCGTCGCTCCAGCGGCGCTGCCATTTCTTTTCGATGTCGATGACGTCATAGGCCCGTGCCATAGGCGCCGATCGTACCGGTCACGGACCCGGCCACCTCTCTGTCGGGGATGTCGCGCTCCCCGGGTCGGGTCAGATGCACGGGTCGAGAGCCATGTCGGACTGGCCGAACCGGGCAGGGAGTGCCGAGGCACCAGGCGTCGGCCACGACGGGCACCGTTGACCGGCCGGCTGCCGCCACATCCGGATCGCCCGGTGTCATGGCGGATCGACGCCTCGATTCGGGCGCCGGGCGGGGTGCTGATAACCTGATCCGACCTTCGGGGGTATAGCTCAGTTGGTAGAGCGCTTGACTGGCAGTCAAGAGGTCAGGGGTTCGAATCCCCTTACCTCCACTCGAATGGTGCAGGTCAGAGGTGGTGCGGCCGTTTCGTCACGATGCGACTGGGCGATTTGACCGCCAAGTTGACCTCCAAAGGGCGGTAGCTGCCATTCGGGGGATTTCCAGAATCGGAGGCGGAATGGCAATCGAGAAGAAGGTCAGGTTCCACAAGGCCGACCCGGCTCCGGTAAATCTGGATCTGCTCCACCACCGGCTGGAGGCTGTAGCCCAGGCAGGTGCGGCCGAGATGCCAATGAGCCTCGGTCAGAGATTGGTGGGCCAGGCCCTTGCCAGCAGGCCAGGTGACGTAGGCGTTCACTTCGTCATGTATCGGATCCAGACTGAGGATCTCCCCTTTCTCAGGGATCCCGCTACGGGGACCTTTCGGCCACTGGAGGACGTGCTTGACCAGGCTCCCGAGCTCGCTCAGCCGACCTACTACGCATTCTTCCCGGACAACACGATGGCCTTCGTCTACAACCACCAGGGACCCAAGGAGGCCCAGCTTGGGAGCTATCTCCACTGGCTGGATCCTCATCATCTCGACCACACGTTCCCGCCCGTAACACGTGATGACGTCATTCAGGCGATCCAGCAAAGTGGAGGAGTGCGGCTCCTCAACATCCGGGTGCCCACGGACCAACTAGCCCGACTAGACGACATCCGTTCGCTCGCCGGGATGAAGGCGGTCGCCAACCGCCTCCCCGTTGCCGACGTCGAAATCATTGTCCGAGCATCGACTGACGACCAGCGCAGAGGCCTCGGTGAAGTGGTGTCCCAAATCGGGGAGGCGTTGCTCTCACCCGGTCGGCGGTCCGCCGTGAAAAAGGCAAGAATCGAGCTGTCAGACCTTGACGGCGTGTCCGGTATGTCCGACCTGGACTTGCTTGTCGATCGGCTCGTCGTGTCGCATCCGATCGATACCATCGAGGGAAATCGAAAGTATCTGGACGAGACTTCGGCCAGGGACGGAATCGAGATCGCCTATCAGAAGGTTGGGCAATTCATCCACTGACGCGCACATGAGAGGAGGCACGTGTTGACCCTGAGGCACCGGGTATCCGATCATCCCGCGTTCGACCAGGTCGTTGCCGCCGCTGCAGTTGGCGTCTACTTGACGCTCCACTACACCGGCGTTCATCTCGTCGTCTTCCCGGATTGGGCATCCATAACAACGTTCCACCAAACGCTGGTCGAGGCGGCGGCTGGTCTGTTCGGACTGGTGTTCGCCGCGATCGCAATTCTTCGGGCACTCGGCCCGGGTCGTCGACTAAATCACCTGCAGCGAAACTTGAACGCTCCTATGACCCGGAACTTCAAGGCAGTCATCGCGGCACTCGGATTGGCGACGTTCATCGCCATCGCAGCAATGGCCTTCGACACTCCGGCCGGGCACCCAACGATCGCTCGCGCCGCCACGGCATGGGCGGTGGCCATCGTGTCCGTGAGGATGATCAGGCTCGTGTGGGTGTTTGGTCTCGTCCTCGATCTATCTGACCGGGACTCAGAATCCGGTGGCTCGTCATCGGTTACCCCCATTTCGACCCAACGTCGCCAGGTGGGCAGCTAGCCGACGCGTCAGGGATGCTCCCCCGCCGCGCTGCGTCCTCGGATGCCTCCTCGCCCACGACTAACGTGATCACATGCGTGACGGGGATGTGCGCGGCGCCCTTCACTCGCTGCTCAACCAGGAGCACCGGAGCGAACTGGCCCAAACCCGGTTCGTGGACGAACTTGATCTCTGTGGACAGGTCCGTGTCGATGTGGCCGTCATCAACGGTCAACTCTCTGGATACGAGCTGAAAAGTGAGCGCGACACGCTTCGGCGGCTTCCGGCTCAGGTGGAGATGTATTCCCGTGTCCTCGACCGAGCCACTCTCGTAGTTGCGGAGCGACATTTGGACCATGCAAGACCGCTCCTTCCGACATGGTGGGGCTTGATGGTCGCATCGTCCACCGATGAAGGTGTCGCACTAAGGCACGAGGCCCTGCCATTGGAGAACCCGAACGTCTCGCCACGAGACCTGGTTCAGCTCCTTTGGCGAGATGAGGTCCTGGCTGAGCTTGTTGAGCGAGATCTCGATCGGGGCGTGCGCTCGAAGAGTCGGCAGATCATGTGGACGCGCCTGGCGGAGAATGTGCCCCTCGCCGAGCTACGGATGATTGTCAGGGAGCGACTTAAGCACCGTGAACGGTGGCGAGTTGCTCGGTAACTCTCTGTAGATGATGGAGCGTGCCATACCGCCGCCACGTTTCAGCATTGCCGGTGCTCCCCGAGCCTGACAGAACGGCATCCACCCACTGCTCGAGTTCACAATGATTTGCCGGCCCATATCCCGGTTGCGCCCGCAGTGTCTCCAGTACGGGAGGAACAGCTGCGCTTCCGAGGCCAGTGCCGCCCTTCCCCTTGAATAGTTCGCCTTTGGGGGCAATCCAGATCGGGTCAGCGGTGTAGCGAACGTTGGCGCTCATGCTGATCCACCGCGGGTCGATCTCGAATGTCGGATCCGGGTTAGCGATCGCGTAGTCCCCAAATGTCGGGACGCGAGCAGTGCCGTGGCTGAGGATGCTCTGGTAGATGGCCCATTCGCCCCGTTCGATCTCATGCACTCCACGGCCCAGCGGGAGCGTTTTGGGCATTCCGGTTCCCGCGACGATCACAGATCGCCAATCGTCTCGATATGGGAGATTAACGAGCTCCTGTCGGACGGCGGTCCGAGCCAGGTCACCCGTCTCGTCGCCCAAATCAAGAACCAAGTCGACGTCGGTGGGAGCCAACCCGGGCTCAGCGAGTAGACCGTCGATTGGGGCAGCGCCGGTATTACTCGGCCACTCCGGAATCGCAAGTCTGAAGCACGCGCCCAATCCATCGCGTGCTACGACCAACGCAGCGGCCGACTTGTATGCGTCTGTCCGACCAGGTGACGTCGTCGGGATGAGTGGCGTCGGACATTCCGCCGTCAACCAGACCAGTGGGTGGAAACCGCTGTCCAGGTCGTCATCGTCTTCGAGGAATGGAAGGTCGACGAACCCTGGAAGGCTCCCCCGGGATTCGTGGAGCTCCGTAGGAAGTCGAGATAGATGCTCCGTTGCCGACTTGGCCGGACGTTCTTCCTCGAAGTCCCAGTCGATCGGAGCGACAACGAACATCGGAGTCATGGCCTGATGCACCGAATCGGGCAGATCTCTCAATGCGTATCGCTCGCCGCGCTTGGTCAAGAGAATCGGGACGTAATGATTTGCATCCATGTCAGGAACCTTCCGGCGTTGGTTCCCTCTTGGAACCCGTGGACGGACCCTAACCCCCGTCATCGTCTCGTGCCTGACTAAGGTCTCCGTCGTGCGGCGCATGGGTTCTTGTTGGGCGGTAGTAGTTGCGTGTGCGGCGATCGGCGCAGGACTGGCCGCCTGCTCATCTGCGCCGGTGAGCTCCACGCAGTCATACAAGGACGGCTACTACTTCGCTCAGGGCCAACTGAACAGCGGGGTCGAAGCCGGATCTAACCCAATGGGTGGTTGTTCAACCCTTGCAATCAAAGCGATGGTCAGTGGCGACAGTGCATCCCAGTGGGAGACCGGATGCGTCGCGGGATTCACCGGAGGAACGCCGCCAACCTGACGGGTCGTGTGGCTGGAGCGGGAGGCAATGAGCCCTGCTCCTCGGTCCAGTGTGGGCACCGGGTGAAGTAGTGGCGCCCGTTCTTGACCTGCACTGTCATGGCCTGGCCGCATCGGCAGAACGGTGAAACGAGGAATGATCCTCGTCTCTCATCGTGTACATCCATCGTCGGATCCCTCTCGTCGTGCCCTCGTCCAACCAGACTCGCCCGATGTCGAGCCGCCGTCCAGGACGCCCCTTATGTTGGTTCTTATGTCAGTCCCTATCGGTCACCCCTTAAGTGGCCGTGTTACCCGGTCGATTGATAGTGAGCCACTACCGAGTTGCCCCGGCGGTGAGCGTGCCCAATAGTGTGGCGGGCTGAGGTTCGGCCCCAGGAGGCGTGGCGGTGACTTCAGGAGCAAACGGACCCGGTCAAGGTTGGTATCTCGACCCCACTGACCCGACGATGCAGCGCTGGTGGGACGGTTCGGCCTGGTCGCAGCACACACATCCCGTTCAGTCGTCGAACGGTGACTACCCGAGGGACGTTGGATCTGCTCCGCAGGCCAAGCCAACCCTCCGGCTCATCCGCACCGCCGCCGATGCGGAGCTGGTCGCGGCCGAGTGGATGCGATGGATGGGATACACCGACGCCCATTGCACCCCGTCGGGCCCAGACGGTGGTCTCGATGTCATTGCCACCCAAGCGGTTGCTCAGGTCAAGCTTCACGGGCGACCGATCGGACGTCCCGACCTCCAGAAGCTCTACGGAGCCGCGCTAGGCATTCAGTCATTGTTCTTCGCCGCGGAGGGATTCACTGAGGAGGCTGTCGCCTGGGCTGCATCGGTCGATATGGCCCTGTTCCGATTCGACAGGCAAGGCGAGCCGACTCCGGCAAACCATTTGGCCCAACTCATGATGAGCCGATCTGAGCATCAGGGACAGGGCGGATATGGTCCGGCCGCCGTGGCCCGGCCAACGATGGCGCTCCCAATTTCGTGCTCGGATGACGCAGTGACGGCGATGATCGTGAACCAGCGAACTGGACGCCTGTCGAACAAGGAATCTGTCGACTGGATCGTACAGTCGTGGATCCTGCTCTACCTGGTCCGACTCGACTACACGCAGGAGGTCGGGCGACGCCGACAGATCCGGCAGGCCGCCGTTTCGATCTACTTCTCCAGTTTGACCGGTCGACTGTTTCCATTCCAGGCCCCACCCGCGGTGATCGATTCGGCCTACTCGGCTCAGGGTGCTACCCCGATCACTCCGAGGATGTCGGCCAGTGCATGCGTCAAGGAGACGGTCGAGCTTTGGAACCGGTACATCGAGCTACGGCAGCCTGCAGCCCGGACGCGCTACGAGGGTCAGTTGCGCGCTCGCGGGATTCCAGTGGGTATCGCAAAACGAATCGGGCTGACGACCGAGACCGAAGTCCTCCTACCGATCTTCGTCGGTCAGCTTTCCCATCGGACGGGCGGTCGCCTTGTGATCGTCGACGGTTGCGCTGGTCGCATTTTGCCCGACGAGTCCGTCGAGATGACCGGCCGGTTGAGTCAGGTAGCGGCCGAGCTCAGCTCGGCTGGCGCGAGGCGGCTGGATCCGTCGCAGGGTTCCTCGGGGCCGGTCTGAGTGCAGGCACCCAACTGGCGCTCCATCCGGTAATACTTCAGCTGAGCGGCGGCACAGGGAAGTGCATTAGAGAGGAATTTCATGGCCACCACCTTCGAGGACGGATTGCGGGCGGCGGCGGAGCGGATAGCAGGTCTCCGAGCGGACCTTGAGGACGAATGCCGGATCCGGGACCGTCTCATCCTGGAGGCGCTCGACGGCGGAGTCGCCCAGGCTCAGGTGGCCCGGTGGGCGAAGATCGGCGAGACGAGGGTCCGACAGATCATGGTCGAGGAGATCGTCCGAGCCTCATAGACCAGAGTCGTGAAGCTGTCAGGCTCCATAAATTGCGGAGGAGATGGTGTCGGATGCGAATCTCCGTTCGCCCGCCACCAGGTGCCCGTAGACGTCCTTCGTAACTGAGATCGACGAATGGCCGAGGACGTCGGCCACGATGTGAAGGGGAACTCCCCGGGACAGCATGAGGGACG
Source organism: Acidimicrobiales bacterium (assembly GCA_050014755.1). Lineage (GTDB taxonomy): Bacteria > Actinomycetota > Acidimicrobiia > Acidimicrobiales > RAAP-2 > Bog-756. The sequence continues at coordinate 63,376 of JBEKCS010000002.1, forward strand.
CGGCGGTATGGCGAAGCTCGTGAGGATGGCACTTCTGAATTCCCGCAGCCTGCGAGACCTTGGCGAATCGGCGCCGGAAGTTCGACGGATCCACCGGTGTGCCGATCTCGGTTGCGATGACGTGCCCGCTGGCCACCCATGCCGAGCCGGCGGATAGCCGCTCGGCTGCCTGGCGGGCCCAATGCACCTTGAGGGCCTCGATGGCCTGCGGGCTGAGCTCATATAGGCGCCGCGAAGTCGCCGTCTTCGGCTCGCTCAGGATGATGCGTCCACCGAGCGAGGAAAGAGTCTGACGAATCTGGAGCTGGCGGCCGTCGAGATCGACATCTTCCCAGCGCAGGCCCAGCAATTCGCCGAGGCGCATCCCGGTCTCCACCAGGAGGACGAAAGCGACTTCGTGACGATCGCCCTTCGCCTGGCCGAGGAGCGCCCTGACCTCCTCGACCGCCAGGGCCCGGGCCTCACCTCGCGGAATCCTTGGACCTTGGGCGAGAGCGGCGACGTTGCGGACGATTAGCCCCTGACGCTCCGCATGACCCATCGATCGCCGGAGCACTGACCGGACGAGTCGAATCGTGTTCGGCCGGTAGTCCTCCCGGGCCATCGCGGCCAAGAGCTCCTCGACGTGGCGCACGTCGAGCCGAGCAAGGCGATGCTTGCCGAGAGCGGGGATGAGGTGTCGACGAGCCAGGTTCGAGTAGTTGGCCGCGGTGGTCTCTTTGACGGATCCGGGCAGTACGTTGTCCAGCCAGTGCTCCAGCCACTTCTCAACGGTCAGGCGTTCGTCGACCACCGGGAGACCGCTGGCGAGGGCAGTCTTGGATCGCCGGAGCTTGTCGACGACGTCGGCACGGGTCCGGCCGTAGACGAACTTCCGACCTCGCTTCCCGTCGATCCATCCGAGCTCGATCGTGCCTTGCCAGCGTCCGTCGGACCTCTTTCGGATCCCGCCTTCGCCGTGACCTCTGCGATTACCCATCGGTGAATGTCCTTCCCTTGTTGTATGACTGGAAGCCCCTGTCATGCGTGCAAAACGGCTCCGGACCCGGCGTCGATGCGATTCCGCCCGAGGGTCCGGAAAAACTCCTCGCTGGGCTGGCGCAGGGGCCTGTTTTCCGAGCCTGGCGCTCCATGGTCGACAGGGCACCTCGCGTCGCTCCTGCGCGATCTCGTGCCGTCTGAGGGGGTCGTCTCCGAGCGGTGATCACGGATCTACCCCCAGGGCCTCGACCGCCGCCTCCCGGTCCTCCTGCGTCGGTAACGCGTAGCGGCGGGTCGTCTCCAGGGACCGGTGGCCGGCGAGTTCGGCCACCAGGACGACATCGGCGCCGGACCGGATGAGACGGGTAACGAAGGTGTGTCGGAGGACATGGGGCGCCAGGGACACGCCTGCCCTGGCGCCGAGCCGCTCCATCATGCGATCGACGCCGCGGGTCGACAGCCGTCCCCCAGGCCCGGGGAACAGCGGCCCGGCGCCCTGACGAATCCTGAGGCTCCGCCATGGATCGACGAGGCGCCGAGCCTCGGCGCCGAGGGGCACCCGGCGGCCGGAGTCGCCCTTTCCCCGGTGGACGACCACCGAACCGCCCCGGGCCGAGATCATGACGCCGTCGGCGTCGAGCCGGACGAGCTCGCCGACACGGAGACCGGCGAAGGCCATGAGTGCTACCGCCGCGGTGGCCCGGTCGTCTCGGACCTGCAGTGCCGCCCGGATGACCGATCGGAGCTCCTGATCGGACAGTGCCCGAGGCGCCCGGGCCGGGAGCGAGTCCCGGCCGACGGCGGACGGCCCGAGTCCGAGGGACCGGTAGAAGTCGTCGACAGCGGCGAGCGTTGCGTTCACCGTGGCCGGTGCCCGCTTCCCGTCCTTCAGGTCCCGTCGGAAGTCCTTGACCGAGAAGTCCCGGGCCATCGGGTCGACGAGCGCCTCGGCGGCATCGGGCCGCCCCTGGAGCCACGCGAGGTAGCGCCGGACGCTGCCGCGGTAGGCCCGGCGGGTGTGCTCGGACATCGCCCGCCGATCCAGTCTGGCTACATAGGTGGCGAATATGTCATCGAACGGGATCGAGGGATCCGCGGCCACTCCACTGTTATCGGACACTCGGAGACCGCCATCGCCGGTCCTTACGGCGCCGTTATCGGACGCCGGACCGGGTCCAGGCGTCTGATAACTAGAACTATCAGACATGCTCGGACTCGGATGCATGGCCCGGCTCGTAGGGAACGGAAATCGCCGTGGGAGGGAACGGCACGCCTCCGGCCTCGAAGGTGGCCAGTAGGGCGCCGAGCGCGGCGACGTCGTCGAAGTGCCACCAGACGACGTGCTCGGCCGTCGGACCGACCTCACGCTCAATGCAGAAACTCGGAGCTCGGAGGAGGTTAGAAGCGCTGACGCTGACCGTGAGCTTGCCGTCGCCAAAGCGGTATTCGATGATCCCCTCTCCGTCGGTGCTTCCTCCCAGCCGCCAACCGGGACGCTCTCCAATCATTCCAGCGAGCTCGGTCCAAGCCTCTACGGCGTGCGATCCCTCGACACAAGCCACCAGCTCGGCAAACGGAAGCCCCGGAAGTACCGGTCCCTCCGGGGTCGGTGCATGCTCCGAATCCCCTGGCGGGTCGTAAAAGCCACCGATGGCCTCGGAAACGGCAACCATCCGGCGCTTGGTGGTCCGGGTATATCCCGACGTCGTGTTCGGATCGGCGTGCCGGGCGAAGTCCTGCACAGAGCGCAGATCGCCCGTCTCGTCGTTTCCCGTAGCCAGCGCGGTGTGCCGGAGGATATGCGTCGGCACCTGGCCGATCCCGGCCTCCTCTGCCGCCTGGCGAACCCAGCCCCAGACCGTCGTCGGGTTCGCGGATCCCCCCCAGCGTCCTGGGAAGACGAACGGCGATTTGTTGGGGAGCCGGTCGAGATAGTCGACCACAACCTGGTGAACGGGTATCGAGGCCTCGACGTCGCCCTTGCCCACGATATGGAGCCATCCGTCGGAGAAGTCTGCCCACCGCAGCTTTGCGATCTCGAACCGGCGAAGTCCGAGGTACAGACCGATGATGACGGCCAGGCCCTTCCGATCGTTCCTTGCCAGCGCCGCTGCCTCCAAGGTCCGGGCGTCGTCATCCTCGAGCGCCCTGCACACCATTTTCCGCGCCTTCGGGACCCGAATAGCCCAAATGGGCGGCTCGGGGTGGCGCGTGAATGTGTAGTAGTGCGTCAATGCCGACCGAAGCGACGCCCGGCTCGATCGGGAACCTGGAAGCGTCTCGGCGAAGGCTTCCAGGTCCGAACCGGAGACGGTGTCGATCGTGGTGCCATGCTCAATGCACCACTTGGCTAGACGTGCGAGAAGGACGGCGTAACCGTTGGCTGTCCTTCGGGCCAGGTAGCGGGACCTGAGCCGGTCGATCAGCCACCTCCGGTCGTACTCCATTTCCGACCAAGTGGGCGCCTCAGAAACGGCAAGAGATGACTCCCGGGCGAGTGCGGATTCCCTGGCAACGAGACCCTCCAGTGGATCCTTCGATGGGACTCCCAGGATCCCGACTACGTCTAGCTTTGGAAATCCTTTCCGGCCGGTGCCCGACCAGTAGTGAGTGAGGGCGGCGCGAGCGTTCCCGAGCGACGTGCGACTTTGGGGCATCGTCGAGGCGAAGCGGGCTAGGTCGGAGGCGTTGAGCGTGTCGATCGACAGGTCCTCATCGCCGCAAAATGCGGCGACCCGGTAGACGAGTGACACATACATCGCCACGGTCCGAGGGGCCAGCCCTCGACGGAGAAACAGCTCCCGGAGCTCGTCCTCAGATCGTCCGCTGACGGATGGTGGCGATAAGGCACCACTTCCCGATCGCTTGCCAATAGCCTGGCTCACTGTCGCCACCTCCTTGGGGTGTCGGCCACGGCCCGGGGATGTTCGCGCATCGCCCGGGCCACTATCTATGGCTCCTGGAGAGTACCGCCGACGAGTTCCCGTCGCCCGTTGACCAGGATTTCGGCCGCAGCGGGCTCGCTGCCAGGCGCAACGGCCTGTCTTCGCCGCGATCGGCTCCGTCACACCCGTCCGCCACTATGCGCTTGGGATGCAGCCTGAGAAGTGCCCAAAGTCGGGCAAGCGGAAGATGACCAGAGCCAACGCCGCGAGAGAAGCCGCGTGGTGGCGACGCCGAAGGATGGCCCGGATGAGTCACTACAAGTGCAAGTCCTGCGGCACATTTCATATCGGGAATTCGAGGGGACCCTCCCGAAACTCTGGACGGAGATAGCCGGATTCTGGCGGCTCGGCCATCGACGCCAAAGATGAAGCCAATCCGAGACGCTCCCGAATTTCTTCCTGAGACCATCGATGTGCAGGGATCCACTACTCCTCGACTGGACAGGGTGGACCCGATATCACGAGGAAGCCCGTTCGCACCGCAGTGCGCCGCTCGTGACCAGGGGGAATGCAAAAAAAGCAGTGCACTTTCCACGCACCGCAGTGCGCTTCTTTCCCAGGAAAGCGCGCTTCGAACGTCAGTGCGATCAGCCGGAATGGGGCCAGTTTCAAGGACGAAAAAGTTGACTTTGCTCGTGGATCTTGGACGCCTCGAATTTGCCGAGGGGCTCGCGACCAGCACCTGACGGCGTCCGCAAATGCAGGAGGAATGTCCCGAGCCGACCACGTGCGGATGCGACGGAATCTCACGCGGCTTCCCGGGGCCTGCCTTCGATCCGACACGCGCTGCGAAAGCTGCCGAAGCTGCCGAACTGTGTCCAAGAGCCCATACGACCTGGTCGGAGCGGTCACCGACCGGACGGGCACGCGCGGCGAAAGTGCGTCCAATCGCAGGTCGGAACGCTGCCGAGGTGCTGCCGAAGGGGACACCTTTGGCAGCTTCTGGCGCGGTTCCGCAGCAAACAGAGGTGGCGCCTGACCTGCGATTCGCCGCTTCGGCAGCTTTCGCAGCGCCCACTACTGAGGAGCCTTCATGAAAACGACTCCGGGGCGCCCGCCGGTGGGGATCATGATCCTCTGGATGAGGGCGCCGTCCTCTAAGCGACACAGCACCCGGTCGAGGTTGTCGCCGTAAAGGTGGCCTCCTGAGGCCTTCGTGAGCTCCTTCCGGGTGAACTGACGGTCTGGAGCCGTCTCAAATGCCCTGAGCAGCCTCTCTGCCATCGGGTCACCGAGCTGGTTGCCAAAAAGGTAGGCAGCCGAGTCTCTCGTGTAACTCCAAAGTGCCCAGGCTGCATCGAGGTGTTCCGGCTCAATTGTTCTCGAACCTGCGAGCACGGCGTAGGCGACGGAGAGTCTGAGAAGCTGAGCCTCAGATCGGGCGGTGAGCGCCCCGAGCATGCCTCCCGGAGTATCGGCGGCGAGGTCATGGTATCGGCGAGTCCAGAGTTCGTCTGCCGCGCTCGAGCGGCGGAGGATCTGGAGCCGTCGGGCACTCTCCAAGGCGGCTCCGACTTTCGCCCCCAGCTCGGCAATGGCCTGGTCGTCGAGATTGCCTCCAGTGGCGAGCAGCCGCGCACGTTTGGCGCAAATCAACAGGAATCGGTTTGCAAAGCCATTGGCGGCCTGGAGGCCCGTGAGCGTCGAACGGAGTTCTTCCTCGGTGATGTGCCCAACGATGCTCACGTGAGCCCCTGACACCTTGAGGGGATCCTTTGTCATGACCTGAAGGTTTCCGGAGTCCCATGCCAATCGGAGAACTTCAGACAGGACGTTCCCTTCGCGGCTGGCAACCTTCAAGGTCTTTGCAAACTCTCCTTCGTGGACAAACAGCGCGCCGCCGCTCTCACGATCGGCGGCCTTGATAAGTCCCTCTCCCGATGAGAGTCCCGACGTGACTCGGTCCTTTGACCAATCGGGATCGGCGACCTGCATGAGTTCGGCAATTCGCGCCCAGGACGTTCCCTTTCGCGCCTTTGAGGTTTGGCCGACGATGACCACGAAGAGGCGGGCAGGATGATCCGCTCCATCGGCCCGAGCTCGCGGTCCGAGCCCTACGGCGGATCCGAAGGCCGCAATGAAGCTGGCGAGGAGGGCGGCGGGATCCGCCTCAGTTTCGGGGCCGATAGTGCGCACTACCTCCCCAGCGAGGCCGAATAAGGCCGCATCTCCGAGTATGGGCCATCCACTCGAAGGCGCGGCGACATCCGAACGAGGTGAGCCCTCCGGGTAGTCCGGGACGTGAAGGGGTGGAACTGCGACGACCATCAGATCCCGGCCGAGCTGGAGCTGGCGACAACCGATGACCGCTCCGTGACCAAAGCTGTGACTTCTTGGCTGATGGCAGCCGCCATCTGGCTCAGCGTGGCGGTCTCTGCCCGAGAAGCACCGTTGTAGAGCTGTGCAGCGATCCCCATGACACGGCGTCGGCGAGCCTTCTCTCGAACCGATCGGGCGTACGCGCCCGTTCGGTCACGCCTCGCCGGCCGATTATCTGTGAACGAGACAAGCCATTCGAAGTCGACGTCCGCCAGTTCGGCAACTGCGTGAACGCGATCGTCCTCAGCCGAAATTGCCGTGAGCTGGACTGCGATCGAGAAGATGCGCCCTAGTCGGCGGTCGTAGAAATCGGTCCCGTCGAGCACCTTTGAGGCAGCTAGGGCGCTTTCCATATCGCCGACAACGAACGCAGCGACTATCTCCTCGGCGTCCTTATCCCATGGAATCGCGACGTCGCCCACGCCGGTCCGACGGGGCTCCGTTGGCCCCGGCAGGGGCCCGGGCCTCATGCTGCGGGATCGCTGTCGGAGGCGTCGAGGAATTCCTCGATTGCCCCGACCGGCACGACGTATCGCGTCCCCACTCGAACCGATCGGAGCCGTCCGCTGGCGAGGAGCTCATAGATCTTCGTGCGACCGATTCCAATCGCCTGGGCAGCCTCATCCGGGGTCAAGGCAAGGCGGTCGTCCGTCGTGTGATTCGTGGTGTCATTTGGTATCGAGTGCATGGATGCATGATGACCACACTCAGCCATCTTGTAGCTAGTATCTCTCGCTCGAAAATTGAAAGGTAAGATATGCCACGTGCAACAGTCCCAGCTAGAAGCCCTTGCCGGGACAGACGACGGGACTCTCTGGCTGGACGATCTCCGCTACCTCCGCAACCATCTCGGCCAGCGGGGCGCTGCGCGCCGAGTCGGAGTTTCTGGGACCGCTGTCCGAAGGTACGAGCGCCGTGAGAGCTCCCCTTCGGCTGAGCTTCAACAGAAGATCACTAAGGCTGGAGCCGACCTGCGCTCCGAGATGGAGTCCGATCCACCTCATTCATCCATTGAGCGATTGCTGATCCTGGTCAGAAATCAGCCTGGCACTACGTCTCCGGGGGCCCTTCGATCGTCGGGCGCCTCGGCCGACGATCTTCGAGAACTACGCGCAGACGGCAGGATCATCGAAATGCTGGCTCCTGCTCCTAAGCCCGACCGGCTTGGACGCCAGAGAGAAGCCCTGCGCCTGTATCCCCGAGGCCACCAGGGTCCTTCGGTTGACGTTCCCAGGGGGCTGAAAGGACTGTCGGACTCGCAGCTCGTGGAGGCAATCCTCGCGCGGCCAGGGTGGAACGTAAAAAGGCTTGCCGCGACACTGAAGGTCAGCCGCCCCGTCATCACTGGATATCGGAAGGGCCTTTCGATTGCGCCAATGAAGCGGGAGGCACTGATCGGGGCCTACCTCGCCACGCGGAATGAACACCGTGACTCGTTGGCGGCAACTGATCCTCCGGCCCAAGTCAGGAACACGGTCACCTCGCACCCAGGGGAGAGTCCGGCATCGGTAATCGGTCGCGCCAAGAAACTGAAGGGATTCGATATCGAGACTGCTGAGGATGGATGGACCGGAGCCCTCCATCGGAACCTCGTGCACATCGAGCGTCGAAGCTTCATCGACAAGGCAGGACACCCGCGGGTCCGATTTGAAGTTCTCCCGGGTCCCGGGGATGGAAACGAGCCAGATACCAAGCCCATCTCGGCGAGGACTCTCGCCACTCGTCGGAATGAACTGGGGCTCAGTCAAGCGACGTTGGCCCGATTGGTCTGCGAGAAAGCGCCGCGCACTGACCCTCGGGTGGCGAGGGGGACAATCGATTCTTGGGAGAGAAGCGGCGTGCCCCTGGCGCGTGTGCCTTACGTTCGCGCTGCACTGGACGGATTCGAGCCGCCGGAGATCGACGAGGTAGCTGCGGCCACGGCCGCAATCTCCTGCCTGCTGAGCGAGGAGCCGGGTCTTGCGGAGACACAGGTCATCGAATCCCATGAGCGCGCCGTAGGCAAGACAGTAGCGACGATCAGAGCGCTTCAGGGGATGCGAGATCGGGGCGAGGTCGTCTCGATTCCTGTCTTCCACCACCGCAGTAGATCTCACCAGGGGCTCTACCTCAAGGCCGCGGCGCCCCCACCCAGCGATCCGCTGACGAGGGAGGAGCTTCGTCGCCTTCGAGATGCTGCAGGTCTCAGCCAAGGCGAAGCCGCACGAATCTGCGCCACCGAACAATTCCCAATCTCAAGCTCACTCTGGCGGCAGTGGGACAGAGGCGCTCGACAGATCAATCAGCTCTTGGCCACCCACGTTCGGGAATGCCTCCGCAGCCAACCGAGGGCGGACGCCCCTGCCCGGGGCGGCCGGCGAAGGGCTCCCTTGGATGAAACCGTGGCCCTATTCGTTTCCGCAGTCAATGACGAGCCCGAGAGCACTTGGAACCACCTATGGAAGCGTTGCGGCGAACGCCTAGATCTTCCATTGGCACGAGACCGCGCCTTCGAGCTCGGCCTCGTGCATGTGAAATTGAAAGCCGACTTCAACGCGGCAGGTCGGCCAATCCAGAGGAAGGTTTGGTATACCGGTCCAGCCGGATCCTGCGATCCAGTCGACTTGGTATCTGGCTCATCCCTCAAGGATGCGCGCTCGAAAGCGGGCCTGACTCAATCAGAGGCAGCGGATTGCTTCGGTGTCGAAACATCGACATTGTGCGGTTGGGAGCGAGGTCACCATGAGATACCCGCGGCCCGTCAGGAGATTGCTCGACGCTTGGTTTCCGGCGGCTTCGTGGACTCAACTACACCAGGAGTTGGGTCCAAGAGTTGACCGCCAAGTTGACCGCCAACCATACGACATTGCGCGGACTCAACGGCACAGGGAATCACGACGTCGGCCCGTTGACCTGCGGCTTCGGCACCAAGCAACACCGGGCGGCTTTGCTGGCTGCGACTGGCAGTCAAGAGGTCAGGGGTTCGAATCCCCTTACCTCCACCAATTTGAAGATTGTCGAACCGCCGTCCCAAGAGGGGCGGCGGTTTGTCGTTTCCGAGATGACGGCGTCCACTAGACCGCTGTCAAGAAGTGTCCCAAAAGGTTGGGCCAGCGCTACCCGCTTGACCTCCCCGCCAACATCGACGTGGATCGACTCCACGACTGCCTGGTTGAACCAGCGTCGCTCCGTGGCATCTGCTCGGCGGTATGCCTTTCCGAACTGCGAAGCCAGGCCCAGTGCCGCTGTCAGGTTCTCCTGCAAGGTCTCCCAGTGGATCTCAGTGTTGGCCAGGACTGCTCCGGCATTCGCCAGCTCTCTTGTGATGCGCTCTTGTTCCTCTCTCAGAAGGTCGATCGGCACACCCCCAGCAAGGTGAGCCTGGAGCAGCTTCCGTCGTTCGGTCTCCAGATCCAGAATGCGCTTGCGTTCTCGCTTTGTGCGCCGTTCGACGGCAGCATTCCGGCCCTTGGCGAACTTCAGCAGATTGCCGTGAATGGCTGAGACAGTCTCTTTTGCCAGGACGATGGTGTCGTAGTAGTTCTCGACCGAGGCTTCGACCTCGTCCACCTGGAGGTAGGGCAGATCACAGTCGTTACGGTGTTGGTGCCGACCCAGGCAGGCGAAGTAGTTGTAGCAGGTGCCGTTGCGGCCACGACCCTGGGTAAACATCAGGCGCTCGCCGCAGCGGGCACAGAAGATGGTCCCCTTCAGATAGTGGGGATGCTTGCGCGGCTTGTCGCCAACTTGGCGACGGCTAGCCATGATCGCCTGGACTGTCGCAAACATCTCGATGCTTACCAGCGGCTCGTGGGAGCCGGGGTACTCGATCCCTCCCCAGGTGAACAACCCGAGGTAGAAGCGGCTGCGCAGCATGTTGTGGACATGCCGAATCACCAGTGGCTTGGACGGGTGCTTCGGAGTTGGCTTTGTCGTGAGTCCTTGCTCGCCAAGCGCCTCGGTCAGTTGGCTCAGGGTGTAATCGCCGGAGGCGTAGGCCTCGAAGGCCCAGCGGATGAGCGGGGCTCGTTCCGGGTCGGTCTCGATCCAGCGAAGCTCGTTCCCACCCGAAAGGTCTTGGCGGTTGAGATACCCGATGGGGGCGCAACCGGGGTAGGTGCCTCGCTCGGCCTTCTTGCTCGTTCCCTTCTTGATCTCGTTCGACAGGTTCAGCGAGTAGAACTCGGCGATCGAGGACATGATCCCGTGCAGCAGGGTGCCTGATGGCGTCTCGTCGATGTTCTCGGTCACCGACACCAGTTGGGCTCCTGCCGCCCGAATAGCCATTGTGATGGCTACGTCGTCCCCTCTATTGCGTGCCAACCGGTCGACCTTGTGGACGATGACGAAGTCGATGTCGCGTTCGGCCTTGAGCCGCTCCAGCATTTCTTGCAGCTGGGGCCGATCGGCTTTGCGGGCCGACTCGCCCGCGTCGGTGTAGACGTCGATGACGGCAGCCCCGAGGGATTCCGCCTTGCGGAAACAGGCATCGCGTTGGGCGGCAAGGGAAAACCCTTCGCCATCGCGATCGGTGTTGACCTGACCCACCGTCGACACCCTGAGATAGACAACTGCTCGCTTGGCATAGTTCCCATCGAACGGTTGTGACGGAGTCGGCGTCCCGCGCGCGACCCCCTTCGTTGTTTTGCGGGTGGTCGTGGCGTTGGTCATTGCTGACTCCTTCCTGTTGATTACTTGTCGCTACGGAATGGCTTGAGCCATCCGTCGATATGTCGGCCGATCACTTAATTCGGACACGGCGTCGAGGGTCCAGTCCTTGCCCTTCGGCAGGCAACGAGGAGTGGGCTCGACCAGCCCGATCTGATTGAGCCTGACGGACATGGCCGCTTGAGATACGCCGAACGTCTCCGCCAGCTTCGGTAGGTACTGCATTCCTGGGAGTCCCGAGCAGTAGAGCCGCTTGACCCACGGTCGTGGCATCAACAGGCACCCGGCGAAGAAATCGCAGACTCGTTCGATCATGGCGCCCCTTTCGTCGTCGGGGAACTGGCTGTAGATCAAACGTGCGAATCGGTGGTCGATGATGTGTTTGGCCTCGTGCGCCAGGCTGAAGCGCTGGCGAGTGGCTGGTTCCGATCCGTTGAGGACTACCAGCCACCGGCCCCTTGACCAGTGGGTGGCACCGGACGTTGGGAACGGGCTCACGCGTGTGACATGCACGTACGGAAGCTCGGTGATGATTCGATCCGGCACGGACGGCTCGGTAACACCGGCCAGCGCCAGGAACTTCTGCGCTTGCAGTTCAGCCAGTCTGAGCGCTTCCGAATATCGCAACGGTCGAAGCGGCACGGCATCACGCAGCTTGGTCACGATGGATGGATTCATGCCGCCCTCCGAGATGTGACATCACCCTTGGGCTCAGTGGGCTTCTTGGGCTCTTTGGGCTTCGGTGGGAAGACCGGTTGGTCCTTCGGAATGTCGTAGTAGGAGCGCAGCAGTTCGAAGAACCGTTCCAGGTCGGCCACAGCTTCGGGTGGCAGCTCGTACTTGGCTCGTAGGTATGGGCTGAACGTTGGCAGGCGTTCTGGCGATTCGTAGCCAGCGAGGCTGTAGAGGTCTTCGAAATCCACTTCCAATGCCCGGGCTATCGACATCAAGTGCTTTGGAGCAGGCGACTCATATTGGCCGTCTTCGAGCTTGCTCCAGTAGGACAGGTGCAGCCCCGAGAGAGCGGCGGCGTCCGCCAGAGACAATCCTCGCGACGTGCGTCGGTCCCTTATATATTCTCCTAATGTCTGATTCTTTTTATCCTTAATCATTCCTATTTACTCCCAAATCTTTACCCCTATTTTCTCAAACTATTTTCCGTTCGTCAAATCGTTTTACCTGCTCACTGGGCATATCTTCAATAAATGCCGTGGTGTGTGCTGCTGGGAGGGAAGGTCTTTGTTGATTATGGATTGGCTCCATAAAAGACCTTCCCATCCCAGCATGGAATGCACCTGGCTACTGCTCGCCTTGATCTTCAGGCTGCTTGGCCTGAGAACCCCGGCGGCGCCCGGTCGACTTAGTCGTCCGAACGGTGTCGGAGACGTTTGTCACCAGCTGCTCGATGGCCTTGCGCTTGGCCGAAGCCTCGCGCTCGACTTCATCGAGAGCTTCTTGGGCCCGGGCGGTCAGGTCGCCACCGGCGACCTTGCGCTCGAGGTGGGAGGAGATGGCCTCGCGGATCTGCTCGATCTGGCTTGTGCCCTCAAGTTGGGCGACCAGAGTCAGCAGCTCTGAGGTCTCGTCCTCCAGTCGGATGGCGATGGTCTTCATGCCACCCTCCTTCCCGTGGCGCCGTGCCGCATGAGCGACCGGCGGTAGCTGAAAAATTGCAGTTGCACTGCAATACCTCCTTGGTGCTGTGCGGTCGGCCATTCCCGATTGGAATCGCTCACAGAAACCGCATGACACCAACGAGGTGTCCGAGACGGGTTCACGGCCCGGCCCGGCCTTTCTCGATGCGCTCCATGGCCAGCCGCCGGTATTCGGCAGATATCTCGACGCCGAGCCAGTCACGGTGCAGTTGCTCGGCCACCAGGCCGACGGTTCCCGCTCCCATGAACGGATCGAGAACCACGCCCGGCAGCGTCGGAGCCTGGCAGCCGCAGGGGATGAGGTCGCCGACCTCGCGTACGGTGTGCCAGCGGTCATTGAATCGCATGACCTGCGCATCGCGGGGCCGTGGTGCTTTGGCGATTGGTCCGATCGGTATGCGGGTAACCGAGACCTTCCTTTTCCAAGGTGCGCCGCAGCGGGTACAGACAGCCTCGGGACAGGTAGCCAGGATCGGTCGCCGGACCAGATCCGGCGGGAACGTGGCGAAGTGCGGACCCCGGAAACCGCGCGTGGGGATCTCCCATACCGAGCCGGGGTTCCGGCCGAGAGGGTGGCCGGGCTGTCCATCGGGGCGGGCCCGGAGCAGCCCGCCTTGGCTGCCCTTGGCCAGCGGGCCTGCCCAGGCTGGTGTCTTGGCATTGCTAGATGTGTCATGCCTCCCAGCCGATGAGCGGTGCGGCTCGCGGATGGCGTCGAGGTCGAAGTAGTAACGGGGCGAGCGAACCAGGAAGTAGACAACTTCGTAGGTCAGGTTCAGGCGGTCGGCGACCGAGTTCGGCAGTGCGTTCGGCTTGCTCCAGATGACCTTCCCCCGCACAATCCAGCCGTCGCCCATCAGGGCCAGCAGCAGCCGTTCGGGAGCTGCCAGCATTCCCTTGGCCGGGGCGCCGAACTTCGGGTGCCGAGAGAACGAGTCGCCCAGGTTGAGCCAGAGGCTGCCACCGGGCTTGAGTACCCGTCCGACTTCAGCCAGCACGGCCTTCAGGTCTTCCACCCAGTCGTCGACGTTGGCTTCCAGGCCGATCTGACCGGGCACGAAGTAGTCGCGCAGTGCGTAGTACGGCGGACTGGTGACGCAGCAGTCGATGCAGTCGGCCGGCAGCTCGCCCAGCCGCTTGGCGGCGTCGCCCAGGATTATGGTCCGACGAGGAATGTCGACAGGTGGAGTCGGTTCCCCGACGCCCACAGTCGGCTGGGATCGGCAGTAGCCCCTGGACTGCAGCCTCTTCCAGTCATGGTTGTTTGTAATGGTTGTGGTGTTCATGTCACCCCCTTTCCTATTGTGATTGGCATGGCGGTGCCGGTAGCCATCTGCTCGGAAGCCGCGTCGGCGTTGGTCACCATGAAGATCTGCCAGTGCTCGGGCGGCAGGCTGGCCAGGCAGTCGACCAGGAAAGCGGCGCGTTTCTCATCAGGAGCGACCCAGAGCACAAAGGGGAAGATGCCGGTCTCAGCTTGCTCGCGGCCGCTCTGCCAGTAGCGGACATAGGTCTTGGCCTTGGCGACGATGTGAGGTCGGTGTTCAGTCGAGCAGTCGGCTTCGATGAAGTAGCGGTCTTCGTAGTTCTCGATGCCGATAATGGCCAGAGCGTCAGGTTTCAGGATGCTGCGGGCGCCGCCCGGGCCGAAGTAGTTGCGCCAGCACTTGGGTTCGGAGTCATAGGCCACTAGGTCCATAGAGGTCGAGTGCTCCAGTTCCCGGAGGCTGACGTAGAGCTCGCTGACGGCCAAGGCGTGTCGGAGGTAGCTGGGTCGGGGTGTCCAGACAGGTCGGAAGCGCCACCGATTTGGATGGAGTAGCCGTTGTCCCGCAGGACCGAGGGCATAGACGAAGCCAGCCGAGCCAGCACGTTTGCCGCCGATCGTTCGCTCCAGCCGGGAAAGGACCTGCCATCGAATTAGCTCTCCGAGATGCTTACGGGCCAGACGGGCCCCGGCCGCAGACTCCCCGTAATGGAGACGTTGGACCTGACGGCCGGTGACGACGCCCAGACGCCCTACGTCGGCCAGGATGGCCCTCTGGTGGCTGTTCAACTGCCCGTCGATGTCTTCGACTCGGGAACGGGTGACGTATGCCCGCTTGGCCTTCGGCCTGGGAGATGAAGAACCGTTTGTAACTAGAGATTCCCCGGCAGATTTGCCGCTGTTACCTGTTGCTACCAGGGATGCAGCAGTTGGGTCCTCGACTCGACCGGAACGGTCGGCGCCTGCGCTCATGACGCCCTCCCTGGCCGATCGCGCCGTCCCAGTCCACCTGCAGAGCTGCCCGATTGGCGGTCGCGGATCGCCCGTTCCACAACTTCCCGATCGACCCCGTAGCGGTCACGGGAGTGGACCCGAATGGCATCGGCGTCGGAGGAGATCGGATCCAGCGCCCGGGTCTTGCCGGTGGCCGGCGCCTGGGTGGTCCCAGCGGCGAACAGCTGGCAGACCACCTCAAAGGCTCCCAGGCCCTGTAGGTCGTCGGCCGACAGGATGGTCCCCATCTCCCTTGCCATGATCCGGGCGTCCCCCGCCGGTAGCTGGAAGACAACCCGAGAGCGGGCGTTCGCCAGCACGGCATGACGGGCTTCCTCGCCGAGCTGATCGAGATGTTGGTGGGCCAGGGTCATGCCCAGCCCGAGACCCCGAGCTTCGGCCAGCATCGAGGGCATGGGCGTCGGTAGGTGAATGAAGTGCTGGAATTCGTCGAGGTAGGCCATGACCGGTCGGCGCTTGGCCTGGTCTATCCCCGCCCGGGCCGTGGTGGCATGCCAGAGTTCGGCCACGATCAGCGCTCCCATGAGCGAGGCGGCTTCCTCGCCCAGCAGTCCCGAGGCCAGGGAGCAGAGCAGCACCTTGCCGCTAGCCAATACGTCACTCAGGTCCAATAACGGAGCGCTTTGCCCGATGATGGACCTGACGGTGGGCCTCATGGTGAAGGCCCGGACCTTGTTGAGAACCGGTCCGACGACCGTCTGCCTCTCGGCATCCGACAGCGCCTCGTACCAGCCCCAGAAGCTCTCGAGCCCTACTGGATCGTCCAGGCTGCCGACCAGTCGCCTACGGTAGTTGGGGTCGGTGAGGATGAGCGGGACTTCGCAGAGGGTGGTTCCCTCCGAGCCCGCCAGAGTGAGCAGGGCAGCCCGCAGGATGTCGTCCAGCCGCGGTCCCCACGAGTGCCGGTACAGGCTCTTGAAGAGGCCCACCAGATTCTCGACCACCACTTCGGCGCTGGCCCCAGTGGCCGAGCGAAGCGGATTGAGGCCGACCGGTTGAGCGGTGTCAGCAGGGTCGAGGATCACGATGTCGCGCCGTCGCCATTCCGGAACTCGCTCCAGAACTGCCTGGACGAGGTCCCCCTTTGGGTCGAGAAGCACCACGCCCCGTCCGGCCTCGAGATCGGAGACCGCCATCTGCACCAAGAGGGTGCTCTTTCCCACGCCAGTCGGCCCCAGCAGGTGCACGTGCCTGAGCCGGGCGTTGACGTCGAGGGCCATCGGGCGGTGGTCGCCCGGATACGTGCTGTCGGCCAGCACTGTTCCGGTAGCGGGAATCATTGGCGACGGTGGGATCTGGCGGGCGCCACCTTGGATCAAACCCGGCATCGCCACCACGTCCACCGGCCACCCGATGAGCCCCGCCAGCTCTTCCGAGTTGAGAGTCGCAGGCCAGGCCGAAAGTGGTGCCCTACGAACGGTCAGTGACTTGGCGACCCATCGGCTCGGCAGAGTCCGACGTCGCAGGTGTACCCCTGGCGCCCTGGTCTCGTGCCAGGCCGCCTCGACTTGGCGAAGCAACCGCAGCTCGCCCCAGCCGGTCGATGCCCGGACGCCGATTCGTCCGGTTGCCAGCAGTAGTGGCAGGCCCTGCTTCTTCCGTAGTGCTCCCACCGCCTCGCTGTCAGCAGGTCCGGTGCCAAAGTTCAGCGGGATCGCTTCCTTCTGGTTGTTGGTAGTGGCCTTCACCGGAGAAACGGGTCCGTGAGGCGTAAGCAGCCATTGGACGACGATGGCCTCTTTGGACTCCAGAGGTTGAAGACTGGCCAGCAACTTGGCTGAGAGCCCCGGGGCGTCGACGAGGAGCGGTCGCTCATGCGACGAAAGGCGGTACTCGCCAGCCGTCCGGATGTCTACGCTGGGCAGGTCCACCGGCTCGAACCGAACGGCCGGGACACTGGCTTGGAGGATATTGCGTGCTGCTTGGCTCCACTCTTCTGGGGCCACCAGGTAATGGTTGATGCCGGAGGCCGTGGCATGGATCTCCAGCGAGACGAACGGCGAGTTGAGCCAGCGCTTCCACCACGGCAGGAGCAGCCCTGAGAAGCCGGCCAGGGTCCTGGTCACGCCTTCAGCATCTAGATTCCTCGGGAACGACAGGCGGTAGGCGACCATGTGAGAGCGCATCCGCCTCTGTTCCGTTGACTTGACGAAGGTGATGCCCGCAATCAGGGCGGCGCCAGGTAGGGCTAGTAGGAGTAGGTCGGTCATCATGCGGCCGACCCCTTTGCCTTCCTGGTGCGATTGACCTCCTTCAGTGCTCGCTGGCCTTCGGCGATGAACTCGCTCTTTTCGTCGGCGCTCAGATGGTCGACCAGATCCAGGAGGGCTGCGGCCAGGCGCTCGGCATCAACTGCTCCGCGCAGTTTTGGAAATATCCGGATTCGATTGTCGGCCATTGCACCTCCTTCATTGTCGATTGACGTTGGTCAAAGTCATCAGGGGCGCGTGACGTCAAGACTTCAATCTGGCTGACGTCGGCCCCTATCTCCGATATCTCATAGCCATTGACGCGTGTCAATGGTGAATGTAAAAACCACAATGTCTAACGGTCTGCATGTGGTCCACGCATAAGCATGTACAAAAGACCGCCAATAAATATCAAAATCAGAGAGGGTCCGAGTAGTGGCCCGAGCAGTCCGAAGACCACTCGGGCCACCACGGCGATGACGACGAGGAGCACTAGTGCCTCGACCACCTTTGACTGCCAGTTCACCGATCACTCCGCTTGGAGTTCTCCGCATTGCTTCGAGCTGCATCGAGCATTGCCGCGAACGCCTGGACGGCCAGATCGTGGAGCTGATGTTCGGCACGCCGGACTTCCCGGTTGATCCGAACCTGACTTTCTCGCGCCTCCCAATGCCTTATGGCAGTCGCCCGGAGAGCGAAATCCACGCTGAGGAGGAGGACCAAGAGCAAGAGTCCAACCAGGGTCACGCCAATCACCGACTAACCCGCCTTGCCGTCTCGCTGACCACGCCAGCCGCCTCGACGGCGACGATGTCCACGATGGCCTGGTATCGACCGATGGACGCAGGGTCGATTGCGGTAAGGCGTTGCTCCAGGTTGCTGAGCCCAGCGACTTCCATGAGCGCCCGCTTCCCGACATAGCCGATCGCCGACACCTTGGCAGCTTGCAGCTCGGCCTTGGACTCGATCTCGGCAAGGCCGATCTCGGTCTGGCTGTCGATTCGAGCTAACGCCCGACTGGTGTACCGGGACTCCCGGCGGACCATGCCGGACCCGCTAGCTGGAACGATGTTGGACATAACTGCTCCCTTCTGACTCTCCGGGATCTCCGGATCGACTCGAAATCCAGTATGAAGGGGTGACCTCGAACGAAAGCTGTATCAAGTGAGGATCAAAGCGACTAATCTTCGGCATCAGAAGGGAAGCGAGTCCCCGGAGAGCCCGGATCGTGAAGCCTCCGGCGGGAGGTGGATTCGAAGGAGCTTCGGCCGAAATCGGTCGAAGCAATTCAACGAGGTCTGGAGCAGGTTCTGCGGGGCGGCATTCGCCCTGCATGGTTAGTGCATTGCCCGAGCCTTCTCGAGCTTGACTACGTTGCGGAGATGGCGGGTCCTAACGCGTCCGACCCTCTAGACCGCGTGCTAGTCCTCGAACAAGTCCTGCACGCTGCCATCCGTCGCCTCGGAGGCGGCCCTTACGGGAGAGCAGCAGCCCTGCTTTTCGGGGCAGATCCGACGACACGAGGGAGGCTCCTGAAAGACCGCCGGCGAATTGCCGCAGACGAACTTGATGTGCTCCCGTCAACCTTTCGAAGGAACTACGAACAGCGGCTCATCGACGACATTGCCTTCGAGGTGTGGCGTATAGCTAGGACAATCGCGGGGCCTGCATCCCCGCACCCGAGTGCACTAACCTCAAGCGAGGCCGATGGCGACATCGTGCAGTAGCTAACTAACGTCTACCAATGTCGGCAACCTACCGGCACTCAAACACCCTAGGATCGCCCGATGCCGTTCCCAGCTGAATTTCACTATCCGGCTGGGACGCTCATTGGGTACATCGGGGGCATACAGTCGTGTCCGATCCACACGGTACCGAACTTTGAAGCGTCCCTTGGTGATCTTGCTCTTAGGGCAGCTCGGCCCCCATATCTTGACCCAGTTTCAAATCTTCTCAATATCTCGCTCCGGGTATCGGAACCGGATCGCAACCGCTCTTTGCTCAAGCTCGACGGAACCCGAATCGAACGTGGGCTAGGCAACATTCAGACCGTGGGCGCTTCGATTGAAACGTACGACCAGCCACCGATCAGTCCCGCCAGTCTCCTGCCAGATTGCACATCCGCCAGTCCACATTGCAAAAGAGCTGCAGCACTAGCAGAGATAGGAACTAACTTTGGCTACAGCGCTCTACAGTTCAGCCCACCAATCTTAGCCATATCCAATCCCCGCTCGATATTACAACAACTCGCCCGCTCTATGCATCTGAATGACCCCGCTGGATGGCCTTTTGCTCACTCGCTCGTGGACTACTACCGCTACCACGACAGCGAAGCGATTTCGGTCCCTGCAGCCGCCGAGGTTTCGGATGGTCTCTATGTCGGGAACTACCTAGGTGCCTTGGACGTACTTCGTACTCGCCATCTGGATTATGTAATCTCGCTCTGTCGTACGGGAATCGAACTGGACGGTTCGGCCAGCAGTGGGATGAAACACATTGAGGTTTGGCTGAATGACACGGTGGAATATCGATGGAACCCGAATCTTCCACATCTGCTTGAGACAGCCGCGCAGACTCTAAACTCCCTTCTTTCCCAAAGAAAGACGTTGTTAGTTCACTGCGTGGTCGGCAGGAGCCGGAGCATTGCCTTAGCTAGTTACGCTCTAGCACTCCGCGAGAACAAACCGTTTGACGAAGTCCTCCTTACGATCACCGAACAACTACCGCCGGTTCAGCTCGGCCCAGTAGTCGACGCGGCACGGGAACTATTCGCTAAGAGAGGAGAATATTTTGCCGTCTAGGAACTCCACCAGCTCGAACAATCGCACAGATAATCCAGACGCTGCCCACGATCTCGCTGCAATCTTCAGCCAAGAGCTTCGGGGGCCCGTACTAAGCGCCACGATGGAGGCTTATGAAACGGCCTTAAACGAGCTAGCAATTCAAAATGCTTTGCAGTGGAAACTAGAAGATCAATCACGAATCGATATTAGCAGTCAAGATTGGGAACAATCATCCAACACAAAAGCAAGCATTGACGAGTCCAACCGGAAACGGACAGCGTTAATCAATCACATCGATGAAATCGGAAGGGGCTGGTATCAGACCGACTTCCTGGATAGATCCGAATCAATCACCTACGTTGGACTTTCAATTGGCCAGATATGCGATCTAGTTACCATTACAGCGTTGCGACTTAGCCATGCCACCCTTGATAGTGATCGAATTGACGTATTAGCAAGGTATGAGTATTTCACCACGTGCCTAACTAAGACACTCCGCGGCATTCTTGCCGGCACCGTCGCACTACCGCCTGGCGGAGTTAGTAAGGTGTATAATGATAAAGCAAAGGAGTCGTCGAATGAAACTTGAGGATACGCGCGAGCTGGCCCGAGAAGCCTCGCAGATTATCTATGACACCTGCATAGCAGCAGGAATGGGTAGCACTTCAAGTTTAGTGGAAGACTCAAGAAACAAAGGCAATAGAGATGTCGTGACTGGAACGGATCTTGCCGTTCAAGACGGGCTTAAGAAAACGCTGACTGCACTCATTCCAGGATCGAGTTTTCAGAGCGAAGAGGGTCCTTCGGAGTCCGCTGGTGACTTGGCTGGACCCAACTGGACTGTAGATCCCGTCGACGGGACGGTAAACTATTCGCGAGGCATCTACCCCTTTACTTCGGCCGCTCTTCTACGGGACGGCCAGGACCCGGTTTTGGGTGTGGTTGTGGACATTCAAGACAGGTCAGCGGTCATTGCCATTCAGGGTGCGGGTACCTTCCGACTCCGAGGGTTGGATTTGGACAACGTGACTGAAGATCGCATAACCGTCCTTGCGCGTCCGCTTAACGAGACATTGCATTCGGTAATGGTCACGCCAAAGATGGATGAGCGTGCCCGCATCGACAGTCTTGGATTAATGGCCTTTCTATTGGAAAACACCCTTGGTCCGCGATTGCTTGTGAGTCAAGCATACGAAGCTCGCTGTCTCGCCTACGGGGGTTTGGATTCGGTGGTCAGCCTATACAGTTCTGGCGGATGGACGAGTGGTGTGGCAAAGCTCCTATGTAGCGAGTCCGGCGGGATCGTTTTGGACATCGATCCGATTGAACCGGGCCGGAAGCACGGTTTTGCTCTTGCTTCTTGTGATGCCGTCGCAGGATTGCTGTGCCAACACTTGGAGCACGCGGGCTACTCGGTCTCGGCCGTAGAATAGAGCGGGAGCATGACGGCAATCGCACCATCGGCAGACTCGTACCGCGGCGGCAATGGAGATGGCTCTGTTGGTATTGACCTGGGTAAGACACATATCAGGTTCTACTCTGTGCTATCCGGTCACGTTGTCAAGAAGGCAGTTCTTGTGAACTCCCGAGAGCCGTCCGAATCGTTGGAGGCCGTCACCCAGTATTTGGAGTCGTACAAGAAGAAGCAGAATCTGGATCTTGTCGGGATTGGGGCATACGGCACTGTAGATAGGCAGAAGGGCGTAATTCTGGGGAGCAGATCTAATCCCTTGTGGATCAATATTCCCATTGTCGACATTGTCCGGTCGGCGGTTGAGATTGAACAAGTTGCGCTTGTTAACGATGCTACGGCCGCTGCCGTGGGGCTTTGGGATCGTCTTCGCTTTTCGGGCGAATCGCTTGCCTATGTCGTCGTTGGAACTGGTGTCGGCTTAGGCGTGGCGAGGAATGGGGAGCCAGGAGGTGGATCGGGCGCCCTCTTCGGATCCATTGGAGCTATCCCCGTTGTCGGCGAAAGGACCTTGTCGGAAGTCTGTGGCGGCCGTGGCATAGTGGAAAGATATTCTCAACTGCGTGGCGACCAACATGAGGTGCTTACGGCGTCAGAGATATTTGGACGCGTAGGACTCGGAGACGCAAATGCCCTCAAGGTATTCCGGGAAGCGGTTGATGCATTGGCTGAGTGCCTCTCGTGGGTAGCAGCAGTTAGTGATGTTGACGAGATATTCGTCGGCGGGGGGGTGTGGACCAGTTCCAAGGAGTTTCGCTTGGAGGTGAGTAGGTCACTCCAAGGTCTCAACGGAACTCGTTCCGATTCAATAGGCAGGCTCCCATTGAGAACGACCAGAAGTTCATGGGATGGGGCTCGTGGCGCACTGAAGGTGGCCAAGAATCTCGTCAAGGGGTGACGGTGACACCAGGGTTGATACTGCATCGCTGGACTCCAGCGACGGAAGATGTAATCGCCAACGGAAGTACCCTGGGGATTGAATGCGACCTTTCGAAGGATGGACGAGTGTACTCAGCCAAACCTCCCTCGCCAGAGTCGATATCAATTGAGGAAGCCATCGACAAAGGTGTCAAGTCGATCGACGACGTTATGGTTCTCGATCTGAAGCTGGCATCGGGCGAACAGGTAGGTCCGTTGATGGTCGAGTCGATCAAATATGCGGCGCTCCGCTCTCAGATGTATGTAGCCTCTTACAATCATCAAGCCCTAGTTGATGTAAAGCGACTCTGTAAGTTTGATGTGACGATCGTTGGAATCGTGGTTGGATTGTTGGTGGATCCGCGCGGATATGCCGTGCGCGCTGGGCTAGACGGGCTGGTGATGCAACCACGCTTCCTTTCTCGTGACCTCGCTGAGGAGTTCAGTCGCGAGCGTCTGTCGCTGATTGGGAGTACGGTATCAACAAGATCTATGTTGGATGAAGTCGAAAGTAGCGGTGTCGCGCTAGCAATGATAGATGCTGATTTCCTAGTAGGCAATGGCCATGTCTGACGAGATGATGACGACTGCGTCTGATGATGAAGCCGGAAATGATGGTCAGTGTGACGTGAATGTCGTTGCTGGAATTCCCACTGCATCCCCCTTCGGCGGTCCAAACAGCGGTGCTGACCAGTTCGTGATTGCCGAATACGCAGCATTGAGAGCTGAGATCGGAAGGTACCAGGATCACCAGAAGCAGGTGATGAACTTCGTTGTTCTCGTGGTTGGCGGTAGCCTGGCGCTTGTTGTTCCAGTTCTGCTGAAGACCTATACTGATCGCCAGCGGGTCCTTGACATCTTACTGATCGTTCCCGTCTTCTGCTGTTTGTTGTGTTTGATTTATTACGACCGAACGGTGCGAATTATTCGATTGGCCCACTATCTGGCAACAGTGGTCAATTGCCGAGCTTCAATGCTAAGTGGTATTCCGAATGTATGGAGCTGGGAGACGTACAAGCGTGAAACCACGATTGTCAGTCGGCGCTTGGCATTGTGGGTAGATCGCGTGAGGTGGCTTATGTTCCTATTACCTGCTTGTGCATTTCCGTTCCTGTTCTTTACCTTTGGTGGTAAGTTGAAGAATAATGGAAGCGCCCTGGTATTTCTGATAGTTGATGTCTGCGTTCTATTGGGCACTGTTATCATTGTATTTAAAGTGGAAGAGACACAAGGAGTAGTTGGAGATCCGGATGAGTAGAGTCGCAATTCTTGCCTGGAGGGTAGCGTGACCGGACTTTCTGTGACAGTACTTGGGGAGTATGCGGGCTATGCGGGACCTTCGGGTGGACTGAGCGGTTATCTCATACAGAGTGCGGATACTGCACTGCTAGTTGATATGGGTTCCGGTACTCTGGGATGTTTGCAATTGCACTTGAAGTTGCCTGAGTTAGCAGGAGTCGTTGTAACTAGCTCTTCGGTGGGTCACTGGGGCGAACTGCCAACGTTCTTTCACGCATGCAGTGTGGCCTTTAGGTTCCCTGGTGGGTTGCCTATATATATGCCCGAAGGATACCGCAATTGGTTTGAGTATGAGCCTCCATCTGGATCGGGAGTCGAACTGATTGAGATGGATAAGCGCCTGGTCGCCTCGGAATGGTCGGTTGGTGAGTTGCGGATTGCCGGTGAAGGAGACGGGCAATCGATGGCGCTTGCCGTCGGCGGAAGTGGCGTAAAGATAATGTATTCCTCTGACATGGGTGCTGGGTGGTCTCCCAGGGCTGATTGGAGAGGAGTTGATCTTGCCATGATCGAGGCGACCCTTGGTTCAGAAGGAAAATCGGAGCAGACGGATGACCGGCGTAGACACATGACTGCCGAAGATGCCGGAAGATTGGCAACTGAGCTTGAAGCAAAGCGCCTGTTGGTAACGCATGTGTCACCCAAGAGCTATTCGGAAACGCTTCGAGACTGTGCTGCGGAGTGGTTCTCTGGACCGGTGGACTTGGCGAGCAGAAATAGCGCTTACCACATTGAATGAGCGCCGAGATTGGAAGAGAATGACGTCGAATGGCTTCTTTCGTTAGATTGCCCAAGCGACTGAGGTGTTGCTAGGCTATTGCTATGGCACAAACCGTAATTGTAAAGCTCACAGACGACCTTGACGGCGGTGATGCTGACGAGACTGTCGAGTTCTCGTTGGACGGCAAGTCGTATCAGATCGACCTGAATAAGAAGAACGCCGCAGGGCTACGGAAAGCGCTTGAGCCATACGTCCAGAAAGGGCGCGTGGCCAAGAGTGCGTCGAGGACACGGTCTGGCAGTGGCACCGGAACTGCCACCCTCTTCTCCGGCCTGGACGCCGAGGAGAAGGACCGGTTCCGACGGTGGGCCAAGATGCCCACCGCGCGAAGGATCGGAGATGGCCGCGTACAGGAGTGGATCGACGCCGGGAGGCCGTAGGCCCCTATCGAGGCTTACCCAATCGCTGAGACCCTGGCATTCGAGGACGGCAGTCGCTGGTCGGGCCTTCGCCTATCGTGACTGCCGATGCCAGATGTCACCGATTTGCAGTCATGGCTGCGCGACCAGTGCGCCGAGTTCGTCTTCAGCCCGGAGGGCGTGTACGTAGCGACCGGTGAGCATCCGTGGCCTTTAGTGGCCGAGTCATCCGCTGACCTCACGGATCAGCTTGAGGCCGGGGGACACCTTGTCTCGTTGCCCAAGGAGTCCGCGGCCCTCGCGAACGTTATCGAGGTAGCTCTCGTCGACTTCCTTCTCGAACGGCTCGGCAGACTTGTTGGCGGCGAAGGTCGGCGCGGCGAGGAGCGGAGCTACCCGGACCTTGAGATCTCCGGTGACGCGTTCGGGGGTGGGTTCCACGCTGTCGACATCAAGATGGCGCGGCTGAAAGCCACAGGAAAGTACGCCGGCAAACAGACCCAGTCACGTTGCACGCTCTACACCGGCAACACCTATTTCAAATGGCCGACGATCAAGTGGCCTGGCATGTACCGGCCGTTCGATGACTACGCCAGCCATCTCGACATCATCGGGGTCTACCGCCTCGACCTCGACTACCGAGGTCGCGTCCGCGACCTGGAGTTGTTCGTCCACCACCCATGGCGGATCGCCTCCCACGAACGTTCCAGTACCACCAGGGAGTACATCGGCGCCGTACTCGGCGTTGAGGCCCTGCGTGACGGTGCCGGCGAATTCGGCAGCGAAGAGGAGTTCTATAGCTACTGGCGCGCTTTTCCTTTCCGGGTGCCGAAGGCCGTGGAGCGACAGCTGGAGAAGGCATTGAAGGCTCGGGAGGCGGGCGACCACCCCGCCCCGGGCGCGTGACCGGAGATTCCCCTGGCAGGACGGTAAACACCATCGCGTCACACCGGACTGGCATGCTTGCCCGGTGACGACCGCTGGGATTGCCATCTCTCTCTTCTCGGGTGCCGGTGGTCTTGACCTAGGCGTGGAGTCCGCTGGATTCGATGTCGCTGCCGCCGTGGAATTGGACAGCGATGCCGCTGACACGATGGAGAAGAATTTCGCTGGGCTTGCAAGTCCTGTCATCCGACGGAACATCTTCGACGTACCCACCAAGGAGCTCGTCCGGGCCGCAGGGCTGCGTGGACGTGAGCGTCCGGATCTACTAATCGGCGGACCGCCTTGCACCCCGTTTTCCAAGTCCGGATTTTGGCTGGAATGGAAGCGAGACGGCCTCGACCCGGACGCCAGCTTGTTGCAAGCGTACACCCGGGTCCTTGCCGAAGCGCGGCCGAGGGCCTTTCTGTTGGAGAACGTCTACGCGCTGACGTACAACAACAAGGCCAGCGCTCCAGCGTTTGCGCGCCTCCTTCGGGAGATCGAAGGTGCCGGCTATCAGTGCCAATGGGGGGTACTGAACGCTGCCGACTACGGGGTGCCTCAGTTGCGCCCCAGACTGTTCATCGTCGGCACACGCAAGGGCGATCGGCTCCCCGGGCTGCCGGAGCCGACTCACTCGGGTACTTGGGAGCGTCGGCAATCGGCGACAACCGGCCTCCCACATGTAACAACAGGGCAAGCACTCGAGGGATTGGCCGACATACCGGAGCGAGAGGAAGTCGTACGAGGGCAGTGGGGCCACCTGCTACCCGGCGTTCCGCCAGGCCAGAACTACCTCTTCTACACGGCCAAGCGCGGACATCCCAAGCCGCTATTCGAGTGGAGGAGCCGTTACTGGTCGTTCCTGCTCAAGCTTGATCCGAATCGGCCCTCGCCGACGATCCAGGCACAGCCTGGGCCAAATGTCGGACCATTCCATTGGGACAGCAGGCGCCTCCGGGTCCCAGAGCTTCGGCGGCTGTTCACGTTTCCGGACGACTTTGAGCTGGTGGGACGCCGCGTGTCAGTGCAGGCTCAGATTGGAAACTCGGTACCACCCCTCCTTGCCGAGACGGTCGCACGGAAGCTCGTCAACGATCTACTCTGACTCCATGTCGGCCTACTCTGACTCCATGTCGGCGGCGACCACCAAGGAGTTCCACACGACCCCCGCCGTTCACCGTCGGATGAGCACCCACCCCCGCAAGGACACCATCCCGGAGATGGCTCTACGACGCGAGCTTCATCGGCGTGGCCTGCGCTACTTCGTACATCGCCGTCCTATCGCCGGGCTTCGTCGTGAAGCTGACATCGTCTTCCCTCGTCTTCACCTCGCAGTCTTCATCGATGGGTGCTTCTGGCACGGCTGTCCAGACCACGGCGGCGTCCCAGAACGCAATGACTGGTATTGGAAGCCAAAGATCGAAGGCAACCGTGCACGAGATATCGATACCAATGAGCGGTTGGCACGTGAAGGCTGGACTGTGCTCCGATTTTGGGAGCACGAATCCCCGCTGATTGCCGCGGATATCGTGGCAAAGGTGGTTGGATCACTCGGCCGCTCGGAATCCGGAGCTACGGTCGGAAAGGTAAATGATTGCGATGGCGTCTCGTAGGCCCGTCGCTGTAGATCTCTTTTGTGGCGCTGGCGGAATGAGTCTGGGCTTTGAACAAGCAGGCTTCGATGTCCTGGCGGCCGTCGACCACGATCCCGTTCACCTTGCTGTTCATTCGTATAATTTCCCGCTGACTGCGGTTGTCTGCTCAGATATCGAGTTCACGACAACCGAAACCATCCACAGTGCGATCCGAAAAGGTTGGGCATCTCACGCGAGGGACGGTGAATGGGACGGAACAATCGACTGCGTGTTTGGGGGGCCAAGCTGTCAGGGATTTTCCTACATTGGACTCAACAACACGGACGACCAACGCAATGACCTCATCTTCGCATTCTCCCGCCTGGTGGCAGATCTACAACCAAAGTCATTTGTTCTAGAGAATGTCCCGGGGATAATGAGCCCAAAGTACCGAGGTGCCCTTGCGAAATTGATGAACGGATTTCGCCGCGCCGGCTACAAGGTGGCCGAGGACAGACCCCTGTTGCTAGATGCAGCAGACCACGGCGTCCCCCAGTGGCGGAAGCGTGTCTTCTTGGTTGGAGTGCTTAACGACACGCCGTTGCCAGTCGCGCCGGCGCCGGCGCTATCCGGCCCCACCACGCGAAACGCTCTCAGCGGATTGCCAAACGTTGACGGGTGGCAGAGTCTCCGGACGACTGAACGCCTGACGCTGACGGAGCGCGGATTGGCTGAGCTCAGATTGAAGTCATCCGACTATGCGCAGACATTGAGGTCGCCATTCATGGCGGAGTACCCGCGCCAATGGGATGAACGTGTCATCACCGGAGCTGGACGGACTGACCACTCAACCAAGGTCACGCATCGATTTCAAAAGCTCCCTCACGGGGGAGAAGACGGACCCAGCCGATTCCGGAGACTGGATCCGAAGGGCAAGTCTTTCACTCTTCGAGCTGGCACCGGAAGAGATCACGGTAGCTTCACTGCTCCGCGGCCCATCCACTACGCCTACCCCCGAGTCGTGACCGTGCGCGAGGCCGCGCGCCTTCACTCGTACCCGGATTGGTTCGGCTTCCACGTCACCAAGTGGCATGCTCACCGGCAGATCGGAAACTCAGTCCCGCCGCGGCTCGCCTACGCCGTAGCCTCCTCGATCACGAAAGCGCTCGGAGTGAATACAGCAGAGCCGCCGACGACCACGCTGGCGCTTGGCGACCCCACGCTCTTGTCGATGAGTTTGGTCACTGCGGCCGACCACTTCGACTACGACCGGAGGCTGCTCCCTTGGGACGTCCGCCGAAAGGACCTCACCAAGTCCGATGTTCATTGAACCCTGCCTAGGCACATTGCAGGTAGCAACTAGTGGTTCTGGCAACTGGGAGGTGTAATGACGGCTATTTGGCCAAAGGAACGACGTGGATCCTCGGAGTCGACAGTCTCGTGACCGAGGATCTGGTAGTTCACGCTGATCCCGACAAGTTGTTTTTCATCTCGATGCTCATCAAGGACATTGAACTTGTTCCGGCCGTATTGGATCTTGTTGACAACTGCGTCGACGGGGCTCGTGCACTGTCAATCGAAGAGGGAACCCAAGGTTCCGATCATCCGTACAGCGGGCGACGGGTTGACATCAACTCGGGTAGGGATGCATTCGAGATCACTGACAACTGCGGTGGCATCGATCTCGATACTGCGCGAAGTTATGCTTTTCGATTCGGGCGATCAAAGGATTACAAAGGCGTTGCCGGAAGTGTTGGCGAATTTGGCGTCGGAATGAAGCGGTCATTGTTCAAGCTCGGTAAACAGTTCGAAGTGAAGTCTAGGAGCAAGAGCAGCGAATTCGTACTGAAAGTAGACGTGGATAAGTGGGCTGCGGAGACCGATCCAGAATGGACCTTTCGCCTATCCTCCGCGAAATCCAATCTGAAGCCCCCACCGGCGAAGCAGCTCGGTACTACTATCAAGGTCACGGGTCTTCACGACACTGTTAGCGAAGATTTCGCAAGCCATCTGGTGATAGGCCAGCTACGTCAACAGCTGCGACTCAGACATCAGGGTGCCATACAGAACGGCCTGCTAATCCATTTGAATGGCGAGCGCCTCACTTTGCATCTTCCTCAACTACTCAGTGGACCTAGCTTCAAGCCGTTCAATCGAAGCATGGTCCTCAATGAAGTGCAGGGAGACGTTTCCGTTCGCGTTATCGCTGGCATCGCAGCACTGGAAGGAAAGGGCGAAGATCAGCTGAACGATGGAGATGCCCAAGACTTTCGATCTCCGAGTGACGCAGGTTGGTGGGTTTTCTGTAATGAGCGGTTGCTTCTTTACGCAGACAAGACCGCACTCACTGGTTGGGGTTCTTCTGGAGCTGCTTATCACCCGCAGTACCGGCGATTCCGCGGCTACGTATACCTGTCGGCTTCCGACACTGCATTGCTGCCTTGGAATACAACAAAGACTGGAGTGGATCAGGACTCCCGCGTATGGCGAAAAGTCCTCGCGGTTATGCAGACGGCGCTGGTTGAGGTGCAGGCTGTAATAAACAAGATCAAGAGCGAAGGCGAGGAGGCCGATATTCCCGGCTCCACGTCGGTGACTGCATCCCTAGCAACTGCCACACCCGTGCCTGTGCGGGAACTTCCAGAGTCGCAAAGCGTTGAATATCCGAAGCCGCCTCCGAGGCGGCGAAAGCCTAAAAGCGAACAAAAGGTCCAGTTCAATGTCGAACGAAACCGCTACGAAGCAGTCGCGGAAGTCTTGGATGCGACGACGACGTCTGAGGTGGGCCGGGGCGTATTTGACTACTTCTACGACCGGGAGATCGAGGAATAGTGTCTCGTCAGCCGATCTACGCTCTTAGGCCATCCAAACAGGTCACCCGCTTGATGGTGGTCGAGATGCTCCTAAGACTCGGTCCTATCGCGGACCCTTCGAGTTACCAGTATGTCGGCTTCGGAGCGCTTGAGTTCGTTGACTTTGAATTGATCCACCGTCGACTCGGCATTACGAAGATGGTGAGCATCGAGGGCAAAGAGGGCCAGATCGCAAGGTGCAAAGCCAATCGACCATATAATGGAATTGAGATACTCGCTGGTAAGTCTAGTGACCAATTGGCGACGATTGACTGGACGCGGCTTAGCATCGTCTGGCTAGATTACACGACAGGGATTAATGCCGACCTAATAGCGGATGTAGAATTCTTGTGTCGGGAACTGTTGCCTGGCAGTGTCTTGATCACGACAATCAATGCGCATCCGGACAAGGAGCTTGGCAAACGTCGAGCCCAATTGGTCGGTGCGGTTGGAGAAGAGCGGATACCGGAGAAGGTGAACGACAACACTCTTGGCGGTTGGGGACTTGCCACAGCCCAGAGGGAGATTCTCACTGCGGTCGCTATGGCAGCATTGTCGGGCAGGGCTGATGGCGCCGATTGGAATCAAGTCCTAAACATTCAGTATCGGGATAGTGCTCGAATGCAACTGCTTGCTGGGGTGATCGGTGCTCCGGCGTTGGCTCGAACAATCGAAGCATGTACATTTGGTGATCTAGAGTTTGTCAGAGGAACCGGTGATGCATTGACAATCGATGTTCCATATTTAACGCCCAAGGAGCAACGTGCTTTGAATGAACAGCTGCCTCGTGGATACCGCAAGCGGCTTTCGCTTCCCGGTGTTGCGAAGTCCGAGATCGATGCCTACGTGGCGGTATACCGGTGGCTGGGCACTGCCGGATGAATCGGTGAGTAGGCGGGGCATGCCGGTTCTTCGACGTCGAGGACAACACAGAATTGGAGATAGTGTCCAAAGTCGGCGAAGGTCACTAAGATTGAATGGAGGAAGCCAGTGGCAGAAGCACCTGGTTGGTGGCAAGACGAAACTGGGAAGTGGTTCCCTCCACTCCTAGAGCAGCATACAGACGATGCTGAGTTGAGGGCGTTCGACGAGGATACGTACAACCTCCTATACGATGCAACGACTGAACTGCTCGGCCATGCACTGAAGTTGCTCCTGAAGAAGGGCAAGCGCTTCGTGAACCATCAATGGGCGTACCCCAAGTCGAGTAAGAACATCACGCAGGCAAAAATGTTGACTCTGGCGCAATCGCAGTCGTGGTTAATGCAGAAGTATAAGGCGGGTTTTAACGGACACCTGCTCTTCACCTGCATAGGAAATAACAGCCGAAGGTCTCAAATGACACTTATCTGTGAAATGCTGCAGACCTCCGATGGTGCCCACATGGTAGCAAAGATGGAGATGGAAATGAATATGCTCGGGATAGTAAGACAGAAGACGATCAACACATACGTCGACGTGTTTGACTATATCTCTGCGTGAACAGTCACATGGAAATTGCCGTCGATAAGTTGTAATCGATGACACGACGGAACCTCCGTACTCCACAGGTTGGGTTCGAGAGCGCCCCAATAACGGCCAGGGTCTTTTCGTAAACCTGCCCTAACGGATCCAGATACTCACGCTGCCCATGAGCGGCGCGGGTCTGCTGTCGGTCAAGGTCAAGGTTGGTGGAGTCAGATGACGAGACTGGAACAGCCCGCACGTGTCGTGGTACTTTGCAGCACCACTTTCGAGGGCAAGGGTAAGCTCTATCGGCGGAAAGGACACGAGCAATGGCACAACGCACTGCGGCTGGCGCTGCGCTTCGATGCGCCCGGAATCAAGTTGGGGCAAATGATTAGTTTCCTTGGTCGATCTCGATTGGCGCTCACAGCAGTCTCTGCGGTGTTACTTGGTTCATTTGGCCTGGCTGCCTGCTCGTCTCCCAATGCTTCACCTCCTCAGCCGGGTGGATCAGATCAGGCTACGACTACTTCGACTGCAGTTCCGACGGCCACGACATCTCAGCCTGCCTTCACTTCGATCGGTACAGCTACGATTCCGTTCGGAGCGTCTGCTTCCATCGTCGTGAGCTACTCCGTAGGATCGCCGATCGCGGCAAGTAGTTCAGGCGCGATTCCTTCGGCAGCCTCAAGCGTATTCAGCGCATGCTCGCAGCCAGGTGTATTTTCAAGCGCAGATGCTTCAACTCTGGTTTACCTTCCAGGTCATATATCAATCACTTACCAGGGCCCAATGTCCACAGGCGTGACACTCAACCCGACCAACGATCCGACCGATCTGACTAATGGCAATCCACTGACGGCGAGCAATCAATTTGTTGAGGACTTAGACGTAAATGGCAATTGGATCTGCGGAAATTACGACAGCGCGGCCGATGGATTTACAGACACCGTCCAAATGAGCAGCGGAGAGTCCCTTACATATCCCGCTTGGTTTATTGCTGGGGGCGTCCTTTCGTCTTCGTACCCAACCTTCACACCTTCGGACTTCTCGTACTGGGGTGTCAGCGGTCGCCTGGTGACGCTTGAGTCTCAGTATTTCCCGATGGCTAGTGCAGGCACTTTCTCCGGACCTAATGCAACCGCTGGCTGCACGTATCCGTCGAGTTCGAGTGCGAGTAACGGGGGAATCTCTCTTCTTTCAAGCACCCCATTCACTGTGAACCTTGCCGATAGCCCTAGTAGTTCGGAATCGAACTGGACATATCAAGGGAGTTTCAGCTGCCAAGGTCCCGGTGCTGCGGGATCTTCCCAATCTTAAGGATTACAAACTGCGCAGCGGCGAGATCCATTGCCAGGCTGGAAGGATGATTGAGTATGCCTGAATATAATGCGATGGGCTATGCCATGTCCTCCTGCGAGGCGATCAAGGAAGCCCTTGAGGGTTAAGTCCCAGCGAGTGGTGTACAAGCCCGTGAGGTGTTCAGTCCCCGCGTCAACCTGTTGATCTGACTCTACGTCGTCGTATCGAAGGGCTGCCTCCCGATGTCGGTGAGAGC
>JBEKCS010000003.1:0-94548 GCA_050014755.1 Acidimicrobiales bacterium
CTGCGTGCTGCTCACCCGGACGGGCACGGTGGAGTCGGCCCACCGGGGGATCACCGCGCTCTTCGTGGACATGGACTCCCCCGGGATCACCGTGCGACCGATCGGCACCATGCACGGCAGCCCCGAGTTCAGCGAGCTCTTCCTCGACGGCGTCGTCGTCCCGTTCTCCCGCACGCTCGGCGACGAAGGCGGAGGATGGGCCGTGGCCATGGACCTCCTTCCCTACGAGCGGAGCACGTCGCTCTGGCACCGCGCCGCATTCCTGCACCGGCGACTCCAGGAGCTGCTCGAGGCCGCGCCGCCCGGCGCGCTCGACCCGGCCCGGCTCGGCGAGGTCACCCAGTTGCTCTACGCCTTCCGGGCCCGCTCGCGTGCGACGCAGCACCGCATGGCCGACGGCGACCACCTCGGACCCGAGACGTCGATCGACAAGGTGCTCCTGGCCACGACGGAACAGGCGGTGTTCGATCTGGTCGCCGACGCCCTGGCCCCCCAGGTGACCATGGGTGACGACCCGGTGAGCGGACGGTGGCGCTCCGAGTACCTCTACTCCCGGGCCGCCTCCATCTACGGCGGCAGTGCCGAGATCCAACGCAACATCATCGCCCGGCGCCTCCTCGACCTCGGGAACGACCGGTGATGGACGGCGACGATCTCGCCCTGTTCGAGCGCAGCCTGCGCGATGCCACCGGCCGGGCTGCCGGTGCCGATCTTGACGCCGCGCTCTTCGATCTCGGGTGGAACGAGGCGCTGGCCGACGACGAGCGGTCTGCTGTCTCGTTGCTGTTCGGGATCCAAGGGGAGACGGGAGCGACGTCGTCGGCCCTCTCCGTGGTCCTGGGCCACGCTCTCGGCCACTCCTCCCGACCGGCGGCCGGGCCGGACACCGTGCTCCCCGCCGTCGGGGTCTCCGTCCCGCCCGGAACCCTCGACGGCGACCGGCTGCGCCTCGACGGCCTCGCCCCCGCGGGCCTCGCCGACCGGGCCTCGACCCTGGTCGTGGCCACCACCGGGTCCGGCGGCACGACGGCCTGCACGGTGGCGACCGACTCCCTCGAGCTCCGAGCGGTGGCCGGTGTCGATCCCGAGCTGGGCCTTCTACGGGTGACCGGCGACGTCGGCGCCGCAGGTGTTCAGGTGGACCTCCCTGCCGGCGCCTGGGGCGAGGCCATCACGCTCGGGCGGCTGGCCGTCGCCCACGAGCTGGTCGGCGCGTCGCGGGCCATGCTCGACCTGGCGTGCGAACACGCCCGGAGCCGCATCCAGTTCGACCGGCCGATCGCCTCCTTCCAGGCCGTCCGCCATCGGCTGGCCGAAACGCTGGTGGCCGTGGCCATGGCCGAGGCGATGCTCGACGCGGCATGGCTCGACCCGGGACCGGGGACCTCGGCCATGGCCAAGGCAGTGGCCGGGCGCCAGGCGAAGACGGCGGCCCGGCACTGCCAGCAGGTCCTGGCGGGCATCGGCTTCACCGTCGAGCACCCGTTCCACCGCTACGTCCGCCGGATCCTGGTACTCGACGCTCTGTTGGACACCTCGGCATCGCTCACCACGTCGCTCGGGTCCGAGCTGATCGAACTGCGGCAGCTACCACCCCTGCTTCCGCTCTGACCCCGCTCCACGACTCGGCGGGGATCGTCCTTGGCCACTGGCCGAGGCTCATCCGGGGCGACCGGCGCCCATCGCTGCTGGCTGGCCGCAGTGCAGACCATGTCATGATGGCGTCATGAGGGTTCGACGACCCCGGACATGGCGAATGCCGACGACGGCCGGCCTCATCCTCGCCGTTGTCCTGGCAGCTTGCGGGGGTACGACGGCGGTCACTGGCGTCCATCCCCCTACCACGAAGGCACAGACGCCCACCAGATCCACGTCGAAACTGGCGTCTTCCTCTGGCATCACGCTGGGGCCTGACGGGGTGGGTGCCGCAACGGTTGGTGAATCCCGGTCACGAGCCGTGTCCACGATCACGGGGTATTTCGGTGCGCCTGTCGCGATCGGTGACGGTGGATGCCCGGGGAGGACCGAGGTCCACTGGGATGACCTCGCCGTGGAGTTCTACCGGGGCACTCTTTCGGGTTACCGGTACCTCAACGGACCACAGACGTTGATGGGCGCCTCGGCACCGACTCCGCAGCCCAATGCCCCTCCCCTGATGACGGCGAACCACGCGACGCTCGGGATGACGCTGGCCCAGGTGCGGGTTCTCTATCCGGCGGGCGATTTCAGCCTGGCACACGATGGGAGCATCGCGGTGCCTGGAACGGAGCCCGGCGACCGGCTGCAGCTCAATTTCTTCGGGACCGGAGCCTCGACACCGCTCTGGGAGATCAAAGGTGGCGCCCCCTGTGGAGACTTCTGACTCCGTCCCCACTGTGCAGCAGGTACCCACTCACCGTCAGGACGTGGGGTCTCCCGATTCCTCGAGTGACACCGGGAAGGTGAGATCGTCCCAGTGGACGGTGAGAGTTGCCGCACCGGGCGGAATGCCTGGAACGAACCGCGCCCGTCCGGTCCGTTCGTTTCCTCCGCCGCTCGACCCATCACCAGTACTTCGATAGTCGGTCGCACGATCGTCGGTGAGTGTGATCGCCCCGACTGGCGGGCGACTCAACCGGTGGAGGAATTGACGGCGCATCATGGTGCGCTCATCCTCCGGGAGACCCTCGGTGTCCCGATCATGGGCACGGAGCTCGTCGGCGTATTGAACCTCGGCGTCAGGCAGCGGGGCCATCCTCCAGGCGACGGCCACCGCCGTGTCGTATCGCTCGACGCCCAGGATCTGCAACCGTCCACCGTACGGAATCGGTCGGTCCGCATCCGGCACGGGAAGGAGTCCGAGGAACCGGGCAGTGGGTGCAGCCGGAGTGGGCGGCGGACGCTCGCCGTCCCCGATGAAGACAGCTCGCGCGCCGTTGACTCCCGGAGGCGAAGGTTCGAGTGGGGCAAGTCCGAGGGCGACATGCATTCGACCCTTCCAATCGTGGGCCTCGTCGGCATCCATCGCATCAGCCACTCGGAGCGCCTCGATGGCACCGCCGAAGCCGGCCAACATCTGTTGCCTCCAAAACAAGGGTTCGACCCGAGGTGGTCGCACCCTCGCGATCGTCAGACGTCCAACCAAGTACCGCTGAGCACCTTGGTTCATTTCCGCCTCCACTCATTGAGCGACTTCGCCGTTCTCCGATGAACGTATCTCCCGTCTACCACTAACGTGCCCCGGTCGTGCCGTCAGTAGGGCGTGGTCCCCGGGGACGGACTAGCCTCCGCCAGTCGGCTTGATCCGCGGGAGGTTCACCATGCCAGACATCATTGGAGCGCTCGTCGGCGTCGGATTCCTGATTCTCTGGATCTACTGCATCTACGACGTGATCACCACTGATGACGTGCTCGTGCAGCACCTGCCCAAGTTGGTCTGGCTCGTGCTCGTCGTGTTGCTCTCTGACCTCGGTTCCCTTCTCTGGCTGGCCTTCGGGCGTCCGAGAATCTGGCATCGAAGGGCCCACGATCCGACGCGTCGAGCTGGCTACGATGCCGGACGCTCTGGTCGATCCACGGTCCCGAGCGGTTCCAGTTATCGGATGAATCCCATCGTCCAGTACAGGGAAGAACAGGCTCTGCTGCGCCTCCGTGAGGAGCAACTCAACCGGCGCGAGGAAGAACTCGATCGTCGAGAGCGCGGCGACAACTGATCTCGTGGGGCGGGGTGCTGCATGCTTGGCCACGCTCGTTCACCCGAGCGTTCCGCCGGCCCGGCGGTAGGGACACCTGAATCCGTCGGGGAATAGCCTCCTGATGTATGGAATCGGTCTATGACGCCGTTGGCGGCTACGACAGCATCGTGAGCCTGGCCAGGGCCTGGCATGCCCGGGTGATGGCGGACGAGGTAGTGAGCCATGCATTCAGCCACGGGTTCCACCCACAGCACACCGAGCGATTGGCGGCCTACTGGGCGGAGGCACTCGGTGGTCCCGCCCGTTATTCGGATCTGTACGGCGACGAGAGCGAGGTCGTGCGGATGCACAGCGGAGACGGGCCGCACGAAGACATGGACCGGCGAGCGATCGCCTGCTTCGACGAGGCCTTGGGCGACGCAGGACTCACCGGCGACGATCGGCTCTCGACAGTCCTCCATGACTACTTCGAGTGGGCGACCACCTATTCGATGTCCCGCTACCACCGATCTGACGGCGATGTCCCCGAGGGACTGACCATCCCCCGTTGGTCGTGGAACGGGCTCGTGGACGACTAGCCACCGCCACCGGTCGCCCCGCTGGCGGCGACTGTCGAGGGACAGATCTGGATGGTTCGGCGCTCCCGGTCCACTGCCCCCATGTCAGTGCCGTCCTGGGCGCGTGCCACCTTCGCCGGCACCCCGCGTGGTCCACACCGGCGCGTGTCGCGCAACTTCGACGAGCTCTGACCGGAAGGTCGTCAGTACTCCGAGGCGCATCGGGTCACGTCGGCGCCGGTCCCGGGGCCACGTCGAGGATGACCTTCCCCACCACCTTGCCGTCGGCCACCAGGGCCAGAGCGGCGGCCACGTCGTCCAGATCGAAGGAGGCGCCGAGGTGCGGGCTCACCTCGCCCGCAGCAAGGAGCGCCCACAGCTCGTCGTCGTTGCGGAGCAGCTCGTCGGGGCAGTGCTCGGCGAAGTCCCGGAACTGGAACCCGAGGATCTGGCAGCCCTTCAGCAGCACCAGGTTGAGCGGGATCCGCGGGATCACCCCGGAGGCGTAGCCCACGGTGACGAAGCGGCCGCCCCAGTGGAGCGATCGCAGCGCCGGCTCGGCCAGGTCGCCGCCCACGGGATCGACCACGACATCGGCACCTCCGGGGAGTGCCTCTTTCAGCGCGGTCCGCAGGTCGACGGCGGTGTACTGGATGAGATGGGTGGCACCGGCCTCCCGGGCCGCCTCCAGCTTGACCGGGGACGAGGCCACCGCTGTCACCGACGCTCCGAGGTGGTGGCCCAGGCTGACCGCCGCCAGTCCGACACCTCCACCGGCACCGAGGACGACCAGCTCGTCGCCGGCCTGCAGGCGGGCGACCGAACGGAGGACGTGGTACGCCGTCCGCCAGGCCACGCCGAAGCCGGCCGCATGGCGGTCGTCGACACCCGGTGGCACGGTCCGGACCGCCGACGCCCCGACGACCACCTCCTCGGCGAAGGCGCCGACCAGAACGGTGCCCGCCACCCGGTCACCGACCGCCAGTCCGGCGACACCGTCGGCCACCTGCTCGACCACACCGGCGAACTCGCTGCCTGGGACGAAGGGCGGCGGCACGGTGATCTGATACCGGTCAGCCACGAGGAGCACGTCGGGGAAGTTGACGGCAGCGGCCCGCACCCGGACCCGTACCTGGCCCGCACCGATCTCGGGTGCAGGGACCTCCTCGACCGCGATCACCTCCGGCCCGCCGTACGCGCGGCACACGGCGGCCCGCACGTCAGCGGCCCCTCCATACAGGGTCGCGCTTTTCCATGTAGGCCCGGGCACCCTCCATGGCGTCCTCACTGGCGAAGACCACCGACGACCACTCGGCCTGGCGCTCACGGGCGGCGGCGGGGTTCGACGCACTGAGCCGGACGAGCTCCTTGGAGGCGGCGAGCCCGAGTGGGCCGTTGGCGGCGATGCGCTCGGCCATGGCCAGCGCCGTGGCCCACACGTCTGCCGGAGCCACCACGGCATTGACCAGACCGACCTGGTAGGCGCGGGCGGCGTCGACGAGGTCGCCGGTGAGGGTGAGCTCGAGGGCGATCGCCGTCGGGATCCGGTTGCCGATCAGGGTGCCGCCTCCGGCGGCGAACAGTCCGCGCTTGACCTCGGGCAGGCCGAAGCGGGCCTCGCTCGAGGCGATGACCACGTCACAGCCGAGGAGCAGTTCGAGGCCACCCGCCACCGCAGACCCGTTGGCCGCTCCGACCACGGGGACTGCCACCTCGCCCCGCAGGAGCCGGTAGAAGGCCTCGGTCGACTCGCCGGGGGTGGATCCGGGCACGTCCCCCTCGGAGAACGACTTGAGGTCCATACCCGAGCAGAAGGCACGGTCGCCGGTGCCGGTGAGCACGATGGCCCGGACCCCGGTGTCGGCCTCGGCCTCGATGATCGCCGTGCCGAGCGCGTCGACCAGGCTCGTGGTGAGGGAGTTGCGCGCCTCGGGCCGGTTGAGCCGGAGGAGCGAGAGTGCGCCCTGGCGCTCGCGCACCAGTTCGGCGTCGGGCCCGCTCATCTGCCGTAGTCGGTGGTCTCGGCGAGGTCGGCGGCCCCCTGCATGAGATCGAGCACCACCGGCCCGTAGACCTGGAGCATCTCGTTGTCGCCGGCCCGCTGATAGCCCTGCTCCAGGACGACGGCGAGCTTCCACTTGGCCAGCACGCAGTAGTAGTCGATGTCGTCGACCTGGCGGCCGGACACGTCGGCGTACCGGTCGAGGACGGCCGAGCGGGAGGGCATCCCCGCCATGTCGACGTAGGTGATGCCCGACGTGTCGTCCGGGTTCTCGGGCCAGCCGTTGACCACCCAGGCCAGGTCCAGCTTCGGATCGCCGACGGTTCCCATCTCCCAGTCCACGATGGCCGCCATCCGGGCCGGCGCTCCGTGGCGGAACATGACGTTGGCGAACTGGTAGTCGCCGTGCATGAGCCCGGGGATGAAGTCGATCGGTCGGTGGGCACGTAGCCAGGCCGACGCCTCGTCGAAGCCGGGAAGCTCCCGTCCCTTGATCCGCTCGAGGAACGCTGTCCACCGGTCGACCTGGCGCTCGTGGAATCCCTCGGGGTGCCCGAGGTCCGACAGCCCCTTCGCCTTCCAGTCCACCTTGGACAGCAGCGAGATCCCGTCGACCAGCTCGAAGGCCAGACCCTTCCGTGCCTCGAGGTCCGTGTCGAAGGGTGCCGGCCACCCGTCGGTGTTCATCGGCGACCAACCGTCGACGTAGCCCATGAGATAGAAGGTGCGCCCGAGCACGGACGGGTCCTCGCAGACGGCGATGGCCGCCGTGTGGGGGACGTCGGTCCCGTCGAGAGCGTCGATGATCCGCCACTCGCGCAGGATCCCGGCATCCCGGGTCTCGGGAGCCGTCGTCGGCGGGATCCGCAGGGCGGCGTGGACCTCGCCCCTGCGGATCTCGTAGATCTCGTTCTGGGTCCCCCCCGACACGAAGGCGGATTCGACGGGCTCCCCCACCCCCAGACCGCGATCGTCCATCCACGCGGCCAGTCGCTCGATGTCGATCATCAGAAGTTCCCCACTTCGTGCTCGAGCAGTGCGGCGAACTTCTCGCGTGCCGCGTCGCGACGCTTCGGCAGGTGCTGGGTCGGCCACAGGTCGTCGGTGGCCCGGTGGTCGCGCAACACCTGGCGGGCGACCGTCACCTTGTGCACCTCGGTGGGACCGTCGGCGAGGCCCATGACACTGGCCCCGACCAGCATCGAGGCAAAGGGCATCTCGTTGCTGATGCCGAGCGCACCGTGGACCTGGATGGTCCGCCACGCGATGTCGTGCAGCACACCGGGCATCAGGACCTTGATGGCGGCGATGTCCTTGCGCACCTTCAGGTAGTTGTTGTGCTTGTCGATCAACCACGCCGTGTAGAGCACGTACAGACGGAACTGCGTCAGCTGGGCGTAGGAGTCGGCGATGTACCCCTGCACGAACTGCTTGTCGGCCAGCAGGCCACCGGCGACCTGACGGCTCAGCGCCCGCTCGCACATGGCGTCGAGCCCCCGCCGGGCCATGCCGATGGTGCGCATGGCATGGTGGATGCGCCCACCCCCGAGACGGGTCTGGGCGATGGCGAACGCCTGGCCCTCACCGCCGAGCAGCGCATCGGCGGGAAGGCGCACGTCGTCGTAGTGGATGAGGGCGTGGGAGCCGTGCCCCGCGGGCTCGCCGGCCAGGCCCACGTCGCGGACGATGTCGATGCCTGGGGTGTCCGACGGGACCAGGAACATCGACATGCCTTCGTAGACGGACACGTCGGGGTTCGTCACGGCCATCACGATCAGGAATGCCGCCGTGCGGGCGTTGGAGGAGAAGAACTTCCAGCCCTGGAGGACCCACTCGTCCCCGTCGCGGTAGGCGCGGGTCTCGAACAGGGCGGGGTCCGAGCCGCCCTGCGGCTCCGTCATCGAGTAGCAGGAGAAGATCCTGCCCTCGAGGAGCGGGTGCAGGTAGCGCTCCTTCTGGGCCTCGGTGCCGTAGTGGGCGATGATCTCGGCATTGCCGGTGTCGGGCGCCTGGCAGCCGAAGATGACCGGCGCCCACGACGAGCCGCCGAGGATCTCGTTCAGGAGCGAGAGCTTGAGCTGCCCGTGCCCCTGGCCGCCGAGCTCGGGCCCGAGGTGGGTGGCCCACAGCCCCTGGGCCCGCACCTGTTCCTTCAGCGGGTCGACGATGGCCCGCAGGGTGTCGTCGGGCGGCGTGAACTCGAGCCCCCGCCACAACACGTCGATCGGCTCCACCTCCGATCGCACGAACTCCTCCGCCCAGTCCAGCTTCGTCTGGTACTCGGGGTCGGTCTCGAACTCCCAGGCCATGGGTGTGTCTCCCCTCCTCGTCGGCTGGCAGAATAACATTCCAGTTATGGAGAATCCACATCTTGCGGATCAGAACGATGTTGCATCGCGGATCGCCAGGCAGACGCTGGATCGGCGCAGTCCGGACTACACGGACGAGGTGCGCCGGTTGATCGACGCGGGACGCACCGTCATGGGGCGGTGCGGGACCGACTCCCGACCCCGGGTGGCCGACATCGTCGCCGAGGCGGACCTCTCCAACGAGGGCTTCTACCGGCACTTCGCGTCGAAGGACGCACTGGTCGCCGCCATCCTCGACGACGGCACCGAACGACTCCTGAGCTACCTTGCCCACCAGATGGACAAGGAGTCGACCCCCGAGGGCAGGATCCGTCGCTGGGTGGAGGGCATCCTGTCCCAGGCGGCCGACGAGGAGAGTGCCGCCACCACCCTCGCCGTGCTCTGGAACGCGGCGGGCCTGGGTCCGACCATGTCCGCCTCCCACACCTCGACGAGCGCCCGCCTGGCGACGCTGCTCCACCAGCCCCTCGTCGATCTCCACGGCGTCGATCCCGAGCTCGACGCCGAGCTGGTGGCCCATGCCGTCGTCGGCCGGCTCAACGACCTGCTGTGGGGAAGGAGGAAGTCGACCCGGGCCGAGACGGACCGCCTGGTCAGCTTCTGCCTGTCAGCCTGCACCACACAGAGCGGTTCAGGAACACAGAGCGGTTCAGGAACACAGAGCGGTTCAGGAACACAGAGCGGTTCCCGGACACGGAGCCGTCCGGTCGCCGGAAAGGCCGCGAGCTAGCCCGGTCAGGCCGTCGTGCCGGGCTTGTCGGAGCCCACACCGTGGAGGATGAACTCCCAGAACTCCTCGGCCGGATCGGGGTCGATCCGGCGGACGGACGTGCCGCCGATGGTGGCGGAGAATGCGTTGAACATGATCGCCTCCAGCACCATCCCGGCGATCGGGCTCCGGCGTAGCCCGGGGCGGATGCACCCGGCCGCCTCGGCGTCCTCGAGTACCTCGCCGAACAGCGAGACCAACGGGTCGAAGGCCAACGCCGCTTCGGTGGGGTGACTGGTCAACAGCTGCTGTGCGAAGTCCACCATCACCCAGGTGGTCGACAGTGGCTCCGCCGGCCCCTCGGGCAGGGGCGGACGGCACAACCGGTAGTACTCGATGACGAACCGGTGGATGCGCTCCAGCGGGTCGGTCTCCTTGTCGATCTTCTCGCTGAGGTACTCCGCCGTCGAACGCACGGACTCCTCGAAGAGGGCGAGCAGCAGCTCGTGCTTGCCACCGAAGTACTGGTAGAAGAGGCGCAGCGACTGACCGGAGCGTTCGACCACCTCGTGCACGGTGAAGTCGCGACCCGACTCACCCTCGTTCATCAGCTCGAGGGCGGCGTCGAGGAACCGCTGCAGGCGGTTTTCCGCCCGGGCACGGGCCGTGAACAGGGACCGGGCCACGGCCTGCTCACGCCGGCTCATGGCTTGGTCTCCGCCAACCGGTTCGTCGACCTCGAGTTCACTTTCGGCCATCGCAACCAAGTGTACTTGAGGTGATGGAATCGTAGGACTCCGGGTCCGCGACACCCTGATTCCATCGAATGCGACACCCGGGGATCCCTGGGAGAACCTGGTTCCGACGGTGTCCGGACTCCTCCGCCCTACGTCTCCTCCCGGGGGGCGAGGAACCGGTCGAGATTGGCGCGCAGCTCGGGGGACGTGAACGACCGGTCCTCGGCGGCCAACGCGAAGTCCAGGGTGGCGACGATGGCCCGTTCGAGGTGGAGGTTGAGGATGCGCTTGGTGTCCTCCACCGCCTGACGGGGCAGCCTGGCGATCCGGTGGGCGCAGGCCAGGGCCTGCTCGAGGACGGCGTCGTCCGGGCACACGTGGTTGACCAGCCCCATCTGGGCGGCCCGGTCGGCCGGGATCCGGTCGCCGGTGAGGGCGTACTCCTTGGCCAGCTGCAAGCTGGTCAGCAGCGGCCAGGTGACCGGGCCGCCATCGGCGGCCACCAGGCCGATCATGACGTGCGGGTCGGCCAGGTGCGCGCTCTCGGCCATGTAGACGATGTCCGACAGGGCGACCAGGCTGCAGCCGAGCCCCACCGCGGGCCCGTTGACGGCGGCCACGATGGGCACCCGGCACTTCACCATGCCGGTCACGATCTGGCGGCCGTGCACGAGGGTCTCCCGACGGAGCGACCCGTCCTTCGCCAGCTCGTCGAGGTACGCGAAGTCGCCGCCCGCCGAGAACGCCCGGCCGTTGCCGGTGAGCACGACCGCCCGGGCCTCGGTGTCGGCGTCGATCTGGGGGAACAGTTCGGCCAGCCCCTGGTGGAGCCCGTGATTGGTGGCGTTCAGGTGGTCGGGCCGGTTCATCCGGACGATCCGGACCGGCCCGTCGTCCTCGACCTGGAGCTCCTCGGTGAGCCGGTAGGCGCTCATGAGGAGGGAAGGCCCAGGATCCGGCTGGCCACCAGGTTCCGCTGGATCTGCGAGGTCCCGCCCATCACGCTCTGGGCACGGCTGTAGAGGTACACCTTCAACAGGGTGTCGTCGCCTCCCGTGGCCCGGGCACCGCCGATCGAGAGCGCGGCATGACCCACCGCCTGCTCCGTCCAGGTCATCAGCAATTTGTCC
The DNA here is from genome assembly GCA_050014755.1 of Acidimicrobiales bacterium. Taxonomy (GTDB): domain Bacteria; phylum Actinomycetota; class Acidimicrobiia; order Acidimicrobiales; family RAAP-2; genus Bog-756. The sequence continues at coordinate 11,179 of JBEKCS010000003.1, forward strand.
ACCGATCCCTCCGGTCCGTGCACGATCCCGTCGAGACGGTCGGAGAGACGCCGACGGACGTGCAGCCTCAACATCTCCGATTCGACGATAGCCCAGGCCAGATCGCGGACCTGCTCGGAGCCATACCCGTCGGGGCCGGATCGCACGTGGGCCACCAGGTCCTTCACCTGCTTGGCGTAGCGCCCGGCGTAGCCCAGCTCGTGCGGCTCCCGCTCGTGGCTCACGATGGTCATGGCCAACGGCCACCCCTCCCCCGGCCGGCCGATCATGTTGGCCGCGGGCACACGGGCGCCGTCGAGGAGCACCTCGCCGAACTCCTTGGTGATCCCGTTGATCATGGGCAGTGGCCGCTGCTCGACGCCGGGCTGGCGCATCGGGAGGGCGAACGCGGAGATGCCCTTGTGCCGGGCCACCTCGTGATCGGTCCTGGCCAGCACCAGGCAGAAGTCGGCGTCGTCGGAGTAGCTCGTCCACACCTTGTGCCCGGTGATGACGTACTCGTCCCCGTCCCGATCGGCCCGGGTCCGCAGCGCGGCGAGGTCGGACCCGGCGTCGGGCTCGCTGAACCCCTGGCACCAGCGGTCCCGTCCGTTGACGATCCCCGGGAGGAAGCGGGCCTGCACGTCGTCGTCGGCGTGCTCGAGGATGCCCTCCACCAGGTAGCCGAGGCTGGGACGGGGCGGCGCACCGGCGGCCGCGAGCTCGTCGTCGACGATGACGTCGTAGACGCTCGCAAGGGCCTGCCCGCCGATGGAGGTCGGCCAGGTGACGCCGAAGAAGCCCCCGTCGTAGAGCGACCGGTGCCATGCCGCCTGGCCCGACCAGTACTCGTCGTCGGTCGACGAGGCAGGGAGCCCTGGATTGTGCACGTCGAGCCAGGCCCGCAACCTCAGGCGGAACCCGGCCTCCTCGGGCGCGTCACCGAAGTCCACGGTCACCTCCGATCCCGTGGTGGGCGACGACGCGGTCGAGGCTGGCCCCCAGACCACCCAGCACCTCGGTGGAGAGCAGTGCCCGTCGCAGATAGACGTGGGCCAGACACTCCCAGGTGTTGCCGATGCCCCCGTGGACCTGGATGGCGGTCTCGCACACGGTGCGCGCCGCCCGGGCGCAGTAGGCCTTGGCCACGGCGGCTGCGGCCAGGGCCTCGCCGGGCTCCTGGGCGTCGACCGACCAGGCGGCATGGAGGGCCACGCTCCGTGAGCCCTCCATGAGTACGAAGGCGTCCGCCAACAGATGCTGGACGGCCTGGAACGAGCCGATGGACCGGTCGAATTGGCGACGGTTGGTCGCGTACCCGACGGCCAGGTCCACGGCACCGCGCATCACCCCGACAAGATCGGCGCAGTCGAGCGCCAGACCGAGCGCCGTCCATGTCGACAGGTCGTCGCCGGCGAGCGGGTGTGCGTCCGGTCCCTCGACCGGTACGACGGGCCCTGCCCCGACCACGGCCCCGGGCCGGGTCAGGTCGGTACCGGAGCAGGCCGGACCCAGTGGGACCGAGGCCAACACGTGGCCCGCACCGTCGGGCACCAGCACCAGCGCGGCGGTGGCGCCCCGGGCGTCGGGGGCGACGGTGCCCGGGGGGACCTCGTGGTCGACGACCGCGGGGGCGCTCAGCGAGCCGGTGAAGGCGACCGTCTCGGCGGAGCCGGCCCGAGGCGCGCCGGCCAGCCTGCGCAGCTCGGCGGCGAGCGTCGGCCCGAGGAACGCCGTGTCGGCCAGGCCCCGGCCGAGCTCCTCGGCGACGACCGCGACCTCGACCCCGGACGCCAGCGGCTCCCGCCCCTCGAGGGGGACCCGAAGCTCGCGCCAGCCCGTGGCGGCCACGGCGGCGTCCAGCTTGGCGGACCGCTCGGCGTCGTCGAGGTCGCGCACCGTGCCCGGTCCGAGGTGCCCGGTGACCTGGGCCACCGAGTCGCGGAGGGCCTGTTGCTCCGATGAGAGACGGACGTCCATCAGGCGTGCCGGTCCGGCGCCGACAGGACCGGCGTCCACTCGTCGCGGAGGGTGCGCCGCAGGACCTTGCCCGAGGGCAGTCGGGGTATGGCGTCGACGAATACCACGTGCCGGACCTGCTTGTAGGTGGCCAGGGATCCGGCCACCAGCTCCTGGATCTCCTCGGCGGTGGCGGGCCGGTCCGGGTCCACCTGCACCACGGCCACCGGCACTTCGCCCGCCCGCTCGTCGGCCAGACCGAAGACCGCGCAGTCGAGGACCGACGGGTGGCTGCGCAGCACCTCCTCGACCTCGGCCGGAGCCACCTGGAACCCGTTGACCTTGATCATCTCCTTGGACCGGTCGGTCAGGTGGACCCATCCCCCGGGCTCCAGCCAGCCGACGTCGCCCGTGCGGTACCACCCGTCGGCGAAGGCCCCCGCCGAGTCCTCCTCGGGGAGGTAGCCGGCCATCACCGACGGACTCGACACCTGGATCTCCCCGACTCCACCCGGCGCCAGGACCTCGCCGGTGACCAGGTCGGCCACGCGCAGCTCCACACCCTCGGGCGCCAGGCCGGCCGAGTCGAGCCGCCAGGACCCCGGATCCCCCACCGGGTTGCCGGCGATGACCGGCACCTCGCTGGCCCCGTAGGCCGGAAGCCACCGCACACCCGTCCGTTCGGTGACGACCCTGGCGACGTGCTCGCTGACCGGTGTCGCCCCCCACATGATGTAACGCAGCGACGACAGGTCGTAGCGCTCGAGGTCCGGATGGTTGGCCATGGCCAACGCGATCGGCGCCACAGCCATCTCGAGGGTCATCCGTTCGGTCTCGATGCGCGACAGGACCTCGTCGAGGTCGAACCGCCGGTGCAGGCGGACGGTGGCCCCGGCCGACGCCGCGGCCAGCAGGTTGAGCAGGCCGAGGATGTGGGAGGGCGGCGTCGCCACCTGGAACCGGTCGTCCGGGCCGAGGCCGAGCGTGGCGCACCAGTCGGCCGTGGCACAGCCCATCGAGCGGTGGGTGTGGCGGACCGCCTTGGGTAGCCCGGTGGTGCCGGAGCTGAAGACCAGCACCACCTCGTCCCCGTCGTCAATCGAGACGTCCAGGACCGCGGGTTCCGACCGGGTGGCGTCGGCGACGTCGGACGGCTCGGGATGGTCGAGATCGGTGACGTGGCCCTCACCCAGCAGGTCGCCCAGCAGGCCGACGGCCGGACCGTCGGCCACCGCATGGACCGGGCCGGTGAGCTCCAGGGCGTGCGAGGTCTCGACGGCCTTCCAGGCCGGGCTGAGGAGCACCGCCGCGGCACCGATCTTGCTGACGCCGTGGATCGCCACGACGAACTCCGGCCGGTTCGACGTCATCATGGCCACCCGGTCGCCACGGCGCACACCGCGCGAGCGGAGGTGGCGACCGAAACCGGTGCTGGCGTCGTCCAGGTCGCGGAACGACCACCGTTCGTCACCCGCGAGTACGGCGTCCCGATCCCCGAACCGCTCCGCGGCCCGCTGCAACGCGTCGTGCATAAGGTCGGGCATCGGAAAGATTCTTCTCGTCCGGGAGATCGACGTCAACACCGGTGGAATGTATCGTTCTCCCCCATGACCCCGGAGCCGTCACCTCCCACCACCACGGCCCCGACCGACCCCGAGGTCCGACGCGAGATCATCGACACCGTCCGCCGCTTCGTGGCCAACGAGGTCATCCCGGTGGCGTCCGACCTCGAGCACGACGACACCTATCCGGCCGACATCGTGGCCCAGATGCGCGAGCTCGGTCTCTTCGGCGTGACCATCCCCGAGGCCTACGGTGGACTCGGTCTCGACCTGCTGACCTACATCGGCATCATCGAGGAGCTGGCCTACGGCTGGATGAGCCTGACCGGCGTCATCAACACCCACACCATGGCGGCAACGCTGATCATGGCGCACGGCAACGAGGCGCAGAAGCAGCGCTGGCTCCCCACCATGGCCGCCGGCGACCGCCGCGGCGCGCTGTCGCTGTCGGAACCCGACGCCGGCAGCGACACCCGCAACATCTCCTGCAAGGCGTCCCGGGACGGGGACGAGTACGTGGTCAACGGCACCAAGGCCTGGGTGACCAACGGCGAGCGGGCCGGGATCGTCGCCCTGGCCGCCCGCACCGAAGAGGGGATCTCCGCCTTCATCGTGGAGAAGGAGCCCGGCCCCCGCTCGGGGGGCATCTCGGTGAGCAGGCACGTCGGCAAGCTGGGCTACCGGGGCGTCGAGACCGTCGAGATGTCCTACGTCGACCACCGCGTCCCGGCCGCCAACCTCATCGGCGACGCCGGCCGCGGGCTGCCCCAGATCCTGGGGGTGCTCGAGGTCGGACGCATCAACATCGCCGCCCGGGCCGTGGGCGTCGCCCGCGCCGCCTTCGACGCCGCCCTCTCCTACGCCCGTCAACGCGAGACCTTCGGCAAGCCCATCGGAGAGCACCAGGCCATCCAGCTCAAGCTCGCCGACATGGCCACCCGACTCGAAGCGGCGCGCCTGCTGACCAGGAACGCCGCCGAACGCAAGGCCGCCGGGCTCCGCTGCGACGTCGAGGCCGGCATGGCCAAGCTCTTCGCCAGCGAGACGGCGCTCGAGCTGGCCACCGAATCCATGCGGATCCACGGGGGCATGGGCTACACGGTCGACCTGCCCGTCGAGCGGTACTACCGGGATGCGCCGCTGATGGTCATCGGCGAGGGGACCAACGAGATCCAGCGCCTGGTGATCGCCCGTGGTCTGCTGGCCAGGGCCCGCGACGCCGACTGACCCGACCGTCGACCGACAGCGCTCCCGAGGCGCCGTCCGACGGCATCGTCTCCGCAGGTCGATCGTCCCGACAGTTCAATCGTCTCCGCAGGTCAGTGCCTCGGACGGGCCGGATGCGGCGTCGGAGTGGTCGTCGACGAAGGTGGGGCGGTGCCGCTGGTCGTCGCCAGCGGGATCGTCGTGGTGGACGTCGCCACCGGAGGGACGGTCGACGTCGTTGTCGTGGTGGGTGGCGGCGCAGTCGTCGTCGTTGGCGCCGGTTGGGTCGTGGTGGTCGGTGGTCGGTGGTGCTTCGGCCTGGTGGTCGCGGTCGGGTCGGTGGTGGTGGTCGCGCCGGGAGCCCTGCCGGGCCGGCCCGGTCGTGGTGGCGTCGTGGTCGTCACCGGTTGGGTCGTGGTCGGCGCCGGTTGGTCGGCCGAGGGTGGGTCCGTGGTGGTGGTCGTCGTAGGGTGCCCTTTGCCGTGCCGGCCCCGCCGTGGTGTCGTCGTCGTCGTCGACCCCGGACTCGACGTGTGCCTCTTCGGGTGAGAACGATCGCGTCTCGTCACCGTCGAGCCGGTCCCTGTCCCCGCCGTGCCCGTCGACCCACGGGTTCCCGTCGCAGCGCCCGCCCGCCGCGAGCCGGTCGAGGTGCTCGGAGCATCGACCGTCACGTCGGAGGTCTCGGTGGCGACAACGGGAACGCCGGCGACGGAGCTCAGATCGGGAATTTCCGGTCGGGTGGCACCGACGAACCGGAGAGGGACACTGGCGACGCGGTCGAAGCGGACGTCGACTCCCGTATAGGGAGCGTCGATCATCTCGCCGTTGCCCACGTAGATTCCCACGTGCTCCACGCCGTCCGGACCCGACCCGAAGAACACGAGGTCACCCGGATAGAGGGTGGCTCCAGCCGGCAGGTGGGGGCCGACGTCGTACTGATCCTGGGCCACCCGGGGCAGGCTGATGCCAGCTTCTGCGTAGACCCATTGGACGAGCCCGGAGCAGTCGAATCCGACCCCGGGCTGCTCACCGCCCCAGACGTAGGGCGTACCCAGGTAGGCCTCGGCGTCGGCCACGATCACCGAGCCCAGCCCCACCCCCTGGGCCGTTCCCTCGCTACCGGACATAGCGGCCGTCAGGTTCGTTCCACCATCGGCATCCTGCTCGTAGCCGGCGGCATAGCCGAGCACCAGCGACACGTAGGCGTCGGAGTGGTTGTAGTCGAAGATCGCCGAGTCGAGGAGCCCGGGACTCCCACCACCGTCCGCGCACAACAGCCTGGCCGCCGAGAAGATGGCATCGTCCGGATCGTAGGGCGAGCGAGGGTCGGCGCCGCCCGGGGCGACGATGCCGTAGGCACGGAACGTCGCCGGTTCGAACTGCATCGGGCCCTCCGCCCCCGCGTAGTTGGAGCCTGAGGCCACGCCGGGCAGCGTGGACTCGCCGAAGTCCGACTCCACCTTGGCGATGCCGGCCAGGACCTCCCATGGAAGCCCGGGACACTCGGCGGCCACGGCGGCCTTCATCCACGCCAGGTACTCCGGGGGGATGTCGCCGATCACCGTGACCGCCGACCCGGTGCCCGGGCTCGACCCAGTGACCGGGGCATTCGTCAGCTGTGCGGTGGCTGTGCCCGCCCCGGACCGTCCGTCGGCCGAGGAGGTTCCTGACGACAGGAGGGCGCTGATGGCGCTGACCTTCCATCCCGACGGGGTGACGGTCAACGACACGGGGATGAGCCGGACGGTGGTCGTCGACCCGCGGACGGTCGAGATGCGCTCCGTGGTGTCGGCGAGCAGGCGGACGGATGCCCCGGTGTCGTCCTCGACCTCGAAGGCGGTGACGTCAGCGGAGGTGGTGAACCGTTCGGCGACGAGGACCGGGCCGGGGGCGGCCTGTGACGAGGAGTCCAATCGAGCGGCGAGCCCCGGTGTGGCCAGGTCGGCGACACCCAGCCTACCCATGGGGTTCCGATAGGAGAACCCCTCGAATCCGCTGACGAAGCGAGCGGCGACCACTTCGGCGGCATGCAGATTGGTGGCAGGACCGGCAGCGGAGGCTCCACTGCCCGCGAGTAGGGCAGCGCCGGCGACGGCCACGACAACGATCACCCGTGTCAGCCGGGTCGCCAAGGAAGGCTTCGACGGTTTCAGTGGGTGCCTCCTCCCGCGCCGCCTGCCTGAACGGGCCGCACGACCTGTCTCTCCGTGTGCGGTATCGGCAGCCGGGATGGCGAGCTTGAGGAACACGGGACGAGGGGTGCCACTGCACGCCCTCGCGGTCGCTACAGCCGGCTCGTCTCCGAAGAGTGGTCAGTCCGGCGTGGCACGCGTCCGAGCGGACAGTTCGGCCAGCACCTCGTCGCTGTCCTCTCCCAACTCGGGAACGCGGACCGTGTCACGCCGTGCAACCCCGGTGAAGGTCACTGGACCGTTGACGGATCGCATGGCACCGCCCTCCACCTCGACGAAGCCGTCGTTGGCCAGCAGCTGTGGGTCCTGGACGACCTCGGCCGGCGTCTGTGCGGGCGCCCACCACACGCCTTCGCGGTCGAACCGTTCGGCCCACTCGGCGAGCGGCCGCTCGGCGATGATCCCGTCCAGGAGGGCGATGAACTCGGTCCGGTTCCGCCGGATGGCCGAGGCGTTGGAGAATCGCTCGTCCTCCAGGAGTTCGGGCCGGCCGAGCGCCCGGGCCACCGCTCCGATGTGCCGGTCGGCCTCGAGCCCGGTGAGGAAGAACCACCTGCCGTCGGAGGCCCGGTACGGGTTCATCAGCGGCGACTGGTTGTGGTGGCGGGACTCGGCCGGTGACACCTTGCCGAGCAGCATCTGGAGGCCGAGGTCCCAGCCGAGCACGTAGGCGCCGGTGCGCAGCAACGAGACCTCGACCACCTGGCCCACCCCGGTGTGGCGTTGCTCCAGCACCGCGCCCAGGATGCCGGACAGCGCGGCGAGCCCGGTGATGTGGTCGCCGATGCCGCCCCGGGCGTTCAACGGGTTACCGCTCTCGTCCGCCATCTGACACGACAGCCCCGACCTGGCCCAGAAGGCGCCGATGTCGTACGTCGGGCGGTCACGGTCCTCCCCCCGGAGGCCGTAGCCGCTGATGCTGCAGTACACCAGGCGCGGGTGCCGGGCCACCGTCGCCTCGGCCTCGAGGTCGAGCTTGTCGAGGGCGTCGGGCCGCAGATTGGTGATGAAGACGTCGGCGGTGGCGAGGAGCTCCTCCAAGTGCCCGCGCCCGTTCCCGTCCCGCAGGTCGAGGACGATGCTCCGCTTGCCCCGATTGTCGAGGGCGAACGCCGGATTGGGGAGGTCGCCTTCGATGCCGAGGGAACCGAACACGTTGCGCATCGGGTCGCCCGTCGGGGACTCCACCTTGATGACCTCGGCGCCCCAGTCGGCGAGCAGGGCGGCGGCCGAGGGTGCGGCCACCCACACGCCGAGCTCGACGACCCGCAGGCCCGCCAGAGCGGTCAGCCCGTGGGGGCCCGGACCGCTCACGCCGGCGACCCGGTGCCCTCGTCGAGCGTCCGCCGGCGGAGCTCGTCCTTGACCACCTTCCCGGTGGCGTTGCGCGGAAGGTCGTCGACGAGCTGCACCACACGCGGCACTTTGTAATTGGCCATCTGGTTTCTGCACCACCCGACGATGTCGTCACCGGTCACCACCGCGCCGGGCCGCAGGACCACGAAGGCCATGCCGACGTCACCCAGGCGCGTGTCCGGGATGCCGATGACGGCTGCCTGGTTGATGTCGGGGTGCCGGAGGAGTGCGTTCTCGATCTCCGCAGGGTAGGCGTTGAACCCACCGACGATGAACATGTCCTTGGAACGTCCGACGATGCGCAGGCAGCCGGCCGGGTCGATGATCCCGAGATCACCGGTCCGCAGCCAGCCGTCGGCCGAGCGGGCCTCGGCGGTCGCCTGCGGGTCGTCGAGGTAGTGGGACATGATGCTCCCACCGCGCAACAGGATCTCGCCCGTCTGCCCCGGCTCGGCATCGACGCCGGCGCCGTCCACGATGCGCAGCTCGAAGCCCGGTCGGGGACGCCCGACGGTCGTGGCGATGGTCTCGACGTCGTCACCGGGGGACGTGGCCGCGGCCGTGCCGCCTTCGGTGAGCCCGTAGCCGGTGATCACGAGGGAGAAGGGGAGCTCGGCATCGACCCGGCGGATGAGCTCGACCGGGATGTCGGCGGCCCCGGTGACGGCCACCCGGAGCGTCGACAGGTCGTGCCGGTCGCGGTCGGGGTGGTCGAGCATCCCCTGGTAGAGCGTGGGTGGCCCGGGCAGGACGGTCACCCCTTCCTCGGCCACCCGGCCGAGGACCCGGTCGACGTCGAACACCGGCTCGGGGATCATGGCGGCGCCGGCACTGACCGCGGCCAGGATGCCGGCCTTCAGCCCGAACATGTGGAAGTACGGGTTGACCATGAGGTACCGGTCGTCGGCGTCCAGACCGGTCATGTCCACCCAGTCGGCGGCCACCTGGGTGGTGCCCCCGTGGGTCTGCACCACGCCCTTCGCGACCCCGGTGGTGCCCGAGGTGAACAGGATGTCGCACGGGTCGTCGGGGGCCACGGCCGCCGACCGGCGTGCGACCTCGGCCAGCCCGTGCGGAGTGGCGCGGGCCACGAAGGCGTCCCACGACTCGGTCCCCTCGACGGTGGGTCCATGGGCCACGACCACGGTCCCGAGATCGGTCAACTCGGTCCCGGTCGCCCGGAGCATGGCGACGTAGTCGGTGCCGAGGAAGTCGGTGACGGTCACCAGGACCCTGGCCCGGCTCCGCAGCAGGATGTCCGCCGCCTCGGCGCCCTTGAACCGCGTGTTCACGGGCACGAGCACGGCACCGGCGGCGGACAGGCCGAGGAACGCCACGATCCACTCGGTGGAGTTGAACGCCCAGACGGCGACCCGGTCCCCCGGCTCGACGCCCGCGGCGACCAGGCCGGCGCCGAAGCGTCGCGAGCGCTCGACGAGCTCCCGGTAGCTGAGACGCGTCCCGCCCTCGATCACCGCGGCTCGGTCACCGAACCGTTCGAAGCTTGCGTCGACGATCTGCGGGACGGTGGGCCGCTCGCGTTGGCGAGCGGTTCCGCTCACCGGGCGACGGTGTCGTCGATGTTCATGAGGCGGGCCAGGTTGCCGCCCATGATCTTGCGCACCGACTCCTCGGGCAGGCCGTCGAGTTCCTTCACGTAGCTCACCGGGTCGGCGAGGCCCTCGGGGTGGGGGAAGTCGGACCCGAAGAGCACGTGGTCGACGCCGATCAACTCGGCCAGCTCGCCGAGGTCCTCCTCCCAGAACGGGCTGACGTAGATGTTGCGCTCGACGACCTCGACGGGGTCCTCGAGGAAGTCCTGCGGCATCTTCTTGTACACGTCGGCCAGGTTCGCAAGCAGCGGAGCGACCCAGCTGCTGCCGTTCTCCACGACGGCGACCTTGAGGGTCGGGAACCGGGACAGGGCGCCGTGGCACACGAGGGCCGACACCGCGTCCTCGACGGGCCGCCAGGCCGACAACATGCGGAACGCCTGTGGCTGGAACGGCAGCATCTCGCTGTCGCTGCCCAGCCAGTCGTTGGTGTAGCGCTCGTAGCCGCTGTCCGACGAGTGCATGGCGACGAGGATGTCGTGCTCGACGACCTTCTCCCAGAACGGGTCGAACTCGGGGAGCCCGAACGAGCGCGAGCCGCGGTAGCCCGGGACCGGGGCGGGACGGATCAGCACCACCTTGGCGCCGCGCTCGACGACCCACTCGAGCTCCGCGATGGCCTTGTCGACGACGGGCAGGCTGATCACCGGTGTCGTGAAGATCCGGCCCTCGTAGTCGAACGTCCACGTCTCGTGGAGCCACTCGTTGAGCGCGTGGACGACGACGTGGATGAGGTCGGGGTCGTCACGCAGGCGCTCCTCCACCAGGCTGGCCAGAGTGGGGAACATGAGGGTCCGGTCGAGACCCTGCTCGTCCATGAGTGCGAGGCGCGCCGCGGGCTCGCGGAACGCCGGAATGGCCCGCATGGGCTCGCCGAAGATCTCCCGGCGGCTCTTGCCTTCGGGATTGCCCACCCGGAAGTACTCCTCCTGGGCCCCCGGGCGGGCCACCACGTCGAAGGTGGGATTGGGGATGTAGTCGCTGATCTGGCCGCGGACCACGATCTTGGTCCGGCCCCGTACGTCGACATAGTCGATCACGCGCTTGGCGCTGTCGGGGAGGTACTTGGTCAGCGAGTCACGGGTCTCGTACAGATGGTTGTCCGCGTCGAAGACCGGGACGTCGAGTGCTCGCGCTGTCATGGGTCCTCCCCTTGTTGGATGGAGAATCTGCTTCCTCAGTTGGGAGAGTACTGTTTCTGCCGAGGCATCGCCATCCGCCCCCGACCCCTCGGAGGACGCCGGAGGTGGGACTGGCGGCCACCACCGGCGTGTGAGAACCTTCTTCTTGGTTGCCAACAATGTCTGTCACGCCCGTCGTGGGCGGTCGGAGAGCTATCAGGGGGAGTACGTGGCAGAGCGACGACACTTCGTCGGTGGCACCGCCGCCGGGCCCGGGCCCGACCACGTGGCCACCACCCGATGATACGTCCTCACCCACCCGGGCCGGACCCCTCCGTCGGCCCCAGCGCCCGCCACCGTCTCGACGTCGACCAAGGGGAATACCTGTGACCACGACCGGCTCCGACATCTACTACGACCCGTACGACTTCGTGATCGACACCGATCCGTACCCGATCTGGCGGCGCCTCCGCGAGGAGCTCCCGCTGTACTACAACGACCGCTACGACTTCTATGCGCTGAGCCGCTTCGACGACGTCGAGCGCGGTCTCATCGAGTGGAAGACGTACAGTTCGGCCAAGGGCACGCTGCTCGAGATCATCAAGAGCGGCATGGAGATCCCCGCGGGCTCGATCATCTTCGAGGACCCCCCGGGCCACAACATGCACCGCAGCCTGCTCTCCCGCGTGTTCACCCCCCGAAAGATGAACGCCATCGAGCCCAAGATCCGGGAGTTCTGCGCCAGGACCCTCGACCCGAAGGTGGGCGGCGACGGGTTCGACTTCATCGCCGACCTGGGGGCCCAGATGCCGATGCGGGTCATCGGGATGCTGCTCGGGATCCCCGAGCAGGACCAGCAGGCGCTCAAGGATGCCATCGACGACGGCCTCCGACTGGAGGAGGGCACCATGCCCGACACCGCCGGCTACCGAGCGGACAGCCAGGCCTCCAACTTCGAGGAGTACATCGAGTGGCGGTCCGAGCATCCGTCGGACGATCTGATGACCGAGCTCCTCCAGGCCGAATTCGAGGACGAGACGGGCACCACCCGTCGCCTCAGTCGGACCGAGGTCGTCAATGTGGTGAACCTCCTGGCCGCCGCGGGGAACGAGACGACGACCCGGCTCATCGGGTGGACCGGCAAGGTGCTGGCCGACCACCCCGACGAACGCCGCAAGCTGGTGGAGGACCGCAGCCTGGTCCCCAACGCCATCGAGGAGCTCCTGCGTTTCGAGCCGCCCTCCCCCACCCAGGCCCGGTATGTGATGACCGATGTCGAGCACTACGGCCAGGTGGTCCCCGAGGGCAGCGTGATCCTCCTGCTCAACGGGTCGGGCAACCGCGACGAGCGGAAATTCCCCGACGGCGACCGTTTCGACGTGACCCGCAAGATCGACCACCACCTGGCGTTCGGCTACGGGCTGCACTTCTGCCTGGGTGCCGCCCTGGCCAGACTCGAGGGGCGGGTGGCCCTCGACGAGGTGCTCCAGCGCTTCCCCTCGTGGGAGGTCGACTGGGACAATGCCGAGCAGGCCCGGACCTCGACGGTGCGGGGCTGGGAGCGACTTCCGGTGGTCTTCGGCTGAGTCGCGGGCACCGGCTAACGCCGGTGGAAGATGGTCGTACACGGGTGTCGATGAGGAAACGGGGTCGGTCATGAGGATCGTCGTGGTCGGAGCTTCGAGTGGCCTGGGACGCTGCATCGCCGTCGGCCTGGGCCAACGGGGTGAGCAGGTCGCGCTGATGGCGCGGCGCAAGGACCGGTTGGAAGACGCCGCGGCCGAGGCCGGCCCCGACGCCCTGGCCATCACCTGCGACGTCACCGACGAGGAGTCGTGCCTGGCGGCGGTGGCCGAGGCCGTGCGTGGGCTCGGCGGGATCGACGGGCTGGTCTACGCGACCGGCATCGGGCCGCTCGTGCGGCTCGCCGACACCGATGCCGGGACCTGGCGTCGGACGTTCGACACCAACGTCATCGGCGCATCGCTCGTCACCGCGGCCGCGCTCCCCCACCTGGCCGTGTCACAGGGCACCGCCGCCTACCTGTCGTCGATCAGCGCCTCGCACACACCCCCCTGGCCCGGGCTGGGCGCCTACGCCGTCAGCAAGGCCGCGCTCGACAAGCTGGTCGAGGCGTGGCAGGCCGAGCACCCCGGGATCGGGTTCACCCGGGTGACCGTCGGCGACTGTGCCGGAGGCGAGGGGGACGCCATGACCGGGTTCAACGCCGACTGGGACATGGACCTCATGACCGAGATGGCCCCGATCTGGGTGGCCCGCGAGTACATCGCCGGGGCACTGCTCGAGGTGGACGAGCTCGTCCGGGTCGTGGAAAGCGTCCTGCGGCTGGGTTCGTCGGCGAGCATCCCCTCCGTCGCCGTCGTGCCGCGCCGTCCCGCGTGAGCCGGGTCGGCGTCGTCACCGGCGCGGCGCGGGGCATCGGCGCGGCCTGTGCCGTCCGCATGCTCGGCGCCGTCGACGTCCTGGTGCTCGTCGACCTCGATCCGGAGGCCACCGCCGGTGCGGCCTCGCGGCTGACCGGCTCTGCCACCGTGTGCGAGCCGGTGGCCGCGGACATCAGCGACCCTGCCGCCGTCGCCCGCATCGCCGAGGTGGTCGGTCGCCACGGCAGGCTGCACCGCATGGCCCATGCGGCGGGCATCTCCCCCACCATGGCGAGCTGGGACCGGATGCTCGCCGTCGACCTGGTGGGCACCGCCCTGCTCGTCGACGCCGTGCGACCCCTGGCCGTCGAGGGGACGGCGGTCGTGTGCATCGCCTCCATGGCCGCCCAGCTCATCGCCTCCCAGGCCGACCCGGCGATCGACCGGATCATCGACGACCCCCTCGGCCCCTCCCTCCTCGACGACTACCGCGCCGCACGGGGGACGGGTGCCGAGGACCCCGGGATGGCGTACTCGTGGGCCAAGCGGGGAGTGCGGCGACTGGTGGAACGCGAGGCCGCCGCCTTCGGCCGGGTAGGTGCCCGGATCTGTTCGGTGTCGCCGGGCACCATCGACACACCCATGGGTGTCCAGGAGTTCGAGCGCCAGCCCGGCATGCGCCAACTCGAGTCGATCGCCCCCCTCGGTCGCTCGGGCCATGCCGACGAGATCGCCGCGGTGGTCGACTTCCTGCTGTCCGACCAGGCCAGCTTCGTGACCGGCACCGATGTCCTGGTCGACGGGGGTGTCTGCGCCGCCATCGGGCAGCTCGCCTGACCGGTGCCCCAGGGACCGGCCGACGGCCGGTCGGGCCCGGGTCGCTACGCGGGTGGCGGCACGTCGACGACGAGCGCGGTGGACATGCCCCCGCCGGCGCACATGGCGGCGACCCCGGTGCCACCGCCCCGTCGCTTCAGTTCGTGGACCAGGGAAATGACCATGCGGGCCCCGGTGGCAGCGATCGGATGGCCGAGGCTGCAGCCGCTCCCCAGCACGTTCACCAGCGAGTCGTCGATGCCGAGGATGCGGGTGGTGGCCACGCACATGGAGGCGAACGCCTCGTTGATCTCCCACAGGTCGACGTCCGCGATGCCGATCCCGGCCCGGGCCAGCGCTTTGGGGATGGCAGCCGTCGGGGCGAGCCCGGTGTCCGCCGGTGGGACGCCGACCGACGCCCACGCCCGGATGCTGGCGAGCGGCTCGAGGCCCAGCTCCTCGGCCAGCTGTCGGTCGGTGAGCACCATGGCCGCAGCTGCGTCGTTGATGCCGCCGGCGTTGCCCGCGGTGATGCTGAATCCCTCGATCTCGGGGTGCAGGGGCTTGAGCGACGCCAGCTTCTCCATCGTCGTGTCGCGCCGCGGGTGCTCGTCGACCTCGAATACCCGCTTCTCCCCTGCACGGGTGACCACGTCGACCGGGAAGATCTCGTCGGCGAACTTGCCGGCGTCGATGGCGGCGATGGCCCGTTGGTGGGACCGCAGGGCCCACGCGTCCATCTCCTCGCGGGTGACCCCGGCGGCCAGGGCGGCGTTCCAGGCCACGGTGATCGACATGTCGCGGTTGGGCGCGTCCGGTGTGTCGAGGTGGCTGGGGGCGTTCCACTCCTCCCAGTCGTCGGCACCCAGGACCCGCCGCATGGTGCGCGGCGAGGTCGAGCTCGAGTGGGCCCCGCCGGCCACCACGACCCGGTCCATGCCGGACCGGATGGAGGCCGCGCCGCCCTGGATGGCGCTGAGGCCCGACGCGCAGTGCCGGTTGTGGGCCACACCGGGAGCGTGCACCATGCCGGCCTCGATGGCCGCGTAGCGGGCGATGTCGCCACCGCCGTAGAGGATCTCGCCCAGGAGGACGTCGTCCACCAGCTCCGGATCGATGCCGGCGCGGCGGACGGCCTCGGACACGGCCAGGGTGCCCAATT
Organism: Acidimicrobiales bacterium; assembly: GCA_050014755.1. GTDB lineage: Bacteria > Actinomycetota > Acidimicrobiia > Acidimicrobiales > RAAP-2 > Bog-756. The sequence goes on from JBEKCS010000003.1 coordinate 26,532, forward strand.
CGTAGGCGTCCACGTCCAGGAGGGAGCCCTTGAACGAGGTGCCGATGGCGGTCCTGGCCGTCGAGACGATCACTGCATCAGGCATCGGTTCTCTCGCTTCCCCGAAGGCCGCAGCCCGATCGGATCGGTGTGGCACGGCTCCCGGGCGTCGGCGGCCGTGATCGAGACTAGGTGGTGTCGGGACTAATCGGTGTCGGGACTGGGACTAATTGATGTTGAAGCGCAGGGCGCCGTCGAGGCGGATGTTCTCGCCGTTGAGGTAGGGATTGACGACGATCGACTCGGCCAGGAGGGCGAACTCCTCGGGGTGGCCCATGCGCTTCGGGAAGACGATGTTCTCCGCCGGGTCCTTCTTGAGGTGGGGCAGGGCGTTCAGCATCACCGGGGTACCCATGGTGCCGGGGGCGATGGCGCACACCCGGATCCCCATCGGCGCCAGGTCGCGGGCCATGGGCAGCGTCATGCCCAGAATGGCCGCCTTGGCCGCGCCGTAGGCGACCTGTCCGCTCTGGCCCTCGTAGCCGGCGATGGAGGCGGTGTTGACGACCACACCGCGCTGGCCGTCCTCGTCGGGCTCGTTGGCACCCATGGCCGCACAGACCCAGCGGCTCATGTTGAAGGTGCCCGTGGCGTTCATCTCGAGGGTCTTGACGAACGAGTCGATGGCGTGTGGCGTGCCGTCGCGTGCGACGGTGCGGCCCCCGCCGACCCCGCCCCCGGCCACGTTGACCAGGGCCGCGATCGGTCCGAGCGCGGTGGCCCGCTCGATGGCGGTGGCGACGTCGGCGTCCTCGATGGTCGTACCGCCCACGCCGACCACACCGTCACCCAGATCAGCGGCCAGTGCGTCGGCGCGCTCGGCGTCGAGATCGAAGACCACGACGCCGAGACCGAGCTTCCTGAAGCGGCGCACGGTGGCCGAGCCGAGCCCTCCGGCACCGCCGGTGACGATGGCCGAACGTCCCTCGAGGTTCATCGGACCCCCACGGCCGGTCGGGAACGCGAAACGCGGACGTGGGCTGGGGGCGGGTTGCGGCTCATGGCCGGAACGGTATTCTTTCGAACCACGAACGTCAATATCGGTGGTCGGGCTGTGCGCAGCGACGACCGAGGGGGAGTGCCATGAGCGACAGGGTGACCATCGATCCGGAATCGAACATGCTCATCGACGGAAAACTCGTCGAGTCGTCCACCGGCAAGAGCTTCGACAACGTCAATCCGGCCACCGAGGAGGTGATCGGTCAGGTCACCGATGGTTCGGCCGAGGACATGCGCCGGGCGATAACGGCGGCGCGGCGGGCATTCGACGACACGGACTGGTCGACGAACCGGGAGTTCCGCAAGCACTGCCTGAATCAGCTCCAGGAGGCCCTCGAGGCCGAAAAGGAGCAGCTCCGGGAGCAGCTCGTCGCCGAGGTCGGGTGCCCCCGCATGCTCACCGCCGGCCCGCAACTCGAGGCGCCGCTGGCCGACTCCCTCCGCTACCCGATCCGGCTCATCGACGAGTTCGAGTGGGAGCAGCGGCTGGCGGACGCCACCGATTTCCGCGGCGGCAACAACGCCCGGCTCATCGTGAAGGAGCCCGTCGGGGTGGTCGGGGCCATCACCCCGTGGAACTTCCCCTTCGAGGTGATCCTGGCCAAGCTGGGCCAGGCGCTGGCCACCGGCAACACCGTGGTGCTCAAGCCGGCCCCGGACACGCCGTGGAACGCCACCCTCATCGGCCGGCTGGCGGCCGATCGAACCGACATCCCTGCCGGCGTGCTCAACGTCGTTACCTCCTCCGACCACCTGGTCGGCGAGGAGCTCACCCTCTCGCCCGAGGTCGACCTCATCTCCTTCACCGGTTCGACCGCAGTGGGCAAGCGGATCATGGAGAAGGGAGCAGCCACCATGAAGCGGCTCTTCCTCGAACTGGGCGGCAAGTCGGCCACCATCGTCCTCGACGACGCCGACTTCGCCTCGGCGCTGCTCGTCGGTCTCGCCGTGTGCTCGCACGCCGGGCAGGGCTGCGCCATCCCCACCCGGATGCTGCTGCCCCGCTCGCGCTACGACGAGGGGGTCGAGCTCCTGAAGAGCTACTTCGGAATGGCGCCGTGGGGTGATCCCCAGCGCGAGGATGTGATCATGGGTCCGGTCATCAGTGCCAAGCAGCGCGACCGGGTCATGAGCTACATCGCCAAGGGGGTCGAGGAGGGCGCGACGCTGGCCGTGGGCGGCAATCGACCCGAGGAGTACCCCAAGGGCTACTTCATCGAGCCGACGATGTTCACCGACGTCTACAATTCCATGACCATCGCCCAGGAGGAGATCTTCGGACCGGTCCTGGTCGTCATCCCCTTCGAGGACGACGACGACGCGGTCCGCCTGGCCAACGACAGCAGGTACGGGCTGAGCGGAGGTGTCGTGTCCGCCTCGTTCGACCGGGCCATGGCCGTGGCCCGTCGGGTGCGCAGCGGCACCATGAGCGTCAACGGCGGTCTCTGGTACGGGGCCGACGTGCCATTCGGCGGCTTCAAGGACAGCGGCATCGGGCGCCAGAACGGAACCGCCGGGTTCGACCAGTACCTGGAGATCAAATCGCTGGCATGGCCGAGTGCCTGACCCGTCGACGATGACGACCACGGGCCGGCCCCGGTCGGCGCGCGTGCCGGATCGGATGTGTCCGTGCAGCTGAGCCTGACCTCCGACCAGGAGACCTTCCGCGACACCACGGCGAGGTTCCTGACCGAACACGCCACGCCGACGGAGCTGCGCCGCCTCCGCGACGAGCCCGACGGGTTCGACGCCCGCTACTGGCGACAGGGAGCCGAGCTCGGGTGGACCTCGCTCCTCGTCGCCGAGGAGCACGGCGGCGGCTCCATGAGCGGTGACGGTCTCGGCGACCTCACCCTGGTGGCGGACGCATTCGGTCGCCATGCCGCCCCGGGCCCGCTCGTGCCCACCAACGTCGTCGCCGGCGCCCTCAGCGACCTGGGCGCCGACCGTCATGGCGCCCTGCTCGCCGGCCTACTGGCCGGGACCTCGATCGCCTCGTGGGGCCACCTCGAGCCCCGTCCACACGGCGGGCTCGACGATCTCGCCTTCCAGGTGCTCGTCGACGGCTCGGACCTCGTCCTGAACGGCACCAAGCGACCGGTCGAGTCCGCCGGGCGGGCGAGCCACCTCCTCGTGGCCGGTCGCACGGGCACCGGATGGACCCAGGTCCTCGTCCCGACCGGCACGGAGGGCGTGACGGTGCGGCCCATGCACACCATCGACCTGACCCGCCGTTTCTCCGAGGTCACCTTCGAGAACGTGCGCGTCCCCGCCGACGCCGCACTTGGTGAGGTCGGGGGGGCCGCGGCCCAGATCGAGCGACAGTTCCTCCGGGCGGTGGTCATGACCAACGCCGAGACGGTCGGCGCCATGCACTTCGCTCTCGACATGACCCTCGAGTGGGCGTTCGACCGGTACTCCTTCGGTCGCCCCCTCGCCTCCTACCAGGAGCTGAAGCACCGATTCGCCGACATGAAGACCTGGCTCGAGGCCGGGCACGCCATCAGCGACGTAGCTGCCCAGGCCGTGAGTGCCGGGTCGCCGGAGGCCGTCGAGTTGGCCAGTGCGGCCAAGGCGTTCCTCGGGCAGTACGGTGCCGAGCTCGTGCAGGACTGCGTGCAGATGCACGGCGGGATCGGGCTGACCTTCGAGCACGACATCCACTTCTACCTCCGGCGGGTGGCCCTCGACCGGACGCTGCACGGGACGCCGGCCCAGCACCGGGCGCGGATCGCGTCGATCGTGTCGGACGGGGAAGCTGCGGCATGACCGATCGCAGCACCGACACGGACGGCACCGACACGGACGGCACCGCCGTCGGAGCCGGCGACCTGGAGGACGTGGCCAGCTTCCGTTCCCGGGCCCACACCTGGATCCGCGAGAACCTGGCCCCTGCGGCGGCCGGCGCCTCGGCCGGGGTGCTCCGCAACAACAGCACCGACGAGGAGGAGCTCGCCCAGGTCGCCCACGAGCGGGCGTTGCAGCGCAGGCTGTTCGACGCCGGGTTCGCCGGCATCTGCTTCCCGAAGGCCTACGGCGGCCAGGGCCTGAGCCCGGCCCATCAGAAGGCGTTCAACGAGGAGCTGACCGGGCACGAATTCCCGGTCCGCTTCCAGGCGCCGACCATCTCGCCGTGCGCTGCGGTGATCCTCGACTTCGGGACCGAGGAGCAGAAGCTGGCGCACCTTCCCGCCATCCTCCGGGGCGACGAGCTGTGGATGCAGTTCCTGTCGGAGCCCAGCGGCGGTTCGGACGTCGCCGGGGCCCTGACCTCGGCCGTGCGCGACGGCGACGAGTGGGTGCTGAACGGATCGAAGGTGTGGACGACCGGTGCCTGGTGGTCGGACTGGGGCCTCTGCCTGGCCCGGACCAACTGGGACGTACCCAAGCATCGCGGCCTCTCGGTGTTCATGCTCCCGATCCACCAGCCCGGCGTCGACGTCCACCGGATCGAGATGCTGAACGGGACGAAGGAGTTCTGCCAGGAGTTCATGACCGACGTCCGGGTGCCCGACACCGACCGCATCGGCGACGTCGACGACGGCTGGACCGTCGGCATCCGCTGGATGTTCCACGAGCGGATGCTCCACAACTCCCCGTACGTCACCATCCCCGCCGGTGACGCCCATGCCGGCATCGGCGCCTCCTCGGTGCTCCGGGTGGCTCGCCAGAGCGGCCGACTGGACGACCCGCGGGTCCGCGACCTGGTGGGCGAGGCCCGCATGCTCCACCGCACCACGCAGGCCCTCCAGCAACGCCTGGCCGAGGGGATGCGCTCGGGTGCCATGTCCGACCAGTCGGCCGCCATCGCGCGTCTCTTCTCCGGCGTGGTGTCGACGCGCACCAATTCCATCGCCTTCGAGATCGCCGGAGCCGACGGCGGTGCGTGGACGGACGACGACGGCGCCATCTCCGACTGCGGGTCCGACTTCCTGATGCGCCAGGTCGCCACCATCGGGGGCGGGACGACCGAGATGGCCCGCAACGTGATCAGCGAGCGTGTGCTCGGCATGCCCCGGGAGCGCACGCTCGACCGGGACATCCCCTTCCGGGACGTCCCCCGAGGAGGCAAGTCGTGACGGTCGCCGATCGCCCGGTCACCTGCGGAACAGGCGGTACTACCATGCGTCGCGTACCCGAGGGCGACGCCATCGACGTCCGGGCGGCACACCGCCGCACGGACCGCACCGAGGGGACGGGGGTCCACCGATGAGCCAGGTCATGCGGGGCGTACGGGTTCTCGAGGTGGCCGAGCACACCTTCGTCCCGGCAGCCTCCGCGCTCTTGTCCGACTGGGGCGCCGAGGTCATCAAGATCGAGCACGTCGAACGGGGTGACGCCATGAGGGGCCTCGCCTCGACCGGCCTCAACGTCGTGCCCAACGACGTCCACGTCCTCCTCGAGCACTCCAACCGTGGCAAGAAGAGCCTCGCCCTCGACCTGACCACCGAGGACGGCCTGGCCATCCTCCACAAGCTCATCGCCACCTCCGACGTGTTCCTCACCAACAAGCTCCCTGGCGTCCGCACCAAGCTCCACATCGACCTCGACCAGGTCCGGGCCCACAACCCGTCCATCATCTACGTGCGCGGCACGGGCCAGGGCGAGCGGGGGCCCGACGCGGACAAGGGTTCGTACGACTCGCTGGCGTTCTGGGCACGGTCCGGCGTGGCCGCCGGCACCCAGCGGCCGGAGTACGACCTCGTCCCCCCGCCCCCGGCTCCGGGCTTCGGTGACTCGATCGGGGCGATGACCATCGCCGGCGGGATCATGGGCGCCCTCTTCCACCGGGAACGCACCGGCGAGGCGACCACCGTGGACGTCTCGCTGCTCGGCGTCGGGATGTGGGCCATGGGCCAGGCCCTGGCCCTCTCGCTCGTCCTCGACCGTCCCTGGGCGCCCCCGCCGGCGGACGCCATGGGGTCGAACCCGCTGTCCCGGACCTACCAGACGGCCGACGGGCGCACGCTCTGGTTCACCTGCCTGCAGGGCGCCAAGTACTGGCCGCTCCTGTGCGAGTCGGTCGGTCGGCCCGACCTGGCCACCGACCCCCGGTTCACCGATCACGCATCCCTGATGGCCAACAGCCGCGAGGCCGTCGCCGAGCTGGACAAGGTGTTCGTCGGGGCCACCCTGGCCGAGTGGCGCGAACGCCTGGCCGACTTTTCGGGGCAGTGGGCCGTCCAGCAGAACACGCTCGAGGCCGCGGCGGACCCCCAGGCGATCGCCAACGGCTACGTGCAGGACTGCGAGACCGCATCGGGTGCCCCGTTCAAGCTGGCAGCAGCCCCGGTGCAGTTCGACGGCCAGCCCCCCGTCCCCGGTCGGGCCCCGACGCTCAACGAGCACGGCGACGCCATCCTCGAAGAGCTCGGCTACGACTGGGACACCATCGTGGACCTGAAGGTCCGCGGCGTCGTCGCCTGACCCGACCACCCACCACAGAATCCCGAGAGGACACCGACATGAGCACGTTTGACGCATTCCGATTCGACGGCAAGAGGGCGCTGGTGGTCGGAGGGGCCACCGGCATGGGTGCCGCCTCGGCCGAGCTGCTGCAGTCCGCAGGGGCGGACGTGGTGGTCATGGACTTCGCCGACGTCACGCTGGAGGGGGCCACGCCCATCCACGTCAACCTGGCCGAGAAGGACTCCATCGACGCCGCCGTGGGACAGCTCGGCGGTCCGGTGCACGCACTCCTGTCGTGCGCGGGCGTGGCCGACGGCACCCCCGGCATCGAAAAGATCAACTTCATCGGCCACCGGCACCTGATCGACCGCCTCCTGGCCGAGGACCTTCTCCCTCGCGGCTCGGCCATCGGCTTCATCTCGTCAGCCGCAGGCCTGGGCTGGGAGTCCAACCTCCCCCGCATCAAGGAGTACCTGGCCACACCCGACTTCGACAGCGCCGTGGCCTGGAACGAGGCCAACGGTGGCGCCGACTACATGTCGACCAAGCAGGCCATCTGCGCCTACGTCGCCTTCCAGGCCATGCCCATGCTCAAGCGCGGCGTCCGGATCAACGCCACGTGCCCCGGCCCCACCGACACCCCACTGGCCCAGGCCAACAAGGAGATGTGGCTGGGCTTCGGTGCCGACTACCGCAGCGAAGTCGGCGTCGATGCGGCGACCGCCCTGGAGCAGGCGTACCCGCTCGTGTTCCTGTGCAGCGCGGCGGCCTCGGCCATCAACGGGATCACCATGATCACCGACTCCGGCTACTTCTCCGCCGGTGTGACCGAGGTGTTCCCCCCGGCCACGGATGTCGCCAAGTTCCTTCTGGGCCGCCTCTCCTGACAGCCCCGGGCGGCCCGTTACCCGGGCACGGGGCCGGGCCGGACTCCACCCATGACCACCGCACCCGAGACCTTCCATCCCGAGCTCCGCGGCACGGCCCGCTGGCTGCCACGAGCACCCATCGGGCCGTGGACGCTGCGCCCCGTCCGACTGCTGACCGGCCTGCTCTCGCTGGCCCCCGCGAGGCAGGTGACGGTGGAGACGGTCGGACCGGTCTCGGTGCGGGTCCACAGACCCGCGGGTCGCGCCGAAGCCTCGCCCGCCATGCTCTGGATCCACGGAGGTGGCTTCGTCATCGGTTCGGCGGCCCAGGACGACGCCCTCTGCCGCCACTTCGCCGACGAGCTCGGGATCGTGGTGGCCGCGGTCGACTACCGGCTGGCACCCGAGGCCCGGTTCCCGGTTCCCCTCGAGGACTGCCACGACGCCCTCGTCTGGCTGGCCGGCCGGCCCTACGTGGACGCCACCCGCATCGCCGTGGGCGGGGCCAGTGCCGGCGGCGGGCTGGCGGCGGCAACGGCCCTCCTGGCCCGCGACCGGGGCGAGGTGGGTCTCGCCTTCCAGCTCCTGACCTACCCGATGCTCGACGACCGCACCGCTTGTCGCACGGGGATCGACGAGCGCCACTTCCGGCTCTGGAACAACAGGTCCAACCGCTTCGGCTGGCAGTCCTACACCGGCCTGGCGCCGGGCTCGCCGGGGATCACCGGGCTGGCCGCACCGGCCCGGTGCGACGACCTGTCCGGGCTCCCTGCGGCGTGGGTCGGGGTGGGGACGCTCGACCTCTTCCACGACGAGGACCTCGCCTACGCCGAGCGGCTCGGGTCAGCTGGGGTCGAGTGCGCCGTCGTCGAGGTACCAGGTGCCTTCCACGGGTTCGACCTCGTGGCCAAGGCCCCGGTCGTCAAGGGGTTCCGGGCCGCGCAGGTAGCGGCGCTGGCCGGCGCCTTGCACTGAGGACGGCGACCCCGTGCGGTCCGTCACCCCGGCCCCTGACCGGCCCGGACCGCCTGCTCCAGTAGCCCGATCGCCCAGGCCAGCCCACTGATGGCCTGGCCCGGATCGATCCGCCAGTCACCGACGAGGCGTTCGAACGCCTCGACGCTCCACAGGACGTCGAAGAGGGCTGCGACCAGGACCCGGTGCTCCTCGGACCACGGCCCCGCCCCGGCCGCCACCGCGCCGAGGAGCGCTTCCTTCTGACGTCGGTTGGCGTCGACCAGGGTGGCGTCCAGCGGAAGGCGCGTCTCCATCGGGTACGACGCCACGTGGTCCAGGATCCGGGTGGCCACCGTGGCGATGTCGGCGAGCCCCATCCCCTCGAGGTCGATGCCGGCCTCCTGCTCGAGGCGGTGCATGACGGCATCGGTCAGGCCCCGTTCGTTCCCGAAGTGCCGGTAGACGGTCCGCTCGCTCACCCCGGCGCGGGCGGCCACGGCCCGCACGGTCAGCCGCTTCCAGTCCCGGATGGAGCCGGCGTGGAGGAGCTCGGAGCCGGCACTGACGATGCGCTCCCGCGTGGCCGCCGCCAGCTCACGTCGCCGGGTGGTGTCGTAGGGACGGTTCGGCCGGTCCGGGACCGGCGGCAGGACGACGGCCGGTGGCCGGTCGGTCACGGCGTCGTGACCGGGAGCGTCTCCCACCCCCGGACGGTCGATGTCGGGGCCAGGTGGGCCTTGTCCGTCTCGACGTCCCAGGTGGGGAACCGGTTGAGGACCTCGTCGAGGGCGACCCGGCCCTCGAGGCGGGCCAGCGCCGACCCCAGGCAGAGATGGATGCCGAACCCGAAGGTCAGCGGCGGCCCGTCCGAGCGGTGGATGTCGAAGCGGTCGCCGTCGGGGAACCGGCGGTCGTCGTGGTTGGCGCTTGCCGGGATCATCTGGACGATGCTCCCCTCGGGCACCACCTGCCCGTGGAGCTCGACGTCGCGGGAGGTGACCCTGGCCATGTGGGGGGCGGGCGTCTCGAACCGCAGGAGCTCCTCGACGGCCCCGGGGATCAGCGATCGGTCCCCGACCAGCTCCCGGCGCTGGTCGGGATGGTCGGCGAGCACCTTGCCGGTCCAGCCGATGAGCCGGGTGGTGGTCTCGTTGCCTGCGCCCGCCACCACGGCGATGTAGGTGAGGAGTTCGTCGCGGGTGAGCCGCCGGACCGTCCCTGTCTCGTCCTCGAACTCGGCCCGGAGGAGCTCGGTCATGATGTCGTCGGACGGGTTCTCGGCCCGCCAGTCGATGTACTCCTCGAACAGCCCCCCGTCGATGAAGTTCTCCGACACCTTCATCGGCTGGCCGGCCTCGGTGCGCAGGTTGGCGTCGGTGTTGTCGCGGACGGCCTCCTGGTCCTGCTCGGGGATCCCGAGCAGCATGCCGATGACCCGCATGGGCATCTGGGCTCCCAGGTCGGCGATGAAGTCGAACCCGCCCGCTCCGACCAGGGGGTCGAGGCAGCGGATGCAGAACTCCCGGATCTTCGGCTCGAGCTCGGCGACCCGCCTCGGCGAGAACACCCGGGACAGCAGCCTGCGGTGCACCGTGTGCACCGGCGGGTCCTCGAAGATGAGCACCCCCGGGGGCATCTCGACGTCGGCCCGGATGAGCTCGATGATCCCGCCACGTCCCGAGATGAAGGTCTTGGCGTCGAGCAGGCTCTGCTCCACGTCGGCAAAGCGGGTCAGTGCGTAGAAGTCGTGCGGCTCGTTGTAGTAGAGCGGCGCCTCCTCCCGCATCCGGCGGTAGACCGGATAGGGGTCGGCGTCGATCTCGACGCTGTACGGGTCGTAGTACAGATCGCTGGTGCCCTGGGCCGTCATGTCGCACCTCCCGGTAGATTCATGTCGTACTCTGACACGAAGTTACGGGCCGATCAAGCGGTCGGCGACCCGGCGCTCAGCCGAACCGTTCGGCCAGCTCCTCGCGGAGCACCCGGCGCAGCAGCTTGCCGGTCTCGTTGAAGGGGAGGTCGGCCCGGATCTCGATCCGCTCGGGCGTCCGCGTCGACCGCAGCGCTCCGCGCACGAAGTCACGTAGTTCGTCCTCGTCGACGACGGCACCTTCGGACGGCACCACGGCGGCGACGACCTTCTCCCCCCAGTCGGGGTCGGGGATGCCCACGACCGCCGCGGCGGCCACCGAAGGGTGCTCGAGCAGGACGGCCTCGATCTCCCCCGGCGAGAGGTTCTCGCCGCCGCGCACGATGACGTCGTCCAGCCGGCCGTGCACGAAGAGGAAGCCGCCCCCGTCGAGGTGACCTTCGTCGCGGGTGTTGAACCAGCCGTCCTCCGCCCCGGCCCCGACGCCCTCGTACTCCCCCGCCACCTGCTCGCCACGGACCCAGATCTCGCCCCGGGCGCCCGGGCCCAGCACCGTCCCGTCCACGTCCCGGATCACGACCTCGACGGTCGGGAGCGGACGGCCCACCGAGGCCAGCCGGGCCCGGAGGTCGGGGTCCTCGCTGGCGTGGGCGGCACGGTGGTCGTCGGGGCCCAGCAGGGCGATGGTGCTCGCCGTCTCGGTGAGCCCGTAGGCGTTGACGAACCCGACCCCCGGCAACAGGGCCATGGCCCGCTCGATGACGGCCAGCGGCATGGGCCCGCCACCGTAGGAGAGCGATCGCAGCGACGGGAGCCCGCGGTCGTCTTCGGCCACCACGTCGAGGATGCGGTTGAGCATGGTGGGGACCACCATGGCGTGGGTGACGGCCTCGGCCCGCACGACGTCGACCCAGACCCGGGGCTCGAAGGTGTCGAGGTGCACGACGCGCCGCCCCGAGTAGGTGGACGAGAGCACCGAGGAGATCCCGGCGATGTGGTACGGCGGCACGCTGACGATGGCCGCCTCGTCCTCGCCGGCCCCGGCGAACTCGACCGTGGAGATCACGTACGAGGTCAGGTTGCGGTTGCGGAGCAACGCGGCCTTCGGCGCACCGCTCGTACCGCTCGTGTACAGCAGGACGGCGACGCTGTCGGGATCGCCGGCATAGGGATCCGCCTCCTCCACCGAGGGGTCGGCCGTCCGGTCGAGGAACTCCTTGCGCTCGATGACCTCGATCCCCGGTATCCAACCGAGCCGGTCGGCGACGCCCTCACCGGTGATGACGGTGGCCGGAGCGGTTCGGCGCACCAGGTCGCGCAGCTGCTCGTCGGTCAGGCGGTAGTTGATCGGGACGAACGGCTTGCCGGCCAGCGTGGCACCGAACAGCGCGACGGGGACGGCCAGCGAATTGAGGTCGACCAAGGCCACGCGCTCGCCGGGCATGCCGGCGAGGACCGTGCCGGCGCGCCGGGCCCTCGTCGCCAGTTCGGCCACGGTGGTCCCGTCCGACAGTGAGCCGATCGCCACCCGGTCGCCCATACCGTCGGCGGCCATCTGGAGGAGCATCCCGACGTGCATGTCCGGCGGGTCAGTCCGATGACGGTAGCGGTTTGGCGTCCTTCAGGACGAGGAGCTCCCCGCCCACGGACAGCGACGCCGTCCCACCCTTGGAACAGAGCACCTCGAGCTCACCGGTCCCGTCGGTGTAGCGCTTGCCGATCAGCGTGCCGCCGTCGAACCCCGGCTCGGCCGACAGCCCGGCCGGCGGATCGTCACCGATCGGGACGACGGGGTGGCCTCCCAACCGCAGGTCGACGGCGTCGGCCGGAGCCTTGATGACCACGACCTCGGTCTCACCGACCGCGGACCGGAACCTCGCCCCGGCCCTCAGCTCGACTGCCACTGACGTCCTCCCCTGTCGCACGTTCCCTACGTCGGACTACCTCTGACTGGGCAGCATCCCATGCCCCACGGGGATAGGCAAACCAAGCTCTCCGGTGCGGAAATGCCGTTTCCATGGCGATCGCGACCTGGTCGGCTGCCCACTGGGCAATTTAGTACGACGTCGTAGTAACCTGACGGGATGACCCGCACGCCGACCGGTGACCATCCGTGACCGACCTCCACCGTCCGGCCCATCCGGTGCGCTTCGTCACCGCGGCCAGCCTCTTCGACGGACACGACGCCGCCATCAACATCATGCGGCGCCTCCTCCAGTCCCAGGGGGCCGAGGTCGTCCACCTGGGCCACAGCCGCTCGGTCGACGAGGTGGTCCGGGCCGTCGTCGAGGAGGACGCGCAGGGGGTGGCGGTCAGCTCGTACCAGGGGGGCCACACCGAGTACTTCCGGTACCTGGTGGACCGCCTCCGGGCCGAGGGCCGCCCCGACGTGCTCGTCTACGGCGGGGGCGGCGGTGTGATCGTCGCCGACGAGATCGCCGCTCTCGAGGCCTACGGGGTGCGGCGGATCTTCTCGCCGGCCGACGGCCAGCGGCTCGGCCTCGAGCGCATGATCAACATCCTCGTCGAGGAGTGCGACCGCGACCTGGCCGTGGGCCCGCCACCGACGCTCGAGTCGCTGCAGGCCGGGGACCGGCGGTCGCTGGCCCGCTGGATCACCTTCCTCGAGTCGGGATCGGTCGACGCGGCCACCGTCGACCGGCTGGTGCGCACCAGGAGCCACGCGAAGGTGCCGGTGCTCGGGGTCACCGGGACGGGTGGATCGGGCAAGTCGTCCCTCACCGACGAGCTGATCCGCCGGTTCCGACTGGATCAGGAGGACAAGCTGTCCATCGCCGTGCTCGCCGTCGACCCCACCCGTCGCCGGGGCGGGGGGGCGCTGCTCGGCGATCGCATCCGCATGAACGCCATCGACGCCCCCAACGTGTACTTCCGGTCGCTCGCCACCCGACACTCGGGGTCCGAGCTGCCGCGCCACTTCCCCCATGTGGTGGCCGCCTGCGCGGCGGCCGGGTTCGACCTGGTGATCACCGAGACTCCGGGCATCGGCCAGGGAGACGCCGCCGTCACCGAGATCGCCGACGTCTCGCTGTACGTGATGACACCGGAGTACGGTGCCTCCTCGCAGCTCGAGAAGATCGACATGCTCGAACTGGCCGACGTCGTGGCCATCAACAAGTTCGACCGTCGGGGAGCTGACGACGCATTCCGTCAGGTCTGCCGCCAGTGGTCCCGTGACCACCGGGGTGACCCGGCCGCACCGGGTGAGGAGCCGGTGTTCGGCACCATCGCCTCGCGGTTCAACGACGACGGCACGACCGCCCTGTTCCACCGCCTGAAGGCCGAACTGATCGGTGTCGGGCTGGCGGCGTCCGGAGGGGTGCTGCCGGTGGCCGGCGTCCGCACGTCCACCCGGAGCGCCGCGGTGGTCCCGCCCGAGCGCCACCGCTACCTCGCCGAGATCGCCGAGACGGTCCGGGCGTACCACACCGCCACCGGTCGCATGGCCGACGAGGCACGCCGGGCCCAGCAGGTCGACGCCGTGGTGGCGCTGGGGGCCGAGCGCCAGATCGATGTGGGCCCGCTGCGCGAGTTGGCCGCCGGGTTCGCCGCCGACGCCGACCCGGCGGGACGGAGCCTGCTCGAGGAGTGGGACCGTCTCCGGCCGTCCTATGTCGACCAGGGCGGGGACGCCTCACCGGCGGAGGACCCGTCGGCGGGTCCCGTGCACACGTCACTGGCCGGCACCCGCGTCCCGCGGGTGGCCCTCCCCCGTTTCACCGACCACGGCGAGCTGGTGCGCTGGCTCCGCGCCGAGCACCTCCCCGGTCACTTCCCCTTCACCGCCGGAGTCTTCCCGTTCAAACGCTCCGGCGAGGACCCGGCCCGCATGTTCGCGGGCGAGGGTGACCCCTTCCGCACCAATCGACGGTTCCACCTCCTGGCCGACGGGCAGCCCGCCACCCGTCTGTCGACCGCGTTCGACTCGGTGACCCTCTACGGCTTCGATCCGGACGAGCGGCCCGACATCCGGGGGAAGATCGGAACGTCCGGCGTGTCCATCGCCACCCTCGACGACATGCGCGTGCTGTTCGACGGGTTCGACCTGTGCGACCCGACCACCTCGGTCTCCATGACCATCAACGGCCCGGCACCCACCATCCTGGCCATGTTCCTCAACGTGGCCATCGACCAGCGCCTCGACCGGTTCGAGTCCGAGGTGGGACGGCCGCCGACGGAGTCCGAGGCCGCGGCGGTCCGCGCCGACGTGCTGCACACCGTCCGAGGCACCGTGCAGGCCGACATCCTGAAGGAGGACCAGGGTCAGAACACCTGCATCTTCTCCACCGAGTTCTCCCTCGGGGTGATGGCCGACATGCAGGAGTGGTTCATCGAGCACGGGGTCCGGAACTTCTACTCCGTGTCGATCTCCGGCTACCACATCGCCGAGGCGGGGGCCAACCCCGTCACCCAGCTCGCCTTCACCCTGGCGAACGGCTTCACCTACGTGGAGTCGTACCTGGCCCGGGGCATGGACGTCGACGACTTCGCCCCCAACTTCTCGTTCTTCTTCTCCAACGGCATGGACCCCGAGTACACGGTCATCGGGCGGGTGGCCCGCCGGATCTGGGCGATCGCCATGCGGGAGCGGTACGGCGCCAACGAGCGGTCGCAGAGGCTCAAGTACCACGTCCAGACGTCGGGACGGTCCCTCCACGCCCAGGAGATGGACTTCAACGACATCCGCACGACCCTCCAGGCGCTGTGCGCCATCTACGACAACGCCAACAGCCTCCACACCAACGCCTACGACGAGGCGGTGACCACCCCGACGACGGAGTCGGTCCGGCGTGCGCTGGCCATCCAGATGATCATCGCCAAGGAGTGGGGCCTGGCCCTCAACGAGAACCCGCTCCAGGGCAGCTTCATCGTGGAGGAGCTCACCGACCTGCTCGAGGAGGCGGTGCTGGCCGAGCTCGACCGGATCAGCGAGCGGGGCGGCGTGCTCGGGGCGATGGAGACCGGCTACCAGCGCGGGCGCATCCAGGACGACTCCCTGCTCTACGAGCACCGCAAGCACGACGGCTCGCTCCCCATCGTCGGGGTGAACACCTTCGTCGCCCCCGGTGCCGAGCTCCCGGCGGACACCATCGAGCTCGCCCGGTCGACCGAGGAGGAGAAGCAGGCGCAGCTGACCCGGCTCCGGGACTTCCACGAGCGCCACGCGCTCGAGCGCCAGGCCAGCCTGGACAGCCTCCGCCAGGTGGCCCTCGACGGTGGCAACCTCTTCGCCGAGTTGATGGCCACCGTGCGCCACGCCAGCCTCGGCGAGATCACCGGCGCCCTCTTCGAGGTCGGCGGCTCCTACCGACGCAACGTATGAGTCCTGTCGTCAGCCGCCGTCCGGAGCACCCAGGGCGCCCACGACCGCGTCCGTCAGGCGGCGGCGGGCCGTCACCAGGGACGGCCCGTACCAGGTGAGGTCCCGTCCCGACACGAGCGCCGTCGTCACCCCGGGGAACGCCTCCGGTCCGTCCCCGGCCGTGAAGGCGTAGGGCTCGTCGGGGAGCAGGACCAGTTCCGGACCGAGCCGGTGCAGCTCCTCCAGGGTCCGCTTCGGATAGCGCTCGGCGGTGCCGTCGGCCGCACCGACCAGTCCCAGCCGTCGGAGCACGTCGCCGGCGAAGGTGGCGGCACCGACCACCATCCACGGGTCGCGCCAGATGGGCACCAGGGTTCGGGTCCCGGGCAGGTCGGGCGGGCGCGACCACTCGTGCTCGGCCTCGACCACCCACGACGGGACCCCGACGTCCAGGACGTCGCCGAACAGCCGTCGGAAGCATCCGAACGCGTCCTCCAGCGAGTCGATGACGGTCACCCACACCGGGATGCCCGCCGCGACCAACCGGTCCACGTCGACCTTCCGGTTCTCCTCCCGGTTGGCCACGACGAGGTCCGGACCCAGCCGCCCGATGGCGGCGTGGTCCGGGTTCTTGGTGCCCCGGACCCGTGCCGGTTCGACCGTCCCCGTGTGGGTGCAGTAGTCGGTGGCCCCGACCAGCCGCTCGGGCACCGTGGCCGCCAACGCCTCGGTCAACGACGGCACCAGGGACACCAGCCTCGTCGGTGGTCGCTCCAGGTCGAACGGACGACCCAGGTCGTCGTGGAGGGTGGGCATCTCGGGTCGCTCCGGGGGGTCGGGTCCTGCGCCACCATCGTCACCCGTCGGGTCCGGGAAGCCAAATCCGGCCGTCGGATAGCCTTCCGACGATGGCCCGCCCACCCCTGCCGTTCGACCCCATCGACGAGGCCCGCGTGCGGTGGGCGGACCGCTGGGATCCCGAGGTCAGCGAAGCCATGGCCGCCGCCACGTCGATCATGCGGGCCCAGCAGATCGTGCTGGCCGCCGTCGACGGGGCCCTGCGCCCGTTCGGACTCACCTTCGCCCGCTACGAGGGCCTGGTCCTCTTGTTGTTCTCCCGGCGGGGCACCCTGCCACTCGGGATCATGGGCCAGCGGCTCATGATCCATCCGGCATCGGTGACCAACATCATCGACCGGCTCGAGGCCCAGGGGCTGGTCCGGCGGAGCCCACACCCGACCGACGGCCGGACCACGCTGGCCGAGATCACCGAGGCCGGTCGGGCGCTGGCCCTCGAGGCCACCACGGCCGTCAACGACGTCGCGTTCGGGCTCGGCGGGCTGGGGAGGTCGGACCTCGAGGACCTGCAGCGGATCATCGCCTCGCTCCGCCTGGGCAACGGCGACTTCGCCGGCTGACCCGGTGCGCCGGCTCGGGCCGGCGTCAGTCCTCCACGATCGAGATGGCCTGCTTGGGGCAGACCCGGACCGCCTCGAGGACCCTGGCACGTGCCGACTCGTCGGGTGTCTCGTTCACCACGGTCAGGTTGTCGTCGTCGTCGAGCAGGAAGATGTCGGGGGCGACGCCCATGCACAGGGCGTTGCTCTCGCACTGGCTCATGTCCACCAACACTCGCATGGCACTCCTCGTCGTTCTCCTGGGACCCCAGGGCGGTATTCGTGGCCGCCAGCCCCCGGGGGCGCCGGCCGATGTCGGATGTGTCGGGTACCCCTACGAGCTGGACGCCGCCGACGTGTGCGGCACGTCGGGCTCCGCCTCACCCAGGTACCGGTCCAGAACCTCCTGGCCGGCCTCCGACGCAGGTCCGGCCCAGCCCACCCGGCCCCGGGCGAGGATGACGCAGCTGTCGGCCATCTTGAGCGCACGGTGGACGAACTGCTCGCTCAGCACGATGGTGATGCCGGCGCTCCTGGCCTGGTCGAGGCTCCGGAAGACCGACTCCGTCACGGACGGTGCGAGGCCGAGCGACAGCTCGTCGGCGATGATCAGCTTGGGCGACACGGCGAACGCCCGGGCGAGGGCGAGCATCTGCTGCTCACCTCCGGACAGGCTCCCAGCCCGCTGGTACGAGCGCTCGCCCAGAACGGGGAACTGTTCGATGGCACGCTCGATGGCTGCCGACCGCTCGCCGCGCGGCTCCTGGGCCACCGCCATCCGCAGGTTGTCGATCACCGACAGGCGGGGGAAGATCCCGCGTCCCTCGGGGATGTAGGTCAGGCCCAGCCGGCGGATGCGGTGGGCCGGCAGCCCGGTGATGTCCTGCCCGTCGAAGGTCACCCGGCCGGCGGTCGGCGGCACGAGCCCCGACACGGCGCGGGCGAACGTGCTCTTGCCGGCCCCGTTCACACCCAGGACGGCCAGGACCGATCCCGGAGCCACGTCGATGGAGACCCCGAACAGTGCCTGGGACGGTCCATAGCTGACATCGAGGCCCTCGACCCGGAGCAACGACCCGGTCATCTCTCGTCCTCGTCCACCGGCGCCCCGGGTGCCGTCGTCGCCACCTGCTCGGTCGCCGTGCGCGTCGGAGGCTCCACGTCGCCGAGGTAGGCGGTGCGCACCGCCGGGTCGCTGCGGACCTCCTCGGGGGTGCCCACGGCGATCCGCTCCCCGAAGTCGAGGACCACCACCAGGTCCGAGAGGGCGAGGACGGCGGCGACGTCGTGCTCCACGATGACCAGGGACAGCCCGTCGTCGCTCTGCTGCACGATCTCCCCGAAGACGGTGATCAGGTTCTCGGACCCGTGGAGGTCGAGTCCGGACAGCGGTTCGTCCAGGAGCAGGACCCGCGGCTCGCTGGCCAGGGCCCGTCCCACCTCGACGAGCCGGATGACCCCCAGCGGCAGGGCGGCCACCGGGGCCTTGGCCACATGGGTGAGGTGGAGGAGCTCGAGCAGCCCGTCGACCTTGTCGGTCTCCCCCGCGGAGGTACGGAACAGGGCCCGTGGATCGAGCATGTCCCGCCACATCCGGTGGGGGGCCACCCGGGCCCGGTAGGCGAGCACGAGGTGCTCACGAACCGTGAGCCCCATGAACAGCTCCGGCTGCTGGAACGTCCGGGCCAGTCCCCGGGTCGCCCGGTGCCGGGCGGACATGCCGGTCACGTCGTCGCCCTGGATGCTGACCGTCCCCTGGTTGGGACTCAGCAGTCCGGACAGGACGGCGAGCAGGGTCGACTTGCCGGCGCCGTTCGGCCCGACCAGACCGACGATGCTCCCCCGTCGTACGTCGAGGGACACACCCGAGAGCGCGGTCAGCCCGCCGAAGCGGACGGTGATCCCGTCGGCCGAGAGCGCGGCCGGCTCTCCGCCTCCCACCGTGGCCCCAGTCGCCCCGGCATCGGTCGCGGTGGCCATCACGGCGCGTTCCCCGCGACGCCGGGCACCACGCCGACGGTCTCGGTCTCGACCACCCCGGCCTGGACCCTCTCGGCGAAGTGGTCGTCGGCCAGGCTTCCGGGAGCCACCCGCTGGAGCACGTGGCGAAGGCGGCGGCTCTGCTCCGCCAGGATCCCGTCAGGGAACTTGGCGGCCGAGATGGCACCCAGACCGAAGATCACCGGCAGCACGTTCGCCGTCCACGTCGGGAGGTACGACTGACAGATCGCCGGGAGCATCACGAAGGCGAGCCCGGCCACCAGCGCGGCGGTGGTGGACCGGATGCCGATGGTGACCAGCGAGGCGAACCACACGATCCCGGCGAACGTGGCGAATTCGCTCGGCACCACGGTCGACTGCGACACGGCCAGGAGACCGCCCCCCGCACCGGCGATGAACGCCGCCGTGGCTCCGGCCAGCACCTTCATCTGGACCACGCTGATCCCGGACGTCCGGGCGCCGGCCTCGCTCCACCGCGCCGCGTTGAGGGCGAGCCCGGTCGTGGATCGCCGCAGGTTGACGATGAAGAGGGACACGACCACGAAGGCGGCCAGGCACAGATACGCGTAGGACAGGTCGGAACTGGCGAAGTCCGGGCGGTTCAGGGTCACGCCGAGGCCCTGGTTGACGAAGGTGGGCAGGGTGAACACGAGGTTTTCGATGAGCAGCCCGAAGGTGAGGGTCACCAGGGCCACGTAGAGGTCGCCGAGGCGGATGCTCAGGAACCCGATGAGGGCCCCGAGCCCCATGGCCACGATCCCTCCGGCCACCACGGCGGCCAGCACGGGCCACCCTTGGTGGTTGGCCAACTCGGCGGTGGTGAGGGCCCCCACGCCGGCGAAGGTGATCTGGCAGAGCCAGAGCATCCCGCCCTCCCCGGTGACCAGCGTCCACGAGAGGAAGATCACGGCGAAGGCGAAGGCCTGGGACGTCAGCCCGACCCAGAAGCCACCCACGACCAGGGGCAGGGCCACGGCGACGGCCACGAGCGCCAGCGGTCCTGCGTAGCGTCCGAAGAAGCTGAGCGAGGCCGTCTCGACCACGGTCGACGTCGAGGCCGCCAGCTTGCTCTCGCCCTGCGGGGTGATCGCCCGGTCCAGGGCTCCGCCCCACCCCTCGGTCTCCCCCACCCGCCCGCCGCGGACCAGGCTGTAGAGCAGCACCACCGCGATGACGATGAACGGGACGGCGTCGATGATCTCACTCGTCCAGGCGCTGGCCGGCGGGAGGTACCGCTGGATCAGCGAGGTGGCCACACCCATGAGGAGCCCGACCCCGACGGCGATCGGCAGGCTCCGGAGCTTGGCGGCGATGACGGCGGCGAACGAGGCGGCGATGAGCAGCGTGAAGTTGACGGCGTCGAGCCCGATGACGGGTGCGGCCAGCACACCGGTGAGCCCCGCGAGGAAGGTGCTCACCGCCCAGACGCCGATCGAGATGGCCTTCGGGTTGGTACCGGACAGATCGGTCATGGCCGTGGAGTCGACCATGGCCCGCACCTTCAGCCCGACGTCGCTGTACTTGAGCACCAGCGCCCCGGCCACGACGATCACGAGGACGCTGATGTAGACGATGACCTGGTCCAGCGTCACGGGCACACCGAGGAAGTGGAACACCCGCACCGGTTCCGGGGCCAGTCCCGGCGCCTCCTGGATGGCCTGGCTCCCGAAGACCAGTGTGGCGAGGGACGGGAGGGCGACCGAGAGGCCGATGGTGGCCACCACCTTGATCAGCGGCGAGGACAGGCGCAGGTGGCGGAAGAGGATCGCGTAGAGGAGCGCGCCGAGCAACGGTGCGGCGATCAGGATGGACACGGCGCCGGCGGCCGGGATGCTCCAGCTCTGTTGGGTGTGGAGGTAGTAGTAGAGGCGGGCGATGAAGAACGCCATCGCACCGAAGGCGAAGTTGAGGATGCCCGACGAGGTATACGTGATCACCAGGCCAGCGGACGCGATCGCGTAGATTCCGCCCAGCACCAGTCCCGCGATCACGAATTGAAGCAACTCGAACTCCCCCTGCTGTGCCATCCGACCCCTGCCCACGGCGAGCAGGGGTCGGCTACCTGATCATCCGGTCAGTGCATCCATCAGCTCGACCGTCGCTTCCATCGGATCGACTGTCGACAGGCTTCGCGCACGTTCTTTCCGTGGCAGAACACCGTATACCAAATAAGGGAACCACTCTTGCCCGTTCGGAGCAGGATTGTTTCCGTGTCGCCCCCTCCGGGAGACGTCCCGACCGGCCCGAATCCACCGGTTCCAGGGACCCCGGATCGAACCGTCCCGCGGAACGAGGATTCCGGTGGGGAACCCGTCCCCCGTCCCCCCACGTCCCCCGGCGTCGTTCGGCGCGCTCACCCGTTCAGTCTTGCAGGCCCGTCCGCCGCCGGCCACGCTCACTTCGCCCACGTCACCACCGGCGTGGCCGCCGCTACACTCCGGTCGGTCGTGACCCGAGAGCCCGGAAGGACGCCAGCGTGATCTTCATCGTCGTCAAGCAGAAGGTGCGAGCCAAGTACGCCGACGACTGGGTGAACCTGGTTGCGGACTTCACCGCCGCCACCCGTGCGGAGCCCGGGAACATCTGCTTCGAGTGGTCCCGGAGCGTCGACGACCCCACGGTCTACGTCCTGGTCGAGGCGTTCACCGACGCGGCAGCCGGCGAGGCCCACGTCCAGTCGGAGCACTTCAAGACGGCCAGCGCCCAGCTCGCCAACTGGCTCGCCGCCGTCCCGGAGATCGTCCATGTGGAGGCCCCGGGCGACGGGTTCGCCCCGATGACCTGACCTCGGCGCCCCCGATACCGGGACGGTCGGCGGCCCGGATCAGGTCCGGTCCCGAAGGTCGTCGTCGAGTTCGACGTCGAAGGTGCGGAACGCCATGGCCAACAGGTCGTAGGCACCGACGGTGAAGACGACGTCCATGAGCTGCTGGACGTCGAGCTCGTCGGCCAGGGTGGCCCAGGTGCCGTCCGAGAGGCGGGCGTCCCGGACCAGCTCGTCGGCCGCGGCCAACAGGGCGGCTTCGAACGTCGACCAATTCCCGTCCCCGGGCCCCGACCGGACGTGCTCGAGCTCGGCCCCGCTGATCCCCGCGTCTGCGGCCAGCACTGCGTGCTGCGCCCACTCGTAGGCCGCGTCGCGCAGCACGGCGACCCGCAGGATGAGCAGCTCGCGCTGGCGGGGTGTGATCGTCGACGCGAACAGCACGTGGCCGTTGAAGTGGTGATAGGCGGTGGTCAGCTCCGGATGGTGGGCGAGCATCCCGAGGGCGTTGAGGCCCTTCGGCCGCGACGGGTCACGGGACGGGAACGGGTACCGGGGGTTGGGGGGTCGCAGCGCGGCGATGGCGTCGGACATCCCCGGCGGCCACTCGTCGGGCGGGAGCGGATCGACCCGGCCCATGTCAGGTGTTGCGACCGCCGTTGACGCCGATCACCTGGCCGGTCACGTACGACGCCTCGTCGGTGACCAGGAAGGCGGTGGCTGCGGCGATGTCCTCCGGGCGGCCGATCCGCCGTACCGGAGTCCGTTGTTCGTGCTCCTCGACCGGTCCCCCGAGACGGCCCCGTGCCTCGTTGGCCCGCAGCATCGGCGTGTCGATGAATCCGGGAGGGATGGTGTTGACGGTGATCCCCTTGGGCCCGAACTCGAGCGCCAGGGACTTGGTGAGCCCGATGACGGCGGCCTTCGACGACACGTACGCGGCCATGTAGGGCTGGCCGCCCTGAGCACTCGACGAGGAGATGTTGACGATGCGGCCCCACCCGGCCTCGAGCATGTGGGGGATCACCACCTGGCAGCAGTGGAAGGTGCCGGTGAGGTTCACCGAGTGCACCCGCTGCCACGTCTCGAGGTCGATCTTGAGGAACGGGCCGAACTGCTCCAACCCGGCGTTGTTGACCAGGATCGTGGGGGCACCCAGGTTCTGCGCCACGTGGTCGACGGCCACCTCCACCCCGGCCCGGTCGGTGACGTCGGCCTCGACGCCTATGGCCGTACCGCCTCCGGCGACGATGGTGGCTGCGGCCCCGTCCGCCGATGCCCCATCACGGTCGAGCACGGCGACGGCCGCCCCGTCGGCGGCCAGTCGGGCGCCGATGGCCAGACCGATGCCCGATCCGCCGCCCGTGACGACGGCGACCTTCCCCCGCAGATCTCTCGCTCCGGGGGCGGCGCCGGTGTCACTCACTGGATCGGCTCGTCGCCGGCAAAGGTCGTCCGGTGCATGTCCCGGGGGGAGTCCGGGTCGTAGGGCAGGGCGCGGTGGAGCACGCCACGGTTGTCCCAGACCACGACGTCACCGATCCGCCACTCGTGCCGGTAGACGCGCTCGGCGGTGGTGGCACGGGCGAGGAGGTCGTCGAGGAGGGCCCGACTCTCGTCGGGGTCCATGCCGACCACGTAGTCGGCGGTGGCCCCGAGCACCAGCGACTTGCGGCCCGAGCGGTGGGTCCACACGAGCGGGTGCTCCTTGGGCGGTCGCTGCCGCATCATCTCGAGGGCCTCGGGCGAGGGATTCGGGTTCTGCAGGCGCTGGGACGCCTCGATGGTGTGGACGACCCGGATCGACTCGCAGCGCGCCTTCTCGTCGTCGGTCAGGCCCTCGTAGGCCTGGTACGAGCTGGCGAACTCGGTCTCGCCGCCCGAGTCGGCCACGGCGTGGGCGCTGAGCATGGTGGCCATGATGGGGACGTCGTCGGTGCACCCGTCGATGTGCCAGTCGAAGGTGCCCTTCAGGTACGCCGCTGCCGGGTTCTTGTCCGGGTTGAGCGTGACCAGGAAGATCTCGGGGTTCTCCCCCCGACCCAGCTTCTCCACCGTGCCGAGCTTGCGGCTGAACGCCACCTGGGCATCGTCGTCGAGGTTCAGGTCGCGGAAGACGAGCGCCCCGTACGCCTCCAGGGCCTCGAGCGTCGCCTCCGGCAGGGCATCGTCGTGCACCAACTGGTCACGGTCGACGCCCTCCACCAGTGCGCCCACCGTCGATGTCAACTTCTCGGTCTTGAGCACGGTCACTCGGGATCCCCCTTGGTCGTCGGGTGTGCTTCGTCTGATACGGGTACTCTACTGAGGTGTGAACGCCGTTTCCGCACACACCCCGGGAGGACCGGAGGCGAGGTCAGTCGATGAACTCCGCCGTGCGACGGTGGAACCGCCACGTCCCGTCGGCGTGATGGAGGACGTCGTGGTACCGGCCCACCAGCTGTACCGCCCATCCGTCCCTGCCCTTCAGGAGGAAGAGGACGTCGCTGCTGGCCCGGGCCTCCTCGTCGCTCCAGTCGGTCACGTGGGTGTTGACCACGACGTGGCGCTGGGGCCGTTTCGGCGCCCACTGGGCGAACGCCTGCCGGAGGGCGTCGTGGCCCTCGTGGGTCCCGAGGCCCGGGATCTCACAGGTGCCGTCCGGGCAGAAGGTGGCGACGACGGCGTCGGTCCGGCCGTCGTCCAGCGCCTGTGCGTAGGCGGCCAGGGTGGCCCGGACGCCTTCTGCGGCATCGGCGTAGTTCATCGTCGGTCTCGTCTCCGGTCTCGGTCGACGCGCTCAGAGGCCGAGGTCGACGACCGGCCGCTCGAGCGGGTTGAGGTTGATCTGGTGCAGGGCGGAAAGCAGTCGCTCGTAGGGGAGGCCGCCGAGGAAGCCGTCGACGGTCCGCTCGAAGTTGGCGACGCCGCCTTCGATCCCCTCGGAGAGCCGCATGTACTCGAAACTCGTGGCGTGGAGCCCCCGCTGCTGGCGTGGGAGGTTCGAGAAGTCCTGGATGGGGATCGGAGGCACCCGCGGATCGTCGTGGACCCACGGCTCGGGCGGAGTGGGCTTCTCCCCCATGCTCCCTTCGGGAAACCGGGTGAGCGACCAGATCTCCATCAGCGTCTCCTCCGGTCCGAGCGGGCGGAACCGGTACGACGAGGCGCTGGAGTACATGGGCAGCACGAAGAAGTGGGGGAAGCAGTAACCCATGGGCTCGTTGAGGCCGGCCTCCTCGAGCTCGTTGAGGTCGGGGATGTCGCATCCCCTCGCGCGATGCCACTCCACGACGGCGTCGTTGAGCGTGCGCTGCCAGGTGGCCAGGGCCAGGACGGGGTCCGCGGGGAGCTCGATGTCGCGGAGGCCCTCGGCGACGGCCACGTCGTTGGCGTGGACCATGCCGGCCATGCCGTCGCTCATCGTGCGCAGGTAGTGGATCTCCGAGTCGACGAAGGTGCGCGGGTCGAACGCGGTCGGGTCGCGCGGCGGGTACCTCCCGGGGATGACCAGCTGCGGATGCGTCTCGATGACGTGGTACTGCTCGAGGAATGCCTCCTCGGCCAGCTTCCAGTTGACGGGGAGGCGGAACGAGTACCACCACTCGGCCCGGAACGACTCCATCTTCCAGGCGTCGAGGGTGGTGGCGAAGGGCTCGATGCACTGACGCAGCGGCGGCGCGTCGTCATCGAGGTTGATCCACGCGCATCCTCCCCACACCTCGCAGCGCACCGGGGTGAGGTCGATGTCGCCGGGCTGCAGATTGTGCTCGGCGAACGTCCGGGCCTTCGAGACGAAGGTGTTGGTGCCGTCCGGGGCGTAGCACCAGCCGTGGAATGGACACACGAACCCGTTGTCACAGGTACCGCGACCCTCTGCCACCCGCACGCCGCGGTGGCGACAGACGTTCTGCAGCGCCCGGGCGCCGTCCTCGGTCCGGATCACCAGGATCGACTGGTCGAGGATCTGGTACTCGGTGAAGTCGTCGGGCTGCGGGATCTCCTCGAGCCGGCACGCCATCTGCCAGGTGCGGGACCAGAGCAGGTCGACCTCCTGCTGGAAGAAGCCCGGATCGTAGTAGCGCTCCTTGGGGATCCGGTCCGGGAGCTCCACCGCGAACGGCACGGGAACGGTCGAACGCCTCTGATCCGTCATCGCCATGTCGCAACTTCCCTTTCCGATCGTGCCGCGCCGTATACTAACCGGTCGGTACAGACCGAGATTGCGCTCGTGGCGGTGCCTGAGCCTCCGATGACACAGTGACTGGATGGACGCGGCCCCACCATGACTGACCTCGAACCCACTCCTGACGGCGACCCGCGCCCGCTCGATGCGGACGTCCTGATCGTCGGCGCCGGCGTGACCGGCATCTACCAGCTGTACCTGGCCCGCGAGGCCGGGTTCTCCGCACTGGTGCTCGAAGCCGGAGGCGGCGTGGGCGGGACCTGGTACTGGAACCGCTATCCCGGATGCCGGTTCGATTCGGAGAGCTACACCTACGCCTACCTGTTCTCGAGGGAGCTCTTCGACGAGTGGGAGTGGAGGGAGCAGTTCGCCGAGCAGCCCGAGACCGAGCGCTATCTCAACCACGTCGTCGACCGGTTCGACCTGCGCCGCCTCATGCGCTTCGACACCCGGGTCACCTCGGCCACCTACGACGAGCCCTCGGGCACCTGGACGGTGGTGACCGACGACGGCTCCGAGTACCGGTCCCGCTACCTGGTGGCCGCCACCGGTGTGCTCTCGGTCCCCTTCTACCCGGACGTCCCGGGCCGCGAAGAGTTCGCCGGCGAGTCGTACCACACGGGGCTGTGGCCGCTCTCCCCGGTCGACTTCGCCGGCAAGCGGGTCGCGGTGATCGGAACCGGCTCGAGCGGCGTGCAGATCGCCCCGGTGATCGCCGACGAGGTCGCCTCGTTGACCGTGTTCCAGCGCACCGCCGGCTGGTGCACCCCGCTGAACAACGCCCCCATCACCCCCGAGGAGAACGAGCAGCTCCGGGCCGGGTTCGAGGAGATGCGCGAGGTGCTGAACACCTCCGTTGCCGGGTTCCTCCACCCGGCCAACGAGCGCTCGGCCTTCGACGACTCGGACGAGGAACGCCAGGCCTTCTTCGAGACCATGTGGCGGAGCCCGGGCTTTTCGAAGCTGTCCAGCAACTACGCCGACGTGCTGTTCGACGAGACGGCAAACGCCGAGTGGTGCGAGTTCATCGCCCGCAAGGTCCGCGGCATCGTCGAGGACCCCGGGGTGGCGGACAGGCTCATACCGAAGGACCACGGCTACGGCGAAAAGCGGCCCCCGTTCGTGACCGGCTACTACGAGATGTACAACGACCCGAAGGTCACTCTGGTCGACCTTCGCCTGACGCCGATGGTGCGGGTCACCGAGCACGGCATCGAGACGACCGAGGGCGAGCAGGAGTTCGACATCATCGTGTGGGCCACCGGGTTCGACTTCGGCACCGGCGCCCTCCTGCGCATGGGCATCCGCGGGAAGGGCGGCCTGGCCCTGGAGGACCACTGGGCGGACGGCCCGACGACGTTCCTCGGCGTGCAGACGACCGGTTTCCCCAACTTCTTCTTCCCCGGAGGCCCGCACGCCGCCGCCGGCAACAACCCGCGCTACAACGGCGACCAGGTCGAGTTCATCACCGACGCCCTCACCTTCGTCCGAGACCACGGCTTCGACACCATCGAGGTGGGGCCGGAGGCCGAGGCGGCGTGGACGGCCATGGTCGACCGGGGCGCCGAGCACGCCTCCTTCGGCGAGGCCAGCTACTTCTTCGGCACCAACATCCCGGGCAAGCCGGTCAAGTACCTCCTGAACTCGGGCGGGCGGCCCAAGCTCTTCAAGGAGATCGCCAAGGTCGTCGACAGCGACTACGCGGCCTTCCGGCTGGGCCGGGCGTCAGACGGTGGCGACCGGCGTCAGGGGTGAGCCCACGATCCCGGGCATCCG
Source organism: Acidimicrobiales bacterium (assembly GCA_050014755.1). GTDB lineage: Bacteria > Actinomycetota > Acidimicrobiia > Acidimicrobiales > RAAP-2 > Bog-756. Next base: position 54,101 of record JBEKCS010000003.1, read on the forward strand.
GAGCGGCGGCGCGGTGAGCAGGAACCGGCTGCGACCGTGCTCGCGCAGCCAGGCCGCCAGTTCGTGCAGGTACCACATCTCCCCCAGCGGGACGCCCAGCTTGAAGAGGCAGAGGTTGTGGATGGGGAGGAACGAGTGCCGACCCTCCACGCGGTCCCGGCCGAGCAGCCCCTCAACCGCGTAGTTGTCGGCCACCAGCGCCGAGATCTGCGACTCGGTGATCCACTCCAGCAGCGATTCGTCCCGCGCGTCGAGGTAGCTGCACAGGGTGAAGATCTTCGTGGGGTCCGGGTTGCGCTCGTACTCGAGGATCCGGGTGGCGAAGCCGGTGTGCAGCAGGAGCATGTCCCCGGGCTCCACGACGACGTCGTCCTCGGCCATGATCTCCTCGAGCAGGGCCCGGTCCACCGCCCGCCACTCGTCGCCGAGGTGGGCGGCCAGGTCGACGAGGACGCCCCGACCCTGCACGCCGTGGTACGCCATGTGCTCCAGGCCCAGGTGGTGGGCGAAGCAGCGGTGGGAGCCGCCGTCACCGGCCGCGTCGGGAGCCGGTCCGACCAGGTCGGTGCCGGCCCGGTACCCGTTGTAGTAGACGGCCTCCTCCACCCCGTCCCCGTCGGCGTCGAACTCGGAGCCGACGTGGGCGAGCGAGTCCCACTGCGTCGAGTACTGCAGCGACAGGGTGACCACGTCGTCCGCCCACACGTCGACGTACTTCGGGTCGCCGAAGTCCGCCATCTCGCTCATGTGGATGTTGTAGAAGGTGCCGGCGTTGCCGTCCATGTCCTCGGTCGGGGCGAGGACGGGCGGGTACCGCCGCTGATTCAGGGCATTCCCCCCGGGGTAGTCGAGCGGCAGGCTGAGGCAGAAGGTGATGCCGGCCTCGACCTCGCGGACGCCCTCCAGCACCTTGTCGGGGGTGACCAGGTTGATGCGGCCCAGCTCGTCGTCGTCGCCCCAGTCGCCCCAGGTCGAGCCGGGTGGGCGCTCCTTCCACCGTTTCGTCATCGCTCCTGCTCCTTCCGGGCGTTTCGGTCCGCCCCGACCATCGGCGCGCGTTGCACTGTACCGACCGGCTGGATTAGGTTGCGAACGTGGTTCGCGTCAGCCGCGAAGCAGCGTTCCGGGGCCGTCGGACGATCCAGGGCCCGGTGCAAGGAGGTCAGTCAGCCATGTCACAGAACGAACTGGTGGTATCCGCGGACGGGCACCTGCTCGAACCGACCGACCTGTTCCGAACCCGCCTGCCCAAGCACCTGCGGGAGCGGGGGGTCTGGGAGGAGGACTTCGAGATCGAGCCGCTCGTCGAAGGCGGCGCCCGTATCTTCCGGCGCCTCCACACGCCCGGCTACGAGGGCTGGACCATCTCGCGCTACCGCCAGACGGGAGGCCGGATGCCCGAGGGCGATCCCGACACCATCCTCGACGACATGAAGTTCGACGGGGTGGACATCCAGGTGATGCACCCGAACCTGTCGCTGTTCGGTCTGTACTCGGACGATCACGAGCTCTCGATGGCGCACGCCCGCGTGTACAACGACTACGTCATCGAGCGGTTCACGCCGTACTTCTCGCAGATCGTCCCGACCGCGCCTGTCCCGCTGACCGACATCGGCGACGCCGTGGCCGAGATCGAACGGGTCGCCGGCTCTGGGTTCCGCGCCATCCTCCTGCCGGCCATTCCGCCGAAGCCCTACTACTCCCGGGACTACGACCCGGTGTGGGAGGCCGCGGTGGCCAACGGCGTCCAGGTCTTCATCCACACCCAGACCGGTGGTGTGAAGGTCAACGACCCGGCGTCGACGACGCTGAAGGTGGTCATGGAGTCGGCCGCGCAGGTCAACCAGCCGATGACGGAGAAGTCGGCGTCGAAGCGGATGATCACCCAGTGCATCTACTCCACGGTGGTCCCCCAGCAGATCATGTGCGAGCTGATCGGCGGCGGAGTCCCCGAGCGCTACCCCGAGCTCCACTTCTCGCTGATCGAGTTCAACGCCAACTGGCTTGCCTCCCTGGTCGGCGCCATGGACAAGTGCTGGGTGACCGGGATCGGCCAGGACGCCGACTGGTGGCTCGGGTACTGGGACGACGAGCGACCCGCCGACGACCAACCCTCCATGGCCCAGTTGTTCCGGCTCAACGAGAAGTGGCCCTACCCGCTGAAGCCGAGCGAGTACGTGAAGCGCCAGTTCCACATCTCGTTCCAGGACGACCCGGTGGCCATCGCCTGCCGGCACATCACCGGGCTGTCGACCATCGTGTGGGGCAACGACTACCCGCACGCCGAAGGCACGTTCCGCGGCAGCCGGGAGCTGATCGCCACCCAGCTCGGCGGCATCCCCGCCGACGAGCGGGCCGCCATCGTCGGCGGCACCCTGGCCGGGCTCCTCGGGATGCAGGCTCCGGTGCCGGCCTGAGCCAGCTCGACTTCAACGGACGCGTCGCCGTCGTCACCGGGGCGGGACGCGGCATCGGGTTGGCCTATGCGCGCCTGCTCGCCGAGCGTGGGGCCCAGGTGGTCGTGAACGACCTCGGAGGCTCGATCGACGGCGTCGGGGCCGACGGCACGCCGGCTGCCGCCGCGGTGGCCGACATCGTGGGGTCCGGCTGCGTAGCCGTCGCCGACACCAACGACGTGGCATCGGTCGCCGGGGCGGAGGCACTCATCGCGGCGGCGGTCGACCGGTTCGGTCGGATCGACATCCTCATCAACAATGCCGGCATCATCCGCTGGGCCGGCCCCCCGGACGTCGACGCCGACAACCTGGCCCAGCACCTGGCGGTCCACGTGGGTGGATCGTTCAACACCGCTCGCGCCGCCTGGCCCCACATGGCCGGCCAGGGCTACGGCCGCATCGTCATGACGACCTCCACCGGGATGCTGGGCCTCCCGACCAATACCTCGTACGCCACGGCAAAGGGCGGGGTCGTCGGGCTGACCCGCAGTCTCGCGACGGCGGGCGCCGCCCACGGGATCAAGGTCAACATGATCGCGCCGGGGGCGATGACCAGGATGGCCGGGCCACGATCCGACGATCCCCGGATGGCGCCCGGACTCGTCGCCCCGATGGCCGCCTACCTGGCCCACGAGAGCTGCCCGGTGAGCGGCGAGCTCTACACCGCCGGATTCGGACGGTTCGCCCGGCTGTTCATCGCCTCCACCCAGGGGTACGTCCACCCCGGGTCGGAGCCGACGATCGAGGACGTGGCCGCCCATTGGGACAGCATCAACGACGAGGCGGGCTACTTCGTCCCCGCCGACCTCATGGACTGGTCGGCCGCCTTCATGGCCCACCTGCACGAGGACGGTCCGTCGCCCGCTCCGTGAGGGCGGAACGGTCACGTCACTCGTCGAGAAGGTCGGGGTGCTGCTCGACGATCCAGTCGTAGAGCGGCTGGAACTGTCGCCACCCGACGCGGTGTCCCCCGGTCTGACCGAACGTCGTCTTCGCCACGCCCGGTTCGATCAGGACGGGGCTGCCCGCGGCCTCGGCCACCAGCTGGGCCTGACACGTACGCTCCATCGTCACGAACCACCAGGCCGCCTCGTCGACGGTGCGGCCGACGGTGAGCAGGCCGTGGTTCGACAGGATGGCCGCCTTGCACCCGCCCAGGGCCTGGGCGATCCGCCTGCCCTCCTCGATGTCGAGCACGGCTCCGCTGTAGTCCTCGAAGACGACGTGGTCCTCGTAGAACGCGCAGGCGTCCTGGGTGAGCGGGTCGAGTGGGCGACGCAGCGACGACCACGCCTTTCCGAAGACCGAGTGCGAGTGGGCGGCGGAGACGACGTCGGGGCGGGCCGCGTGGATCTGGGAGTGGATCACGAAGGCCGCCTTGTTCACCGGCCACGTACCTTCGACGACCTCGCCCCGGTCGTTGACCAGGAGGAGGTCCCGCACCCGGATCTGCTTGAAGTTCATCCCGAGGGGGTTGACCCAGAAGTGGTCCGTCCGCTCGGGGTCCCGCGCCGTGATGTGCCCGGCCGTGCCCTCGTCGAAGCCGAAGTGCCCGAAGATCCGGAATGCGGCGGCCAGCCGCTGCTTGCGGTGGGTGCGTTCCTCCTCGAGGGAGTCGAACGTCGGGAACGTGTGCGGGGTGCGGTCGGACACCATGGCGGAATCCTACCGCCCGAGGCCGCAGCTGTACCGGTCGGTCCAATAGGATCGGACGATGGACTTCGAGCTCAACGGACCCGAACGCGAACTGGTCGGGCTGTGCCGCGACTTCGCCGGCAAGGAGATCGCGACGCGCGCGCCCCGGGCCTGGGACGAGGCACGGTGCCCGACCGACCTCCTCCGGGAGATGGGCGAGTTGGGACTCCTCGGGATGCTCGTCCCCGAGGAGTGGGGCGGGATCGGCATGTCGACGGTCGGGTTCGTCGCCGCCATGGAGCAGATCGGTCTGGCCGACCAGTCGGTGGCCGCGGCCTGGCAGGCCCACGTGACGATCGGCTCGCTACCGCTGCTCCTGTTCGGCGACGACGCCCAGCGCGAACGGTGGCTCCGCCCACTGGCCGAGGGCCGCGCTCTCGGGGCGTTCGGGCTGACCGAGCCCGATGCCGGCTCGGACGCCCGGGGGATCCGCACCCGCGCCGTTCGGCGCGACGGAGGCTGGGTGATCAACGGGAGCAAGACGTTCATCTCCAACGCCGGGACGGACATGTCCTTCGGGGTGACGCTGCTGGCCCGCACCGAGTCGGGCGCGGACGCGCCGCCGCGATTCGCGAGCTTCGTTGTCGAGAAGGACACCGCCGGCTTCACCATGGGCCCGAAGATGCGCGGGATCGGGTGGCGGGGCCTCGACACCCGCGAGCTGTTCTTCGACGACGTCGAGGTCGCCGACGACCATCTCGTCGGTGACCCGGAGCTCGGGCTCAGCCAGTTCCTCCGGACGCTCGAGGTCGGGCGAATCTCCATCGCCGCCCTGTCGCTCAGCCTGACCCAGGCCGTGCTCGACCTGGCGACGGAGTACGCACGCCAGCGGGTGCAGTTCGGGCAGCCGATCTCGTCGTTCCAGGCCGTGCAGTTCAAGCTGGCCGACATGGCCACCGAACTCGAGGCCGCCAGGTGGCTCACCTACCGTGCCGCCTCGCTGCGCGACGCCGGGCGTCCCTTCCTCAAGGAGGCGGCTATGGCCAAGCTGAAGGCCAGCCGCCTGGCGACGTGGGCGGCATCGGAGGCCGTCCAGATCCACGGCGGCATCGGGTACATGCTCGACTCGCCGGTGGCCCGCTTCTACTGCGACTCGAAGGTCCTCGAAATCGGCGAAGGGACCAACGAGATCCAGCACCTGGTCATCGCCCGCGCCCTGGGTTGCTGAACGGAGGCACGCTGTCTCCCGTACGACGAACGGGAGGATAGGCCGGCACCCGATTCGGTTCCCCGACAACGGGTCCCTTCTCGGGACTCGGATTCGTGCTTTCGGCCTGTAGCTCCTCGGGCGTCGTCCGCCGAACGGAACGCGTCGCCACGGTCGGCATGTTCGTTGTTGACTGTCCAGGAGACAACCAAGGTCCTTGGCGGGACCGTCCAAGCCCCAAGGGAATGCTCGGTGCCGCCGGGCAACCAACGTGTAGGTCTCTACTTCCTTTCGGGGCGAGGCCCGTTGGAAGTCCATGTGTCGTGGAACGCACGGATGGTGACCACGTTCACGGGGGTCCACGGCGGTCATCCCACATTCCTTGATGGAATGGCTCCGCCGCGGTACCGATCAGTCACCGTGGCTCTGGCCGCCATCCTCGATCATCTCTGACTACGTATCCCAGCGTCACGCAACATCAATGAGGTCGGCACGGCCATGCCGACGGAACGTTCGGTACTAGCCCTTCGATGCGATACCGACGAACGGAGTACTTGATCCTTGGCCAACGCCAGAGCCCAAGAATGGAGCATCTCCGAATGCGAACACCCCGCCGTCTGAGGCGACAAGCCAGTAGCCGGTGCCATCGGGGTTCGCCGCCATCCCCACCATCGGTTCGTTCAAACGGATCGAACCGGCCGAGCCATGGAACTGCGCGTCGCCGAAACTGAAGACCCCGCCATCGGAGGCCACGAGCCAGTAGCCCTTGCCATCGGGCGTCGACGCCATCCCCACTATGGGCTCGTTGAGATGCTGACCACCCATCGAGCCGTAGAACTGGGCATCTCCGAAGGAGAAGATGCCCCCATCGGAGGCCACGAGCCAGTAGCCGCCACCGTCGGGTGTCGCCGCCAAGCCGACGACGGGTTGGTCGAGGCGCGTCGCGCCCATGGAGCCCAAGAACGGCGCACCGCCGAGGGCGTACACCCCACCGTCCGCCCCAGCGAGCCACGCACCCTGCGATGCCGAGGCAATGCCCACGATGAGGGAGTTCACAGGGCCGACCGTCAGGGGCGACCCGCTCACGGTCGAACCGGTGTTCCCCATGCTCGAGATCGTTCCGCGGTAGATCGGCGAGCCGAACCCGTTGTAGCTCGTGGGCCCATCGCCGAGCCAGAAGCCCCTACCCCCAGGTGCCGTCGACAGTCCGAAACACGACCACGGCGATTCAGTTGTCGTGCGCGGGGTGGGATTGATGCACGATGCGTTGGTGCTGCCAAGGCTGGCGGCGTTGAACGCATAGCTCTGTCCTGACGCGTTCAGGAGCCAATAGCCGGGACCAGATGGGTCAGCACCGTTCGGCACGGTTCCACCCGAGACGGTGGAGATGCTCACGCCGCCCATCACACCCAGCGTGATCCCGAGCACCCCAGCGAGCAACCGGATCTTTCTCAAGGTCATCCGCTCCGCCTTTCAGCATCACAAGTCCACTATCCGGCTATCCGGGTCGCGGTGGCAGTCTGCTCCCAACCCGGGATTTGCACAAGAACGATATCCGCTCCGATCTGACCCGAGTCACCGCTGTCTCACATCACTCGATGGGTGAGGCACGCGCCACCTCCGCATCGATCTCGTTGCCTGCTCTTGCGAGCATCCCACCTCGCCGGAATTCGAAGAACTCCGTCGCCGCTCGTGGCGATGCCGCCCCGACCCCGTTGAGTGTCATGGTGGTGACGAAGATCGGTACGGGTCGACAAGCGGGACGAGGTAACGATGGACGAGTTCCCCAGCAGCGCTGCACCAGTCGATGATCGAGTTCCCATCCCACGGTATCCGGGATGGCTTCTCGGACTGCTACCGGCTGTTGCCCTTCCCCTACTGGTGACGGCTTGTGGTGGCTCTTCGGCGACGATCCCGACGACGTCCACGGGCTCGATCCCACTTGGGTGGAATACCCTCGACTACGGCAAGGTCAAGATCTCCGTCCCACGGAGTTGGTCAGTGTTCCGCAACGCGGTGTGCCCGAGTTCGACAGCAGCTAACGCCCTGTACCTTGGCGCCCCAAACGGTAATTGTCCGTACGTCCCTGGCCAGGTCACCCCGACCAACTCCGTCATCGTCTCGCTGGTCGCCTCACCGATCTCGTACACGTCTGGGACGTGCCCGCCATCGGTGAAGATTGACGGCCTCGTCGCCGTAGTTGTGGGGCCCTGCGCAACAAATGCTGCTGCCGGGGTGATCGAGTGGTGGGTGTCGTCTGTGGGAGTGCTGATCGATGCCCGGGGCCCGGTCACGGATCGAGTCCTCCACACGCTGCGCCGGGCGTAGGACATTCATGGGGAGCGGGCACGAACCCCCGACCAGGGGCCAATCCAGAACTTTTTCCGAACGTGACCCGACATTCTGACGCACTCGTGACTTGAGTAGACATGGTGGCCGCAGGAACCGACGAGGCGGGGCAGCCGGTGATGCTCGGCAGGAAACATGAGCCCTTTGACAGCTGGTATGCACGGGAGCACCCCCGACTCGTCGCAACCTTGTTGCTGAGCACGGGCGACGTCGAACTGGCTACCGAGGGCGTGGACGAGGCGTTCACCCGTGCGCTGGAGAAGTGGGATCACGTGGGCGACATGGAGTCACCGACGGGTTGGGCTTTTCGAGTTGCGCTCAACTACGCACGCCGGGCGGCTCGACGGCGAGCGATCGAGCGTCGCCTGTTGCTCAAGCGGGCGAAAGATGTTCCAGTCCCCGCACCGGCCGGGGAGGTCTGGCAGGTCGTCTCGGGCCTCCCACCTCGACAACGTGAAGTGGTCGTCCTGCGCCACATCGGCGACCTGCGTGAAGCCGAGATCGCACAGGTGCTCGGCATCTCTCGGAGCACCGTCTCGAGCACCCTGTCTGACGCCCACCATCGTCTCGGGCACCTTCTGGACGACGATCCATCAACACAAGAGAGGCACCATGTCTGAACTGAGCCGTATGGCCCAACCGTTGCTTGATCATCCGGTGGTCCCAGCACCGCCGACCAACGAACTGCGGCGGCGCACCGTGCGTCGACGTCAGCGGCACCTCCTGGGCGGGACCACGACGGTCCTCGTGGTCGCTGCCGTGGTGATGGGGGCCACCCTCGCCCCTTCGTCCCCAAAGCCCCTCGGCGGACCAGGCTCCTCGTCGAGCCTCACCGCGTACATTCAGAAGGGGGTTTCGGTATCCGACTCGACACTCGAGTCCATCGGGCTGCCGTCCAGCGTGACGGTACCGGCCTCGCTTCCTGGTGGTGCTCCTCTGACGCAGGACGGAAAGCCCGTCGTGGTCTTCGTCGGAGGTGAGTTTTGCCCCTACTGCGCCATGGAGCGCTGGGCCCTGGTCGTCGCCCTGTCCAGATTCGGCACCTTTTCCCACCTGGGCCAGACGATCTCGTCGGCGTCCAACGTTGTGGATCCGGGTCTTCAGAGCTGGAGCTTCATGGGCTCGACGTTTACCAGCCCGTCCTTGACGTTCGCTCCGGCAGAGATCTATTCCTCCACACCGAACCCCACGGGAACCGGGTTCGAACCCCTCCAGAGCCTCACTCCCATCCAGGCGAAGGCGTACGACACCGATACTGAAGACGGGGGAAGGGGAATACCCTTCGTCGACATCGGAGGCGAGTTCGTGGCCATCGGGGCGAGCGCCGACGCAGCGGTACTCCAGAACCTCTCCCTCGATCAGATCGCCGGGCAGCTCGACGATCCCTCGAGCCCTGTCGCACAGGCAGTGGATGGCGCGGCGAACTATCTCATCGCGGCGATTTGCTCGGTCACGTCGACGTCCGCAGCACCGATCTGCAACTCCCCGTTCATCGCTCAGGCTCAGTCGATGATGGCGGCTCACCCGTTCATGGCTGGAGCCCCTCTCTCGGGGCAGTAGTCGTGAACTCGGCGAACCTCCGATGTGGACCGGTACTCGAAGGGTGGCCCGAATCGCCGGTCGCGAGCGCGTCTTCCGAGGCCGGGGTGGTTGCCACCTTCGACATTCCTGAGCCGGCCGGCCCGGATGACGACGTCCGTCAGCTCACTGGCCGGCCAGCGCGGACACCACCGGCCCCAACGTCTCCCAGGCGTCCGACTCGATCGACCAGTACGAGATCCCGTACTCCTCACGTCGCCACCGCAGTTCCTCGGCCATCTCGTCGAGCGTTCCCGCCAATGCCACCGGGACGTGCAGCGCGTCCGCCGGGTCGATGCCGAAGGCCGGCGCCATCTGGGCGGCCAGGCCTGCTGCGTCGTCGGTGACGATGGCGAAGCCGATCAGTGCATTCAGCTCGAGATCGTCGAAGCGGTCACCCGCCGCCTCTTTCACCCAGACCACCTTCTGGCGGGTTCGATCCGGCGTCATATCGGCCGCCGTCTCCACGCCGCCTGTTCCCTCGCGCAGGTTGGCGTTGATGCTGACGATGTCGGCGTGCTGCGCGGCAAAGGAGAGCACACGCTTGCCGCCGCCCCCGATGATGAGCGGTGGTCCGGGTCGCTGCACCGGTCGTGGCGTCAGGGTGTGGCCCCGCACCTCGTAGTACTCGCCGTGGAAGTCGAACGGACCGTCGGTGCGCAGCAGCCCGTTGACCATTGTGACCGCCTCCTCGAACCGGTCCACCCGGACGGCCGGTCGGTCATAGGTCAGACCGGCTTCCTCGTAGTCGGTTCGCATCCAGCCGGCGCCCAGGCTGAGTTCGAGGCGCCCGTCGCTGAGCACGTCGAGCGTGGCCGCCTCCTTGGCCAGGACGAAGGGGTGCCGGTAGTCGTTGCAGAAGACGAGCGCACCCAGACGCAGCGTTGTCGTGGCCGCGGCCACAGCGGCCAGGGCGGGGACGGGCGCCAGTTGGTCGCCGAAGTGGTCGGGCATCAGCAGTGTGCTGTAGCCGAGGTCCTCGGCCTTGCGTGCCTGTTCGGCCCAGCCCTTGGCCGTGCCGTCGGGCGCCTTGCTCAGCTGTGCGGCGAAGCGGAACCTGTGATCGTGTGCCATGGAGTCATGCTGCCCCAGATCCGCTCGGTGCGCCCGAACACCGGGTTGGGGCATGACGTGCCGGATTACCCCTTCGGCGCCTGACGGATGTAGACGCAGATCTCTTCGATCAGACCATCCGGGTCGACGTCGAAGACGAGACACTCATGAGTGACCAGTGGGCGGCCGTCCACCTCGATCGTCTCGCGAAGTTCGATCATGATCCGCTGATCGACGAGAGCGGTGACCTTGTCGATGTCCATCCGGTAGCCGGGAAGCGACGGCATGGTGCTCTGGAGGAAGGACACATAGGTGGTGACGCCTTCGAAGTCGTCCCCGAAGGGTCCGCGTCTGACCACATCGCGAGCGAGACAGCTGGTGACCTCGTCCCAATCGTGGCGAGAAAGTGCCTGCAGATAGCGCACTGCGATGGTGCTGGACGGATTCGTCATCTGGAGCACACGGCCACGGTACTCCTGCCGAGTCGGCGTGCGCCCTACCGCCGGGAGCGAGGCACCGTCGTCGTCAGTCGGTCCGGGATTCCGCCGGAATCGGTCGGTCCCACCTCGCGACATCCAATCCATTGGGACGATCTGCCCGAAGGGGTTGACCCCCCCCGATGTGGCTCCCCCTGAAACGAGCTTCCGGGTGCTCATCCCGAGGTTCTCCTTGTCAACGCCCATCTGCAGGTCGACGTCCAAGAGCTGATCGGTGGGGATGAGATCGAAGTACGGGACAACCACTCGCTCTATGTCCTCCAACGCCAGCAGCACGATGGCACTTGGCTCGTCGTGTCGGAGATGCACAACGACGCCAACCAGGAGAGCACCTACGAAGGCCGCTCGTGACACGCTGCTCCTGATCGCCGGTCACGGGCGCCGGCCGACCGCAGGTTCACCTTCCCTCGATTGCACCGGAGCCCGCTGGTGATCCGGATCGTGCCACCCGGTCAGACGGCGGCCAACCGGCGGATCGCGTCGGCGATGTCGTCGCGGTCGGGGAGCCAGGCACGCTCGAGACCGGGGGAATAGGGCGCCGGACTCGGAGCCGCACCGACCCGCTCGATCGGCGCATCGAGATCCCAGAAGGCCTCCCTGGCCACCGTGGCGGCGATCTCCGCGCCGATGCCGAAGGGGACGACGGCCTCGTGGGCGATGAGGATCCGGCCGGTCTTCGCCACCGACTCCAGGATGGGCACGATGTCGAGAGGTGCCACCGTCCGCAGGTCGACCACCTCGACAGAGATCCCTTCCTCCGCCAACCGCTCGGCGGCCGCCTCCGCCTCGTGGACCATCCGCGAGACCGAGACGACGGTGACGTCGGTTCCGGGACGGACCACCGCGGACCTGCCGATCGTCAACACGTGGTCGGCAGGTGGCTTCGGGCCCTTCATGCCGTAGAGCAGCCGGTTTTCGATGAAGATCACCGGGTTGGGGTCCTGGATGGCGGCGCGGAGGAGCCCGTAGGTATCCGCCGGGGTCGAGGGCATGACGACGGTGAGCCCCGGGATGTGGGCCAACAGGGCCTCGAGGCTCTGCGAGTGCTGACTGCCCGAGGAACGCCCGGCCCCGAACTGGGTCCGGACGGTCAGGGCCATCTCGGCCGCCCCGCCCGTCATGAACGGCAGCTTGGCCGCCTGGTTGAGCAGCTGGTCGAAGCAGACGCCGACGAAGTCGAGGTACATCAGCTCGACCACCGGCCGCATCCCGGCCATGGCCGCACCGACGCCCAGACCCATGATGGCCGTCTCGGAGATGGGCGTGTCGCGCACCCGGTCGCCGAACCGGTCGCGGAGTCCCCGGGTCAGCCCGAAGACGTTGCCCCCCTCCCCCACGTCGATTCCGGCCACGAACACCCGGTCGTCCCCTGCGAGTTCGGCCGCCAGTGCGTCGTGGACGGCATCCATCATCCGGAACACCGGGGCATCGCCGGGAGGTGGCTGCGGCTCGTCGCGCACCGCCCTCGCCCGCAGGACGAACTCGGTCACGGAAGCGGGGTCCGGGACGGCCAGCCGCCGCGCCTCCTCGACGGCGGCGTCGAGGGCGTCGGCCACCGACGACTCCAGTGCCTTCAGTTCGTCGTCACCCACGCCGGCCATGCGGAGGCGCCTCTCGTGCACGAGGAGCGGGTCACGGGCCTTCCACTCCTGGACCTCCTCGGAGGTCCGGTAGCGCTCGGGGTCGCCTTCGTAGTGGCCGTGCCAGCGGAAGGTGGCCGCCTCGACCACGGCGGGGCCTCCCCCGGACCGCACGGCGGTGACGATGTCCTCCATCGCTTCCGTCGTCGCCACGACGTCGTTGCCGTCGACGGCGACGTAGGGAATTCCGTACCCCGCGGCCCGGTGCTCGAGGGACGCCCCGTGCTGCGTCGACGCGTGCGAGAACTCGGCATACCCGTTGTTCTCGCAGAAGAAGACCACCGGTAGCTGCCAGACGGCGGCGAGGTTCATCGCCTCGTGGAACGCGCCCTGTGCCGGCGCTCCGTCACCGAAGAACGCCACGGCGATGCCGCCGTCGTCACGGAGCTGGGACGCCGCGGCCGCACCCACGGCGATCGGCAGTCCGGCGGCGACGATCCCGTTGGCCCCGAAGATGCCGATCCTCGGGTCGGCGATGTGCATCGAACCGCCGCGGCCGCGGTTGGTTCCACGGTCCTTGCCCATCAGCTCGGCGAACATCCCGAGCGGGTCGAGGCCCTTGGCCAGGCAGTGTCCGTGGCCCCGATGGGTCGAGGTGATGACGTCGGTCGGGTCCAGCGGCCAGCAGGCGCCGACCGCCGCGGCCTCTTGTCCGATCGAGAGGTGGACGAATCCGGGGACCTCGCCGTCGCGGTAGAGCGCCGAGACCCGCTCCTCGAAGCCGCGGATGACCAGCATCCGGCGGTGCATCTCGAGGAGCTCGGTGGGCGGGCGTCCCGATCCGGAGGGCAGACGGTTGGTCACGGTCTGTAGTGTACTGGTCGGTACAATGACCAGGACAGCGATTTCCCATGCAACGGAGGTTTGCCGACCACGCCCGGGGGCGGCATGACGGCGCCGCGACGGGTGGTGGTCATCACCGGAGCCGGTGGGGCGCTCGGCGCCGCCATCTCGCACCGGTTGTCGGGTGAGCCCGACACCGACCTCGTGCTCAGCGACGTCAGCGCTGCGTCACTCGAGACCACCGTCGCCGGGCTTCCGGCCGACCATGGCGGGGTCGAGACGGCCCTGGCCGACGTCAGCGACCCCGACCAGGTCGAGTCGGTGGTCTCCCTGGCGGTCGAGCGTTTCGGTCGCCTCGACGTGCTCATCTCCAACGCCGGCGTGCTCTCCCCCAATGGCAGGATCCACAATCTCGCCACCGAGGACTGGGAACGCGCCTTCCGGATCAACGTCCTCGGTGCCGTCAACGGGATCCGTGCCGCCGTGGGGGTCATGCGACCGCAACGGTCGGGGTCCATCGTGCTGACGGCATCGGTCTCCGGACTGACCGCCTGGTCACACGCGGCACCGTACTGTGCGACGAAGGCAGCGGTGATCCAGCTGGCCAAGGTCGCCGCCGTCGAATACGCCCGTGACGGCATCCGGGTCAACAGTGTGTGCCCGGGATCCTTCCGCTCCGCCATCCACGACGATCTCCCTCCGGAGGCGATCGAAGCCATCGCACAGCGACATCCCCTGGGGCTCGGATCGGCCGACGACCTGGTCGGCGCCTACTCGTACCTGGCGGGCGACGGCTCGCGCTGGACGACCGGATCGGCGATGGTCGTCGACGGCGGCTACTCGGCGCCCTGATCCGGATGCGACGCCCCCTCGTCGGTCGTGGTGGCGATGCCGCGGATGAAGATCTCGGCGAACGGTTTGGCCACGTCGCGGGCCGACAGCGGACCTCCCGCCTTCAGCCACAGGTAGGTGTAGTTGTGCATACCGAGCCAGGCCAGGGCGGTCAGCCTCGGGTCCAGGGGACGGAACTCGCCGGACTCGACGCCGGCCCGAAAGACCGCCTCCACCCGACGCTCGTACTCGCGTCGCCGGCCCTGGAACCGCTTGGCCCGTTCGCCGGTGAGCGCCGGGAACTCGTGGAGGAACACCCAGACGTGGTCGGGGTAGCGGTGGATCACGTCCAACAGCTCGTCGCCGAGCATGGCCAGCTGTTGCGACGGCGTGCCGCCGGCCTCGGCCACCCGTTCGGCACCGAGCATGACCTCGTCCATCACCCGATCGTGGATGGCCACGAGGAGCGCCTCTTTGGAGCCGATGTAGTGGTAGAGGGCGCCCTTGCCGAGGTCGTTCGCGGTGCACAGCTCGTTGATGCCCGTGGCGTGGTAGCCGCGCCTGGCGAACACCTTGGCCGACGTGTCGATGATCGACTGACGCCGTACTTCGCGCTTGCTCGGGCCACCAGAACCGCTCACCGCGTCGACCCGTGCCATCTACCTCGACGCTAGCAAGCGACCCCCGGCGGAGCCACCACCTGCCGGGGAGTTCAGCGCGTGCGACCTGCACCGTCCCGTGCGGACAGGTCCATCCGCACGCCACCGTCGGATCCCGTGGTCACTAGGATGACGCGCCGGTGACGGGCCCGCGTGCGTGGGATACCCGACCGTCGCCCGGCAGCGAGATTCGGAGAACGCGATGAGAACCCGGACCGAGAAAGGTCGGCAATGACGTCCACGGCGCAGACCTCGGCCGACCTCAACTGGTTCGCCGTCCTTGCCCACCACGCGATCCACTTTCCCGACAAGGTGATGACGGTGTTCGAGGGCGAGGGGACGACGTACGGCGAGATGGCGTGCCGCAGCCGGGCGCTGGCAGCCGGACTGCGCGACCGCGGTGTCGGCCCGGGCGACGTCGTCGGCCTCCTGGCCTACAACTGCCCGGAGTTCCTGGAGACCGTCTTCGCCGCCAACTACCTCGGTGCCGTCGCCATGCCGATCAACTGGCGGCTCGCCGCGCCCGAGGTGCGGTACATCCTCGAGCACTCCCGGGCCCGTGTGCTGGTGTGCGACGAGGCGCTCGTCGGACTGGGCACCGACGCCACGGACGGCCTGGAACCCGCCCTGGTCGCGGTCTGCATCGCGCACACCGCCCCTTCCGGATGGACCACGTTCGGGGACGTCCACGGCGACGGTGGCACGGTGGAACCGGTGGCGGTGGCCGGCGATGACATCCACCGACTCATGTACACGTCGGGTACCACCGGTCGCCCCAAGGGGGTCATGATCACCCATGCCAACCTGGCGTGGAAGAACATGGCCCACATCATCGAGTTCGGCCTCACCGGTGCCGATCTGGGACTGGCCTGCGGCCCGCTCTACCACGTCGGCGCACTGGACCTCACGACCACCTCGCTGATCGCCGCCGGTGCCTCGGTCATCATCCACCGGTCCTTCGACGCCGCCGCCGTGGTGGAGGAACTCGAGCGGTCCCAGGTCTCCACGGTGTGGCTGGCCCCCGCCATGGTCAATGCCATCATGGCCCTCCCCGACATCGACGAGCGCGACCTGTCGTCGGTCCGGCTGATCATCAACGGCGGGGAGAAGATGCCCATCCCGCTCATCGAGCGGATCCAGCGCACCTTCCCCTCGGCCTGGTTCGCCGACGCGTACGGGCTCACCGAGACGGTTTCGGGTGACACCTTCCTCGACCGGGACAGCATCATCACCAAGCTCGGGAGCGTCGGCCGCCCGTGCCTCTACCTCGAGCTCGACATCTGGGACGACCACGGTACCTCGGTCCCACCGGGTACCAGCGGCGAGATCGTCATGCGCGGACCCAAGGTGTTCGCCGGCTACTGGCGGGACCCCGAGGCGACGGCCGCGGCGTTCGCCGGCGGCTGGTTCCACACCGGGGACATCGGCGTTCGCGACGAGGACGGCTACCTCTTCATCGTCGACCGTCTGAAGGACATGATCGTGTCGGGTGGGGAGAACATCGCCAGCTCCGAGGTCGAACGGGTCCTCTACGAGCACGCGTCGGTGCTCGAGGCCGCCGTCGTGGGCCGCCCCGACGAACGGTGGGGCGAGACGCCGGTGGCCTTCGTGGTGCGGCGCGACGGCGCCGAGGTGACGGCCGAGGAGCTCGTCGAGCACTGCCGGGCCAGCCTGGCCCGCTACAAGGTCCCGAAGGAGGTCACCTTCCTCGACGCGCTGCCCCGCAACCCGTCCGGCAAGGTGCTCAAACGCGAGCTCCGGGGCGGCTGAACGGCCCGATCGTCCACTCCCCGCCACACTCCGCCTGGTCCCGGGCCGATCCCGGACATGGCATCAGGTCGCGGTGTCCCGTCCCCAGCCGTCCAGGATGCGCGCCACCAGTGCCCGGGTCTCGGCATGGCCGGCAGCGATCCCGAGCGACTCCTCCAGCACCAGGATCTGAGCGACGCTGGTCATCACGGTCATCACCGCGATCGGTGGGAACCGGTCGGTGTCGATGCCCTCCTCCTCCATGACGGTGGTCAGGACCTCGGCCTGTCTGGCCCGGAAGAGCTCCGCGTAGCGGGCGATCTCCGACCGGATGGACTTGCGGTGGTTGGCCAGGGCCACGAACTCCATGTTGAGCGCCGTGCTGGTCGGATCGTCCCCGAACGCCCAGAGCGCTCGGAGGGGCGTCCCGGAATCGAGGGCCTTCGTCAGGTGCTCGAGGCCGATCTCGGCACGCCGCCGGAACGCAGCCAGGAAGAGGTCGTCCATCGTGCGGAAGTAGTAGTGCACGAGCTGTGGCTTCAGGTCGGCCCGCTCTGCGATGCGTCGGGAACTCACCGCGGCGTATCCCTGCTCCAGCATGATCTGCTCGGCGGCGTCGAGCAGCGCGGCGCGGCTCTTCGAGTCCTCGGCGCCGATCCTGCGGTTCGAAACCATGTCCTGTCACCCGTTGTTCACCCGTGCGGAGGTCGGTGCCTCCGCACACAGCATCCCAGAGCGACGGCCCCTCCACCCGCACCGGCGACCGCCGCGACCGGTTGACCCGGCGTCGGGTCCGATGCTAAGCAATCGCTCAGCATCCACGACGGGAGAGTCAGGGCAATGAGCGAGTACGAGACGGTCGACTTCTTCATGGACGAGTCGTTGATCGAGGATCCCTACCCCTATTTCGAATACCTCCGTTCGCAGTGTCCGGTGGTGGCGACGCCGCACTACGGCGTGGTGGCCGTGTCGGGCTACGACGAGGCGACCGAGATCTACCGGAACATCGACACGTTCTCCTCGTGCATCTCCGTGATCGGCCCGTTCGCCACATTTCCCGAGCCGCTCGTGGGGGACGACGTCAGCGACCTCATCGAACGCCACCGCGACCAGCTCCCGATGCACGAGCACATGGTCACGATGGACCCACCGATGCACACACGGGAGCGTGCCCTGCTGATGCGGCTGCTGACCCCGAAGCGCCTGAAGGAGAACGAGGCGTTCATGTGGCGCGCCGTCGACCGGCTGCTCGACGAGTTCATCGCGGAGGGCCACTGCGAGTTCATCGGCGCCTACGCGCAGCCCTTCGCCATGCTCGCCGTCGCCGACGTCCTCGGCGTCCCCGAGGAGGACCATGCGGCGTTCCGGCAGATCTTCGGGTTGAGCTCCACCCCCGGCGAGATCGGCGCCACCCACGACCAGGAGGATGCGGCACCGGAGTCGCTCAACCTCCTGGCATCGCTGGACGACCGGTTCGCCGCCTACATCGAGGACCGACGGGAGCACCCGCGCCACGACGTGCTCACCGACCTGGCCCTGGCCAAGTACCCGGACGGGTCAACCCCCGACGTCGTGGCCGTGGTCCGGACGGCCGGGTTCCTGTTCGCCGCCGGCCAGGAGACGACCGCCCGACTCCTCGCCACCGGGCTCAAGTACCTGGCCGAGTACCCGGAGCTGCAGGACGAGCTCCGTGCCCACCGCGAGCGCATCCCCGACTTCATCGAGGAGGCGCTGCGAATCGAGAGCCCGGTGAAGGCCGACTTCCGACTCGCCCGCCGGGCGGCCACGGTCGGCGGGGTCGACATCGCTCCCGGTACCCCGGTCATGCTCCTCAACGGAGCGGCCAACCGTGACCCCCGGCGGTTCGAGGACCCCGCGGTGTTCAAGGTCGACCGGCCGAACGCCAAGGAGCACCTCGCCTTCGGGCGGGGGGCGCACTCCTGCCCCGGCGGTCCCCTGGCCCGGGCGGAGGGGCGGATCAGCATCGAACGCATCCTCGACCGCACGCGGGACATCCGGCTCTCCGAGGAGCACCACGGGCCGCCCGGGGACCGCCGGTTCGGCTACGAGCCCACCTGGGTGCTCCGCGGGCTCCACGACCTCCACATCGAGTTCACGCCGACCGGGACACCGGCGTGAGCGCCCGGGTGGCCGTCGTCACCGGGGCGGCGTCGGGTATCGGTCTCGGCGTCGCCCATCGGCTGGCCGGGGCCGGCCACGCTGTAGCCCTGGTCGACCGGGACGGGCCCGGTGCGGAGGCGGGGGCGGCCGACCTGTCCACCGGGGGCTCCCTGGCCGCCGCCTACGAGGCGGACGTCGCCGACCGGGACGGGCTCGCCCGGGTGTTCGCCGACGTGCGGGAGCGTTTCGGACCGGTCACCATCCTGGTGACCAGCGCGGGCATCGAGTCCTTCGACGCGGTGGCCGACATCACCCCCGAGAAGTGGGACCACGTCCTGGCCGTCAACCTGACCGGGACCTTCGTCTGCATGCAGCTGGCGGTGGCCGACATGGTCGCCCAGGGTTGGGGCCGGATCGTGACCATCTCGTCGTCGAGCGCCCAGTCCGGAGCGCCGCACATGGCGCACTACGTGGCGTCGAAGGGCGGCGTGATCGGCCTCACCAAGGCGTTCGCCCGCGAGTTCGCCGGGCAGGGGATCACCGTCAACACCATCCCCCCGACGATCGTCGACACACCGATGGCGAGGAAGGCCGGGGAGAAGGGCGACGTCCCGGGCATCGACGTCCTGGGTCAGATGGTGCCCGTCGGTCGGGCCGCGGTGCCGGACGACATCGCGGCCACCGCCGCCTTCCTGTGCTCGGACGACGCCGCCTACATCACCGGCCAGATCATCGGCGTCAACGGCGGGATGTACATCTGAACGGTCAGTGGGCCGCCTTGGTCCCCGGGGCCGGCGCCCGGCCCTCGGCGAACGCACGGATCATGTTCTCCTGCACGTAGGACGCCACCAGCTCCCCCGACTCGTCGTAGACGTGGGCACGGCCGTAGCTCCGCCCCTGGCCGGCCGCCGGGCTCTCGTGCGACAGCAGCATCCACCGTCCGGCGTCGACCGGTGCGTGGAAGGTCAGCGTGTGGGTGATCACGCTGGTGGAGATCGTCCGGTGGGCCAGGGCCTGGCCCACGCCCGGGTGGGGGCGCATGGCCGTGCCGATCAGGAACCCGTCGGTGGCGAACGCCAGCAGGGCCTGGTTGCGAGCCGGATCGGTCGGGGCCCCCGGAAACCGGGTCCACACGTCGAGCACGGCCGGACCCGTGGCGTCGGGATCGGCGATGTCGACCCCTCCCACGGTGCGGACCTCCCAGAAGCCGGTCGAGTGCTCGGAGGCCACGGCGTCCTCGGGTGGTCCGACCGCCGGCGCCCCGGGCTGGTGTCGGATGAGGTCGGGGTCGGGGGCGTGGAGCAGGACCAACGACCGGGTACAGAGTCGGTCGCCCTGCCGTGCGGTGACCGCGGCACTGGCGAACGACCGGCCCGACTGCAGGACGTCGACGTCGAACTCCAACGGGACACCGGTCGACGCGCCCCGGGCGAAGACCGTGTGGATCGACTTGATCTCCTTGGACGGGTCCGCCGTAGCCCCGGCCAGCATCGACTGGGCCAGGAGCTGGCCGCCGAAGACCACGGAGCCTCCCCCGAACTCGATGCTCGCACCCGTGAACGTCCCTGCTCCCGTCGGCTCGAGGTCGAACACGGCAAGCAGATCGGCGAGCTCCGGCACGGTGGGCCTCCTCGGGCACTGGGTCGGCGGGGAGCACGAGCATATCGTCACCGGCCCCTCCGACCGGGTGTCGTCGCACCCTGCGGCGCCTCGTCGTCGCGCCGGTGGACACCCCTCTGAGTACTGTGGTCGGGTGATGCCGCCAGCCATGCGGACGCCGCCCGGTGCGCCCGCCGCCGGGGCCTCGCACTCCAGGAGACCATGCCCATGACCTCGAACGTCCTTCCGCCCGACGAGCGGGACGCCTCCCCCGCCGGCGCCGATGCGGCCGCGGAGCTCCGCCGGTCGCTGCGGGCCTGGTTGGCCGACCATCTGACTCCCGAGGTGGTCGAAGCCGGGCAGCGGTCCCCCGAGGCGCGGGACCTCGAGCTCCTGCGGGGTTGGAACCGGCAACTGGCCGACGCCGGGTGGGCGGCACCGGCGTGGCCGGTCGAGCACGGAGGGCGCGCGGCGGACATCGACGAGCAGCTCGCCTACCTGGAAGAGATGAGCGCGGCATCGGCCCCGGGACCGGTCAACGTGATCGGCGTCTCCAACATCGCCCCGGCGATCATGGCCTACGGCACCGACGGCCAGAAGGAGCGCTTCCTCCGTCCCATGCTCCGGGGCGACGAGATCTGGTCGCAGGGGATGTCCGAGCCGGACGCCGGATCCGACCTCGCCTCGCTGCGCACGAGTGCCGTGCTCGACGGGGACGAGTTCGTCCTCAACGGCCAGAAGACGTGGAACAGCCTCGGCCACATGGCCGACTGGTGCCAGCTCTACGTGCGCACCGATCCCACCGTGGCCAAGCACAAGGGCATCAGCTGCCTGCTCGTGGACCTTCGTACGCCCGGTATCGAGGTGCGGCCGCTGCGGACCATCGCCGGAGATCAGCCCTTCGCCGAACTGTTCTTCACCGACACCCGGGTGCCGGCGTCGGCCCTGCTCGGCCCGCTCGACGAAGGCTGGACCGTCGCCATGACCACCCTCAGTTTCGAACGGGCCGGCGTGGCCCGGCTCCACCTCGGACTGTCCAAGAAGCTCGACCACCTGCTGGCCGAACCGGACGCGGTCCGGGCGCTGGCCGATCCCTGCATCCGCGACCGGGTGGCGGGCATCTACGCCGACATCGCCTGCATGCGATGGATGACCAACCGGTCGCTGGAGCAGATGCGGACGGGCCAACCGTCGGGCGCCACCGGCAGCATGGCCAAGCTGGCCTGGGGCCGCACGGACCAGAAGCTGGCCGACCTGGCCATGGACATCCTGGGGGAGGCGTCGACCGTCGGCTCCTGGGCCTACAACTTCGCCTCGGCCCGCCAGACCACGATCGCCGGGGGTACCACCGAGATCAACCTCAACATCCTGGGCGAGATGGGACTCGGGCTGCCGAGGGAGCCCAAACCCGCCTGAGCACCGGCCGTCGCGGGTCGACCGGCGGTGGCACGAGGTCTACTCGCTGAGGATGACGGCCTGTTCCGGGCAGTTCCCCTCGGCCAGCTGTGCCTCGCGGACCAGATCGGCCCCGACCTCACCATCGTCGAGGACCTGGCCGAACCCGCTGTCGTCGCAGCCGAACACCCCCGGGGCCAGCGTGTAGCACCGGCCGTGTCCGCTGCACCGGTCGTAATCGATCCGCACTCGCATGGGTCTCCACCTCTGCGCATCCGTGCAGCACCTCGGCCGGCACGGGAGGGAACCGCTCCCGTGGTCGACTCTACCGAGGGATCGCACCGATCTGCCGATCAACCGCCCCGCGCCGGACGGCCGGACGTGCCCTGTCCGCGCCACATCGTCACGGTCCACCCGCGTCGAGACCCGCGGCCACGGCGAACTGGCGGCTGCGCTCCCGGTAGCCTCCTCCACCTTCCGGGGTCGGTGCCCCCGGGGAGAACAGCACGACACCGCCCTCGGGCGTGAGTGCGGCGGCCAACGCCACCGCCTCGGCCAGGTCGTCGGCGGTGTGCACGTTCGCGGGCCTCACCATCCCCGGTCCGGTGACCCCGGCCTCCACCACGTCCGCCAACCGACCGGCGTCGGGGGGCAGCACCACGACCGACGCCGGTGGCCGGTGCGCGGCCAGCGCCGCCACCAGCGGCTGGGGGTCGACACCCCGGTCGGCCCCGCCCACGATGACCGTGAGGGGACGAGACGCGAAGGTCTCGATGGAGGCCGCCGAGGCGAACGGGTTGGAGGCGAGGGCATCGTCCACGTAGGTCCGCCCGTCCCGCTCCCCGATGGTCCGGCACCGCGAGGGCAGTGCTTCGAAGGTGTCCACCGCACGGGCGACGGCACCGGACGAGGGGGCCTCGCCGGTGAGGAGCAGGGCCCCGGCCACCGCTCCGCACAGGTTCCACACATTGTGGCGACCCGGAGCCCGCAGCAGTCCGGCGTCGGCCAGTCGGACACCGTCGACCTCGACCCACCCGTCCTCGGACACCCGAACCCGGCCTTCGGGACCGTAGAGGGTGCGGCGCGGGTGAGCGGCGGTACGGCGCACCGCTTCGGCGTTCCCCGCACTCACGGCCAGGAGGCCGGAAGGGCCGGCCTCGACCAGCCGGAGCTTGTCCCGATAGTAGGCCTCGACTCCCCCGTGCCAGTCGAGGTGGTCCGGGGCCAGGCTGGTCAGGACCACCACACCGGGCGACGACGTGACGTCGACGGCCTGGTACGACGACACCTCCACCACGTAGGCGTCGGCGCGGGGTCTGTCGTAGGTGTCGAGGACCGGCACCCCGATGTTGCCGATCAGCTCCACCCGCAGCCCGTCGCCCTGGAGCACGGCCGCAGCCAGCGCTGCGGTCGTGCTCTTCCCTTTCGTCCCGGTGACCGCCATCACCGGCGCGTCGGCGTAGTCCTCCAACCACAGGGCCATCCCGGTGGTCACGGTCACTCCGGCAGCAACGGCAGCCGCCAGCTCCGGCCGGTACCGGCCGACACCGGGCGACCGGACCACCACGTCGACCTCGGACCATGGCACGGCACCAGGGGGGAGCACGGGACCCGCTCCCCCGTCGGCATCGCCATGGGCCGGCGTCGCGCCGGGGCGGTCGTCGATGAGCAGCGGCTCGACCCCCCTGGCCCGGGCCAGGGCCACGAACGCCGATCCTTCGGCACCCATCCCCCACACCGCCACGCGCCGACCGAGCACCTCGTCGAGGGTCACGGCTCCCCCGACAACAGCGTGTCCACCGCTTCGGCCACCGAAGGCTCGGCAAATGCCAGGTCGGCCCGGGCGGTCAACAGGTCGTCCAGGTCGGCATCGCCGACCAGAGCCTCGGCCACCGGCGCCAGCGAAGCGACCACCACCGAGCCGCGCCACTCGGCGAGGCCCGACAACATCCGCAGAGCCACGGCCGACTCGCGTCGCTCTCCCACGCACTCGAACGGCTTGTCCTCATCGCTCATCAGCGCCGCGAAACCGGCAACCTGGTCGGGGTCGGCGAACATGTCCCGCCCGATCACGGCGGTGAGGGCGTCCCTCGACAGGAACGGGGCGAGCATCAACCCCACGAACCGGCACTTGGGGCAGGAGCCGCACCACCGGTCCCCGACGGCGGCGTCCTGGCGGAACGCGGTGTTACAGCTGCAGAAGGTGCCGTGGTAGCGGGTCAGGCGGGCGAAGGCGCGGGAGATGGCGAGCTCGGAGTACGGCCGGAGCGCCGATCCGTAGGTGAAGTCGGCGGAGACGGTGGTGGCCACGAGGTCGGCCAGCAGGAGCTCAGCCTCCCTGCTCTTCGAGTACTGGTGATTCACCGGTACCCCTCCGATGGAGACAGTCTCTTCGCTGGCCGACCGTTCGATGGCCATGGCGACGGTGTCGTAGCCGTGGACGAAGCCACCGACGACAGCGATCAGCGAGACGATGGCGGTAACCGGCACGTGACCGTTCAGCGCGCCCGCCCGGTGGAGATCGGCCAGCTCCGGGTCGAGCCGTCGCCGGACCACCAGCAGCTCGAGCCCGGCCTGGCCGGCGAGTTCGATCACCAGCGGATGGGGATTGACGGCGAACAGGCGGGGCCGGAGGTGTCGGACCGCTTCGATGAGGACCATCGAGTCCTTGCCTCCACCGATGGGCACGACCAGCCCGGGCGCCATGTTCGTGGGCGCCGCCGCCGGGGTGACCTCGTCGGGCACGCCGCCCGCCGCCGTGACCACCACCGGACGGGGCACGGGCAGCCGGTTGGTGACAGCGAACTCACGGAGGCCCTCGTCATAGAGGTGGCGGTGGTACCGGAGCTCGGCCGATGTGAGGGCCTCGCCCTCCACCACCACCGAATCGGGAGCGGCCGTCTTGTAGTAGCTGGTCCCGGCGGCCACGTGGAGGTGGAGCAGCGCACGGTCGAATCCGGCCCCGGACGGGGCGGGCCGGTCTCCGGACGTGGACTCGAAGGTGATGGTCTCGACGAACTCGATCCGGTCGTCGAGCGCGTAGTGGAGGGTGACGGTCCGGGTGTCGGGGTCGTACTCCCGACCGACGATCCGGAAGGAGCGGAACGAGCCCGGATCGAAGCGGACGGGGGTGGTCATCGGGCGGTCAGCGTAGTGGTCGCCCGGCCCGGGCCCGACAGCGCGGACGGGCCGGGCGCCGCCGTCGGCTCACCGGCGGGGCTCGTGATGGAGATGGTCGACGATCTCGAGGGCCGACCCGGTCGAGCGCACCACCCACACCTCGCCCTTCAGCAGCCGGAGCCTGCGGCGAGCATCCGAGCCCAGATCGGCAGCGAGGGCCTCGAGCAGCTCGTCGGCCACATCGCCGTGGGTGCTGATGACCGCGGTCTCCCCGGCCATCCGCTCGAGTAGGCGCAGAGCCTCGGGACCCCGCCCCTCGCCCAACTCATCGACCGATTCGATGGGCACACCGAGCACCTCGGAGAGGGGCTGCACGGTGGCGAAGCATCGGACGGCGGGGCTGGACAGGATCCGGCGGGGCCGGAAGGGGGAGAGGAGAGGGACGAGTCCTTCGGCCTGGGCGCGCCCGCGGGTCGACAGCGGGCGCTCGCGATCGTCCCCCGCATAGGCGCTTCGGCGGCCGGCGCGTGCGTGACGGACCACGAGGAGCGGCATGCCCCCGATGTTCCCACGCCCGGTGACAGTGGTGGCTGATGCGGTCCGGGGGGAGGTGGCCCGGATGACGGATCAGCCCCCTGCGCCGGGGACGTCGATCCCCGGATCGCCGGGGAGACCGAACACGTCGAGCACGGCGCCGTGGCGTGCGAGGGAGTGGTACCGGCGCTGGGCGAAGCGCCACTTTCGGTCCTCGAGCACGTACCGGTCGTGGTACAACCCGAAGGCGGTGGAAAACGCACCGGTGTCCGCGTCCTGGCGGAGCTCGCACATGAAGAGCCGACAGACGGCCCGCCCCGAGTCGGTTCCCTCGGGAAAGGCGATGTGGGCGTTGAGCACGACGAATTCGAAGAAGGAGAAACGCTCGACCGCCGTGCCGATGAACCCACCCACCTCGGCTCCGCCGACCAGCCGGAGCGGCTGGCCGGCACGTCGGTCGATCACCACCTCGGCATCGGAACGGAAGAGGGTCTCGAGCTCGGACCAGGCCCGACGATTCACCACATCGGCGTAGGCGTACTGGAGCCGCCGGATCCCGGTGTCGTGCACCGCCTCCGCCGTCAGCTGGTCATCGATCACCCCGGGGAGGTTAGCCCCAGGTCCGGAGGGATCAGCCGGCGGCGCGGGCGAAGCCCCCACCGGCGAATCCGCCGGCTCCGCCGCCGGTGAAGCCACCGGCTCCGGCGATCCCGCCGGCTCCGCCCAGTCCGGCCAGCCCGGCCCGGCTGGTGGTGGTCGACGACTGCGGCAACGGCTCGGCCATGTCGGCAAGCGACACCTGCTGCCCGTCCGTGACGCCGGTGACGATCTGGGTGAGCTCGGCCCCGACCGTGCCGATCGTGACCTTGGTCTCCTTGGTGGTCGACCCGTCGACCACGGTCACGTAGTGCTCGGTTCCGACGGTGTGCACGGCCGAGGTGGGGACGGTGGTCACTCCGGTGGCCCGGGCGGTGACGATGGAGACCGACGCCTCCGCGCCCGAGTACGGTCCGAGTGCGGAGGACAGGATGTCGATCGTGACCGGGTAGGTGGTCGTGGTGGTCGACGAGGTCCCGAGGACCCCGATGCCGGTGACGGTACCGGTGACCGGCGTGGAGCTCGAGTCCGGAGTGACCAGTGCGGTCTCACCGATGGACACGTGGGCGATCGACGTGACCGGCACGGTGGTCGCCACCTCGTAGTTGGACCCCGAACCGATCACGACCACGCCTGGGGTGCCGCTGGGGGATCCGGCGGACACCGACGAGCCGGGCGTCAGGTCGACCGAGCCCACCGTCCCGGTGATGGTGCTCACCAGATCGGAGTCACCGAGGTCCGACTGGGCGTTGTCCAGGGCCACCTGGGCCACGTCGACGTTGGCCTGGTCGAGGGCGATCTGCTCCGGGGTGATCGATCTGGTCTTCGAGGACGATCCACCCACCGACGCCGACGAGCCGCTGGAGCTCGATCGGGAGGACGACTCCGCCGACGTGGAGCCGGTGGAGCCGGTCGCCACGGTGGTCGTCGTGGTCGACCTGGTCGTACCCGATCCCCCACCGGTGCCGGATCCCCCACCAGTGCCCGAGGTGGGTCCGGAACCCGAGGAGCTCAGGCCCAGGGCGGCAGCAAGCGCCGCCTCGTCCTTGGTCACCTGGTTGATCGCTGCCACCAGTGCGGTGTGGTCGGTCGATGCGGTCGCCAGGGCCTCGGCACACGTCGGGGGGGTTGATCCGCCGCCGCCGGTGCCACCGGTCCCACCGGTCCCGCCGGTGCCACCGGTCCCGCCGCTGCCGCCACCCGGCGGGTACGACGAGGGCGAGGAGGAGGCTATCGCCGGCGTCGTGGTGCAGACCGTCGTCGCCTCGGTAAGGGCGGCCCCGGCCGCGGTGGCGGCGGCGTCCTGCTTCCTCTGATCGGCCACCAGGGTGGCCTGCAGCTTCGCAACCGCTGCGCTGGTGGATCCCGAGCCGCTGCCTCCCGAGCCACTGCCTCCCGAGCCGCTGCCTCCCGAGCCACTGCCTCCCGAGCCGGAGGGAGCGGTCGTCGCCGTGGTGGAGCCGCTCGAGGTCGCCGCGCTCGACGTCGTTTGGGCAGCCTGGGTCGTCTCGTCGGAGGCCAGCGTCGCCTGGGCCGAGGCGAGGCTCGCCTGTGCGGTCACGACGCTCGAATGGAGTGCGGTCGTGTCGAGCGTGGCCACTACCTGTCCGGCGGTGACCTTCTGGCCCACCGTGACGTCGACGGCTCCCACCTCGCCGGCCACGGCGAAGGACAGGTCCGCCTGCTGGACCGGGGTGATGGTACCCACCTCGGCCAGTGTCGACACCGCGTTGCCCTGGCTCGCTGTCGCCGTCCGGTACGTCGTGCCCGACGGTCGGGTCAGCACCCAGGCCAGGATCACGGCGACCACCACCAGCACCACGAGGAAGCCTCGGAACGGCGTGACCCGTCTGTGACGCCGGACCGTGTGCACGGGCGCGGTGGCGCCGGCCGGTATCTCGTCGGGCACCGGGGCGCTCGACACGGCTGGCAGGGACTCGGTGATGTCAGGCACTCGTGGGGGCACCTGGTCCGCCGGCTCCACCACCGAATCCGCCGCGGACGCCGAAGCCCGACGTGCAGGTGCCGTTGGTCGGTGCCGAGATGGTCAGCGAGTTGGCAGTGACCGCGCCGGTCGAGTCAGCGGTACCCACGGCCCGCGCACACTGGCCCACGACGATGGCGGATGCCGTGGCTGTCACCGTGGTGGTGAACGTGGTCGTGCCGGTCAGGGTCACCGTCACGCTCGACGTCTTCTTGGTCTGCGGGTCTGTCTCGTTGACGGTCACCGTCGATCCGTTGACCGCGGTCACCTGGCCCGATGCCGCCCCGAAGTCGCCGGGGCTGAACGTGCCGCCACCCGGACGGGTCCCGGTGCCGCCGGTCCCGGAGAAGCCGTGGAAGCGACTCGCTCCCGCGGGCCGGGTACCGCCGCCGAATCCACCGCCGAATCCGCCCCTCGAGCAGGTGCCCGACGTCGGCTGGGTGATCGTCACCGTGGTGGCCGTGATCGGCTCACCGAACGGGGTCGACGACGAGGACGGAGTGGTCGGCTTGCCGAACGCCGAGATGCAGGAACCGACCGTCACCCCGGACGCCGTTGTGGTGGTGATCTGCCGGATCGTCGTCGCCGACGTGTAGTTGACCGTCGTCTGACCCGTTTGGGTGTTCTGGACCTCGAGCGAGGTCCCGTTGATGGCGGCGATCGTCCCCGAGGCTCCCGGGATCGAGGTCGGTGTCGTCTCCGACCCGGTGGTCGGCGCCGCAGCAGTGGTCGTCGTGGTCGACGCCGCCGACGAGCCTCCGCACGCAGCGAAGGCGAGCGCAACGACACCGACCGCGGAGAGTGCGGCAATCCGCCGGTTGCGTCCGGCGTGCGAGGTGGAGGCTCCGGAGCGGATGGAGTCTGTGTTGAGGTTGTTGTTCATGGTCGCTTCCTTGGTTGATGGCAGCTTGGTTGACGGCAGTACGGAGAGGTAAATCGGTTCTTGGTGGTCACGTCGGGGCGTCACTCGCTTCGCAGTGCGTCGATGGGCGCCAGCTTGGCCGCCCGTCCGGCCGGGTACACCCCGAAGACGATACCGATGCCGATGGCCACGACGATGGCGCCCGCCGCAGCCACCGGCGAGATGGTGATCGGATCGGAGATGAAGTGGGGCAGGATCTTGGCCCCGATGAGACCGAGCACGACGCCGAACACCCCGCCGACGGAGCCGAGCACGGATGCTTCGACCAGGAACTGGCGGCGGATCACCCGTGGGGTTGCCCCGAGCGCCTTGCGGAGCCCGATCTCCCGGATCCGCTCGGTGACCGACACCAGCATGATGTTCATGACGCCGATCCCGCCGACCAGCAGCGAGATGCCGGCGACGCCACCGAGGAGCACGGTCAGGGTCTTGTCCACCGACGTGGCCGTGGCCAGGACCTCGGTCTCGGGGGTGATGGTGAAATCGGCGTCGGCGGCGTCGGTGATCCCGTGGAGGGCCAGCAGCTCGGCGTCGGTCTCCTGGTAGGCCGCGGACAGGCTTCCCGCCGAGGTGGCCTGGATGAGGATCTGGCTGACCGTGTTGCGGGTCGATCCACCGAACAGGAGCGCCGAGGCCGTGGTGAACGGGACGACCGCCTGGTCGTCGGGGTCCGACGTCGTCGACGACGAACTCGAGGACGACCCCACGGTGTTGAGCACGCCGACGACCGACATCGGTTGGCCATCGATGTTCACCGTCTGGCCGATGGGATCACGGAAGCCGAACAGCTCCTGGGCGGTCGTGGAGCCCAATACCACCACGTCGGCCCGGGTGGCCAGGTCCTGATTGACGATGAACCGCCCTTCGGTGATCGAGCGGCCACGGACGGTCAACCACGACGGGTACGTGCCGACCACCGTGGTGGTCCAGTTGGTCGTGCCCGCCACCAGGCTCTCCGACTCGGAATTGGCCGGGGCCACCGCGTTGACGTCCGGGGCGACGACCTTGGAGGTGAGCGCGATGGCGTTGCCAACGGTCAGGGTGCTCGCCGTGCCGAAGCCGCCTCGGATGCCGGAGATCGACGTGGTGCTTCCCGGCGTCACCGTCAAGAGGTTGGAGCCGAGCGCCGAAATTTCGGAGCCGACCTGTTGCTGGGCACCCTCGCCGAGGCCCACGGTCAGGATCACCGCGGTGATCCCGATCATGATCCCGAGCACGGTGAGGGCCGAGCGCATGCGGTGCGACACGACAGCCTCGAGGCCGGTGCGGAACGTCTCGAAGAGGTTCATCGCACGTCGGCTCCGACGGTGGCGGCCTCCGAGATCTGTCCGTCCCGGATACGGACAACCCGACCCGACGCCTCCGCGACGTCGGCATCGTGGGTGATGAGCACGATCGTACGACCGCTCCGGTGAAGCTCGTCCAGCAGCATCATGACGTCGTTTGCGGAGACGGAGTCGAGATTGCCCGTCGGCTCGTCGGCCAGGATCAGGTCGGGATCGGTCACGAGAGCCCGGGCCACCGCCACCCGCTGCTGTTGTCCGCCGGACATCTCCCCCGGACGGTGGTCGACCCGGTCGCCCAGACCGACCCGGTCCAGCGCGGCGAGCGCCCGTCGCTTGCGCTCGGACCGGTCGACCCCTGCGTACAGGAGGGGCAGCTCGACATTGCGCCACGCGTTGAGGGAGGCCAGGAGGTTGAACTGCTGGAACACGAATCCGATCCGCTTGTTCCTGACGTGGGCGAGTTCCTCCTCCGACATGGTGCTGACGTCCTCACCAGCCAGTTCGAACGTGCCCGACGTGGGCACGTCGAGGCATCCCAGGATGTGCATGAGCGTCGACTTGCCCGAGCCGGACGGGCCCATGATGGCCACGTACTCACCCGGGCTGATGGTCAGTGAGACGCCGCGGAGTGCGTCTACCTGGAGGGAGCCGGTCCGGTAGGTCTTCCACACGTCGGTCACCTCGATGACCGAGGGGCGGACGACCGGGGTGACGGCTGTCCGGTCGATCCAGACCTCGGCGGTGTCCTCGGGACCGGGGCCGCTCATCCGGCGAACCCGCCGCCGCCGAAGCCGCCGGTGCCACCGCCGAAGCCACCGCCGCCGCCGAAGCCGCCGGTGCCGCCGCCGAAGCCGCCGGTGCCGCCGCCGAAGCCGCCGAAGCCGGTGGTCCCGGACCGGGTCGTACTGAGCGCACTGTGGAACGAGATGCTGGTCACGTAGATCTTCTGTCCGACCGAGAGCCCGCTGATGATCTGGGTGTCGCCCGCCGCGGCGATCCCGATGGTCACGTCCTGCACCACCTTCTTCCCACCCTGGTCCAAGGTGACCGTCGTGGTGTCGTTGGTGTAGGAGATCGCAGTGGTCGGAACCACGATCACCCCCTGGAGCTCCTTCACGATGATCGACACGTTGGCGCTGGTCCCCCCGAACAGGCCTGAAGGACTGCCGGTCACGTCGACGACGACCGGGAACGAGGAGACGCCCGACGTCGTGGTGGCCAGCAGCCCGATCGACCCGACGGTTCCGTAGACCGGCGTGGTGGAACCCGACGGCGTAATGGTGGCCTGGTCACCCACGACGATCTGGGAGACGTCCGTGCTCGAGACCGAGGCATTGACGATGTAGGACCCGGTCGACACCACCACGACCTGGGCGGACGATGACGAGGACGAGCTGGAACTTCCGGTGGAGGACGCAGCGGAGCCGCCGAATCCGGCTGAGGACGAACCGGTGCCGCTCGAACCCGTCGACGACGAGGAGGCAGACGAAGCGGCGGAGGACGAGCTGGATGCCGACACCTGTTGGCCCACCGTGAGGTTCACCGACGCCACCGTGCCCGCCGTCGTCGACACCAACGCGGCGTCGCTCACCGAGGTCTGGGCGCTCGCCACCTGATTCTGGGCCGAAGCGACGTTCGCATTGTCGAGCGCGATCTGGGTGGCGGAGGCGTTGGCCGCCTGATCGTTGGCCAGCTGTGCCTGGTCGTTGGCCAGCGTCGCCTGCGCCTGGGCCAAGGTGGCGTTCAGCGACGTCGGGTCGACGGTCGCCAGGGTCTGACCGACGGTGACGACCTGGCCCGGGGTGACGTCGACGGCCGTGACCTTGCCGGACACCGCAAAATTGAGGTTGGCCTGGGTGGCCGGCTCGATCGTCCCGGTTGCGGCCACCGTCTGGCTGATCGTCCCGGTGGCGACGGTCTGGACTGTGGTGGTCGTGACGATGCCGGTCAACGTCGCCTTTGCCGGTCGGGTCCCGAACCAGGTGCCGACTCCCGCCCCAGCCAGGACGATGACCACGGCGCCGACGATCCACCACTTCTTGGACCTGCCGGACTTCACGCCTTTTGCCACCTGGACCTCGTCCTCACTCGCGTGGCCATCGCCACCGTCTGACCTGACCGAATCGCGCGAACACGGCGCCGACCTGGGATTTCTTTTCACCATCCCACCACTCGAAGATAAGGACTTGATAAACCCGAACTGGGGATCCAGTAAGAATCGCAGGCATTCGCAGCACGCCCGCGTCGCCCGGCCGGAGGCTGTCTAGGGTGGGCCCACCACCGCTCCCGACCCACGGAGGTCCTCGTGAAGTACGTCAATCTCGGCCGCACCGGGCTCCGCGTCTCACGCGTGTGCCTCGGCATGATGAGCTTCGGCAACGGCTCCGAGCGTCCCTGGGTCCTCGACGAGGACGGTGCCGAGCCGATCGTCCGCGCCGCGGTCGAAGGTGGTGTCACCTTCTTCGATACCGCCGACACCTACTCGGGTGGAGCCAGCGAAGTCGCCACGGGCCGCCTGCTCCCGAAGTTCCTCGGCCGGGACGAGATGGTGGTGGCCACCAAGGTGTTCATGCCCATGACCCCCGGGGAGAACGGTGGCGGGCTCTCCCGCAAGCACATCCTGTCGGCCGTCGATGCGTCGCTGTCCCGCCTCGACATGGACTACGTCGACCTCTACCAGATCCACCGCTGGGACGGCCGAACGCCCATCGAGGAGACCATGGAGGCGCTCCACGAGGTGGTCCGGGCCGGAAAGGCCCGCTACATCGGCGCCTCGAGCATGTTCGCCTGGCAGTTCGCCAAGGCCCAACACGTCGCCGACACCCACGGGTGGACGCGGTTCGTGTCCATGCAGAACCACTACAACCTGATCTACCGGGAGGAGGAGCGCGAGATGATTCCCCAGTGCATCGAACAGGGGGTCGGGGTCATCCCGTGGAGCCCTCTGGCCCGCGGCGTCCTGGCCGGCAACCGCAGCCGATCGGGTGAGAAGCACACCACCCGATCGGGCACCGACGACTTCACCAATTACCTCTACAACCAGCCCACCGACTTCGACGTGGTGGAACGGGTGGCCGACGTCGCGGTCGAGCGTGGCGTGCCCGCTGCCCAGGTCGCCCTGGCCTGGCTCCTGCACAAGCCGGGAGTCACCGCTCCGATCGTCGGAGCAACCAAGCCCGGCCACCTGACTGATGCACTGGCGGCGGAGGAACTGACCCTCGAGGCTTCCGAGGTGACCCGCCTGGAAGAGCCCTACGTCCCCCATCCTGTCCTCGGCCACTTCTGACCGGTGACCCGGGCCCGCTCGCTCCCGTCAGGTGCGTTCCGCCGCAGGGTCCGAGTACGGTGCCATGTAGTGGCCGGGGCCTGGTCCCGGTCCGGACCAGGAGTGTCGTCATGACCGAGGACAGCCACGGCCGACCGACAGCGGTCGACTTCCACTTCGACATCATGTGCCCGTATGCGTACCAGACCTCTCTCTGGATCCGGAACGTACGTGACGAAACCGGTCTCGACATCCGGTGGAAATTCTTCAGCCTGGAGGAGATCAACCGCGACGAGGGCAAGAAGCACCCGTGGGAGCGGGAGTGGTCCTACGGATGGTCGATGATGCGGATCGGTGCGCTCCTGCGCCGCCAGGACATGGCACTTCTCGATCGCTGGTACGCCGAAGCCGGAAGGGCGCTCCACGTCGACGGGCGCAAGCCGCACCGTCCCGACGTGGCAGAGGCCATCCTTGTCGAGATGGGTCTCGACCCCGGCCTGGTGCGGGCCGCCATTGACGACCCCACCACGGCCGACGAGGTGCTCGCCGAGCACGAGCGCGTGGTGGCCAAAGGCGGATTCGGTGTCCCTACGATGTTCTTCGACGACGACCAGGCGCTGTTCGGCCCGGTGCTGGTCGACCCACCCACCGGCGAGGCCGCCGTCCGGCTGTGGGACCTCACCGTCGGTTGGCTCGACTTCCCCCACGTCTACGAAGTCCAACGCCCGAAGAGTTCCGCCGACATCGATGCCATCGTGGCCGCCTTCGCTCCCTACCTCGAGGCCCGGGACTGGTTCTCGGTGCAGAAGCCGACGCCGTGACCAGACCGGTGGCCGACGCGACGGGCCCGATCCCGTGCTGATCGTCGTCGAGCCGCTCGAGGCCGAAGCCCACGACGATCCCGGCCATCCCGAACGGCCCGCCCGGATCGGAGCGGCCATGAAGGGGGTCGACGATCTCCACCTCGGCGACGACCTGGTGGTGGTGGCCGCCCGGCCCGCGCCGGCCGAGAGTCTCGTGCGGGTGCATACGGCAGCACACCTCCAACGACTCGAGCAGTTCTGCGCATCCGGGGGTGGTGCGATCGACCAGGACACCTACGCACGTTCCACGTCGTGGGAGGACGCCCGGCTGGCCGCCGGATCCGGTCTGGTGGCCATCGAGGCCGCCGCCGCCTACCGGTCTCCGGTATTCGTCCCCGCCCGACCGCCCGGGCACCATGCGGTGGCCGACCGGTCCATGGGATTCTGCCTCCTGAACAACGTCGCGGTGACCGCCGCCGCCCTGGTCGACGCGGGCGAGCGGGTACTGATCGTCGACTGGGACGTCCATCACGGCAACGGCACCCAGGACGTGTTCTGGGACGAACCCAGCGTGCTCTACGTCTCCACCCACCAGTGGCCCGCCTTTCCGGGCACCGGGAGGGCCGAAGAGATAGGCGGACCGTCCGCCCGGGGGGCCACGGTCAATGTCCCCCTGCCCGTCGGGGCCACCGGAGACGTGATCCGGCGGGCGTTCGATACCGTCGTGACTCCGGTCGTGGACGCCTTCTCCCCCACCTGGGTCCTGGTGTCGGCCGGGTTCGACGCCCATCGCGCCGACCCGTTGGCCGACCTTGCCCTGTCGGCGGGCGATTTCGCCGAGCTGGCCGGCATCGTGGCGGGGTACGCCCCCGGGCCCGGACGCCTCATCGTGTTCCTCGAAGGTGGCTACGACCTCGACGCCCTCCGATCGTCGGTCGCCGCCACTCTCGGCCGACTCGTCGGAGCCGATTCGGGCGGCGAGGAACCGACGGCGGGGGGTCCCGGTGTCGAACAGGTCGACGCCGCCGCCGTCCTGCGACGCTCCGCAATCGACGCCGCCGACTGACACCGGCAGCCTGCAGGTCCCGGCTTGCGGGCTACCGACCACTACGCTCGTGGCCACACCACGAGCACCAGGCACAGCACCGTACGGAGGAGCAGTTGATGACCGACACGCAGGCATACACCGACGGGGCCGTCATCGTCGGCTTCGATGGCTCGGACGCGGCGACGGGCGCCGTCCGATGGGCAGCCGAACAGGCCGTGCGGACCGGAGCCCGCCTGGAACTGGTCATCGCGTGGGAATACCCGACTTCGTGGGGCAACACCATTCCGCTCCCCGACGACTACGACCCGGCGGCCGACGCACAAGCGATCCTCAGCCCGGTCGTCGAGAGGCTGCACGCCGACTTCCCGTCACTCGACGTCGGAACCCATGTCCTCGAAGGCAATGCGGGCGACGTGCTGGTCGAGGCCTCACGGCATGGGTCGCTCCTGGTCGTGTCCAGTCGAGGGCACCGGGCGTTCGCCGGGCTGGTGCTGGGCTCGGTCAGCCAGCACTGCGTGACCCACGCCGAATGCCCGGTGGTCGTGTATCGCGAGCCGAAGCCCGCCGCGTAATCGACCCGCTCGTGGCGGCGCGATGCGGTACAGCTTGTCACCACGCCGACCTTCCGGCTCGACCGGGGTGCACCGGGATCCGTCAATGGAGGTGCCTTCGAGGCCTCGCAGCCTGAGGACTACTCGGATGCCGCGGTGAACGATGAGGCGGCCGCCGAGAAGGAGCTGCCCCAATAAGCCCCGGCCGGCCTGATCGCCGGATCGCACGCTCCGCTGACCGCATTGCTCTCACCGTAGAAGGTGCCGGCCGCCGTGGGGACTCGGGTGGTACCGCCGCCGGCCGCCTGAGGGCTCGGACCGTAGGGCCCGGCGGTGTCGACCACGGTCTGCAGATTGTCGACGGCCCACCAGCACGACGCCGTGGCGTTGGAGAACGCGATGACGGCGATCCCATTGCCGTCGGTCGACTCGTAGTAGTCGACCGGACCTTGCAGCGAGACCGCCGCCGGTGTCGTGGTGGTCGACTGGATCCACGTCAGGGACGGCTCGCTGCCGGACATGATCGTCGGGCTCAGGCCGGAGTAGGTCTGTCCATGTTGTGAGGCCTCGGACTTGAACGCCGTGAGGGCGGTGGCCAGGTTCGACTGGGCCGCCCGATCGTTCGCGGTGCCGGACACGCCGAGGAAGATGGGAATGGCGATCGCCAGCAGGATGGCCATGATCATCAGCACGACCATGAGTTCGACGAGCGTGTATCCGTCATCGACGTCGATCGCAGGTATGGTGCTACTGCGTCGGGAGCCCCTCCGTGCCGCTGAGCAATGCTCGTTGAACGGAGACATGGACTCCCCATCGGCACGGGGAGTCGAAATCTTGAAGTGATCGTTCGACCATGTGGGCGGCCCCGCGATTCCTGTTGACGGAGAAATGGGGTCCGGTCGTGCCTGCCGATAATCGCCCTCAGCAAGTGTCGGCAATATGCCCAGTCGGAACGAACAGGCAGTCGACCCGACGGTCACCGCGGGTTTGAGCTGGGTGGCCTGTGCGACGAGCTCGGAGAGGAAACGACGATGACTGATCCCGATGAAGTGACAGGACATACCTTGCGGATGGCCCAGGAGCGTCGATTGCTCCGATTCCGTGCCGAAAAGGGAATCGACCCGAACAGCCCCGACATCGACGATCCTGATCTCAATCTGCTCGGACCCATCATGGATGCAGAGGGGGCCATCGTTCCCGACCCCGAGGACATCGAAGCGGTCAGGTAGAGAACGGGTTCGGCCAGAACCGGGGACAACGACCCGCGCCCGGAACGGTGTCCTTTGACTCTGGTCCCTGTCCATTCACCGTGAGACCATTTTGGAATGAAGCGGCGGCGGCACACTTCCTCATACCGGCGGCGATGACGATCGTGAGTGCAGGTTGTGGAGGCGCCCACGAATCAACCAGATCGACTCCGACGAGCACGTCCTCTTCCTCGATGACTGTCATCGGTCGATGTCGCTCGGATGACCTCTCGGTGGCGGTCGAACAGACGATGGGAGCGGGCCAGGGAGCCTCATGGTCGGTCGGTCGATCGGGGTGGGTCCGCCACTGCGACCGCAGTCGTCGAGGGGTCGGCGCAGTCCTGCACCGACCCTGTCACCGTGACGGGGTTCCGGGTCTACCCACCGGATCAGGCTTCACTCCTTGTTGCGCCGCAGCAGCTGGCGATCTTTGCAAATGTTCCTCCCCTGGCGGAGCTCACACAGATGACAACTTGGAGTTCACCGTGATGACACGGAACAGTTGCCCGACGAACGGCAGACGGCACTCCACCTGTGTGCGAAATCGGCCCAGGCGCCTTGCCGACGATGCTGCGGGGCTCGTGCGCCTCACCGACAATGCATGGAGCGCACTGAAACGCTGAGAGCTCCTCCGTCGTTGTAGGTGGTGGGCCCGGCCGGGAAAGCGCGGGTGGCATTCGGCCGGACCCGACTCAGCGGCCATACGAGCCGAATCCCGCACGACAGAGGAGCAGCGATGTCCACAATGAAGCGAGCGGCACTCGTCATGGCAGTAGCAGTGGCGGCACTCGGTGTCGGCACCCTGGGCACGGCCGGCGTGGCGTCAGCCACCAAGCCCAAAGTCCCGGCCGTCACATCGATCGCCCCCGATCATGGCCCGGTCGCCGGCGGCACGTTGGTGGAGATCCGCGGGACGAACCTCGGCGGAGTCACCGGCGTGCTCTTCGGTACCACTCCTTCTGCGTCGGTGATCCCGGGGTCGCAGCGAGAGATCAGCGCGTATTCCCCGCCTGGCGTCGGCACCGTGGACATCACGGTGACCACCGGCTCGGTGACGAGTGCCACCGTGCCCGCCGACGAATTCACCTACGTCACGACGCCATCGATCCAGTCGGTCCGCCCGCGGGCCGGCACCACCTTGGGTGGGAACAGGGTCACCATCGCGGGATCAGGATTCATCGGGGCCACCGCGGTGTCCTTCGGGTCGGTTGCGGCCACGAGCTTCACCGTCCAATCCGACCAGGAGATCCTCGCCATCTCGCCGGCCGAGCCGGCCGGTGACGTGAACGTCTCGGTCACCACACCGAACGGAACGACTCCCGTCGATCCTGCCGATGTCTACGGCTTCTCGTTGGACGTCCCCATCGTCACCTCGGTCGCACCCGACTTCGGACCCACTTCGGGCGGCACGGTGGTCACGATCACCGGCAAGCGGTTCACGCACGTCCAGGCGGTGGACTTCGGTTCGACTCAATTGGCCCCGACCTCCTACTCGGTCACGAACGGCAAGACGATCACCGCCGTGGCACCTCCGGGAGTCGGAACGGTGGATGTGACCGTGACCAATCTGTCGGGAACGAGTGCCATCAACAGCCCGGTCGATCAATTCACGTACCAGACACCGGGCAGCTGACCGTCGATCGGTACGTGGTCCCTTCGGTACCAGGGACCGGGACGTGCCGCTCGCTACGGCAGCTGTTCGGTAGACGCTGATCGAACTCCCAGCACCTGACCATCCCCGAGTCTGCTCGTCGGTTCACCGGCCTCGAGCCTGAGCCGACGAGCAGACCGGGAGATGCCTCTCTACCCGATGGCGTGCGGCTCCCGAATGCACCGGACAACTGGACCGCCGGCGCTCTGTCGCAGCGGGCGCCATCACCATTCGAGTTCCTCGGAGGCGGTCACCACGTGTCGATGCAGTTCCGCTTCTTGCCCGAGCGTGCCACGGCGGGCGGCGCCGAACGCAGCGCCTCGACGATCCGCCTCCTCGACTCGGCCGGGTCGATGACATCGTCGATCTCGTAGGCGGTGGCCACGTTCAGCGCCTTTCCGTGCTCGTAGGCCAGCTCGACCATCGAGGCGAAGAACGCCTCACGCTCCACCGGGTCCTCGACCGCTTCGAGCTCGCGCCGGAATCCCAGGCGCACCGCTCCCTCCAGGCCCATACCCCCGAGCTCCCCGCTCGGCCAGGCCACGAGGAACAGCGGGGACCGGAAGCTCCCCCCGGCCATCGCCTGGGCCCCGAGCCCGTAACCCTTGCGGAGGACGATGGTGCAGAACGGGACGGTGAGGCTCGCCCCGATGACGAACAGCCGGCTGACGTGACGAACCTGTCCCGTTCGCTCCGCCTCGGGACCCACCATGAACCCGGGGGTATCGCACAGGAAGACCACCGGAAGGTCGTGGGCGTCGCACAACTGCAGGAAGCGGGCGGCCTTGTCGGCGCCGTCGGCGTCGATGGCGCCCCCGAGCCAGGTCGGGTCGTTGGCCACGACACCGACCGGCCTGCCCTCGATCCGGGCCAAGACGGTCACCATGCCCACCCCGAATCCGCTCCGGAGCTCGAGCAACGAATCGGTGTCGACCATCGTGTGCAGGAGGCGGCGAATGTCGTAGGCCCGCAACCGCTCCTCGGGGATCGCCGAGCGCAGAAGTCGCTGGTCGGCACACGACCAGTCGTCGACCGGCCCCTGGAAGTAGGACAGGTAGCGCTTGACCAGATCGACCGCCTCGGCGTCGTCGGCAGCCACCAGGTCCACCACCCCGTTCGCCGCCTGCACCTCCAGCGGACCGACCTCCTCGGGCCGGTAGGAGCCGAGGCCCCCGCCCTCGATCATGGCCGGGCCGCCCATCCCTATGGAGGTGCCCTCGGTGGCGATGATCACGTCGCAGCAGCCGAGCAGTGCGGCGTTGCCCGCGAAGCACCAGCCCGAGGCGATCCCGACCAGAGGAACCAGCCCGCTCAGGCGGCCGAACAGGGCGAACGCCTGGGTGTCGAGGCCGGTGATCACCGCGTAGTCGGTGTCCCCCGGACGGCCGCCGCCGCCCTCGGCGAACAGCACCAGCGGAAGGCGCAGGCGTTCCACGAGTTCGAACAACCGGTCCTTCTTCCGGTGGTTCTGCTGCCCCTGGGTGCCCGCCAGCACCGTGTAGTCGTAGGAGACGACGGCACACCTGGCACGATCGTCAGGGAAGCGGTCGCCGTTCACCCGGGCGGTGCCACCCACCAGACCGTCGGCAGGGGTGCGCTCGATCAGCTCCTGCACCGGTCGGCGTCTGCGTTGGGCGGCGATGGCGAAGCCGCCGAACTCGGTGAAACTGTCCGGATCGCACAGATCGTCGATGTTCTCGCGTGCCGTCCGACGGCCCTGCTCGTGGCGGCGGGCGACGACATCGGCCCGCCCGGCGTCGGCCAGCAACCCCCGACGGGCAAACAGCTCCGCCAGGTCGGCGCGGACGTTGTCGAGGACGACCTCTTCGGCCGCTTCGGCGAAATCGGCACCCGGCTCCCCCGCCTCGACTACCGCCACCTGCTGGCC
>JBEKCS010000004.1:0-86993 GCA_050014755.1 Acidimicrobiales bacterium
TTCGTCACGACGTCGGTCGGACTGATCATCGAGAAGCCCGATGACTGGTCCCCCAGGTCACGCCGCAGGCCGAGGCTGTTCCCACGGCGGACCTCGTAGGGAACCCGCTGGCCCCTGCCTCAGCTGCAGCCGCTGGTCGTCCCGCAGCTCGCACAGACGTAGCACGAACCGGCCCGCTGCATGACGTTGCCGCACTGGTAGCAGTAAGGGGCGTCACGCTGCTCGGCCCGGGGCAGGAGCCCGCCGGTCGGTGCCGTCGTCGTCCGGCCTTCTGAGGCGACCCGCTCGACGACGGCCGGGGCGCTGCCGTCGACCACCGTCGAGATCACCGGGTCGACCGCATCCACCTCGACGATGCCGGACGACGGGGTCGCCGTCTCCTCGACGCCGGGCAGGGTCGGTTGCATCCGCTCGGACGTCGAGAGGATGCCGAGCTCGGCCCGCTGCTCGTAGGGCAGGTAGTCCACGGCCAACCGACGGAAGATGTAGTCGACCAGGCTGGTGGCGATGCGGAGGTCCGGGTCGTCGGTGATGCCGGCCGGCTCGAACCGCATGTTCGTGTACTTGCGGACGTAGGTCGACAGCGGCACCCCGTGCTGGAGGCCGAGGCTCACCGAGATGGAGAAGGCGTCCATGATGCCGGCCAGGGTGGAGCCCTGCTTCGACACCTTCATGAACACCTCGCCGGGCCTGCCGTCCTCGTACTCGCCGACGGTGACGTAGCCCTCGCAGTCGGCCACCCGGAAGGCGAACGTCGCCGACTTGCGCCGCCGGGGCAGGCGCTCGCGCACCGCACCGACCAGCAGGGTGTCCGGGGTCCGGGCCTGCTCGCTGACCAGCGCCGCCTCGAGCTCGGCGATCTTGGCGCTGAGCTCGCGGGCGTGGGCCTCGGCCTCGGAACCGGGGGCCTCCTCGGTCTCCCCGTCCTTCTTGGTCGTAGAAAGTGGCTGGGCCACCTTGCAGTTGTCGCGGTAGACGGCGACCGCCTTGATGCCCAGCCTCCAGGCGTCGACGTGCAGCTGCTCGACGTCCTCCACCGTCACGTCCTCGGGCAGGTTCACGGTCTTCGATATGGCACCCGAGATGAACGGCTGGACCGCTCCCATCATGCGGACGTGGCCGAGGTAGTGGATGGTGTTGTCGCCCATCGAGCAGGCGAAGACGGGCAGGTGCTCCGGCGCCAGGTAGGGGGCGCCGACGATCGACTTGTGCTGGTCGACGTAGGCGATGATCTCGTCCACCTGGTCGGGCGAGTAGCCGAGGCGGGTCAGCGCACGGGGCACCGTCTGGTTGACGATCGACATGGTGCCACCGCCGACCAGCTTCTTGGTCTTGACCAGTCCGAGGTCGGGCTCGACGCCGGTGGTGTCGCAGTCCATCAGCAGGCCGATGGTCCCGGTCGGTGCCAGCACGGACGCCTGTGAGTTGCGCAC
This sequence comes from Acidimicrobiales bacterium, assembly GCA_050014755.1. GTDB lineage: Bacteria > Actinomycetota > Acidimicrobiia > Acidimicrobiales > RAAP-2 > Bog-756. The sequence goes on from JBEKCS010000004.1 coordinate 1,434, forward strand.
CCCGTACTGCTCACCCAGTTCGACGGCGAGATCCCACGCCTCTTGCGCGGCCGAAAGGAGCTCGGTCGGGACCTGCTCCTCGTCGATTGCGGCGACGGCATCGCGGTGCATCGTGAGGACCCTGGTCATCGGCTCCACGTTGTCGTGGTACCCGGCGAACGGTCCCATGCGAGCGGCCGTGCGGGCCGACGTGGCGTACGCGTGCCCGGTCATGAGGGCGGTGATGGCAGCGGCCCACGCCCGACCCTGGTCCGAGTCGTAGGGCAGGCCCTGGGCCATGAGGAGGGCTCCGATGTTGGCGTAGCCGATCCCGAGCTCACGGAAGCGCCGCGAATTCTCGGCGATCTTCTCGGTCGGGTAGTCGGCGTTGCCCACGATGATCTCCTGGGCCGTGAAGAAGACCTCCACCGCCGCCCGGAAGCCCTCGACGTCGAATGACAGGTCGTCCCGCAGGAACTTCATCAGGTTGAGGCTGGCCAGGTTGCACGCCGAGTTGTCGAGGTGCATGTACTCCGAACACGGGTTGGAGCCGTTGATCCGACCGGTGTTGGAGGCGGTGTGCCACTTGTTGATCGTGGTGTCGAACTGCATCCCCGGGTCGGCGCACTCCCAGGCGGCCTGGGCGAACTGGCGGAACAGCTCGCGGGCGGGGACGGTGCGGATGGTCGATCCGTCGCCGCGCGAGGTCAGCTTCCAGTCGTCCCCGTCGACGACTGCCTGCATGAACTCGTCGGTCACCCGGACCGAGTTGTTGGCGTTCTGGTACTGCAGGCTGATCGAGTCCTTGCCGTCGAGGTCCATGTCGAAGCCGGCGTCGCGCAGGACGCGCGCCTTGCGCTCTTCGATCGCCTTGCACCAGATGAAGTCCTCGATGTCGGGATGGTCGGCATCGAGGATGACCATCTTGGCGGCACGACGGGTCTTGCCGCCGGACTTGATCGTGCCGGCGGACGAGTCGGCGCCGCGCATGAAGCTCACCGGGCCGGACGCGGTGCCCCCGCCCTTCAGGAACTCGTGCGAGGAGCGGATCCGCGACAGGTTGACGCCCGCACCCGAGCCACCCTTGAAGATGACGCCCTCTTCGGTGTACCAGTTGAGGATCGAGTCCATCGTGTCCTCGACGGCGAGGATGAAGCAGGCCGAGCCCTGCTGGGGCACGCCGGCGACACCGATGTTGAACCACACCGGCGAGTTGAACGCCGCCATCTGGTGGACGATCAGGTGCTTGAGCTCGGCCCGGAAGGCATCGGCCTCCTCGTCGTCGACGAAGTACCCGTCCTTGACGCCCCAGTCGGTGACGGTGTCGACCACCCGGTCGGCCACCTGGCGCAGCGACCATTCGCGCTCCGAGGTGCCGGGGGTCCCACGGAAGTACTTCTGGGCCAGGATGTTGGTGGCGTTGAGGCTCCAACTCTCGGGCACCTCGACGGACAGCTGTTCGAATGCGACCGAACCGTCCCGGTAGTTCGTGATCCTGGCGTCACGCCGTTCCCAGACGACCCGGTCATAGGGGTGCACGTCGGCACTGGTGAAGTGGCGGCGGATGCCGATGCCGACTCGCTGGGGTGCGATGGCCATGGATGGACCTCATTTCTTTCGTCGTCTGTGCTGTGGGGCGAGTTTCGGGGACTGCGGTGCTGTCGGAGATGCCGGTCGTCGATGCGGTGAGTGCGCTGCAGGTTCACGGATTGCCAGGGTGCTCCCGAACCCTGGGGAAGACCACGGTGCGCCGTCACCGCCGGGTCGCCCGCCGGTTCCGTCCTGCCCAGACCGCCCGGGCCCGTCTCCATCGTACCCGGCCGCGTTGACCGAAAATACGACGGAAACACAATATGTTGTGGTTTGCCCTCCCCCGAGGTACGAGATAGTGGGTCTATTACAGCAGTGTAGTTACGCCCCTGTCAACGAATCTCGGAGATTTCCGACGCCAACCGGGCCACGAATTCCCTGTTGGGGGGCCGTTCGCGAAGGTTCGCAATTCATTGCTGCCCGCGAGCAGCCCGAGCCGGCGGCGGACGTCCCCTTCCCCGGTCGGCCCACCTCACTACAGTCCCCCTGTGGCCTCCCGACACCCCGTCACCATCGCCGTCGACGCCGGGACCACCGGCATCCGTGCCCTGGTCGTCGACGACCAGGCTCGGGTGGTGGACATCGCCTACCGCGAGCTGACCCAGTACTTCCCGCGTCCTGGTCGGGTCGAGCACGATGCCGACGAGATCTGGCGGTCGGTGCGCGAGACGCTGGCCGAAGTGGCGGGACGACTGGCCGATGCCGACCGGGTGGCAAGGGCCATCGGGATCACCAACCAACGCGAGACAGTGGTGGCCTGGGACCGGTCGACCGGTGCCACACTGCACCGCGCCCTGGTCTGGCAGGACCGCAGGACGACGGACCGGTGTGCGGCGCTGCGCGAGGCGGGCCATCTGCCGCTGGTCCGCGAACAGACCGGCCTGGTACTCGACCCGTACTTCTCGGCCTCCAAGATGCAGTGGCTCCTCGAGGAGGGGGGCGTCCCGCACGGGCCCGACCTGGCGCTGGCCACGGTCGACGCCTGGCTGCTGTGGAACCTGACCGGGGGCGTGGACGGCGGGGTATTCGCAACCGACGTGACCAACGCGTCGCGCACCATGCTGTTCGACATCGTCGTCCGTCGCTGGTCGGAGGAGCTCTGCGACCTGTTCGGTGTCCCCGACTCCGCCCTTCCCGTGGTCCGACCGTCCTGTGGCCGGCTCGCCACGGTGGCGTCCGGCGCGCTCGGCGGCTCGTCCCCACTGGCCGGCGTACCGGTGAGCGCCATGATCGGCGACCAGCACGCCGCACTGTTCGGTCAGGCCTGCTTCGATCGCGGCATGACCAAGGCCACCTTCGGAACCGGCAGCTTCATCCTGATGAACGTAGGGGGCTCCTGCCCCGAGCCGGTCGACGGTCTGCTGACCACCGTGGCGTGGGACCTCGGGACCGATGGCGACGTGGCCATCGGCGCCGACGGGGGGCCGAGGGCCGGCCGCAGCTCGCTGGCCTACGCGGTCGAGGGATCGGTGTTCGTGGCCGGGGCAGGCGTGCAGTGGCTCCGCGACGGCCTGGAGATCATCGAGGAGTCCGCCGACCTCGAGCCGCTGGCCCGCTCGGTCGACTCCTCCGAGGGCGTCGTCATCGTCCCGGCCTTCACCGGGCTGGGCAGCCCCCATTGGGACCCGGGTGCCCGGGGAACCATCACCGGCCTCAGCCGGGGAATCGGTCGGGCCCACCTGGCCCGGGCCATGGTCGAGGCCATGGGGTTCCAGGTGCGCGATGTGCTGGAAGCGATGGGCGCCACCGGAACGGCCCCGTCGGTGGTGCGGGTCGACGGCGGTGCCGCGGTCATGGGACTCCTGCTCCAGCACCTGGCCGACCAGGCCCGGCTGGACGTGGTCCGGCCCCGGTCGGTCGAGACGACGGCCCTGGGAGCCGCCACCATGGCGGGACTGGCCGAGGGGGTGTGGGGTTCGCTCGACGACCTCGACCGGCTGTGGACAGCGGAGGCATCGTTCGCTCCGCTGGCCGACGAGGCCGACGCCACGGTCGCCCACCAGGCCTGGCTGCGGTCGGTCGACCGCTCGCGGGGGTGGGTCCGCGACGCTCGGGGCTGATGGGGCAGGACGTCCGACCCGTCGGGGCCCCTTCGGCCCCCGGTCAGGCCAACTCGCGCCAGCCGTGGTCGGCCAGCTCGCACATGATGGCGATCCACTGGCGCTCCCGCGACCGGAAGACCGGAGCGGCGCGCCCGACCACCAGCACGACGCCGGCCCGGACCATCTCGGCGGCGGCCACGATCGGGGTCAGGTCGGAGGGTCCGTTACCCGACTCGTGGGCGCCGACGGGCGACGACAGTGGCGCCACCGCCCACAGGGCCATGGCCCGCAGCTCGTCGTCGCTCGGTACCTCTCCGTGAGTCGCCGCCACCCGGGTGGTGTCCGCGTCGACGACGGCGGCGAAGTCGGCGACGAGGCTGCGGCAGACCCGCTCGGCCAGCCGGTCGAGCAGTGCGTCGGGAGACACCTGGACGAACAGCTCGGTGGCGATGTCGAGCAGCTCCGCGTGCCGGTCGGGAAGCGGTCCATCGACGGCCCGCAGGGTCTCGATGGTCACGCCGTCCACCTCGAGGATCTCGTCGCGTAACAGGGGGAGGAGGTGGTCCCCGGCGAGACCTACTCCGAGCTCGTCGACGACGACTCCGTTGTCACGTTGGAGGATGTCGATCGAGACGACGTCGCCGCCCACCGAGCCGATGCGGCTGGCCACGGCACCGAGGGCCCCGGGTCGGTCGGGCAGCTGGACGCGGATCAGGTAGTTCGGCACCGGTTCAGGGTAGAGGGAAATTGTGTCGGTTCGGTTTCGGGTCGGTTACGACCTCGGCCTCGTGACCGGGGTCACGACCGCCCCCGCATGGCCGGCCGTCGGCCTCGTGCGGCTGGCGTACTCGTCCACGTACTCCTGGCCCGACAAGGCGGCGATCCCCCGCATCAGGGCATCGGTGAGCGCCCGCAGTTCGCCCTGGTCGACGTCGCTCGGCGTCTCCGGAGACGGGACCCGCTCGCCCGTCGTGACCAGGACGCCGTCCCGCTCGAAGGCGAGGGGTGCCCCGAAACGGACGGTGACCGCCCGGAACGGGTGCATGAACATGCTCCCGGGGGGCTGCACCTGACGGGTACCCACGATGCCGACGGGGACCACCGGCACGTTGCAGCCGAGGCTGAGCCGGGCCACGCCGGTCTTCCCCTTGTGGAGCCGGACATCCGGGGCCCGGGTCCCCTCGGGGTAGATGGCCAGGACCCCGCCGCCGCTGAGTACCTGGGTGGCGGTGTCGAGCGCCCGCTGCGAGGCGTCGCCGCCGCTCCGGTTCATCGGGATCTGTCCGGCCGCCCGGAAGAACCAGGCCGTCCTCCATCTGTCGAAGTACTCGGCTTTGGCCACGTAGGTCACCCGTCGCCTGATCACCAGGGGGAGGAAGAACGAATCGCAGAAGGACTGGTGGTTGGCGGCCAGGATCACCGGACCGCGGGCCGGGATGTGCTCGCGCCCCTCCACCCGGACCCTCCACAGGATGTAGAGGAACGGGCTGATGACCGCCTTCATGATCCAGTACGCCACGGTCAAACGGTAACCGTGCCCGTGCCGTCCCGCACTGATGACCCGGCGAGTGGCTCGGCGAGGCCCGCGGCGACACCGCCGGGGGCCGGCGCTCACTGCAGTTTGGTCAGTGCCTTCCGCAGGCTGCGCACGCCCTGGCTGATCCGTTGCTCGTTCTCGATGAGGGCGAACCGCACGTGCCCGTCACCCCCCGGCCCAAAGCCCACGCCCGGCGATGTGGCCAGGTCGGCCTCTTCCACCAGGAACTTGGCGAAGTCGAGCGAGCCCATCTCCCGATAGGGCTCGGGGATCGGGGCCCACACGAACATCGTCCCCCGGGGCGGGGTGACGTCCCATCCGATCCGGCGCAGTCCGTCGCACAGGGTGTCCCGGCGGGACTGGTAGATGTCGTTGATCACCTTGGGGTAGTCCGGCGCCTCGTTCATGGCCACGATGGCGGCGATCTGGATGGGCTGGAAGGTTCCGTAGTCGAGGTAGCTCTTGAGCTTGGTCAGCGCCTGGACGATCTCGGCGTTCCCCACCAGGAAGCCGACGCGCCAGCCGGCCATCGAGAACGACTTGGTCATCGTGTAGAGCTCGACGGCGACGTCCTTCGCCCCCGGAACCTGCAGGATCGAGGGCGGCGTGTAACCGTCGAAGGCGATGTCGGCGTAGGCGAAGTCGTGCACGAGCACGATGTCGCGCTCTTTGGCGAACTCCACGATCCGGGTCATCCACGCCAGGTCGACGCACTCGGTGGTCGGGTTGTGGGGGAAGGACAGCACCACCACCCGGGGCTTGGGCCAGGCCGACTCCCACGCCTCCATCAGGTTGTCGAAGAAGGCGGCACCGCCCTCGTCGCTGTCGCCGCCCCCGCCGTTGGCCGTGTCGAGCCGGACGTGGCGGATGTCCGCCCCGGCGAACAGCGGCGCGTAGATGTGGATCGGGTACGACGGCGACGGCACCAGTGCGGTGTCGCCCGGTCCCACCAGCACCCACATCAGATGGGACAGTCCCTCTTTCGCTCCGATGGTGGTGACCACCTCGGTATCGGGGTCGAGCTCGACGTCGAACTTGCGGAGGTAGAGGTCACCGATGGCCTGGCGGATCTTGGGGATGCCGCGACTGGCCGAGTAACGGTGGTTCCGCGGGTTGCGTGCCGCTTCGGCCAGCTTCTCCACGGCCACCTCGGGCGAGGGGAGGTCGGGATTGCCGAACCCCATGTCGATGACGTCCCTCCCGTCGTGGCGGGCGGCGGCCTTCAGGTCGTTGATGGTGGCGAACACGTACGGCGGCAGCCCGTTGATGCGGCGGAAATCCATGCTCCAGGTTACCGCCGGACCCCGAGGCCGGCGCACCGCACGCCGACGACCCCCCGGCGGCCGTCGCCGCCGACCCCTACCGGACCGTCGCCGCGGCCTCGGCGACCACCTCGATCGACTCCGGCCAGGCGCACACCGCCCACGTCGCCCCTGCGGCGGCCACCGCGCCGAGCACGGCTCGGGCCTCGGCCGACGACTCCCCCACCGGACCGCCCCAGGTCACCTCCACACCCTGATCGGCCAGGCGCCTCACCTGGTCGGCGCCGACCTGCCACACGTTGACCGCGGCGCCGGTGGCCCGGGCCAGGGCCACCGTCTCGGGGCGACCACCGCCCACCCAGACGGGCACCCCGGCCGCGGCCACCGCGGCGGCCACCGATCCGAGGCGCTCCCTACGGATCCCGGCCGGTTCGAAGGGGATCCCGTAGGCCTCGTTCTCTTCCCGACTGAGCCTGTCCCCCGTGCCGATCCCGGCGATGCACCGCCCCCCGCTGATGGCATGGACCCCGCACAGCACGTCGACCAGGACCTGGTCGGGCAGCAGCCCGATCCGGGCGACGAGCGTGCCGAGGGAGACCGTCGTGGTCGACGCGGCCAGTGCGCCGAGCAGCGGTCCCGACGAGAGTGCCGGCCGACCCGGTTGGCCCATGGGCCACAGGTGGTCGAAGCAGAAGACGCCGTCGATGCCCAGCTCCTCGGCCCGGCGAGCGGCCGCCAGGGCGGTGTCGGCCTCGTCGCGGAATTGCGGGAGGGTGATGCCGACCTTCACCGCCGGCTCGTCCGACGGCCCGTCGGCCGCCCCGGAGCGCCGCCGACGGGGGTCACGCCACCGACTCGACGCGTGCCTTCAGGTCGCGGAGGGCGATGGACATGATGCGACTCTGGGCGCGCATCTTGATGAAGCCGGGCAGGGGCACCTTCATCTCGACCTCGAGATGGTAGGTGACCTCCGTCCCCCCGTCGGGTGTCGGGGCGAACACGTAGCGGCCGTCGAGCTTGTTCGTGATGTCGCCCTCGGTCTGGACCCAGGCCAACACCCGCGGCGCCTCGGAGTAGTCGTAGGAGAGGGTGTAGCTGGTGCTGCGGCCGAAGGCGGCGGCCCGGAAGGTGACCACGCTCGGCCTGCCCTCACCGTCGCGCTCGTCGATGGTCACCGCCTTGATGTCGGCGGCCCACGACGGGTAGCTGGCGATGTCGGCACTGACCTCGAAACAGCGCGCCGGACTGGCCGACACCACCATCCGCTCAGTGGCTTGTTCGGCCACGATCGGCCCTCCTCCTCGAATCGTTGGTCGGAGCCCCCATGGGACTCAGCCTTGCGTGTCGCCGAGCGACGCCGCCAGCCTAGGTGCGAGCAGGTCGTAGTCGAAGGATGCCTCGGCCCGGCGGCGCGCCTCTTCGCCCATCCTCGCGGCCCGGACCGGGTCGGCCAGCAGACCGGCGATGGCACGGGCCACGTCGCCGGCCTCGGTCGGGCGCCGCACCAGGACACCGGTGACCCCGTCCTCGACCGCCTCGGCCGCTCCGCCCGACGCCCCCGCCACCTGGGGGACCCCGGCGGCGGCGGCCTCGACGAAGACGATCCCGAATCCCTCCTGCTCGAGGCCCATCCACCGGTTGCGGCAGAGCATGGCGAAGACGTCGGCCGCGCCGACCAGGCGGGGGAGGTCACCGTCGGACACCCCGCCGAGGAGGCGCACCGGTGCGCCGATCTCGGCCACCCGACCGGCCAGGCGCTCGGCATCCCTCCCCCGTCCGGCGATGGCCACGGTCAGGTCCGGGAACCGCCCGGACAGCGAGGCGGCCGCGTCGATGAGCACGTCCATCCCCTTGCGGGGAACCAGCCGGCTCACGCTGACCACCAGGGGCCCCTCGGCCGGCAGACCGAGATCGGTACGGGCCGCCACCCGCTCGTCGGCGCAGAGCGGGGTGAACCGCTGGAGGTCGACCCCCGGCGGGATCTCCACCACCGGCGGCATGTCCCGGCCGCGTACGGCCCGACTGGCCTCGGCCGCCGGGTAGCCCCCGGCCGACACGGCCAGGGCGGCGCCCCGGACCACACCGGCCAGGAGGGACCGGCTCACGGGCAGGCGCCCCGGAATGGCCACCTCGGCACCGTGGAGGACGACCGCATAGGGAATGCCGAGGCGCGGGCCGACCAGGCCCAGCGGGAATGCCGGGTCGAGGACGACCAGATCGGCACCGACCCGCTCCGCCGTCTCGCGGATGCGGCGGACCACCGCGGGCGTGGGAAGGAGCACGCTCGACGGCATTCGTTCGATGTGGATCCCCTGTTCGGCCTGGAGCGCGTCGAAGGCGGCCGCACCAGGGTGGGAGGAGGCGGTGAGCACCGCGTACGACGCGGGGTCGAGCCTCCGCCACAGCTCCCACAGATAGACCTGGATCCCCCCGACCTTGGGCGGGAAGTCGTTGGTGACGAGCAGGTGGGTCATCGGGCCGCTCCGGTCGGCTCCTCGACCACGTCGGGCCGGCCCAGGCGCACGGCAGCCCATCGCGCGTGCTCGGCCAGCAGCTCGTCGTCACCGAGGGCCCACCGCGTCACCGCCGCCACCGTCGCCGCATCCCCGCCGTCGCCGACGTTGCCCAGGACCACCAGGGCGTTGCGCCGCAGCCACCGGGGGTCGCGCTCGGCGATGTACCAGCGACCGTGGGCGGCCAGCAGGTCCTCGTCAGAGGATTCCAGCAGTTCGATCAGGTCGACGGCGGCCACCGTCCCCGGCTCGGCCACAGCCGGAGGGTGTCGGCGGTCGCCCCTCCGGTTCACGGGACACACCTGTTGGCACTCGTCGCATCCGTAGAGGCGGTCACCCAGGGCGGTGCGGAACTCGACGGGAAACGTCCCGGGAGCCTGTACCAGCCAGGCCAGGCAGCGTCGGGCGTCGAGCACGCCGTCCTCCACGAGCGCCCCGGTGGGGCACGCCGTGATGCAGCGACGGCACGTCCCACAGCCCTCGGCCGGCCCGGACGGACCCGACGGACCGGTCGGTTCGAGCCGGGCGTCGGTCACCACCGAGCCGAGTACGAACCACGAGCCGTGCCCCGGCAGGAGGAGCATGGTGTTGCGTCCGTACCAACCGAGGCCCGCCCGCTGGGCGGCCGGCCGGTCCACCAGGGCGTTGTCGTCCACGACGACCATGGCCCGCCAGCCGTCGGCTCGGATCCGCTCGGCGACCCGTTCGAGCGCCTGACGGAGCGACCCGTAATGGTCGCGTCGGGCGAAGCGGGCCACCGAGCCCTCGGGGACGGACGGGGAGGTCGAGGCCGGCGGATCGGCCCTGCGGTAGCCCCACGCCCCGACTACCAGTGAACATGCTCCCTCGAGGATCCGACCCGGATCGGTCGACCGTTCCGGATTGCGGTAGGTGAACTGCATGCCGGCATGGAGTCCGTCGTGCCGGCGGGACCGGATGTCGGCACGGGTGTCCTCGAATACTGCGGCATCGGCGATGCCCACCGCGGTGAGCCCGGCGTCCGCCCCGATGCGGCGCACCTCGAGGCCCAGGCGATGCAGGCCGTCGAAGGTGGACGCTGCCGACGGACGGCACACCATGGATCTGGGCACGCCCCATGGTCGCACGACCGCGGGCGTCGTCGGAACCGGTCCGGTGGTCCGCGACCGGCCGATCGCGACCCCTACTGGCCGCTGGCCCGCGACTCGTGCCGCATTGCGGGCAACATTCCGGCCCGCTCCAACAGACGCACGGCGCGGGCCTCGGCTGCGTCGACCACGACGGCGTCCTCGGGCTCGCGCCCGACGATGAAGGAGACGACGCAGTCGGCACACACGTCGGTGAGGCGGTGGGCACAGTCCGCACAGTCGACGGTGAACGCACCACCCGGTGCGGGGGCGTGCGGGAGGTGGTGCGGTCGCAGCGTCAGGGGGACGACCGTGCCCGCAGGCCGGTCCACGGGTACCGCCCGGCGGGAAGTGCCGGGGTCACAGCTGCTCGTGTCGTTGCCACTGGCCACGTTGTCGCCTCCTGGAATCGGGGATCCGGTCACTCTGTCAACCCGGAGCGTGCACCCTGGGTGTGACACCGGCGCCACCAGCCCCGGTCGGGGCAGCGCCCCCAGGCTCAAGGAGTGGCGCCATCCGCCGATACAGAACCAAAGGACCTGGTCGGATCGGGACAAGGATCCCCCGGCACACAGACGTACGCCTGTGTGCCCGGCCCGCACCCAGGGACACGCAGCGGAGACTGACGTACCAACCAAGGAGCACCCTTCATGACCACCACACTGAGCCCCGACCAGGTCGCAGCGACCTATCGGGTCCTCATCATCGAGGACGACCCCTCAATTGCCGATGCGGTCCATCGAGTCGTGGTCAAGCAGCATGGCACCGGCATCATCGCCGGCGACGGGCGCAACGGCCTGCGGAACTTCTTCGAGGAGCGTCCCGACCTGGTGGTGCTGGACGTCGGCCTTCCCGGGATGGACGGCTGGGAGGTACTCGAGCGGATCCGCGATCTCTCCGAGGTGCCGGTGCTGGTCCTGACGGCCCACGACCACGAGCGGGACAAGGTCCGAGGACTCACCAACGGGGCCGACGACTACCTGACCAAGCCGTTCGGGGTCCAGGAACTCGGCGCCCGCATCCAGGCGCTGCTCCGCCGGAGCCGACCCGCCTCGCCGGTCCCCGTCGAGGAGCCCCCGATCTACCGTGACGGCGGTCTCGAGGTCAACTGGCCCGCCCGCGAGGTCCGGGTCGACGGCGAGGTCGTCGGACTCACCAAGCTCGAATTCCAGCTCCTCCGCACCTTCGTCAGCCATCCCGGCCACGCCCTCGCAACCGGCCAGCTCCTCGAGCAGGTGTGGAACGACCCCTTCGGGATCGGTCCGGAGCGGGTCAAGTTCACCGTGCTCCGACTGCGGCGCAAGCTGAACTGGCAGGGCGAGCGGAAGGGCGCCCTCGAGGCGATCCGCGGCTACGGCTACCGGTACACGCCGATCGGCGACCCCGCCCCGGATCAGTAGCCGGCTGCCGCGTCGACCAGACCGACCAGGGGCTCCCCGGCCCCGAGGCGCTGCACGTTGGTGCGGATCCGGTCGGCCAGGAGCGGTATCACCATCTCGATCGTGTCGGCCGTGTGCGGGGTCACGATGCAATTGGGGAGGTCCCACAGCGGGTGGCCGTCCGGCAGCGGCTCAGGATCGGTGACGTCGAGTGCCGCACCTCCGATGGACCCCGCGGTCAGGGCGTCGACCAACGCGTCGGTGCGGACGTGACGACCGCGGGCCACATTCACCAGCCACGACCCCTCCCCCATCACGTCGAGCTCGGGGGCCCCGATGACGCCCGTGGTCTCGGGAGTCAGCGCCAGGGCGAGGACCACCACCAGCGCGTCGGCCAGCACGTCGTGGAGGGAGTCCATCGGCACCACGCGTGCGGCCCCGGGCACCGGATCGGCACGGCGACGGACAACGGTGGCCTTCACCCGGAAGGGCGCCAGCTGCTCGAGCAGGGAGGTGGCGATACCGCCGCCGCCGACGATGGTGACGTTCTGGTCGTAGAGACTGGTCCCGGCGGGGATCCCCCACGACTTCGCCTCGATCCGGGCGGGGAGGTGGCGGAGACCCGCCAGCGCCAGGGTGAGCGCGTGCTCGGCCACCGGTTCCGCGTAGGCACCCTTCGCACACGTCCAGATCCGGGCCTCGTCGAGGAGGCCGGCCTCGGCCACCCGCTCCACACCGGCGAACGGGAGCTGCACCCACCGGGCGTCGGGCACCTGCCGGATCCACCCGGTGAGCCCGTCCACGTCGGACGGGTCGAGCCACACGAGGCTGTCGGGCCCGTCGGCCAGGTCCACGACGGTGCCCCCTCCCTCGCGCACCGCGTCGGTGGCGAAATCGGACGGGAACGGGCCGACGGCGACGCGAGGGGCGGTCATCCCCGAACCTTAGCGAGGGACGTCCGCCAGGGGTCGGCCGAGGTGTCCCGGCCCCAATCGTCCACGGTGCCGCGGACCCGGCGTGGACCAGGCCCCCGTTTGCTTAGATGGTGGTCCTGACCGGCGCCAGGGGGATGCCATGCACGTGGAGTTCAATGTCCGAGCCTTCCTCGAGCGGGCCGCGGCGACGTACCCGGGACGGATCGCCCTGGTCGACGAGCCCGACCAGCCGGCCGAACCCTGGGAGCCGCTCACCTTCGCCGCACTCGACTCACAGGCCAGGGCCCAGGCCGCCGGACTCGACCGGCTCGGGATCGCCCCCGGCGAACGGGTGGCCGTGGTGTCCCACAACAGCGCACGGCTGCTGACGTCGTTCTTCGGGGTGTGCGGGTGGGGGCGGATCCTGGTGCCCGTCAACTTCCGGCTGGCCAGGGCCGAGGTCGAGTTCATCCTCGAGCACTCCGGTGCCTCGGTGGTCCTGGTCGACCCCGAGCTCGACGACGCCCTCGCCGGGCTCGGCCCCGACCGCCGGTACGTCCTCGGAGCCGACAGCGACACCGAGCTCTACGTCCACGGCACCGAGCCGGCCCCCTGGGCGTCAGACGAGGGTGCGACGGCCACCATCAATTACACCTCGGGCACCACGGCCCGACCGAAAGGCGTCCAGCTCACCCATCGCAACTGCTGGGTCAACGCTGCCGTGTTCGGCTGGCACGCAGGGGTATCCGACCGCGACGTCTACCTCCACACCCTGCCGATGTTCCACGCCAACGGATGGGGCATGCCGTGGACCACGGCCGCCATGGGCGTCACCCAGGTGGCGCTGCGCAAGGTCGACGGGGCAGAGATCCTCCGGCGGGTCGACCGCCACGGCGTCACCCTGCTGTGTGCGGCTCCGGCGGTGGTCAACGCCGTACTGGAGGCCGCCGCCGACTGGGACGGCGATCCGCCCGGGTGGGGAACCACCCGCATCGTGGTCGCCGGGGCGCCGCCGCCCAGCAGGACCATCGAACGGATCGAGTCGGAGCTGGGCTGGGAGTTCCTCCAGATCTACGGGCTGACCGAGACGTCCCCGTTGCTCACCGTCAACCGGGCCCGGCCCGAGTGGGACGACCTCACCCCGGACCAGCGGGCCCGCAAGCTCATGCGGGCCGGCGCCCCCGCCGTCGGGACCGAGCTCCGGATCGACGAGGGCGGCGAGGTGCTGGCACGGTCCAACACGGTGATGGAGGGGTACTGGCGCCAGCCCGAGGAGACGGCCGCGGCCCTGGCCGGCGGCTGGTTCCACACCGGAGACGGCGGCGTCGTCGACGGCGAGGGCCACCTGAGCATCCTCGACCGGAAGAAGGACGTGATCATCACGGGTGGCGAGAACGTCTCTTCGATCGAGGTGGAGGACGCCATCTTCTCGCTGGAGGGCGTGCTCGAGGTCGCAGTCATCGGGGTGCCCCACGACAAGTGGGGCGAGATGGTGCTGGCCCTGGTGGTACCGGCCGAGGGGAGCGGGGTCACCGAGGAGGTGGTGATCGCCCACTGCCGTACGGCCCTGGCCGGCTACAAGTGCCCGAAGCAGGTCGAGATCCGTGAACAGCTGCCCCGCACGGCTACCGGAAAGCTCCAGAAGTTCCGGCTCCGCGCCCCGTACTGGGAGGGCCTCGACCGCCAGGTCAACTGACGACCGACCGCGGGTCCACCGGACGGCTCGAGCGCGCCCCGGCCTCGGCGCCCCGCCCGTCCAGCCACTCCCCGATCCGGAGCGCCGTCCACACCGGGGCCTCCAGCATGGGCGCGTGGCCGATGTCCCGGGCCACGTGCAGCGCCCAACCGGTGCGCCCCTCGGCCATCCTGCGGGCCGACCGCAGGGTCACCAGCACGTCCCGGTCACCGTGGAGGTGCAGTACCGGCTGGTCGATGCCGTCGAGCCGGGCGACGGTGGCACCCGGCCGGGCCAGGGCCCACGAGAGCGATCGTGCCGAGGTCAGATAGGCCTGGTCGGCGAGGGCGCGATCCACGTCGGCGGTGAGTGCGACGTGGGCGTCCACCACGTCGGCCGGCACCCGACCCGGGTCCACGCAGGTCACCCCGAGCACCCGGCGCACGGACTGCTCGGGGGTGGTGCGGGCCCGCCGGGTCGCCAGGTACCGCTCCCCCAACCCGGGCACCGCGCACAGGACGAAGTTCGAGACCACCCGGGGGTGGACAATCCCCGGACGGGACAGCGGGAGTGCCGGGTCGATCAGGATCAGGCCGGCCACACGGTCGGGCGAGCCGGCCGCACACTCGGCGGCGACCAGTCCGCCGAGCGAATTGCCGCACAGGATGACCGGTCGGTCGACGGCCAGGCGGAGGAAGCCGCCGACCATGGCGACGTGGCCGTCGATGTCGGGCCGGCGGCCGGCCGAGGGCGTCCGGCCGTGGCCGAGCAGGTCGACCGCGAGCAGCCGGCACCGGGCGACCAGGTGGGGGGCGACGGCAGCCCAATTGAGATGCGATCCACCGAGTCCGTGGACCGCCACCAGCATCGGACCCCCGGACGGGCCGCCGTAGTCTGCGTAGTGCACGGGCCCGTCGACGTCGACGACCCGGGACGTGAGCTCGGGACCCGGCACCGTCGTCACCCCGTCGAGGCTACCGGCCGCCCCGGCCGCCCCGGCCGCCCCGGGATCACCGCTCGCCGCCTCCGTCGCCGGACGGGAAGTGCAGGGCGATCCGTCCGACACCGGTCGCCCGGCCCGAGTCCGGCCACCGTGTGGTGACCGTCTTGAGCCGTGTGTTGAACCGGACACCCTCCATACCGTGGACGTGCGCATCGCCGAACAGCGACTGCTTCCACCCGCCGAACGAGTAGTAGGCCATCGGAACCGGAATGGCCACGTTGATGCCCACCATCCCCACCGTCACGTCCCGACGGAACCGGCGGGCAGCGTGACCGTCGGCCGTGAAGATGGCCGCCCCGTTGCCGAACGGGTTGGCATTGACCACCGCGATGGCCTCGTCCAACGTGTCGACCCGGAGCACCGACAGGACGGGCCCGAAGATCTCGTCCCGGTACACCCGCATGTCCGGGGTCACCCGGTCGACCAGGGTGGGCCCGAAGAAGAAGCCGTCGCCGACGGAGAGGCCGCGTCCGTCGACCACGACGTCGGCCCCCTCGGCCAGGGCCGAGTCGACGTAGCCGGCCACCCGGTCGCGGTGGTCCCGGGTGATCAGCGGTCCCATGTCCGAGGTCGGGTCGGTCCCCGGCCCGGTGACCAGTGCCTCCGCCCGCGAGGCCACGGCGGCCACCAGTGGATCGGCGTCGCCGACCACGACCACCGCCGAGACGGCCATGCACCGCTCGCCCGCCGATCCGTAGCCGGCCGCGATCAGCGCGTCGGCCGTCGAGTCCAGATCGGCATCGGGCAGCACCACCGCGTGGTTCTTGGCGCCCCCCAGCGCCTGGACCCGCTTTCCCGACGCGTGGCCCCGCTCGAACACGTGGCGGGCGATCGGGGTCGACCCGACGAAGGAGACGGCGGCCACCAGGGGATGGTCGAGCAGCGCGTCGACCGCCACAGCGTCGCCGTGCACCACGGTGAACACGCCGTCGGGGAGACCCGCCTGCTCCCACAGGTCGGCGACCAGTTCCGACGGCGACGGGTCGCGTTCGGACGGCTTGAGGACGAAGGCGTTCCCGCAGGCGATGGCCACCGGGTACATCCACATCGGCACCATGACCGGGAAATTGAACGGGGTGATGCCCGCCACCACACCGAGCGGCTGGCGGATCGACGAGGCGTCCACGCCGGTCGACACGTCCTCGGAGAACTCGCCCTTCAGCAGATGGGGGATGCCGCAGGCGAACTCGATCACCTCGATGCCGCGGGCCACCTCACCACGGGCGTCCTCGAGCACCTTCCCGTGCTCGGCGGTGATCAGCCGGGCCAGGTCGTCGCGGTGCCGGTCGGCCAGGTCGCGGAACGCGAACAGGGTGCGGCTGCGGGCCGTCAGCGACGTGTCCCTCCACCCGTCGAACGCCTCCGCCGCCGCCCTGACGGCACGGTCGACGTCCGTGGCGGCGGCCAGCACCACCTCGGCCGTCTGTGCGCCGATGGCCGGGTCGAAGACGGGGGCGGTGCGGGCACCGGCCCCCTCCACGGATGATCCGATCTGCTTCACTGGACGACGCTCCTCGGGAAGACGGGCTCCCCCTTGTCGTGGCCGATGGTTCGCTTGCGGGTGGCCTGCGGACGTGGGTGTTCAGTCGATCACTGTCGACAGTGGGATCCAGTCCATCCCGTGGGCTTCGGCCACAGGCCGGCAGACGACGGACCCCTCGACCACGTTGACCCCCTCGGCCAGCGACGCGTCGGTCCGCACGGCCTCCCTCCATCCATGGTCGGCGATCTCGAGGATGTACGGCAGCGTGGCGTTGACCAGCGCGTGGGTCGACGTATGGGGCACGGCACCGGGCATGTTGGCCACGCAGTAATAGAGCGAGCCGTTGGCCTCGAATGTCGGATCAGAGTGGGTGGTGGGCCGGGTGGACTCGAAGCAGCCGCCCTGGTCGACCGAGATGTCGACCAGGATCGAGCCGTCCCGCATCCGTCCGACCAGCTCGTCGCTGACCAGCAGTGGAGCCTTCGCCCCCACCACCAGCACCGCTCCGATGACGATGTCGGCGTCGAGACAGACCTCTTCGATCGCATGGGTGGTCGATGCCACCGTCTCGAGTCCGCCGCGGAAGTGGTGGTCGACCTGTCGAAGACGCTCGAGGTTGCGGTCGAGGATGTAGACGTCGGCGTGCATGCCCACGGCCAGCGTGGCCGCGGCCATTCCGGCCACACCGGCACCGAGGATGACGATTCTGGCGCTGCGCACACCGGGGACCCCGCACACCAGGGTGCCGCGGCCTCCGCCCGGGCGCATCAGATGGTGGGCGGCCACCAGCGGTGCCATGCGTCCGGCCACCTCGCTCATCGGGGTCAGGAGGGGCAGCGAACCGTCCCCCAGGCGAACCGTCTCGTAGGCGATCGCCGTGTTGCCCCCGGACACCAGCGCATCGGTGCACGGCCGGGACGCGGCCAGGTGGAGATAGGTGAAGAGCACCTGCTCCTTCCGGAGGCCGAGACGCGGGTACTCGGCGGGCACCGGCTCCTTCACCCCGAGCACCATGTCCGCTGCACCCCAGATGTCGTCGGGATCGTCCACGATCTTCGCCCCGGTGGCGACGAAGTCCGCGTCGGGCAGTGCCGATCCCACCCCGGCCGACCGCTCGACCAGTACGGTGTGGCCGGCCGCGGTCAGCTCGCGTACCCCGGCCGGCGTGATGGCCACCCGGTACTCATCGGCCTTCATCTCCTTGGGCACTCCGACGATCATGGCTGTCCCGCCCCTCCTTCCGAGCCCGTTCCGCTCCTGGGGACATCTAAGACCACGGCAACCGGCCCGTCGAGACGTGGATCGACGAGCCGAAGGAGACCACCGCCCGGTTGCCGGGCAGCGGGTAGCGGGTAGCGACCCCGGGCCGGCTCGGCGCCCGGTGGACGGTCACCTGTCGGCGAGGCCGCTCAGCGGGAGAACGGCAACGCCGTGAACGGACAGGAGGTGGGCGAGGGTCGGCGAGCCTCCAGGATCCTGGATCTCCTCGGGCCCGTCGGCGCATCCGGCATACCCCCGCATGAAGGACGCCAGGACTGCGGCGTCCAGCATGGGCGGTGAGGTGGCCACGAGAGCCGCCGGTCGGACGGCGAACACGAGGAGCAGCATTCCGGGGACCGGAGCGCCGCCCGGTCGGACGGGCGGCTGGGTGTAGGCCAGGTCCAACACCCGGGCCCCGAATCGCTCGTAGAAGCGCAGTCGGGCGACAGGGTCGCCTACATCCGAGGCGGGGTAGACCTGCGGATCGTCGACTTCGGCGAGGACGAAGAGGGCGTCACGCCGTTGCCATCTCTGCTCGATGTCGTGCATCAGTCGCGTGCCGACGCCCTGACTGCGCAGACCGGGCCGGACGGCGAGGTAGGAGAGCAGATAGACCCGGCTCTGCTCGTCCCACTCCCCGATCGCCACCCCGAGCACCTGGCTGTCTCCGTCCATGGCGGCCAGCACGTCCTTCGAGCATGGCTCCTTGGTCAGGGCTTGCTCGATGGCTGCCAGTGGTTCGAGCTCATCGGGACGGAACGAAGGGACGAGGATGGTCGAGTAGATCTCCCCCAACAGGTCGAACCGACGAGGCTGCACGGCGACGTCCACCACCACTGTCGCGGAGGGCCGGTCAGCGGCCACGTCGGCTCGGCTTCGGACCCTTCACGGACATCAGGCGGGACACCAGGATCGCCGTCACCACCGCGAGACCGATGATCACCACCACCTCCAACTGGATTCCGCTCCTCGACTCGCTGAAGCCGGAATTGGCCAGCTGGAGGATGGTAGCGACGGATGCCAGGCCGAAGAAGACAGCCGTGAAACCAAGCACGTTGCTGATGTGGGTCTGGCGCTGATCTCGTTCCTTGGCCTGCTTGGCGGAGAGTTCGGCCAGGTAGGTGTGGGCCACGTCGAACTGCGCCTCCAGATCCTGCTCGAGCTTGGGGATTCCCGCCGAGACGAACGACCGGTCCAGCAGTTCTCTGTGGACGGCCCTGAGGCACAGATCAGAAGACCGGAACTGGGCGAGCTTGATGCGGGCCTTCGTGAGGATCTCTCGCGATTGGACCATTCCTTCGTCGGGGTCGGGATGCTTGTCCGGGGCCGGACTGCTGATCGCCTGGATCTCCTCCAGCCATCCGACCAACGGGGCGGAAAGGGACGCGACGAACTCGGCTGCTTCCATCTGCTCGAGGATGAGGAATTCCGGCAGGCCGGGGAAGTAGCCGAACGACGTATTGGTCGTGCGGTACAAGAAGTCACCCTTGAAGCCGTAGTCGCCGAGCAGGTTGGCCCCCGCGGTCTCGGGAATCGGATAGCGGACCCACTCCTCGAGAGCGATGGTCGCCCCATGTACCGGCTGCAGCAGCAGAGACGCGCCAGCGCTGGCGGTCAGCTCGTCGATGGTGGCTTCCTCGCGCCAACCATCGGAACCCTCCAGCGAGAGTTGCCGGGCCAAGAAAATGACCTCCTCGGAGGAGTGAGGTATGACCGCTTTCGGTTCTTGAGATCGGAGATCCGGCGATTCGGTGCCAAGGTAGCCGACGAGGTTAGTGATGAGATCGTGGGCCAAGTCCGCCATCTTCTTCCACTGGCGGTCGCCGAACGTCGCGTCACCGAATGTCACCCGCTCCTCACCCATTGAGGCGGATCCCCGGCGAATGGCCTGGTTGAGCGCATGGAGCGATTCGTCGACCATCGGGCGCTGAACCCGAAGATAGTGATTACCGAGCTGGCATATGCGCAGCTCGACGTCGAACTCGAGGGGCTCTTCGGAGGCCGTGGTCGTCACGTATACCGTCGGCAGCACTACGGCGGTCCCCGCGAAGCGACCTTCGCGATCGTTCCCCACTTCGCTCCCATCCCACATGTCCGACAGCTCGATCTCCTTGACGATCGGGGACACCCCACGCTTCAGCCACGCATCGGGGCCACCTGGCCGCGGTCCTCGGTTGGTCAGCCACCCTTCCCCATGGTCGCGGGCGGCAGCAACGACATCCCGCGCTTCGATCTGCACCCCGGGACTCCCACTGCGCACGGCGAACGGATAGCAGTAGATGATCTCCGCCCGGTCCACGTGAATTCGCGGCCAGGCATCCTGGAGGGCGGTCAGAGCGAGTCGGTGGACCCGCAATTCGCTCTGGTAGACGTCGTCCCGCAGTAGATCATTCTGTTCGGCCCGATGAACGTCCGCGATTCTCTCGCGCAACGTATCGGTCGCCTCGGGACCCCCTTCGATGTAGGCCTCGACTCCCTCGGCTGTGGCGACGACTGCCTCGAAGTAGGCGCAATCGATCTCCGCCCGTTTGCGGATGAATGCCTGACAGTCGGCATACCCGGGAATCGGGTCGTCGAGGTCGTCCAGGATGGCGCGGGCTCGCTTGACGACTTCACGGGCATCCGACTTCATCCCGACCGGACAGGAGCAATTCAGTGCATTTTCGACCTTCATGGCATGCACCACCGAGTCAGCCAGACCGACCACCGATCGCACCAATGTCTCGTTCGCGAACTCCCCTGCCGGCATCGCGGCAAGTGCTGCGACCTTTACTCCCTCGACCATTTTCCGCACATGATCACACGGCAGGACCAGCTCCCAGGCCTTGAGCAGAGCGGCATAACAGTAGGTGGCCAACAGCACCGGTGTCTCGGGAAGATCTCGGGTGGCGACAAAGGTCTCGTGCAGAAATGTGAAAAAGGGCTCGTACTGGAATTTCGTGTCGCGAGAGTGAAATGCGTCGTCGAGCGTCTGGACGACGACGTGGCTATAGCTCGCCAACGACGCGCGCATGGAGTCGGACTCGCGTCGTCGAAGTTCGACCTCGAATATCGTCCAGTCGGGGGCGATGCTCTCGGCGGTATCGCTCACGGCACGGATGTTACCTTGGGGCCAATTCCCATTCCTTCGCGAAGGTCACTCCCCCACAGGGACGCATGCCGTCGTCGGCCGAGCCGGCCGGGCAATGGCATGGGGCACGGCGAGTCCCGTCCCGTAGTCATCGGTCAGCCCCGGCAGCGTGCGTCCACCGTCACCGCCGTCCACCAGGGTCCCTTCGACGAGTGTTTCCGGAAACTCCTTCACGGAATTCCACGGAATCCGCTTGTTTTTGCCAGTGAAACCACGTTAACTGTGCGTTGACTTCGAGCACTGTCCGGGGATGCGCATGCTGATGTACGACGAAGACGACTGGGCACTCATCCTGCACCAGGTCATCGCAGCCGGCCCGAGTAGGTGGACATGACCACCCCGGTTCCGTTCCCGCCGGCCCCGGGCCTCCTCGACGACGTCAACAAGGCGATCGTCGAGCAGCTCCAACAGGACGGCCGCCGCACCTACGGGTCCATCGCCGAGGCCGTCGGGTTGTCCGAGGCCGCGGTCCGACAGCGGGTCCAGAAGATGCGCGAGGCCGGGATCATGCAGATCGTGGCCGTGACCGACCCGCTGCAGGTCGGATTCCGCAGCCAGGCCATGGTCGGGATCCGGGCCGAAGGCGATGCCCGTGAGGTCGCCGACCGCCTGGCCGGCATCGACGCCATCGACTACGTGGTCATGGTGTCCGGCACCTTCGACATCCTCGTGGAGCTGGTGTGCGAGGACGAGGACCAGATCCTCGATCTTCTGAACGGGGTGATCCGACGGATTCCAGGCGTGCGGAGTACCGAGATGTTCATGTACCTCAAGCTGAAGAAGCAGACCTACACCTGGGGGACCCGGTGAGCGGGTACTCGAACGAGGCGCTGCAGGAGAGCGCCCACCGGCACCTGTGGATGCACTTCACCCGCATGTCCGGAGCCGTCGACCACGAGATCCCCGTCATCGTCCGGGGCGAGGGCGTCTGGGTCTACGACCAGCATGGATCACGCTACCTCGACGGGCTGTCGGGTCTGTTCACCAGCCAGTTGGGCCATGGTCGCATGGAACTGGTGGAGGCCGGCGCCGAGCAGGCGGCCAAGCTGGCCTACTTCCCGGTGTGGAGCTACGCCCACCCGAAGGCCGTCGAGCTGGCCGAGCGGATCGCCGGCCTCACCCCTGGCGACCTCAACCGCATCTTCTTCACCACCGGCGGCTCCGAGGCGGTCGAATCGGCCTGGAAGCTGGCCCGCCAGTACTTCGCGCTGATCGGCCAGCCCGATCGGTACAAGGTGATCAGCCGCAACGTCGCCTACCACGGCGCCACCATGGGCGCCCTGTCGATCACCGGTGTGAGTGCGATGCGCACCCCGTTCGAACCGCTGGTGCCCGGCGCCTTCAAGGTCCCCAACACCAACTTCTACCGGGCCCCCTACTTCGCGGACGACCTCGACGCCTTCGGGCGGTGGGCTGCAGACTCCATCGAGCAGGCACTGTTGAACGAGGACCCCGGCACCGTGGCCGCCGTGTTCCTCGAGCCGGTACAGAATGCCGGCGGGTGCATCCCGCCGCCGCCGGGGTACTTCCGGCGGGTACGCGAGATCTGCGACAGGTACGGCGTGCTACTCGTGTCCGACGAGGTCATCTGTGCGTGGGGACGTCTCGGCCACTTCTTCGGGGCCGAGCGCTACGACTACGTGCCCGACATGATCACCATGGCCAAAGGGCTCACCAGCGGCTACTCCCCGCTCGGCGCACTGGCCGTCAGCGACCGGGTCATCGAACCCTTCCTCACCGGCCCGAGCTTCCTCCACGGCTTCACGTTCGCCGGGCACCCGGTCAGCGCGGCGGTGGCACTGGCCAACATCGACGTCTTCGAGAAGGAGGGCATCCTCGACAACGTGCGGGAGCACGAGGGAGAGTTCCGGACCGCACTCGAGACCCTCACGGACCTTCCCATCGTGGGGGACGTCCGCGGCGACGGCTACTTCTACGCGATCGAGTTGGTGAAGGACGGGGACACCAAGGAGACCTTCAGCGACGACGAGACCGACCGTCTCCTCCACGGCTTCCTGACGGGTGCCCTCTACGAGTCCGGCCTCATCTGCCGTGCCGACGGACGGGGCGACCTGGTGATCCAGCTGGCCCCGCCGCTCGTCTGTGGCCCCGAGGAGTTCGACTACATCACCACCCGGCTGCGCTCGGTCCTCACCGAGGCACAGAAGCAGATCTGAACCCGCTCCCGGGCCGACGCGACCGGAACCTCTCCCCGTGGTGGGACAGGCTGGCCGGGGACCGGTTCAGTCCTTGCCCGGGCGGACGATCCGGGGGTTGATGATCCCCTGGGCCGCCAACGAGCCCGACTTCCCTCCGCCGGGTCCCCGCAGCAGATGGGCCATCCCGACGGCCAGGACCGCCCCGAGGAGCGGACCGGCCAGGTAGACCCACCAGCTGGCGAAGTCAGCCGACACGATGTCGGGGCCGAACGTGCGCACCGGGTTCATCGAGGTGCCCGAGATGGGACTGGCCCACAGGCCGGCCAGGGCGATGTAGCCCCCGACGCCGATGGCGCCGAACAATCCCACCTGCTGCGCCCCGGACGCCGTGCCCAGGATGACGCTGACCAGTCCGAGGGTGAGGACCGTCTCCATCAGGAATGCGTCGAACGGGGTACGGCCGAGCCCCGGATAGTTGGAGCCGTAGGAGGCGGAGACGTGGACGACCACCTGCAGGAACCATGCGGCCACCAGGGCCCCGGCCAGCTGGACCACCACGTAGGCCGGGACCCGCCGACCGGGAAAGTCCCTGCGTATCCAGAAGGCGATGCTCACCGCCGGGTTGAGGTGGGCGCCCGATACCTTCCCCATGAACAGGATGATCGACATCACCATGAGGCCGGGAGCGACCACGGCGGCGGCGCGCCCCACCGACCCGGGGACGGCGTGGTCGATCATCGGCCCTCCGGCGGCCACCAGTACGAGGAAGAAGGTGCCGAACAGCTCCGCGCACAGCCGGCGCCACTCCTGGGACGGATCGGCGAAGTTCCGGACCATGAGCAGCACCCGCTGCTCGGCCGTGGCCAGCAGGGGCGTGGTATCCGAGTGCCCAGGGGCCTCGGGATCGGTGAAGTCGTGGCCGGAGGCGGCCGGTTCGGTCATCGTCGCATCGCCACCGACGCTACCAACGCGTCGTTGCTGCGACGGTGACCGTCGCGATGGGTCAGCCGGCTCCGTAGAAGGGGCTGCCGTAGGCGTACACGCCGCCGTCGACCGAGTTGAGCCAGTACCCGTCGGTTGCCGGGTCGGCGGTCACCGAGGCGACCGGTGCGGCCGGATCGAGCGGTGCATACGGGCCCAGGAAGGCTGCGTCGCCGAAGGCGTAGACGGCCCCGGTCACGGTGACCTCCCAGAAGCCGTTCCCACTGTGGGTCGAGGCGATTCCCACCACCGGGGCGACCGGGAGGTCGTCGGGCTTCGGTCCGATCGCCGGCGCATTGAACCCGGTCGCGACACCGTCGGCCGACACCAGCCAGTAACCGCCGGTCGCCGCGTCGTAGGCCATCCCGACGGTGGGTTCGGACTGAGTCGTGCCGCCGAGCGATCCGGCGAAGACCGCGTCACCGAAGGCGAAGACACCGCCGTCGGCACCGACCTCCCAGTAGCCCTTGCCGTCGGCCGTCGGGACCAGGTCCACGATCTGCGAATTCAGCTTCAGACCCGATGCGGCGCCTTCGAACGGGGCGCCGCCGAAGGTGAAGACGCCGCCGTCGGCACCGACCTCCCAGTAGCCGTGGCCATCGGGGTCGGCCACGACCTTGATGATCGGTGCGGCCAGGGGCAGCCCGGCCATCGATCCGAGGTCGGTGGCCGCACCGTGGGCCGATATCGCTCCGGCCCCCGTGGCCAGCCAATAACCGGTGCCATCGGCGGTCGAGGCCATGCTGATCACCGGGCCCGCCAGGTGGCCGATCGGCGTGTAGAAATTGAAGGGGATGGCCGAGACCTCGTTGGACGGCGTCGACGAGGCGGCGCCGTCCCGGCCCCGCACCGTGAAGTAGTACGTCTGCCCGGCGGTGAGGCCGGTCGCCAGGTACGAATCACCGACCACCGGGGTGGAACCGTTCAACGGGATCGGGCTCTCCTGGCCGGGAGCCGTGCCGACGAAGACGTCGTACCCGGTGGCGGTCGAGCCGGCCGGGGGCTTCCACGTCACCAACGCCGAGGAGACGAACGCGGACGCACCGGTGGCCAGCGGGGCCGGAGGCGGCTTGACGTCGATGGGGACGATCGGAAGGATCGGGTCCAACACTGTCGAACCCGGATCGGAGCCCTGCGGGACGGTCGTCGTGGTCGACGTGCTCGTGGTCGTGGTCGTCGACCCGGCGGCCTGCCCGGACCCGGTCCCGTCGTGGTGCTGTGACCCTTGGTGACCGGCCGGCCCGGGGAGGACGAAGCTGGGCGTCGTGTCCGAGGTCGTCGAGGTGGGCGAAGCCTGGGCGATCACCTTCGACGGGGTGGTGGTCGAAGTCGGCGGTACCGTGAACGAGGAGGAATTGGCGTCCTGTCCCGACAACACGCTCCGCTGTGAGGCTGCGTTGGCAGCGGTGGTCGACGGGATGGCGGCCGGGACGCCGACGGCGACGGCGGCAGCGGCGGCGACCGTCCCGGCGAGGATGGCCTTGGACCGGCCGTCGGGCAGGGGGGCCTCACCCATGAGCCACTGGGTCCACTGCTTCATGGACTGCAACCAGCTGTTCATCGTGGAGCCCCTTCGAACCTAGACGCCTGCACCCGACGGTGACATCGACATCCTGTCCGCCCCCCGGACGCGGCGCCCGGGAACCCCCCGTTGCCCCGCGGCCGAACTGCGAACCGTTGACGCCTCTCACTATACCTGCACGGGCGTGGCAAGACGAGGGCGGCTGCGACTACGTGACCAGGGAGGACGCGACCCACGATCTGCGTGCCGTGGCCGGATCTGGAGGAATCGGCATTGCAACCGGGGCGCTATTGACCATGCGACGTATCGCGGAGATGCTTGTGGGCCGCCCGCGCTCCGTTGGCACCGCAGTTCGGTCCCTCCACCATCGGGTGCGCTACGAGCACGGAGGAACGGCGCATGTCGGCGACACGATGGGCACGGACCGGGGCTGTGGTAGTCGCTTGCCTCGGATCCTTCGGCATCTCGTTGGCCGCCGCGGAGCCGGCGGTCGCCAGCGCCCCCCTCGTCGCGTACGCGGCCGGCACCGGGAACCCGGCCGGCTGCCCGCAGGTCACCTCCGGTACGCCAGGGTCGGAGTGCTCACTGGAGAACGCACTGACCCAGGCCGCCAAGGCGGGTGCCGCGAGCAGGACCGTCGACCTGGCCACGGCCGGGGTCAATCCGACCACCGCCGGGGATCCCAGCCATTACACGGGGAACTGGACGATCAACCTCAGCCATACCGCGTCGACCTCGCCGGTCGTCATCCAGCCTGCCGCCGGGCTGTCGTCCGGCCCGGTGCTCGACGGCGACGACGGGGCGACGACGGCCTGCCACGCACCGGCGGCCCACCCCGACTGCTCGGGACCCATCCTGACCGTGACGTCCGCCGGCTTCCTCCAGCTCGACGGCCTCACCATGGCCAACGCCGACAACACCGCGACCGGAGACGGCGGGGCCATCGACAACGGTGACGGCGCGGCCGGGGGGACCATCTCCATCACGTCGGTGACCTTCGCCGACGACACCACGTCCGGTGACGGGGGAGCCATCGACAACGGCGACAACGGCTCGGGTACCGGTACCCTCGTTGTGAGCCACTCGACGTTCTCGTCCGACACCTGCACCAGTGACGGTGGGGCCATCGACAGCGGCGACAACAGTGGCTCCGGCACCCTGTCGGTGACCGATTCGACGTTCACCTCGGACGTCGCCGGCGATGACGGTGGGGCCGTGGACAGCGCCGACGACGGGGGGGAGGCCTCCCTGTCCGTGACCGGCTCCACCTTCGACTCGGACTCCGCCGCCGTCGACGGTGGGGCCGTGGACAGCGCGGACGACGGTGGGACCGCCAACGGTGCGACCATCGGCACCTCGACGTTCGACAGCGACCAGTCGACCGGGGGGGACGGCGGGGCGG
This sequence comes from Acidimicrobiales bacterium, assembly GCA_050014755.1. GTDB lineage: Bacteria > Actinomycetota > Acidimicrobiia > Acidimicrobiales > RAAP-2 > Bog-756. The sequence goes on from JBEKCS010000004.1 coordinate 28,371, forward strand.
TGGACAGCGTCGACAACGGCGGCACCGGGGGCCTCACCGTGTCGAATTCTGTGTTCGGCACCGATTCGGCCATCGACGACGGTGGCGCCCTCGACAGCGGCGACGATGCCGGCACCAGTGGCACAGCGTCCCTCACCGTGACCGCGTCGACGTTCGCGTCCGACTCGGCCGGGTCTGACGGCGGGGCCATCGACAGCGCCGACAACGCCGTTACCGGCAGCGCCGCGATCACCACGCTCGCTGTTTCCGGGTCGACGTTCACCTCCGATCAGGCCATGACCGACGGCGGGGCGATCGACAACGCCAGCAACGCCGGCACCGGCACGCTCACCGTGAGGACGTCGACGTTCACGTCCGACACCTCCCAATCCGACGGAGGGGCCATCGACAACGGCGATGACGGTGCGGCCGGCACCGCCACGGTGTCGACGTCCACGTTCGCCACCGATAGCGCGACCGACGACGGCGGCGCCGTCGACAACGCCGACGACAACGGAGAGGGCACCCTGTCCGTGTCCGGGTCGACGTTCACGTCCGACACGGCCGAGTCCGACGGCGGGGCCGTCGACAGCGCCGACTACGGGGGGATCGGCAACGGGGTGACCGTCACCACGTCGACCTTCACGTCGGACAGTGCCGCAGCCGACGGCGGTGCCATCGACAACGCCGACAACGCCGGCGCCAGCACCGGGCTGACCGTCACCGACTCGACCTTCGACCTCGACGCCGCGACAGGGGGCGACGGTGGGGCCATCGACGATGCCGACAATGCGGGAACCGGCACACTCACCGTGGCCGAGTCGAGCTTCTCGGCCGACTCGGCCACCACCGACGGCGGGGCCATCGACAATGCCGACAACGCCCCGCCGGCCGATCCCCCGTCCGTGGTCGTCGAGGGCTCCGGCGTCGCCACGGTGACGTCGTCGACGTTCGCCGGCGATACCGCCACCGCCGACGGTCCCGACATCGCCAACGTGGCGAGCGATGCCAGCGGTGTGGGCACCATGACCATCGCTGCGGATCAGATCGCCGACGGGTGCGCCAAGGGCACAGGCACGTGGAACGATGCCGGGTTCGACGTGGCCGTCTCCACGTGCCTCGCCGGCGGGAACGGGGACGTGACCGATGCCTCGCTGGCCGCGGCCATCGGGCCACTGGCCGACAACGGCGGACCCACCCAGACCATGCTGCCGCTGGCCGGCAACCCGGGCATCGCCGTCATCCCCGATCCGACCTCGGTGAGCGTCGACGGGTCCCCCGTCCCGTTGTGTCCGGTCACCGACCAGCGGGGGACGGCCAGCACCACCGGAGCGCCCTGTTACGCCGGCTCCGTCCAGGGCCCGCCCGACCAGGTGGCGATCACCTCGTCGCCCCTCGCGGTGACCGCGTCGTCCTCGGCCACCGGCTCCGTGACACTTGCCCTCGAGGACCATTACGGGTCCCCCGTCGACGCGTCGGTCGCCACCACGGTGCACCTTGCATCGTCGTCCGCCGACGGGATGTTCGCCGCCACCTCGGGCGGTCCCGACGTGTCCAGCGTGGTCGTCCCGTCGGGCGACCAGTCGGTCACGGTGTACTACGGGGACCGGACTGCCGGGCTGCCGAAGCTGACCGCCTCGGCCACCGGCTTCACCTCAGGCACCCAGGTGGAGACGGTGTCGCCGGGACCGGCCGCTTCGCTCGCCGTGGCCGCTCCGGCCTCGGCCCTGGTGGGCAGCACGGTCAGGCTCACGGTGACGGCCGAGGATACGTTCGGCAATGCGGCATCGAGCTACCGGGGTACGGTCCACCTCACCTCTTCGTCAGGAACGAACAGCCCGCTGTCCGATGTCGCCTTCCTGGCGGCCGACGGGGGCAGGGTCTCGATCCCGGTGACCTTCACCTCCGAGGGCGACCGGAGGGTGACCGCCACCGACACCGTCACACCGTCGATCCACGGGACCTCGGGCACCATCGACGTTGCCGCGCAGCACGGCTACTGGCTGGTCGGTGCGGACGGCGGGATCTTCACGTTCGGCTCCGCCCAGTTCTACGGATCGACGGGCAACCTGGTTCTGCAGCGGCCGGTGGTCGGCATCACCCCGACGGCGGACCGCGGCGGCTACTGGCTGGTGGCCTCGGACGGCGGGATCTTCGCCTTCGGCGACGCCGGCTACCACGGCTCCATCCCCGGGGTCGGGCTGGCTCCGGCCGGTACCGGGGGAGGTGCCCCCCAGCTCGATGCCCCGATCGTCGCCATGGTCCCCTCCACCGACGGCGGCGGGTACTTCATGGTCGCATCGGACGGCGGGGTCTTCGCCTTCGGCGACGCCCGGTTCGAGGGATCGTGCCCGGGCATCGGAGGGTGCAGCGGCGCGGCCGTGGCCGTCGTGCCCGACGCGTCCGGTCAGGGCTACTGGCTGGTGACCGCGACCGGCAACGTCTACACCTTCGGGAACGCGGTCGACTACGGGTCACCGGGCTCGCAGGGCTCGGTGGTGACCTCGGCGGTACGCTACCCGGACGGCGACGGCTATTGGATCCTGTTCGCCGACGGAACGGTCAGCGCCTTCGGCACCGATCCCGTCACCTTCGGCTCGCCGGCCGGCTCGGTGGGCGGGGACAACCCGGCCAACGCCATCTTCGCCACCGCCGACGGAGCCGGCTACTGGGTGGCGACAGCCGACGGCGCCGTCTACAACTACGGCGACGCCCCCGACGACGGTGGGATGTCCGGTTCCCACCTCAACGCACCCGTCATCGCCGCCACCGGCTGGTGAGCGTTTCCGAATCGGGGCAGGGGGACTAGTCCCGGATCCTCCACTGGGCCATCCGCATCTGGCTCCGCAGCATGAGTCCGCGCAGTTCGCGCTCGTCGATCTCGAGGTACGAGCCCAACGCGGTGTGATGTGAGCGATCGGGCAGTTGACGATCGGCCGCCCACGAGAGGACCTCCGTCGGCGCCACGCCGAGCACCCGGGCCGCAGCCTCGGGCGTATGGGCGCGCAGCCGCATCGTCTCGTCGAGCTTGTCGCCCAACGTCTGCGGCTTCACCCTCTCGCCCAACACCTGCGTCTTCACGCTCTGGACAACTCCTCACCAGCCGTGGTTGTTCCTTGTGCGACGACCGGGCAGTCGCCTGAACGTTCCCCCGAACAGCCGGGAGTACGTGAACCTGCTGCATCGAAACTACCCACAGTCGTACCACGGAGAAAGGGTTATTTGCATTCGCACCGTCCTCCCTACTACGGAGAGTGACGGGACCCCTACGAACAGACAACTGATCGGGACGGACAGCCAAACCGGGCCGCAGTTCGTGCCGACGTCAGCCAGCTCCGGAGGCCGAATCGAAGGTCTCCCGGGCCACGTCCTCCTCGGCGTCCGGATCGAACGGGCGGCTTTCGGCATCGTCGGCCCGACGCAGGTCGGCGCCGTTGCTCGCCTCCACTTCCGGACTCGGCTCGAGATCACCGGTATAGGGGACGTCCGGGGGCGGGTCGTGCGACTCGACGTCCCCGTCGCGCACGAGGGCCGTCGGGCTGCCGTCGGATATCCAGCGTGCCTCGTGGATCCCGTACGGATCGACGTACCAGCCCTCTGCTTCCACTGTCGCTCCTCTCGGTCCGGTACCGGGACGTGCGTCGCACCGTCCCCACCGTCGCGACTCTAGATCCACCTGGACCGTCACGGTCCCGGTCGTCTTCCGGCGCGCCCGGCTGCACGTGGCGCACCTCGCCCCGTCGGGCTGCCCTTCCGTTCGTCAGGGGTCGGCCCCCTGTGCCCACATCGCCCGCAGCGGCGGCAGGACGGCACCGGCCAGAGCGGTGATCTGTGCACGGGCCTCGGCGGGGGTGACACCGGGCAGGTGCACCCGGAGGTCGACGGCATCGGCACCGGACCCGCACCACGCGTCATGGATCCGGCCGGCCAGCCGAACCGGATCGGCATCGGCGATCGTCTGGTCGGCGGGGAACCCGCCATCCCTCGTCGCATAGCTGTCGTAGACGTCGCGTTGGCGTTCGATCAGCTCGCCCCGGGGCTCGCCGAGCCACACCCTGCGGATGATCACCTTGGCGTGGCCACCACCGGCGGCGTCGTACGCGTCGCAGATCCGACGGAGACGGCCGATATCGGACATGCCCTCGCACAGGATCCCGGCTCCGCAGGCCGCGGCCCGCCGCGCCGCGCCGGCGGAGGCCGCGGCGCTCAGCACGGGGATGGGCTGTACGGCACAGGCCTGGAGGGCCCGATCACCCTCGAGTCCGCCCAGGTCCCGGCCTTCCAGCATGGCCACGATCCTCGGAAGCCCGGCCACGAAGCGAGGCACGGCATCGGTGGGTGCAATTCCCATCACCGTGAAGTCGAGGGGGAGCGCTCCGGCCGCGACCCCCAGTCCGACCCGACCGGGGTGGCGGGCCGCCAGCCAGGCGACCTCCTCGGCCAGTTGGGCCACCGGGCGCAGCGGCAACAGGAGCGGACCGGCCGCGGCCCATCCGGTCGGGTGCTCCTCGAGGACGAACGAGGCCATCTGCAGCGGATTGGGCACGTAGCCGGCGAAGCCGCCGTGATGCTCACTGGCCATGACGCCGTCGAAACCGCCGGCGAGCCCGAGTGTCGCCTGCTCGCACAGCTCGCGCACGATGCCCGGCGCGTCCAGTTCGTTGTGTGGGTAGAGCCGGAGGGAGATCGAACCCCGGGCGAACGGCCGGCTCATGTGATCCGCGAACCCCCGGACACCGGCGCGCCACCGGGCCGGCCGACGGCATCGGGCCGGAACGGCGACCACGAGCCGGAGTCGACGTGGTTCCCGGCGTCCACGTCCAGGAGGACACCGGTGATCGACCCGGCCTCGTCGGACAGCAGGAAGGCGACCGCGGCGGCAACGTCCTCCGCCTCGGTGAGGCGCCCGAGGAGCAGGTTGCGGCCGGCGGCCTCACCGTCGTCTCCTTCCCAGATGTCCCGGGTAGCCTCCGTCCGGGTGAGGCCGGGGCACACTGCGTTGACCCGGACGCCACGGCGGCCCAGGTCGTTGGCCAGTGTCCGGGTGAGCGCGTTGAGGGCGGACTTGGCCGCGGCGTAGGCGGCCATCGACGGCGTGGTCTTCTTCGGTGACCCGCTGGAGATGTTCACCACCGCTCCCCCGCCGTCGGCCAGGCCCCGGGCCATGGCCGCCTGGACCAGCGCCAGTGCCGGCCAGGTGTTGAGCCCGACGGTGGCCAACAGGTTCTCCTCGGTCAGGTCGAGCGCCGAGCCCACGAACGGCACTCCTCCGACCGCGTTGACCAGGAGGTCGATCCGCCCGAATGCCCCGATGGCCGTCTCGACCAAGAGGGCGGGAACATCCGGCGCCGCAGCCGATCCGGGACAGGCGACGACGTCCAGGCCCTGGCCGCGGAGCTCGCGCTCGGTCGCCCGCAGCCGCTCCTCGGAGCGGGCGTTGATCACCACCGACGCACCCTCGAGGGCGAGGCGGCGCGCACAGGCCGTACCGATCCCGGGGTCTGTCGACGCTCCGGTGACGATGGCCACCCTGCCCTCGAACCGCCTGGCCACTGTCTGCTCGTCCACCGTCCACCTCCGTGGTGGGCCCCATGGCCCCTCTCCGGTGAACTTACGCGTTTGCCGCGGGCACCGCTGTCGGACCGGCGACCGCGCCCCGCGGAACGGAGCGGTTCACGATCCGGGTTCGACGGTGATCATCACCTTGCCGCACGCCATCGGGCCGTCCAACGTGGCGAGCGCCTCCTCGAAGCGCTCGAGGGGGAAGCGGTGGGTGATGACCGCCGACAGGTCGCGGCGACCGAGCAGGGCGATGGCGTCCTCGAACCGGGCCGGGTACTCCATCGACCCCCGGATGGTGAACTGCTTCATGAGGAGCATCAGGTAGCTGGTCGGGATGGCGTCGTAGTGGAGGGCCACGACGGAGAGACGCCCGCCGACGGGTCCGTGCTCGAGGACCTCGGTGATCACCCGATCCGATCCGGACGCCTCGATGAACGCGGCAGTGGCCGGGGTCGGACCGAACATGAAGGGCGCGGTGCCGTGCAGGCGGGCCAGCTCGTCCCACACGTCGGTGGCGGCCGGGTCCAGCGCCGCCTGGGCGCCGAGCCCACGGGCGAGCTCCAGCCGGGTGGGACTGACGTCGACGGCGACGACCCGGTGGTGGCCCCTGTCGACCAGGTTGGCGATGGCTGCGAGCCCGATGGGCCCGCAGCCGAAGACGGCGACCCCGTCACCCGGACACACGTCTGCCTGGTCGACGGCGTGCATGCCCACGGCCAGCGGCTCGGCGAAGGCGGCGACGTCGAGCGGGAGATCGTCGGGCACCCGGTAGAGCCGGCCCTCCGCCGCCTCCCGCACCAGCAGGAGGGGGGTGAGGCCACCATGGTCGGCCCCGTTGCCGATACGGCCCAGCTCGTCGTTGCCCGGATGCACCACGACCCGGTCGCCCACCGTGACGGTCGTCACATCGGCGCCGACCCAGTCGACGGTGCCGGCCATCTCGTGGCCCAGGCACATCGGCGTTCCGGTGGGTCCGGCGACGCCACCCATGGCGATGTAGGAGCGGTCGCTCCCGCAGATGCCGCAGGCCGCCACCCGCACCACCGCGTCGCGTGGCCCTGGATCCGGTGGATCGACGTCGTCGAGCCGGACGTCGCCGGGCCCGTGCACCCGCACCTGGAGCACCGACGCGACCCCGTTCAGTCCGCCGCCGGACGGAACAGCCACGACTCCATGGTGGGACGCATCGCCGCGTCGACTATCTCGATGCGGACGCCCAGGTCGTTGCGGTGATAGGCGAACGACACCGGCACGTCTCCCCCCGACCGGCCGCACAGCTGCAACGGGCACCCCGAGCCGGCGAGCCGTGAGCTGTCGGCCGCCAGGTCGTCACTCCAGAACCCGATGTGGTGGAGGTTGGAGTGGTCGTTGCACACCCACACCGACCCGGGAACCTCCTCGATGAGCTCGAGCAGCGGGCCGTCGGTCGAGTAGCAGAGCCTGGTGGGCAGCACGAGATCCCGTCCCTCGCCGTCGCGGAGGTCCTGCGAGGCCAGATCGAGCACCGGGCCCCAGACGGCGCCGAGCTGCTCGCTCAGCTGGTCCTGGGCGGCCGCGAGGTCGGGGACGACCATGCCGACGTGGTAGTGGGGGGACAGCGCCGATGGCGGAGTGGTCATGTCAGAAGGTATCCGCCGTCGACGACGAGGGTGTGGCCGGTGATGAAGCCGGCGGCCGAGCTGGACAGGAACTGCACCGCTCCGACGATCTCCGCGGTGGTCCCGAGCCGGCCCATCGGGGTGTGGGCGAGCTCGACCCCGAGCAGCTCCGGAAAGGCCGCCATCGGCGCGGTCATCGGGGTGTCGATCACCCCGGGAGCCACGGCGTTGACCCGGATGCCGTCGGCGACCCACTGCCGGGCGAGATTGCCGGTGAGGGCCACCAGGCCGGCCTTTGCGGAGCCGTAGCCGGGCACGATGGGGATCGACCGGAACGCGCTCAGCGACGCCATGTTGACCACGCTCCCCCCGCCGTCGAGGGCACTGGCGGCGAGCAGGGCCCGACAGCCCGTGGTCAGTCGCATCGGGCCCACGAGGTTGAGCGTGAGCGCCGCCGCGAAGGTGTCGGGCTCCCATTCGTCACGCCCGCCCGGAAAGTTGGCACCGGCGTTGTTCACCAGGACGTCCAGCGAGTCGAGGGAGGCGGCGAGCGCGTCCACCGACTCCGGGTCGGTCATCTGCAACTGTCGGAACGCGAACCGGCTCAGACCGGTGTCGTAGTCGTCCGGCGAGGGTCGGGTCCCGGTGACGGTGACCGCGGCTCCGGCATCGGCGAAGGCGGTCGCCACCGCGTGGCCGATACCGCTCGTCCCCCCGGTGACCAGCACCTCGGCACCGGTGAAGTCGAAGGTGACGTCGTTCATCGCCCACTCTCCAATCGTGCGGCCGACCGGTCGAGCCACGCCCGCTCCCAGAAGTTGGACGAGGCGTCGAAGAGGGCCCGGGTGGCGGCCAGGGCGACCGACCGGGCATCGTCGTCGGCCGGATCGGCGGCCAGGACGATATCGGTGAGGTGCAGGGCGGCCACCGGCTCGCCGGCGTCGAGCCGGACCCGGGCGGCCGCGGCCAGCGCATCGGCTCCGGCCGCTGCCACCAGGTCGGTCGCGACCGCCGATGCCGGGACCTCGTAGAGCTCGGTGGTGGAGCGGTGGTGGAACCAGCCCGCATAGGTCTCCCAGATGGCCCGGACGTTCCACGGGGTCTTCCCGTAACCCTCGCCGAGGTCGAATCCGTCGGGCAGGCGGATCCTTCCCATGAGGGTGTGCACATCGGTCCCGTCGTTCATCCCGTCGACGGTCCGATCGTGGACCCACTGGGTGGCGTCCCGCATGGCGGCGATCTCGACGGCGATGCGGTCGGCACCTTCGACGGGGTCGAAGTGACCGGTGATCAGCCGCTCGATGTCCAGGCCGAGCACACGGTCGAGCGACGCGACGTAGGCAAGGGCGTCGCGGTAGCGGTCCCCGCGCATGGTGACGAGGTTGGGTACGTGGCCGAACAGCGGGCCGAACACGTTTCCGGTGAGGGCGGTCCTCGAGTCCGGGAGCCAGATCACCATCGAGTCGGTGGTCTCGCCGCCCGGTACCGACAACAGGACGAGGTCGCGCCCCCCGATGGTGAGTTCGAGCCGGTCCTCGAACGTGATGGTGGGCTCGGGCCGGGACTGGACGGTGCCCCGGATGCCGAGGGACTCCACGTGGGCCAACGCGGCCATGACCCTGTCCATCCATGCGAAAGCGGAATTGCGCACCCGGAACGATTCGAGGCGCTCGTTGTCGGCGCGCCACGTGGCGAAATCGGCCTGGGCCACCACGTCGGTGCCCTCGTCGCGGAGACAGTCGACCCCTCCGACGTGGTCGTAGTGGCCCTGGGTCAGGAGCAGGGCCCGACTGGGGCCCGGACGGACGGCATCGTACGCGAGCCGGTGCAACGGCCCTTCGAAGCCCATGCCGGCGTTGACGACCACTCTGCCGTCGTCGGTCTCGAGGAGGTAGGAGTTGGACAGTCCGGACGACATCCAGATGCCGTCGCCCAGGTCGACAGCGGGTTCGCCGGTCGCCGCCGAGATGGCGTCGGCGCCAGGTCGTTCACGGTGGATGCCGGACATCGTCACTCCACCTCCGTGCGGACCTGGGGGAAGGCGTCATAGTAGAACGCGAAGCGGTCGTGGAGCTCGGCCGGGTCGAGACCGAAGTCGCCACGCAGGTCGTAGACCACCCGGCCGTCCTTCCCTCTCGGGTTGCGCGAAAGGTAGGCGGACAGCTCGGAACGGGCCCGGTCGGTGACCCCGAGCCCGGCGACGTCGAGGATTGCGGTGGCCGTCGCCAGGTCGTCGGCCATGAACGCACCGAACTCGACGTCGACCCGTTGAGCGGCCGGGATCAAGGGGGCGTCGCGCACCGCCGCACGCAGCAGCCGCTCGATGCGGTCGACCCAGTACGACGCGAGACCGTCGGCTTCCACGTGCACCCGCCTCGAACGGTCACCGTAGGCGAGCATGGTGACGGCCGACTGGATCACCGCCACCGGGTCACGCAGGGTGAAGGCGATCGTCGCTTCGGGGAACGTGGCCAGCAACGGGCCGAGGTGCTCGAGGTGCTGCGGGGTCTTGAGGACCCAGCGGTTCGGACCGCGCAGGTAGCTGAGCACCTGGAGCTGCTTGCGGAGGAACGCGTAGTGGGCATGGTGGTCCAGGCCGAAGTAGTAGTCGCGCCAGCTCGGGACCCGGGCGTGCCATTCGAGCGTGTAGGAGCACAGATCGAGGTCGATCAGCTCGCAGTCCTCCTCGATGGCCGAGGGCGGCCGGTCGTGCATGAGGGCCGTGAGCGGGGCCGCCCTCCGGGTCGCCTCATAGTTGGCGAGGCACCGGAGATAGCGAGGGTCGACGCCGTCGCGGCCGGGGCCGTCCCCGGTCACCGGGATCGGCTCGACGACCTCCCACCACGGCATGGAGCGGAATCGGCTGTCGGCGGCCAACAGGTTCACCAGGTGGGTGGTCCCCGACCGTGGCAGCCCGACCACGATGACCGGGGGCTCGAGCACGACGTCCATGGCCTCCGGATGGCGGTCCACGTAGTCCTCGAAGCGCAGCCGGGCCTCGAGCAACCCGACAAGACGGTCGCGGATGATGTACCGGCCGAGCCCGGACAGCCCCACGTCGGCCTCGGTAGCGGCGACCTGCACGGCGAGTCGCTCGATCAACGACGCATCGCCCAACTCGGACAATCCGGTGGCGGCGCGGGCTTCTGCGACCAGACCGTCGATGTCGAGATCGACCGACAGGGAGAGGGCGAAGTCGTAGACCGCCTGTTCGTCGGGGCTGCGCCTCGGATCCCTCAGATCCTCGATGCGCACCTCTCTCATGACGGCGCCGGGCACGACTCCGGACGCCGCCCGTCGACTGCCGGAGTGGACGTCATATGCGACACGGAACGTAGCACCGCCCGACGATCGCGCCCCGGTGTCGCGTCGACGTCACACGTCACGGGTACGACCGCAGAATGGATACGATGTGCTCCACGGAGCGCCGGGAAGCCTGGTCGGCATCGATCAACAACAAGGTTTGGTACAGGGATGCCGAGGGGTGTTGGTAGTGGTCGTCCGGACACGTCGAGGTCGCCCGCGATCTGGCGGTGCTCCGGTTGCGGCGCACTTGTCCATGTGTCGGATGTCGACAGTCCGCTGGCGTGGTGCCGGAGATGCTCGCGGATCGTCGTAGCACTGCGCGACGGCGGAGGCGACGAGGGCTGAGCGGGTGGCCCCCGGCTACGACCCCGCCGCCTGGAGGTAGAGGAAGCCGTAGCCCTCGTCGCGCACCGCCACGCCCGCTTCGGCCAGGGCGACGTCCCAGTCTCCGGTGACCTCCGGATCGGCGAGCTGCATCCCGTGGTCGGCGACCAGCACGAATGCGGTCCGGTCGACGACCCCGGCGCGCTCGACCGCGTCGAGCACGCGGCCGATACGGGCGTCGGTGTCCCTGACCGAGGATGCGGCGATCTCCGAGTAGGGCCCCCCCTCGTGGAAGGCGGCATCGGTCAGGGTGAAGTTCACCCAGCTGAAGGCCGGTACGGACCAGTCCCGATCGCGGTAGCGACCGCTCCAGATCCCGCAGAACTGGTCGACGGCGGTGTGGTCGACGAGCGAGGACCACCGGTAGTCCTTGCTCGGCCGGACGAAGCGTTCGGTGGCGTCCGGAAGGTCCCCGGCCGGAGGCGGGCGGTCGATGGGCTCGCCCTTGCGCATGAGGTCGAACACCGAATAGTCGGCCCCGGCGTCACAGGGCTCGTTGATGGAGATGGTCGTCGATCCCGGGAGCCCCCGGTGGACCGCGTCATGGATCGTCTCGACGCCGCTGCTCAGCCACGTCATGGCCGTCGTCCACGTCGACGGCGAGTTGGTGACGACCTGCCCGGCGGTCGCCCGGTCGATCCACGCGTTGTGCAGTACCCCGTGGTGGCCCGGATGGCAGCCGGTCAGGATGGAGGTGTGATTGGCCAGGGTCACCGTCGGCAGCGAGGCGATGGCCCCGTGACGGTAGGTGGTGCCCCGATCCATCAGGCGGGCGACGTTGGGTGCGTCGCCCCGACCGGCCATGTCGTAGAGGACGTTCGGGTTGGTCCCGTCGAGCAGGAAGGCGACGACGTGTCGGGCGCCACCCGGCACGGCCACCACCTCCCCCACGATCCCGCCGTCCTGGCGGACCAGCCGCGTGGTCGGCGGGGCACCGGGAGGAGCGGGACAGCCGAGGAGCTCGAGGATGGTGGGGGCGACGTCGACCAGACGGCAGGAGGCGTCGACCATCCCCCGGGCGTCCACACCGGCGCCGGACACGACGAAGGGGGCACGGGCCTGCAGGACGCCGAGGGAACCGTGCTCGCCGAGATGCCCGCCCTGGTCGCCCCAGTAGTGCGCGCCGCTGTGCAGTACCACGAGGTCGGGGGCCGACGGGTGGTCGAAGAGCTGGGCGATGTGGTCGAAGGCGTGCGGGTACGAGTTCGACCGGCGGCCCGGGTGTGGCTCGGCCATCTCGGCCGCCAGGTTCCCCAGGTGTGCCGGGTCCTGCAGGGCGAGGGGGTTCTCCCCGGTCACACCGACGATCTCGTAGTGGGGGCCGGCCGGCCCGCCCCGGCCCGGGGCCTCCCGCCGGAACTGCAGGTGACCGTGGGCGCTCGCCACGTCGTAGACGTCCGCTGCCTGCGACCAGGCGGCCAGGTCGACGATCGGCTCGAGAGCGGACGACAGGAGCACCTCGAGCGCCCGCTCCCGCTCGACGGGACCTGCCGGCGGGAGGGCCAATGTCACGCCAGGAGTCTACGAGCGGCGGCACCCGGTGCGCCGGTGCGCCTCACACCACATGATCTGTCGATGTGATGGAATCACCGGGCACTCCGGTAGACGACCGGAGGGCGGATCGGAGGCGGAACCATGACCGGTAGGACGGGAGTAGTGAGAAGTTCGTTGACGGTGATCCTGCTCACCATCGTCACCCTGGGGATCTACGGCCTCTACTGGCAGTACGTCTCCTTCAAGGAGTTGAAGGACTACTCGGGGGAGGGCATCGGCGGCGGTCTCGGACTGGTCCTGGCCATCTTCATCGGTATCGTCAACATCTTCCTCCTGCCGATGGAGGTGGGGAACATGTACAAGCGCGATGGGCAGACCGAGCCGGTGTCGGCACTGACCGGACTGTGGATCCTGCTTCCCCTGGCCGGCTGGTTCGTGTGGCTGGTGAAGACCCAGGGCCGGCTCAACGACTACTGGTCATCGCACGAATCCCCTCCGTCGGCTCCCACCATCGTGTAGCGGGTCGGTCACCCTGGACGAGAGGGGGTGCCGGCCGGACGACGCTCGGCCTGCACCTCCAGGACGGACATCGCCACCCGCATGATGCTGTCCCGGTCCGACGGAGGTACCCGCGCGACCAACCCCTCCATCTCGGCTGTGACCCTGGTCGCCACCAGCCTGCCGACGGCAACACCCTCGGGAGCGATCCTCACCAACGTCACCCGGGCGTCATCGGTCGACGTAACCCGCGATACGAGGTCCCGTCGTTCGGCACGGTCCACCAGACCGGTCACCGACGATCGGTCGAGTCCGAGGTGCCGTGCGATCGCAGTCATGGGTGGAGTGCGGTCCCGCACGATCCCGAGGAGCCGGAGCTGGGTGACGGACAGGCCGAACGCGGCCGAGGCATGTGTCAGGACATCGTGGACCGCAAACGCCAGCTCGACCAGGGAGTCCACCATCGGCGAGGCAGGGTCGGCGACCGGTTCAGCGTCCATGGCGCCATCGTAGCTGGATTACTTTGTGTCACCAAGTATATGATTGGTGGCACGAACTAATCGATCGTTCCACCCGAGTCCCGAGGGTTCCTCCCATGGATGCAGCCGTTGTCCGCCAGTTCGACCAGCCGCCCCGCTACGAGACGTTCGCCGAGCCCGCCCCGTCCGGCGAACACGACGAGGTCATCGATGTCGTGGCCTGCGGCCTGCACCCACGCGTCCGTTCACAGGCCAGCGGGTCCCACTACACCTCGACCGACGAGCTCCCGCTCATTCCCGGGATCGACGGCGTCGGTCGCCGGTCCGACGGTTCGCTCGTCTACTTCGCGCTGGCGGACACCACATTCGGGTCGATGGCCGAGCGCACCGTCATCGACCTCCGTCGCAGCCTCCCGCTTCCCGCCGGCGCGGACCCGATCCTTCTGGCCGCGGCGATGAACCCGGGGATGGCCTCGTGGGTCGCCCTGCGCCGACGGATCACCTTCACTGCCGGGCAGTCGGTGCTGGTACTGGGGGCGACCGGCTCGGCCGGTCAGCTCGCCATCCAGATCGCCAGGCATCTCGGTGCAGGTCCGGTGGTCGCGGCCGGACGGGGCGCCGACAGACTGGCGGCCCTGTCCGGGCTCGGAGCCGACGACGTCATCGACCTGGCCACCGACCCCGAATCGGTTGCCAACGACATGGCCTCCAAGGCCGCTGAGGTCGACGTGGTCCTCGACTTCCTGTGGGGCAAGCCGGCCGAGTCGGCGATCATGCCCCTCCTGACCGGACGCCGGGACCGGTCCCGACTGCTCTCCTGGATCCAGATCGGGGCCGTCGCCGGGGCCAGCATCGATCTTCCTTCCGCACTACTGCGACAGGCCGACATCCACTTCCTCGGGAGCGGGCAGGGTTCGGTGAGCGCTGCCGGGATCCTTGCCGTACTCCCCGAGCTCGCCGAGGAGATCGGCAAGGGGACCTTTGCCGTCGACGCCGTGGCCCGACCACTCTCCGACGTGGAGACGATCTGGGCTGCCCCGGTCAGTGGTCCGACAAGACGACTCGTGCTGACGCCCGGGTAGCGACGCCACCCATCCCACGGCGGCCCGACGGGCGCCGTGGTCAGCGTCGTCGAGCGGCGGACTACGACACTCGTATCAACGCCGGAACTACCAGGATCACCATCCAGGCAAGGAATACCAATGGAGCAACGCAGAGCGCCTGCAGCTGCCCATAGTTACGGTGCGCCTTTTGCGAAGTGATGTGCGGGTACTTCTCCAACTTTCCCACGTTCACTTTAAACTGTTTGCGGAGTTGATTCAGCCTGCCTGTCGCCGCGAGAATTCCGGCTTGGGCGAGGATCGCCAGTGCCATCCCCAGTACCGGGAGCACATAGATGGTCACATGAGCTGATCCGGCCAGACCGGTGTACGTAGTGATGCCCCGAAATCCCAGCGCGACTTCATAGCCGACGAAGAGGAAGGCCTCAGCTGCGAGAAGCCAATCGATCCGATGGCCGATCAAATTGTCCTCGTGTTCGATCTGGCCACGGTAGACCGTGTACAGACGATGGGATTGGTTGGTCGGTTCCCTATCGACTTCTTCTTCTTCGATGTCCGCCATCACGGCACCTCTCGATCGGGCGCCAAGCCGGTCGGTGTGCGCCTGGCAGAAGCATGTAGTTCAGGCGATGAGTGGCTTGCCCTACCGGCTGGAGTGCTTTTCCGTGCGTCGTATGGGATGCACCAGGCCCGGCTACGGCTACGGCTACGGCTACGGCTACGGCTACGGCTACGGCTACGGGAAGGTTTGCACGGCGTCGGTTCCCTTGATGTACCACCAGGCATCGATGATGTTCCGAGGAATGGTGGGCCCCACCGCGCCTTTACCCCAGTAGTAGTCCCCATAGTCGGAGACTCCGATAGTGGTGCCCAACACCTCGATGTTCGTGATTGGGCCCATAGCCGCCGGCGTTCCAATGTCCGTCGCGTTCGCGGCGTTCAGCCACGCCTGGACAATCGTCTGCGGCTCGATATCGAAGAACAGCACCTGGAATCCCAGGAAACCAAATACGAAGTCAGATACGAAGGGGTTGCTGTCCGCAGCTTCAGTATCGAACGCAAGAACGCTATGCAGTCCATTGAATGCTTGGCCCCAGCTCAGCCACGGTGAAGACGCATCTGCGTCATTCTCGAGCAGGTTGCAGGCGTACATCGGGAGCCATTGCAGCTGGTCGTTGGGATGCGGCGCTCCCCAAGAGCCGGCAAACGGGACGTCGTAGTTTTGGCTGCCGATCTCCACAGTGATCGAGGAGTTCGGCGCCAAAACGTATGCGCCTGCCGAGCTGTTGTAGTCGGCCGGGGTTGCCCCGGGGTACATCTCAGCGAAGAGGTATGGGTTTGCGTCCCCGATGTAGAAGACGATGTTCGCCGTATTGATGCCCCAGTTGCTGTAGTCGGCGTCCCCGTTGATCCATGGATTCGCGTCGAGGGCACCGGGCGGCGTGGGCTCGATGTAGTCGCCGGGCCAGGAGGTGTCGGCGAGCCAGCAGAATCGCTCCGATCCACCACCCAATGTGCTCATGGCGTTCTGCCACGCGACGCGGTCCCCCGTCCACGCGCCTGGATCGTTCGGGCTCTCGCACCCGTAGGTAACAGAGTTGTGAGTATCCGGCGCCGGACGGGCGGTGACAAGCAATGAAGTGTCAGCCTGCACGGACACGCCATTGGCATCGACCACCGTGACCGACACGTGTTCGGTCCGAACCATTGACTGGGCGGGGATGACGTCGCGCAGGTCTCGAGTGAGCGGCTCGTAGCCCACCGATGCGCCACGCTCGGTGAAGGTACCGGGGTTCGAACCCGCCCACAAGAACGAGTAAGGTGCTGCGCCGCCGCGCACCGTCGCACGCGCTTCGACGCGGGAGCCTTCGACGGTACTCGCCTCGACGGTGACCGATGGGACGAACCGAGAGTCATCGATGGCTGGGATCAGACGGACCCGAGAGGTGAGCGGGTGGTCGGTGCCCCGTTCAGGGCGGGTCACCGTCCGTGTCACGGTGACTGCGTACCACGGGATGATGTCAGTCGGCCGCCAATAGGACGAACCATTCAACGCGTTGCGCAGGCTCGGCGCAAGGTAGACCAGCCGTACGTCGACAAGGGCGTCGTCTGTCAGCGAGCATGCAGTTCGGTTGCGAATTTCCTCCGCATCGATGATCGCCACCGAGGGACCGGGCTCAATCACCCGCGTCGCGTGAATGAGGCGGGTGACTTCTCCGTCGGCGCCGAACGAGATCTGTATCTGGGCACCTGGGCCGACAAGTGGGTATCCGTCGACCGTGAAGCGGTGGCTGACGTGGGTATCGAGCAGCGTTTGACGCTCATCCTGTTCCGCACCGTCGGCGCCGATCGTGACCGTTGTGAAGACGGTGTGCCCGACTATCGGGCGGGCCGAAGCCGGTGTCAGTCCGGCACTCTCCAGGGCCTCGGCGGCCGACTTCAATGCCAGGTCGTCGGCGAACGGAAGGTGCCGGTCGAGCGCTGCGTAGTCGATGCCGGTAACGGCGATCGGGATCTCTGGATGATGGTTGGTAGTGGTTTCGGTGAAGCGGGCGACGATGTGCGGATCCTCGATCCGGACACTCGGTACGGCGAGGTACTTTTCTCGGTCTACAAAAGACGCCTCGCCATCCAACCATCTCAACCCCTTGGCCGGAATCCTCAGCGCCTCCGCAAGCCGTTGGGCCTCGGACTCCTGGATCCCGGTCGTCGCTACCCGATACACCGGCAGCCGAATGTCCGCGCATTCTCCCATGACTATTCCGCCTTCATGCTCGCTGTTGCGATGCCGCCTCCGCCACAGAACCGGCTTGATTGCCACTGTAGCGTTCTCGCCCCCGGGTTTCACCTGGCAAAGCCATCCCCTCGCCGCCGAAGCATTGCGAGGCGGACCCGTCTGCACCGTTTGCGCCCGCCGACCGAAGATCGCAACCACCCAAGGCCTGAACGTATCTCCGTCGGACGCGGGAGATTCCTCTCAACCAGCGTCTTCCAGTGGAGTTGATCGGACGTTACTGGAACCTTTGTGATCAGGGAGCATGCGTTAGAGGCCTGGCCGGAATGACACCCCAGGGGCCCCGATCGACGGAACTCATTTCAGGCGATCCCGATATCGCTCGACAACAGATCAGGCTGGGCACCTTGTCGGGGCCTACGTCGAGGGTGCAACCGTAAGAACTCCCGTTGAGGACTTCAATGTCCACTGGGTCACCGTCCACAGCCTGCTGGACCGCGGCGGCGTGGCACGCAGGCCCCAAGGACTCAGCTCCGAGAAACCCGACTCGTCAAGGAGTCTCTACGAGAGCGGGCTGTCGGTCGCGTCGGTCGGCGAGACTCTTGATCGCAATCCCGGGACTATTCGGCTGGCTCTCCTTCATGCCGGAGTAAGAATGCGGGATAGGCGGGGATGGCCAATCACTTGATCAGTCCCTCCGCTAGCACCTGTCAACCCTGCTCATTTCGGCGGCTCCCGCGCGTCCTCCGACGAGTCCATTTCGAGGCCCAAGGCGATCCCAGGCGTCTCTCTGGACCAGAATCGCGGACGCACCCCTCGCTTCCTACGGCGGCCCATCAAGCGGACTATGACGTTGCGGGCCCTCGTGCCACCAAAGCGGGAGATTCCCTGCAACCGAATCACTCATTCGGTCGTCGGTGTAGGTGTGGAGACATTGGATCAGGGCGGATCAGGGCGTGAGCCCTGGGAGGATCAGGGCGTGAGCCCTGGGAACGGTGACGTCGATCCATTCATCGTCCTGTACCGGAGCGAGTACCCGGGAATGATTCGCCTGGCCCATGCGCTCACGGGTGATCCCGGAGCTGCAGAGGACATCGTGCAGGAGGCTTTTCTTCGCGTCCGGCGGCATCTCGTCGGAACGGATGCACCCGGTGGCTACCTGCGGACGACTGTCGTCAACTTGTGCCGCGACCGAGCGCGGAGCAGACGCCGCGAACAAGGGGTGGGACTCATGATGCAGTCCCGCTCGGCACTGTCGATGGAGACCACGGACCTGATGGACGTACTCCTGCGGCTTCCCTACAGGCAGCGGGCGGTCCTGGTTCTCCGCTACTGGGCCGACTGGACAGAAGCAGACATAGCAGAAGCGCTGCACTGTCGACCCGGAACCGTGAAGACCCTGGCGTCGCGAGGATTGGCCCGCCTCAAGAGGGAGGTCGAGCCGTGAGGTCGCCGGATGCCCTCGAAGATCGGCTGCGTCGTGCACTGGACGAGCTGGCGATGTCGACGCCTCTGGCCAACCCCCACCGACCCTGGAAAGCGGAGCACCCGAGCTCTGCATCCTCTCTGGAGCCTGCGCTCTCCCACCCAGATGGCAGCGACGACGAGGGGGCTCCGCCTCGACGACCGCCGTGGATGGACATGA
The DNA here is from genome assembly GCA_050014755.1 of Acidimicrobiales bacterium. Taxonomy (GTDB): domain Bacteria; phylum Actinomycetota; class Acidimicrobiia; order Acidimicrobiales; family RAAP-2; genus Bog-756. The sequence continues at coordinate 47,111 of JBEKCS010000004.1, forward strand.
AGGTCCTTGCTGTTGCCGCCTGCGTGGTCGTTCTGGTCGCTGCCGTCGTCGCCGTAGGGCTGCGTCATGAGGTGACGAAGATCCACAAGGGAGCCACGTCGTCAAGTTCCACGACAACAGCACCTCCAATCACCGTGCCGGAGCCCGCGACGACGACTACGACTACGACTACGACTACGACAACGACTACGACGACCACGACTCCGCCTGCCGGGTACACGTCAGCTCTGGCGGCATGGGACGCGGGAACTCGTGTTCCTTCGTATCAGCAGTCCAGCTACTGGCTCCAAGCCGCGTCCGATCTGGCCAGTGCCGTCAGCTCCGGGAACCCGGATACAGCCGGGTACTCCACGGCCATCGGCGAGCTGAGGCAGCTGGCGTCCGTGGGCGGCGGTGCCGGACTCGACCCCACGCAGGCAGCCGAGTTCGCTGCAGATGCAACCGCTCTCAACAGATTCTTCGGTACGAGCGGTGCGTATGGAAGCGCCTACTGATGAAAGGGATGCGGATTTGTCGCACGCAGGAGGTGACCTCACGGTCGCCGACGAGGTCGAGGCGGGAGCAAGGGCTCACGACGGAATCTCCTCCCAGGTGGAGAACCTGTAGAAGGCCATGGACCCTGGATGTTTACCCCGAACCGGTCGAAGCCGGGCCGGAGACCAATGGAGGATCAGATGAAGCGAATATTCAGTTTGACCACTGCGCTTGTAGTTCTGCTTGGCCTCTGGGTCGAAGTCGGACCGACTGCAGCAGGAGCAACTACCACTGTCGAAGGGACCTTCGGTGTGTCCCCGACGGACGGGCCGGTGGGGACGGTCGTCACCCTCGATGGCGATGTCGGGCCGGGTTGCGCTGCCCAAGCGGCCGGACCCGGAGGATCGCTCTTCCTGCAGTTCGAGAGGGGGTCGGGATTCGGGCAGCCCAACGAGTGGATCAACGTCCCGATTGCGCCGGATGGCCAGTGGTCGGCTTCTTTCGTGATCCCCGCTTTCGTTGGCGGTCAAGCCATGACCCAGGGAGGCCCCGGCGCCGACGTGACATCGGGAACCTGGCTGTTCGGGCTTCCCAGTTGTGGTGGGCCGGCACCTCTCGTCGCCTTCGACGTGACGGGAACCAGTCCCGTCACGTCCCGCTTCACCGGAATGGCGGCCACTCCCGACGGCAAGGGCTACTGGCTGGTCCAGGCAGGGGGTGGCGTCTTCGCCTACGGTGACGCCCCCTACCTCGGCTCACTCCCCGGATTGGGCGTCACCCCGGCCGCTCCGATCACCGGCATCACCCCGACCCCGGACGGCAAGGGCTACTGGCTGGTCGGCGCTGATGGCGGAGTGTTCGCCTTTGGCGACGCCGGATACTTCGGGTCACTCGACGTGCCCGGGTTCGGCCCACTCGGTGTGATCACCGGCATCGCTCCGACTCCCAAGGGCAAGGGCTACTGGCTGGTCGGCGCCGATGGCGGAGTGTTCGCCTTTGGCGACGCGACCTACGAAGGGAACGGTCTCGACGGCGTGCCGAAGGTCGGCATCCTGCCCACACTCGACGGGAACGGATACCTGCTCCCGACGGCCACGGGCATCGAGCCATCCACGGCCGGTGATGCGTCGTTGCCGCAGCAGGGCCCGATGGCCCTCACCACGCTGCTCAGTGGAGCCGCCGGCACTCCCGACGGCAAGGGCTACTGGCAGGTCGGGACCGACGGCGGGGTGTTCGCTTTCGGAGGTGCCAACTACCTCGGGTCCCTCCCCGCAGAAGGGATCGTCCCCGCGGCTCCCGTGGTCGGAATCGCACATGCCCTCGACGGTAACGGTTACTGGCTCGTCGGAGCCGACGGCGGAGTGTTCGCCTTCGGTGACGCAGGGTATCTCGGTTCCGCCGGCGGATCTGGACTGCCTTGGTAGGCATCAGTGAGGCGGGCCTGATCCGCCGAGTGATTCCGGTCAACGGCAGACCTGGTTGACCCTAGATTGGAACGGGATATGAACCCGATTGCCGGGATGGCGTCCAGAGGCTGAGGCTCTTCCTTGCACCACCGCGTTGGAGTGTCTCCAAAGACCTGCTCGGAGGCGCTTATCGAGGCGGCCGCAAGCCCTCGTCTTCGCCCCTCGTCCCCGTTTTCGGGTGGTGCCCGGCCAGCGCCCGGCGCTTCGGCGGTCGTGGCTCGCTGGCCTGGGGCGCGGGCTCTTGGCCCGTTTCGCGGTCGGGGCCCCTCTCTCCCAGCGTCTTCCAGTGGGCGCTATCGGACTCGAACCGATGACCTGCTGGTTGTAAGCCAGCTGCTCTAACCAACTGAGCTAAACGCCCGACGTCCCCGACGCTACTGCGCAGCAGCAGCCAGGAACGCTTCGAGCAGGGCGGGCGTGGCCCCTGCGAACGGCGCCCGCCGCTCGGTGTGGGACAGGGTGACGAGGTCCCGGCCCCCGGCCTCGGCAACCACCGCCCCGGCCTCGACGCACACCAGCATCCCACCGAGGTAGTCCCAGCTCCCGAGCTTCGATCCACCGATCACGGCGTAGCCGTCGAGCACTCCTTCGGCCACCGCGCACAGGTCGAGTGCGGCAGCTCCGAGGCACCGGTACTGGGACCAACCGAGATAGCTCCGCGGGTAGCCACTGAACCCCACGATGGCACGATCGAGCCGTTCGCAGCCCGACGGGGCGATCGACGTCCCGTCCTTTCGCGCCCCCCCGCCCCGGACCGCTTCGAAACGGACACCCGATGCCTGGTTCACCACCACGGCGGCTCGCGGTCCTTCGGCGTCCACCGCGCACAAGCTGGTGGCATACCAGGGGATCCCCCGCGATGCGTTGGTGGAGCCGTCGACGGGGTCGATGACCACCACCAGGTCGCGGTCGAGCGCCCGCGACCCGGACTCCTCGGACAGCACGCCGACACCCGCCTCCTCGAGTACCGCCAGTCCGGCGGCGTCGGCCGCCACGTCGTGCCGGTACTGGTGGTCGCTGGCCCCGACGAGTCCCCAGTCCTCCAGGTCGACCAGGACGTCGGCGATGGCCGTCGCCGTAGCGTGCAGGACCTCGAGCAGCGTGGCGTCGTCCATGCGGGCGACGTTACCGGAGCTCCTCCGCCCACCGGGGCACGGCCCAACCGATAGGCTCTGGTCCCTGTGGCAGTCATCGATGTGGCCGGGTACGTGGCCGACCTCAAGGACCATTCGGTCGATCATGGCTTCCACGTGCACGACGAGCGGCACTTCGTCGAGACCTACTCGCTCCGTCAGGTCTGGGAGGTGGAGCTCCACCCCGAGGACGGGTGCGGCGGCCCCCTCGACCTGCATCTGGCGCTCGAGGTCGACCCCCGGACCCTCCTCTCGTTCGAGGACGCCGTCTTCGGGCTTCCCGAGGACGAGGAGCCGCCCGACGAATTCCACTTCGCACTGACCTTCACCTGGGCCCTCCCACCGCTTCCCCACGGGCCCGACCTGCTGCGCCTGGCCATCGACCTGGCCGGTGTCGGCGGTATCGAGCTCCCGCTCGAGGTGTCGGCCATCGACTCCTACGCGTCGGCCACCGACGCGGCCGAGCGGCGCCTCAGCATCGTGGCCCGCACCCCGGTGTCGCTGGCCCGGGTGCTCACGGGAGAGGAGATGATGTGCGACGTGTTCGACCGCTGCCTGGCGGTCAGTCGCTACCTCCTCGATTCCGCGCCCAGCTGGCTCGGGTGACCGCCCCGGCCGGCGCCCGACTCGCCCGGTTCGCCGCCGGTGCACTCGCGCTCCTGGCATCGGGCTCCGTGGTCGCCGCGTGCGGAGCGAGCGCCGGCGACCTGGCCCGGGCGTCGTGCGCCCACGTGAACGCCTCGCTCGCCCTCCTCCACAGAGCGGCAGGGACCACGGATTCAGCCGAAGTGACCAGGCTCCGGGGCCTCGCCTACATCCAGCTGCTCCAGGCCATCCCCATCGCCGCCCAGGCCGCCTACCACGACATCCAGTGGGAGTCGCTGGCCACCACACTCTCCGAGGCGAACCGGGTACCGGAGGCCACGCTCATCCCTGCTCTGCAGGCCCAATGCCGCTCGGCCGACTCCTCGGTCCTCTCCCAGGTCCCACCACCGGCCCCGGCGGGCAACTCCGGAGCGTGACCGGCGCCGGGGCTACGGCCCCCGGGTCCCCGACGATGCCAGCGAACCGGAGGCGGACACCGTGACCGGGGCCGACCCGGTGGTCGGGGTCACCGACATGGGGGCCAGGCTCTGTCCGGCCATCTGGAGGCGGCCGACCTGCACCACCTGGGGAAGGAGGTGGCTGGACAGCCACTGGCCGGCGGCCGGGGTCGGGACGATGTGCACCCCGTCACCGTCGCGGATCTGCACGCCGTCGAGAGTGGAGGTGAAGACGCCACCGGGGCAGACCATGCCGCCGAAGTCCTCGACCTGCACGTTTGCCGGGTGCTCGGCCGCGATCTGACGCACCATGGTGTTGTAGAGGTCGAGCCGGGTCGCCGAGTCCTCGGGCCAGGACAGGCCGTTCGGCTGCTCACCCGAGTCGAAGCACGGTGCTGTCATCAGGACGACGTAGGCGCCGTCCGACGAGGCCACCCGCACGGCCTGCTCCAGCGAACGCTGCAGTACGCCGTCGAACAGCGGCTCGCCGATGTGGGTCCACCGGCCGTCGATCTGGCGGTCCATCACCTCCCACCGCCCGGCCAGGACCACCACGACGTCGGGGTGGAACTCGTCGATGTTCCCCTTCCACAGGGCGGGCCACTGGCCCGACGCCGGAGTGGCCGAGCTGCAGGCGGGGGCCATCAGGTCGGGTACACCGTGGGACAGGTAGTACGTGCTGCGCACGACGCCGCAGGCCACGATGGCCCCGTTGTCGATGTCCACGTCGTAGGTCGACTGGGGCTGGTCGGCCATGAGGGCGAATCCGAGCCGCCACGCCACCGAGTCGCCCAGAATGGCCACCTTGACCGGCGGGCCCGAGAACTCGGCACTGCTCGACGTGGAGGACGAGAGCGGCACGGCGGCCTGGGCTGCCGACGGAAGAGTGGCGGCGACGGTCACGGCCACCACACCGAGGAACGCTCCCGAGGTGACCAGCCATCCGCGCCACTGGGCGAACGTCGCCATCCGGCTCCGCCTGATGGGCTGCTCCACCAGGTAGTACGAGGCGGTGGCGACCACCACGGTGGCGCCGATCCGGGCACCGAGGAGCGGGAGGCCGTAGAGGTGCATCCGCTCGGCGTCGAGGAGGGAGAACAGCGGGAAGTGCCAGAGGTAGAGGCCGTAGGAGATCTTGCCCACGTAGACGAACACGGGATTGGCCAGCGCCCGGGCCAGCGATCCCCGCTGGGCGGTGACGATGCAGAACAGGACGACGGCCACCGCCACCGCCACCAGGAGCTCGCCTCCCCCGAAGAGGAAGCCGGTCGGACCGTCGAGGCGACCCCACAACGCGACCAGACCGAGCAGTGCCGTCCATCCGAAGAACTGGGCGGCCAGCCGGGCCGTCGAGCTCGAGAGCTCCCAGGCGGTGATCGGCTTGAGGCTCGGCCCCCGCTTGCGCTGGAAGTCCCGGCGATGGGCCGCCGGTTCCCCCAACCCGACGGTCCCGGCCGACGGGTGGATGCGGGTGAACTCGAGGTAGTCGAGATCGGGCACGGCCTGCGGGACGGGCCGCCGGTGCTGGGCCCAGATGGCCATCGCGGCAGCCAGCGCCGCTCCGACCAGGATGTCCTGGCATCGGGTGTCGGTCCCTTCGTAGAGGCGGGTCACCGAGGCGCCGTGGAGAAAGGACCAGCGCATGTCGGCGGCCGAGGCCAGCGCGCCGGCCACGGCGACGGTCAGGACCGGCCACAGCCGCCGGGACGGCCGCAGTCGCCGTCCGACCCTCAGGAGGACCAGGACCACCGGGGGCCACACGATGTAGAACTGCTCCTCGATGGCCAGCGACCACATGTGGGAGAGCGGTGACGGCTGCGCCGTGGCGGCGAAGTAGTTCGACCCGCTCTCGATGAAGTGCCAGTTGGCCACGTAGAAGAGCGTGGACAGGGCGTCGAGCCGGAGGCCGGCGAACTCCCCCGGGGTGGCGAAGAACCTGGCGTAGACGGCCACTCCGACCAGCATGACGAGGAGCGCCGGCAACAGACGTCGGGCCCGCCGGGTCCAGAACTGGCCGAGCCGGATGGTGAGCCGCCGGGCCCACTCGCCCATGAGGAGCGAGGTGATGAGGAACCCGGACAGGACGAAGAACATGTTGACGCCGAGGAAGCCGCCGGAGGCCAGTGGCGCCCCTCCGTGGTACAGCATGACGCCCATCACGGCGACGGCCCGGATGCCGTCGAGGGCGGGGACGAGCCCGAAGACGACGGTGCGGCCCCGCGGACGGGAGTCCACGGCCGCAGTTGCGGGCGCGTCGGCCAGGATGCTCATCGCCGGGTGGTCCCCGGCCGGCGGGTGAGGTTCCCGCAACCTCGTGCGCGGCGCGTCATGGCGCTCCCATGTTGGCAGATGGGCCAACGGCCGGAAACCTCGGATTCACAGCAGTGCCGGTGGTGGTCGGGGCCAGGATCGCCGGGCGGTCGGCCGGGTCTGGGACCCGGTCGGCGTCGCTACCTGCGGCGATGTCGCCCGGTGACTTCAGACGGACGGGCTGTAGCCGGCCGGCAGGTTGATGGTCTTCTTCTCCAGGAACAGCTCGAGGCCGTCCTCGCCGAATTCACGGCCCACGCCGGAATCCTTGTAGCCACCGAACGGCGAGGAGAAGTCGATCGGGATCGACGAGTTGACCATGTAGGTGCCGGTACGGATCTGGCGGGCGATGCCCAGACCCCGGTCGTTGTCGGCGCTGAAGACGCCTCCGCACAGCCCGTAGTCGGAATCGTTGGCGATCCGGACGGCATCGGCGTCGTCGTCGTAGGGGATCACCGACAGGACCGGGCCGAAGATCTCCTCCTGGGCGATCCGCATGGAGTTGTCCACGTCGACGAAGACGGTGGGCTCGACGAACCATCCGGTGTCGAGGCCGGCCGGGCGACCGCCGCCGACGGCGATCTTGGCGCCCTCCTCCTGGCCGATGCGGATGTAGCCCTCCACCCGGTCGCGCTGGCGCTCGGCGACCAGTGGCCCGACCTCGGTGGCCGGGTCCAGGGCGTCGCCGACCTTCATGTTCCGGACCAACTCGACCAGGGCGTCGGTCACCTCGGTGTAGCGGTCACGGGGAGCCAGGATGCGGGTCAGGGAGATGCAGGCCTCACCGTTGTTCATGATGGCGTTCGGGAGCATGAGCGGCAGCGACTCGGCCAGGTTGACGTCGTCGAGGAGGATGGCGGCCGACTTGCCGCCGAGCTCCAGGCTGAAGCGCTTCAGGTTGGCACCGCAGGCGGCGCCGATCTTCTTGCCCGCCGCGGTGGAGCCGGTGAAGGACACCTTGTTCACACCGGGGTGGTTCACCAGGTACTCGCCCACCTCACGACCGGCCGGGACCACGCTGAGGACGCCCTTGGGCAGCCCGGCGTCGGCCAGGATCTCGGCGAACACGTTGGCATCCAGGGGTGTCTCGGGGGCGGGCTTGAACACCACCGTGCTACCCGACAGCAGGGCCGGCCCGAGCTTGGCGGCCGCCAGGAAGAGCGGCACGTTCCACGGGGTGATGGCGGCGACGACGCCGATGGGCTCCTTGGACACCAGGACCGGGCCGAGAAGCCCGTCCTTGACGGTGTCGAACGCGAACGTCGAGCCGAGGCCCGCGTAGTAGTCGAGGATCATCGTCGGGGCGAGCACCTGGGCGAGCAGGCCCCAGGAGACCGGCGAACCCATCTCGTTGGCGATGAGTTCGGTCAGGTCCTGCATCTGGTTGCGGATGGACTCTGCGGCACGGGCCAGGACGGCACCCCGCTCGGTCGGGGTCATGTGCGGCCACGGACCGTGGTCCACGGCCTCGCGTGCCGCGGCCACTGCGCGGTCGATGTCGGCGTTCATGGCCTCGGGGGTCCGGCCCACCAGCTCACCGGTGGTCGGGGAATGCACGTCGAAGACGGAGGAGGACGACGGCTCGACCCACTCCCCCCCGATGAACAGACGATCGTACGACTTCATGGGCCCTCCCTGGACAACGACGGATCGGTATGGCTCGGCTGGTCCCCCACGGCCTTCGGGTCACAGCACAGCCTGTAGCGATCGTAGCCCGACGCCTGGCGGGCCGCCCGCGGGACCCCGGTGGGGTTACGCTTCGCCGCACCCGCCCGAGCAGGGCGCCGACCCCGGCGACGGCCGGAGAACTGGAGCTCGACGTGCTCTCCCCCCTCGACGACTACCCGGTCCACCAGATCTCGGAACCCATGCGCCACGTGGGCACGTCGGACCGCAATTTCTACGACCGCTACTACTTCAACATCCACGGCACCGGTCAGGTCCACGGCACCGACGAGGAGCTCTTCTGCGTCATCGGTGTGGGCCAGTATCCGAACCTGAGCGTGGCCGATGCCTTCGTCTCGGCCAAGCTGGGCGACGACCACCGGGTCGTCCGGTCCTCCAAGGTGCTGGGTGCCGACCGGATGGACGCCTCGGTCGGCCCGATCCGGGTCGAGGTCAAGAAGGGTCTCGAGAAGGTCCGGGTCATCCTCGAGCCCAACGAGTGGGACCTGGAGCTCGACGCCGTCTACGACGGGTTCTGCGAGGCGCACCTGGAGGCCCGCCACTTCGACCGGCAGTTCTCCCGTGTCACCTTCGATTCCACCCGCTTTGCCCAGGTCGGCGGCTGGACGGGGACGCTCCGGGTGGGCGACCGCGAGATCGCGCTGACACCGGACAAGTGGTGGGGTTCGCGGGACCGCTCGTGGGGCGTCCGTCCAGTGGGCGAGTCGGAGCATCCCGGCATCCGGGTGACCGACACATCGTTCGGCTTCTTCTGGGTCTACGCGCCGGTCCGCTTCGAGGACGAGGCCATGGTCACCATCATCCAGGAGCGCTCCAACGGGGAGCGGATCATGCAGGACGCCCACCGGATCTTCCCCATCGGGTCCGGTCGTGCACCCGAATGGCTCGGCCGGCCGGAGCACGAGCTCCGATTCGCACCGGACAGCCGCACCGTCACCGGTGCGACGCTCTCGTACTTCGGGCCCCACGGCCGCAAGACCGCAGAGGTCGAGGTGGAGACCCTGCTCGCCTTCCCCCTGCTGCTCGGCAGCGGCTACGGGCTCGAGCCGGACTGGAAGCACGGCATGTACCAGGGCGACCTCGTCGTCCAGGGCCAGCGGATACCGCCGGCCGACCCGTCCTACTCGGACTGGGGTCTGACCGAGTATGCGGCCAGGTTCACCTGCGACGGGAAGGTCGGCTACGGCATGTTCGAGTGCGCCGTCATGGGCGCGCACGAGCAGTACGGGTTCACCGGCTGACCAGCCGTCCGGGCGGGCGGATGCGGATCGCAGTGGTGGGCGCGGGCGTCACCGGGCTGGTCAGCGCCCGCGTGCTGTCGCGGGGGAACGACGTCACCGTCTTCGAGGCCGACGACCGGCCCGGCGGGCACGCGAACACCGTGCGGGTCGACCTGCCCGACGGTTCGTTCGACGTCGACACCGGCTTCCTCGTCTTCAACGAGCCCAACTATCCCGGATTCGTCGCGCTCCTGGCCGATCTCGGCGTGGCCACCAGGGCCAGCGAGATGAGCTTCGGGGTGACCGACGAGGTCTCCGGCATCGAGTGGAGGGGCACGTCGGTGAACACCGTCTTCGCCCAGCGACGAAACCTGGCCCGCCCGGCCTTCCTCCGGATGCTGTCGGAGGTCGTCCGCTTCAACCGTACGGTCCGCACCCTGCTGGACGGGGGGACCGGCGGCGACGTCACGCTGGCGGACCTGGTCGATCGGGGCAGGTGGTCGCCACAGTTCGTCGACTGGTACCTGGTGCCGACGGGCTGCGCCGTCTGGTCCGCCGACCCCTCGACCTTCCTCGGCATGCCGGCGGTGACCTTCGCCCGGTTCCTCGTCAACCATGGGCTCATCGGGTTCGGAAACCGGCTCGACTGGCGGACAGTCGACGGCGGGTCCAAGCGGTACGTCGACGCCATCCTCGCCCCCCTCGGACGGTCGTTGCGCCTGGGTCAGCCCGTCACACGCATCGTCCGCCGACCCGATGAGGTGGAGATCCACACGGCCCGGGGGCCGGAGCGGTTCGACCACGTCGTCGTGGCGACCCACGGCGACCAGGCTCTCGCACTCCTCTCGGACCCCTCGCCCGTCGAACGCGAGGTGCTGGGCGCCTTCCGCTTCCAGTCCAACCGGGCGGTCCTCCATACCGATGTGGCCCTGCTACCAACGTGCCGAAGGGCGTGGGCCAGCTGGAACTACCACCGTCCGGCCGGTCGGCCGAATGCCGCCACCCTCACCTACCGGCTCCGGAGCCTGCAGGGGATCGCCTCTGCGGACGAACTGCTCCTCACCCTCAACCGGGAGGACGTCATCGACCCGGCCAAGGTGCTGCGCACCTTCGACTATGCCCACCCGGTGTTCGATGCCGCGGCCGTCGTCGCGCAAGGGCGCCGGGAGGAGCTCGACGGGCAGAGGCGCATCTGGTTCGCCGGCTCCTACTGGGGCAACGGATTCCACGAGGACGGCGTGGAGAGCGCCCGGTGGGTCTGCCGCCGGCTGGCCGGCGACGACCTGTGACCGTGGCGGATCGAGGCTTTCCACCGGTTGGCGGATCGGCGTACCCTTCCACCGTGACGCAGACCCGGTAACGGGAGGCGGCGTCCCGAACGGCGGACAGGAGCGGTGAGTATGGCGGAATTTCCCATCGGATGCCTCGGGTTGCGAGGCGGCACCCGTGTGGCCACCCGGGTCCTTCGACACCTGGCGTCGCATCTCGACGGCGGCACCCTCGTCGTCATCGACGACTCGGGCACACGCCGCTTCGGCGGCGGCGCGCCCGAGGCGACCATGGTCGTCCACGACCCCGTCGTCTACCGCAACGCCCTCCGGTCCGGCTCGGTCGGGCTCGGTCGGGACTACGCCGAAGGACGGTGGGACTGCGATGACCTCACCACCCTGACCAGAGTGCTCATCCGCGGGCTCCGCCCCGTCACCGCCGTCCAGGACCGGGTGGGCCAGGCGATCGGATCGTCCACCGACTGGATTCGCCGGCTCCGCCCGCCCGCCCCGCGGATCGACCGGGAAAACATCCGGTCCCACTACGACCTCTCCAACGACTTCTTCGCCCTGATGCTCGACGAGACGATGACCTACTCGTCAGCCGTGTTCACCGAGCCGGGCATGGACCTGGCTGCCGCCCAGGTAGCCAAGTTGGACCGCATCTGCACCAAGCTCGGGCTCGGGCCCGACGACCACGTCGTGGAGATCGGCGCCGGGTGGGGCAGCTTCGCCTGCCACGCGGCGGCCCGCTACGGCTGCCGGGTCACCGCCACCACCATCTCGGACGCCCAATTCGGATACGCCTCCAAGCTGGTCGCTCAACGTGGGCTGGCCGACCGGGTCACCGTGGTGGACAAGGACTACCGGGACCTGCGCGGCACCTACGACAAGCTGGTGTCGATCGAGATGATCGAGGCGGTGGACTGGCGACAGCACGATGCGTTCTTCGGCGCCTGCGCACAGCTGCTGCACGACCGGGGGCTCATGGCGCTCCAGGCCATCACCATGGAGGACCGGAGCTTCGAGCGGGCCAAGAACGGGACCGACTTCGTGCGGGAGCACATCTTCCCGGGGGCGTGCATCCCGTCGATCGAGGCGATCACCCGATCGCTACGGCGGGCGACGCCCATGACGATCGTCGACGTCGAGGACATCGGCCGGCACTACGCCGAGACGCTGCACCGCTGGCACCTGAACCTGGCCGGGCACGACGACGAGGTTGCCGGACTGGGTCTCGACGAACGGTTCCGGCGCCTGTGGGACTTCTACCTCTGCTACTGCGAGGGCGCCTTCCTCGAGCGCCACATCAGCGACGTCCAGATGGTCTTGGCCATGCCCGGGTGGAGGCCCCCGATGACGGTACGCGATCACGCAGTCCCGACGGCCTGAGGGTCCGCCGGGGCACCGTCACTCCACGGTGCGCATCTGCCCGGGCTCCCAGAAGGCCCTGATGCCGCCCAGCTTTCCGTCCGCTGTGCGTCGGTAGCAGTAGACACCGTCGACCTCCACGGCACCGCCACCGGCGAAGGCGATCCGGATCGTCCCGACGTTGGCCACCTCGTCGCCACACAGGAACGACTGGCGGATGTCGAAGCGGATCGACTCGTTGATTCCGATCACGTTGTCGTAGAACGCGGCGATGGCCTGCGGCCCACGGTGGCCGGTCCCGTCGGGATCCAGCATCGAGGGACCGACCGGATCCTCGACCACGGCGTCATCGGCAAACAGGGCCAGCCATGTGGCACGGTCCCCCGCCTCGACGGCCGCCATCGACGCCCGGCCGAGGTCGCGGGCGGTCGGTGCCGCGCCCTCCCCGGCTGCGCTCACGCGTCCACCTTGGCGATCACCGAGTCGGCGAAGCGACGGAGGTTGTCCAACTTCCCCTGCAGCGGTTCGGTGTCGGGGCCCACCTCGTAAGGCCAGCGGAAGCCGACGATGACGTCGGTGACTCCCTGCTCCTCGAGCCGGTGGATGCCGTCGACGGTGAAGGCGTCCAGGGAGATCACGTGGACCTCGAAGGGCCTGTCCGCGGTCCCCTCCTCCTTGCGCAGCCGTTGCAGCTCGCTGAGCAGCCCGGGTAGATCGGACGGGTCGCCTCCCCCGTGCAGCCACCCGTCGCAGCGGGCGGCCCGCCGCAGTGCCGCGGTGGCATGTCCCCCGATCAGGATGGGAAGCGGCTCGGTCGGTACCGGGCTCATCATGACGGAGGGGAAGTCGTAGCACTCGCCGTGGAACTCGAAGTAGCCGCCGGCCGACAGGCCACGCACGATGTCCACCGCTTCATCCATCCGGCGTCCCCGACCCTCCCACGGGACGCCGACCAGCTGGTAGTCCTCGGGCCACGGACTGGTCCCGACACCGAGCGAAAGGCGGTTGTCCGTCATCACGGCCACCGAGGTGGCCTGCTTGGCCACGATCAGCGGGTGGCGCATGGGGAGCTTGAGCACGAAGGTGACGAATCGGATCCGCTCGGTGACCGCACCCATCGCCGGGATCAACGAGAAGGGTTCGATGAACGGCTTTCCCTCCAGGAACTCGCGTGAGCCGTCAGGGTTGAACGGATACGTCGAGTCCGACACCTCGGGGTAGCACAGGCTGTCGGGCACGACCATGCTGTCGTAGCCCGCTTCCTCGGCGGCCTTGGCCAGGGGAAGGTAGTAGCTCGGGTCGACCATCGACTCCGCATAGGAGAACCGCATCAGGCATCCCTCCACTCGACATGGGCCCGGACGGCACCATCGTCATCGATCCATCCGCTGTCCGCAGCCGACTCCAGCATCGCCGCGAACTCGTCTTCCCACTCGGGCCCCGGCGCATGCCCGTCCTCCTCGGCCGCCCGGAGCGCCAGAGCGCGCAGCGCATCCGGCGGAACCCTCACATCGTCGTCGTCCTCGATCCGACCGCTCCCGTCCGCGGCGAGGGCATCGGCCAGGGCGTCGAGGGCCCGCTGATCGACGCCGCCCGGTCGTCCGGTGCGGGCACTGACGGAAAGGGATCCGAAGTCGTCCCAACCCTCGAGCCAGACGCGCCCCTCGGCCAGATCGACCATGATCTCCATCCGCCCGGTCCGTTCAGTCCAGCTCGGGCCGTCTGACTCCGGCGGCCTGGAGCCGTTCTGCCACCCAGTGGACCCCGTCCGGCTGGGCCATGTGGTCGGCCCAGCCGTCCAGCAGCTGCTCGATCTCCTCGCGGGTGGCGAAGGTCCCGAGGACGGTCACCAGCAGGCTGCCGACCTTGACCTCCTCGACGCTCACGTCGCCGAACGGCGTCCACGAGTCCGCTTCGGGGACCAGCTCGAGCATGGCGTAGAGCTCGCCGGTGTCCTCCACCCAGCTCAACTCGTACCGGCTGCCCTTGGCATCGAACCAATTGTTGCCGAACTCGACCTCGGCCGACTGCCGGCGGCGCTCGTCGGCCCTGTAGAACTGCTCGATGTCCATCGTTCTCCTGTCGTGACGACGAGGGTCGAAGGGTTCGCACCCGTCCCTGGACCCTGCTGGGCACGACGTTAGCCGGTGCCTCCGGCGGCGCCGGAAACACAGGTGACGGCCGCGGCCGCTCGGGGCGTGCAGCTGGCTACGATTCCAGGCGTTCGAAAGGATCTTTGATGAAGCAGTCCCCTGTCCGCGTCTTCCTCGTGCTCCTGTTCGTCTTCGTCGGCTGCTTCGGCGTTGCCTTCGCAGCCGCCGGGATGCTCGACGCGCTCCCCACTCCCGCCATCGGCGGCACCTGTGGTCCGAGCACCGCGTCCGAGAGCGCACTCGAGGCGCTGGCCGAGCCGGGCTCCATCGGGGCGGGACCCGAGCCTCCGGCCTCCAACGTCACCGGCCACCGCCAGTGGCAGACCTTCATCAGCCAGTGCCAGACACTGGCCGATCGGCGTGGGCTGCAATCCTTGGCCATCCTGGTCATCTCCGTCGTGGTCGCAGGGGTCGGCCTGGTGTGGGTTCTCCGGCGTTCCCGGGCCTCGGACAGCGACAGCGACGACGAATCCATCGACCCGACGACCGGTCTGCCAAGGGGTTCGGGTCCGGACCGCCCGGATGCACTGGTTTCGGTCGGCGCGCCTGTCGCACCATCGGGCGCGCCGTATGCCGGGACTGTGGGCTATCCGCCCCAACAGGCATTCGCGCCGGCGGCTCCCTACCCCGGCCAGCCGTATCCGGGCCATCCCTACCCGCCTGCCCCGCCGGGTCACCATCCGGGAGCGGCCTATCCGCCACAGCAGGGCTGGTCGACCCCGCCTCCTCCGTCGGCCTACCCGTCGCCCTACCCGGCGCCACCGACGTACCCGACGGTGCCCGGGTATCCGCCTCCTCCACAACCGCCGGCACCTCCGACAGCGGCTCCCCCTCCTCCGCCCGATCCCTCTCCGGCCCCTCCAGCCGGACCTGCCGGAGAGGCGGCCGACGACGAGCCGGGACCGGACGGGCAGCCGGACCAACCGGGGGCCTGATCATCGAGGACGTGATCACCACCGGGGGCCAGGTGATGAACTCTGCGGAGGAACTCCGCTCCCGCGGTGCTCGGATCGAGTCCGTCCTGTGCATCATCGATCGCAGTCTGGGTGGGCATCCCCGGCTGGATGCGATCGGGTGCTCGGCGCTGGCGCCTCTGACGGAGGACGAACTCGGTTGAGTCACCGGTGGCGGGTGCGACGGTACCGGTGACGCGCCTTCCGATCGGATGCGCGTCCGACCACTCCGCTACTTGTAGATAGTCACCTGGCCCGCCGCCGAAGCCGCGTCGTAGTTCACGTCCTGCGAGATGTTTGCTTCGATGTCGAACGTGAGAGAACCACCCGGTGGAATGACACCGCCCAAGCTCGACGCAGGGAACGAGCACACCGTCCTGTCGGGCGCGACGACGGTCTTGACGCAGGTGATGGGACTTCCGTTCGAGGCGAAGGTCACGGTCCCGGTGTCAGGCTGACCTTTGGCCGTTCCGTGGACATAGGCCGTCAGGATGACAGTCGCCGATTCGGCCACCTTGGCCATGTAGCTCTTCACCGACAAGGTGGGGTTGCCCCGACTGACCACGAACATCGCCGTCGTCGATCCGGTCAGTTCGGTGGGCTTCGAGGTGTCGGTGGCCGACACCGTCACCGTGTAGTCACCGGCGGTCGTCGGCGTGCCGCTGAACATGCCGTCACGTGAGGCCTTTACCCCCTTGGGCAGGCCACTGGCCCGGAAACTGTAGGTGCCGCTGCCACCGGAAGCCGAGGCCGAGACGCCCACGTACTTGGCGCCCACGCTTCCACTCGCAAAGCTGACGTTCACCACCAGCGACGAGCCTCCCGCTCCGGCCACCGAGACAGCTCCGCCTACGGATGCCACAGCGGCGAGCACTCCGATGGACCCGACGGTGACAAGTCTACGAATCCGAGACGCCTGCATGATGTTGCCTCCTTGCTCGATAGGTCACTGTAAGCAGGAGCCCGCCGAATTGATACCTAATTTCCTGGAAAACCGGCGGTTGGCCACAGTTCACCTTCACGTCACATCGGGGCGGCCCGACTCCGCTGTCACCGATCGTCAGAATCCATGAATCGACGTGATGATCCGAGCGCGGTGCGTACAAGATCTCGGGGGCGATGACAGACCGATCGGTCCACGCCAAGAGTGGTGGCGGCGGAGTGTCAAGCAACTCCTGAATCGGTGGGGCAGGTGGGGATCGAACCCACGACCGAGGGATTATGAGTCCCCTGCTCTGACCACTGAGCTACTGCCCCGGGGCGGCGAACCGGGCCCGCGTCCCCATCCCCATCTCCTGCCCCGGGGGCTCCCCCTACCCGCAAGGGTGCCAGCCACCATCGGCCAGGGGGAACGGCGGGATGTCCGAGGACGGGTCCCCTTCTCCCGCGGCCCCAGAGCGTACAACTCCGGTGGCGGCCGGCCTCCGATGGGTGACTTCCCACCGACCGCGCCACCACCACGCCGCGCCGCGTGTGGACTCGCACTGGAAGGCCAGCCACTACGAGGGCCGCCCGTCGGAGACCTCCACTCCCTGGTTGGGCAGCAGGACCAGGATGAGGACGCCGGCAACGGCGACCACCGCGGTGGCGATGAGCAGCGCCAGGTCCATGCCGGACACGAAGGCGTGCCGGGCGAGGAGGGCAAGTGCGTCGCCCAGCTTCGCGGGCGCCCGTTGGGCCACCGCGAGCGCGCCGCCGAGCGAGCCGGTGATGACGGACTGGACGGACGCCGGCACCCCGGCGTGGGCGACCACGGGAGCCAACATGTCCCTGTAGCGCTCGTTCAGGGCCGTTCCGAGGACGCCGACGCCCAGCGCGCCACCCACCTGCATGGCCGTGTCGTTGGTCGCCGAGCCGACTCCAGCCTCCTCCCTCGGCAGTGATCCCATCACCGACTCCGTACAGGGCGCGAGCGACAGGGCCACTCCGATGCCGACGATCACGAAGGGGACGATGCAGTCCCGATAGGTGTCGGCCACCGTGGTCCTCGACAGCACACCCAACCCGGTGGCGATCATCAGGACACCCAGCGTCACCACGTACTTCGTCCCGAACCGGCGGGCAGCTACCACCGAGATCGGAGCCACGATCACCAGTGCCAGGGCGACCGGTGCTATGCGGACACCGGCTTCCAGTGCACTGAAACCCAGCACGAACTGCAGGTACTGGGTCATCAGGAAGAACATGCCCAGCAGTGCGAACAAGACGAGTGCCAACGAGGAGATGGCCACGCTGTAGCGGCGTCGGGAGAAGAACCGGAGTGGCAGCATCGGGTGGTCGATCCGGCGCTCCCACACGACGAAGGCCGCGATCACCACCGTGCCCGCAGCCAACGATCCCAGGATCGCCGGCGAAGACCAGCCACGCCCCGGGGCCTCGATGATCCCCCACAGCAGCAGCCCGAGTCCGACGATGGACAGAAGGGCACCGACCGGGTCGGGTCGGGCCGACAGAGGGTTCTTCGAGTTCGGGACGAGCCAGATGGTGGCCACCAGGCCGATGAAGGCAATGGGCAGGTTGACCAGGAAGATCGAACCCCACCAGAAGTGGGCCAGCAGGAAACCGCCGGCGATGGGACCCAGAGCCACGCCGATTCCGGTGGAGCCTGACCAGATGCCGATGGCACGGACACGGTCCCGCTCCGTGGTGAAGACGTTGGTGAGGATCGACAGGGTGCACGGCATCAGTGCCGCCGCACCGATCCCCATGATCGCCCGGGCGACCATCAGGAGATCGGGCGTACCCGACCACGCGGCAAAGGCCGATCCGCCCCCGAAGACCACGAGTCCGCCCATGAACACCCACTTGCGACCGACCCGATCGCCCAACGCGCCGAGCGAGAGCAGGAGGCCGGCGAAGACCACCGCATAGGCGTCGACCATCCACTGCAGCTGGCTGGAGCTCGCCCCGATGCTGCGAACGATCGACGGCAGGGCGACGTTGAGGATGGTGCTGTCCAGGCTGATGAGCAGCAACGTGACGCAGAGAACCGACAGCGTCACCCAACGATGCCGCCCCTGTGGGGCTTGCTCGCCCGGATTGTGCATCCGGCAAGGATCCTCCGTGGAACACGATCGCGCCAGCCCAGTTGCGATGAGCACCATTCCGACCGCGTACCAATCCGAACTGCGCCGTGCGAAAATGGCTCCGAGGGAGGGCAGGGCGAGGCGGGAGCTGAAGATGGTCACGGACACTGCTGTGACAGAGTGCACCCTCGGTGCCAGCGATGGCAGCGCGCTCGCACAGCGGCCGAACCGTCGGCGGAGCCGATTGGACATCGCCCTGGTGTGCACCGTCTGCGCCGCCCTCGTGGGTGCTTCGGCCCTCGTGGCCGTCAACGAGCGCCACGTCGACACCCGGTTCGACCAGGTCCAGCGGTCGCTGGACGCCACCCGGAGCCAGATCGCACTCGCGGGCGCCGACCTGGCCACCGTCCGGAGCGACCTGGGCACGGTCGACGGTCAGGTCAACGAGGACGCCGCAGCGCTCGCTCAGGACACCGCCCAGCTGCAGAGCGTGGAGTCGGCGCTCACCAGCGCCCGGGCCCACGTCTCGAACCAGACGTCGACGATCGGTGACCTGACGACCTGCCTGGGCGGCGTCGAGCAGGCACAGAACGCCCTGTCCGTCGGGGACCAGACGCACGCCATCGATGCGCTGGACGCCGTGTCCTCGAGCTGCACGAGCGCACTGGCCGCGGATGCCTGAACGGCGCCGAAAGCGGATACTGGCGGTAGTGGCCCTCGTGGTCTGTGCCGCAGTCATGGTCTTCTCCGGCGTCACCGACGCCCAGGCCCAGGCTCGCCACCGCCAGGAGGTCACCGACCTGGACAGCGCCGACCACCAGCTGACGGCGGCCCGGTACGTCCTGGCCGCCACCACCTACGCGCGGGCACTCGCCACCAACCACCGCAATGCGCTCCAGTCGAGCGTCGCCACGACGGTCGGACAGCTGGCCACGACCGAGAGGACGCTGTCCGACACCGATGCGGACTCCTTCCTCCTCGGACTCGACGCGACGACACTCCAGACCTGTTTCGGTGGCGTGCGGAACTCCCTCCAGGAGGTCAACGTCCACGACAACCTCCAGGCCGCGGACGATCTCCAGTCAGTTTCGTCCTCCTGCCTCGAGCTGTCGGACGGAACCAACGCCGGCCTGGTCTACCCGTTCGACTTCCCGGATCCGGACGTCCTGGAGGTGGGGAGCACCTACTACGCATATGCCACCAATTCGGTGGCCGGAAACATCCAGATCATCGAGTCACAGGACCTGACCCACTGGGACGTCGTCGGGGACGCCCTCCCGAATCTTCCGGCATGGGCCGTCCCGGACGCCACCTGGGCACCCGCGGTGGTCGAGGTGGGAGGCACGTTCAACCTCTACTACGCCGCGGCCGTGGCCGGCCCACAGGGCGGTGAGGAGTGCATCTCCGTGGCCACCGCCACCCAGCCCCAGGGACCCTTCGTCGACGACTCGAAAGCGCCGCTCGAATGTCAGGCGTCCCTCGGCGGTTCCCTCGACCCCTCTCCGTTCCAGGATGCCGACGGCAATCTCTACCTGCAGTGGAAGTCCGAGGGAGCGAACGGTCAACCGGCGACGATCTGGTCCGAGCAGCTCGATGCCACCGGTACCGGGTTCGTCCAAGGTTCGGGTTCGACCCCGACGACCCCGACGGCGCTGATCGGCGCCGACCAATCGTGGGAGGCGGGGGTGGTCGAAGCGCCCGACCTGGTGGAGAACGCCGGCCACTACTTCCTCTTCTACTCCGGGAACTACTGGAGCAGCTCCGACTACGGCGTCGGAGTGGCCACGTGCACGGGCCCCCTCGGCCCGTGCACCAAACCGCTGTCACAGCCCATCCTCTCGAGCGGCCCGGGCATGGACGGGCCGGGCAGCGAGTCGGTGTTCACCGACGCCACGGGCACGACCTGGATCGCCTTCGATGGCTACATCCCCGGGGCGGTCGGCTATCCGAACAGCCGGGACCTCTTCCTGCGCAAGCTGGATCTGTCGGGCACCGTTCCGGTCGTCGAACCGGCATCCTGATCACATCGGGGGTGACCGCAGTGCGGGGAGCGGCCCGCGGCGGAGCATTACAGGCGGAGGGTGGAGCGTGGGTCCGCCATCGTGACCGCCGTCGCGCTACTTGGGCCCCTTGGTCGTCCGGGCGGGCTTGGTCGTTCGGGTCACCCGGGTCGACGACGTGGTGGTGGTCTTCGTCGTCGTCTTCTTCTTCTTCGTCTTGGTGATCGAGAACGTCGAACTCGTCGTGGACGCCGTCGTGGTGGTCGTCGTCGCGCCCGTGGTCGTGGTGGTCGGCGCCGTGGTGGGCGTTGTCAGATTCGACGCGTTCGACGATGCCGTCGTCGCCCCTCCGGAGCCGGACCGGGTCGTGGTCGAGTGACCCGAGGAGCCGCCCGCCGCCACTGCGATGCCCGCGACCAGGGCCACGGCGACCAGGGCAATAGGGATCAGAACCATTCGTTGCCCCTTGCCGGGCCTTGGCGACTCGCCCATCAGCCACCGCACCCATGCGGTGGCTGCGTCCTTCCATCTGCCCATCATTCGGTCCTTCCATCACTTCCGGTGCCATCCGGGCAGTGCCCCCGACCCACCCGATGTGCAGGCCGGAACCCTGCTGTCCGGATCCGCGCCGTAAGGCACGAGGACGACCTTGAGCTGGGTCGACACTAGTTCGTGACCACCGGTGGAACCGGTCGAGTCCCCGGCAAGCGGGTCCGGATCAGCGGCTCCGGAGCCCCTCGGACCGCGCTCGAGGGGCGCTGCCGGCCGTCCCGTGCACGCGCCGGACCAACTCGCCGGCGAAGCGGCCAGCCGCGTCCGGGTCGGTGGCGAGGAAGAACGACGGTTCGGCCAGCTCCACCTCCAGCACCACCTCGGTGCCGTCGTCGAGGGCCACGACATCGATCCTCGAGTACAGGAGAGGATCCTCCACGCCGAACCGCTCGCCGACCAACCCTCCGACGGCGTCGGATGCGGCCTCGACCACGGCCCGGCGGGCCGGGGTCAGGAACTCGGGCTGCAGGCGTTCGCTGTAGCTCCCGCCCATGAGCCCGCCGCCAAGTGCCAGAAGCGGACCCTTGCGGACCGAATGGGAGATCCTCCCGCCGAACAGGAGGGTGCTGACCTCCCCGTCGGTGGCCACCGAGGACACGGCCGGTTGGACGAGCACCGGGATCCCCTCGTCGAGGATCCGACCGGCCAACCGACGGGCGCCGGGATCGCCGCCGGCGTACCGTCCCGTCAGCCGGCTGCCGGCCGACACCACCGGCTTGACCACGACCTCGCCGGGCACGGCCGCCAGCGCGTCGGTGACCTCACCGCGGTCGCCGCACACCCGGGTGGGGATGACCGGCACCCCGGCCCCGTCCAGGTCGACCAGGTACCGCTTGTCGAGGTTCCAGCCGATGACCGGGGCCGGATTGTGCAGGCTCCCGAGGCCGTCCAGCCGGTCGAGCCAGGAACGGAACTCCTCGACGTGGTCGAGGTAGTCCCAGGTGGAGCGGACCACCACCAGGTCGTACTCGGCCCACGGAACGTCGGGGTCGGACCAGACCCTGTGATCGAGTTCGATCCCGACGGCAGCGCACGCGACCTCGTGCAGCGGCCGGTCGGCGTCCCTGTGGCCGAGGGCGTCCGGAGGCGCCGTGGCGAAGGCGACCCGCATCGTCACGCCCGTCTCGGTGGTCACGTCTGGCTCGATTTCCTCTGGCTCGACTGTGGTGGGGCTCAATTGTGGTGGGGTGGGCGCTCGTGGCGTTGGCGCTCCGCCCAGCAACGGTCACAGTCCTCGCACGAGGAGGGTCCGTCGGTGCCACCGCGGTGGATGCCCGGGTGACCGCAGACCGGGCAGAGCTCGGAAGTTCCCATCAGGCACCTCGCCGGCCGGTTCGATCCCCGCGGACCCCGGCCGGAGGGCCCGACGGTGCGGGCAGGCCGCCTGCGGCCGCTCCGACGATGGCTCCGGGGGAGAGACTCGAACTCTCAACCCTCTGATTAACAGTCAGATGCTCTGCCGATTGAGCTACCCCGGAAACTGCCCGACCACGCCGCACCACCCGTGGAGGCGGGTCCGGCGTGCCAGTGGAGATTAGCCGTTCACCGCGACCCCGAGGATCGCAGATGCACGCCGGCGCGAACCGGGGCACAATGGCGGCCGTGAACTTCCGCATCGCCACCGCAGCCGCTTTCGCCGCCGGATTCGTCCTGGGCTCCGTCAGATCGAAGAGGACCCGTCTGCGGGTCGTCGCCGAGGACGGCTCCACCGCCCGGCCCCGATCCCGGCCCACCCGTATCGGCCTCACCCCGGCCAAGCTGCGGGCGATCGCCGTCCTGACCGCCGTCCGGGCCCGGGACGCCGTCGGGGTCGGCCTGGGCTGGCGGGACGGCGAGGAGGCCACCGACGCCCTGGTCGTCGAGATGGCCGGGGACCTGGCCACGGCCATCAACGGCCGCACCTCGCTCGCCGTCTGACCACTCCCGACCCGACCGGGTCCGCCGTCGCCGCCGTCACCCGGCTACTGGCCGCAGCCGGATGCGTGGCGGCCGACCAGGAGGCAGCCGAACTGGTCGCCGCCGCGGCCGACCGCCACGACCTCGAGCGGATGGTCGCCCGCCGCCAGGAGGGTGAACCCCTGGCGTGGATCACGGGCACGGCTCGGTTCTGCGGGATCGGCGTCACGGTCCGGCCCGGCGTGTACGTCCCCCGGTGGCAGTCCGAGACACTGGCCAGGACCGCGGTCCACCACCTGCCGGCCCGGGGTGTCGCCGTCGACCTGTGCACGGGCTCGGGGGCGGTGGCCATGGTGCTGCAGGCCGCCCGCCCCGGGGCCCGCGTGGTGGCCACCGAACTCGACCCCGTGGCCGCGGCGTGCGCCCGGGACAACGGGATCGACGTCCTCGTCGGCGACCTCGACGATCCGATCCCCGACGAACTGGTTGGCCGGGTCGACGTCATGACCGCCGTACCCCCCTACGTCCCCGACGACGCCCTCCACCTCCTCCCGAGGGACGTGCGGGACTTCGAGCCCACTCGGGCGCTCGACGGCGGTCGCCACGGGCTCCAAGTCGTGGCCCGCACGGTGGACCGCAGCACGCGGTGGCTGGCCCCCGGGGGCCGACTGGTGGTCGAGGTCGGGGGCAGCCAGTTCGACCCGGTGTCCCACCTGCTCACCGTCGCCGGCTACGACACCATCGAGGTCCTGGACGACGGTGACGGCGACCCGCGGGCGGTGTGTGGCCGGTTCGTCGGCCCCACCGAAGGGACGTCCCCCGCTCAGGCCTCTTCGAGGTAGTCGCGCAGCAGCTGGGCCGACTCCGGCCGGCGCAGCTTGGCAAGGGTCTTGGCCTCGATCTGGCGGATCCGCTCCCGGGTGACCCCGAAGGCCTTGCCGACCTCCTCGAGCGTGCGGATCTTGCCGTCCTCGAGCCCGAACCTGAGCCGCACCACGTCCTGCTCGCGTGGAGTGAGGTGGGCGAGGGCGTCGCGGAGGGCGCCGTCGAGCATGAGCCGGGTGGCGGCGTCGCCGGGCACCACCGCTTCGCGGTCCTCGATGATGTCCGAGAGGCTGAAGTCCTCCTCTTCACCGATGGGCTGCTCCAACGAGATGGTGTCCTGGTTGATCCGGAGGATGTCCCGTACCCGCTCGACGGTCATGTCGACCTGTGTGGCCAGTTCCTCGATGGTGGGCTCCCGTCCCAACTCCTGGTGGAACTGGCGTTGGGCCCAGACGACCTTGTGGATGGTCTCGACCATGTGGACGGGGATGCGGATGGTGCGGGCCTGGTCGGCGATGGCCCGGGTGATGGCCTGGCGGATCCACCACGTGGCGTACGTCGAGAACTTGAACCCCTTGGTGTGGTCGAACTTCTCGACCGCCCGCATCAGGCCGAGGTTGCCCTCCTGGATGAGGTCGAGGAAAGCCAGTCCCCGGTTGCGGTAGCGCTTGGCGATCGAGACCACCAGCCGGAGGTTGGCCTCGATGAGGGCCTCCTTGGCATCGTGGCCCTTGTGGACGAGGCGCTGATCCTCCCTGCGGCTCACCCGGGACGTCGTGCCGTTGATCTCGTCCTCGGCCAGCCGCATGGCGGCTTCGGTGCCGGCCAGGATGCGCTCGGCCAGATCGACCTCCAGCGCGGCGTCGAGCAGCTTTACCTTGCCGATCTCCTTCAGGTACATGTGGACGGGATCGGCGGCCGAGCCCCGGAAGCTGTCCACGTCGGAGAACCCGTTCGACGGGCCCGACGGGCCCGACCGAGGCTTCCTCGCTGCCGGCTTCTTCGCACCGTTCGCCCCGAGCGCCACATCGGGAATGTGGAGCAGGCGCACCGTCGGCTCGAGGGCCCGCCCCGTCGCCGACTCCACCGACGCGGGCAGGGGCACGACGGTCGACTCACCGGTGTCGTAGGTGAACTCGATGCCGGCCTCGCGGATCCGCTCGACCACTCCGGTGATCAGATCGGCGCTCAGCTCGACGGACCGCAGGACCGAGATCACGTCGTCCTGGGTCAGCCCGCCGTTCGCCCTCCCCAGCCGCAGAAGGGACTCGAACTCGGCGGCGGCAAGGGTGTCGGCGGCCACCAGGGACTCGGGTGCCGCCAGCAACCCCGATGGGGGCTCGGTGTCCGTTCCGACTCCGTCCGCGGCTGAGTACAGCGCGACTGGCTTCTTGACCATCACGCGTCCTGCCCGGAACCGCTCAGCTGCGACCTCACCAGGAGCCACGCTACCAACCGTTGCGACACCTCTGCTTGGGCGACCGGATCGTCCAGCTCCTGGACCCAGGAGGCGACCGACGCGGCGTCCTCCATGGCCTGGGTGGAGGTGCGGGCCTCCACGGCCACGACCTGCATCTCCCGCCGCACGGCGTTGCGCACCAGCTGGGTGATCACCTCGTCGGGCTCCGCCCGGGGCTCTTCGACCGTGAGCCGCACCAGCAGGGCCTGGACCCTCCCGCTCGCCGTGTCGATGGCCTCTGCGAGGTCGTCGGACTCGACCAGGGCGAGGAATGCGGCCCGCTGGACCGGGTCGCCGAACAGGGGGGCCTCGAGCCGGTCCACGACCGCCTCGGGCCGGTGGATGGCCAGCCGGAGGGCCTCGAGGCCGGGCCGGAATTCGGGTGTGGTCGACGGACGGCCGCGGCCGCCGGGGACCGGGCCGTCGTCCCACCCGTCCCACTCCGGCTCGGGACCGTCGGGCGGGCCGTCGTAGCCGCGGGGGTCACGGTCGCCCGCGGACACCTCCGGTCGACCGGTGGTCCGGTCGGACCTCGGCGGCGGCGTGCGCGGTCCCTCACGTCGGATGCGTTCGAGCCGGTCCCGCAACGATCCCGGATCGAGTCGGCACCGCTCGGCCACCTGCATCACGTACTGGTCCCGGACCAGATCGTCGGGGTGCTCGGCCACGGCGGCCAGCGCGTGGTCGGCCGTCCGGGCCCGCCCCTCGGGGGTCGACAGGTCCCCGGCGTCGAGGATCCGCTCCAGACGGAACTGCAGGAAGGGCTTGGCTCCCTCGACCGCGGCTCGCAGCGCACCGGGGTCGCTGCGAGCCAGGTCGGCCGGGTCGGACCCGGGGGGAAGGGCGGCCACCGCGACGTCGATCTCGAGCTTGCGCTCCCACTCGTAGAAGCGGCCGGCGGCCGACTGCCCGGCACCGTCGGCGTCGAAGGCGAGGACGATCCGGGTGGCGAAGTTCTTGAGCAGCCGCACGTGCTCCTCGGCCAGCGCCGTGCCGCACGTGGCCACCGCCCGCGGCACCCCCGCCTCGAAAAACCCGATCACGTCGGTGTACCCCTCGCACACCACGACCTCACCGGAGGCGATCACGTCCTGCTTGGCCCAGTTGAGGGCGTACAGGGTGCGCCGCTTGGAGTAGATCGGCGTCTCGGTGGAGTTCTTGTACTTGGCCGGGTCGGTGCCGCCCGGGAGGATCCGGCCGCCCAGGGCCACCGGGTTGCCGGACGGATCGCAGATCGGGAACAGCACGCGCGCCCGGAAGGCGTCCTGGAGCTTGCCCCGGCGGTTGACGAACCCGAGCCCGGCCCCGACGGCGACGTCCTCGCCCAACCGGAGCGCGGTGCACAGGGTGTCCCATCCGTCGGGGGCCCAACCGAGGCGGAACTTCCGCACCACCTCGCCGTCGTAGCCCCGGCTGCGCAGGTAGTCGCGGGCCTGCCCGGCGTCGGACCCGGTCAGCAGGCGCTGGTGGTACCACTCGGTGGCCTGCTCCATGGCGTCGAGGAACACCTTGCGCCTCTGGTTGTCCCGCCCGGAGTTCCCGTCCTCCCGGATGGTGATCCCGGCCTTGTCGGCCAGGCGCCGCACGGCGTCGACGAAGTCGAGGTGCTCGGTCTCTCGTACGAAGGTGATGGCGTCGCCGCTCGCCTGGCACCCGAAGCAGTAGTAGAAGCCGGCCTCGGCGTTGACACTGAAGGACGGGGACTTCTCGGTGTGGAAAGGGCACAGCCCCACCCAGCGGAGGCCCGACCGCTTCAGCGCGGCGTGCTCCCCGATCAGGGCGACGATGTCCGTCGCCGCCCGGACCCGGGCCACGTCCTCATCGGGGATGCCCATGGTGACGACGGTACCGCGTCCGGGCGCGCCCCGATCCGGTGGAGCTCAGCGCCTGGTCGTGGACTTCTTGGCCGACACGGCCTTCCTGGGCGCGGCCTTCGTGGCGGTGGCCTTGGCGGCGGTGGCCTTGGCGGCGGTGGCAGCCTTGGCCGCCGTGGCCGCCGTGGCCGCCTTGGCCGCCGTGGCCGCCACCACCTTGTCCCGTGCCGCCGTGTGGCCGGCGAGCACGGCCTGTGCCGCGGCCAGCCGTGCGATCGGCACCCGGAAGGGCGAGCAGCTCACGTAGTCGAGGCCGGCGGCGGCAAAGGTGGCGATCGACTCGGGATCGCCACCGTGCTCGCCGCACACGCCCACCTTGAGGCTCGGCCGGGTGGCCCGGCCCCGTTCGGTGCCGAGGCGGACCAGTTCGCCGACGCCGTCGGCGTCGACCACCTCGAACGGATTGCGGCTGAGCAGTCCCTCCTCGAGGTAGGTCGACATCATCCGTCCCTCGACGTCGTCACGGCTGAACCCGAACGTCATCTGGGTCAGGTCGTTGGTCCCGAAGGAGAAGAAGTCGGCCTCCTCGGCGATGTCACCGGCCCGCAGGGCTGCCCGGGGGGTCTCGATCATGGTGCCGATCAGTACCTCGAGCGATCCCTTGGCCGCCTTCGACCCCTTCTTCGACGAAGCCGCCGCGGCCTTGGCCTCGGACACGGCCCCCTCGACCCACGAGCGGGCGAGGGCCAGCTCCTCACGCGACACGGTGAGGGGGATCATGATCTCGACCACCGGATGGCCTCCGGCATCCACCCGGTCGAGGGCGGCCTCCATCAGGGCGCGCACCTGCATGGCGTAGAGCCCCGGCTTGATCACCCCGAGCCGGACGCCCCGGGTGCCGAGCATCGGGTTGACCTCGTGCCACAGCTTGGCCGCCTCGAACAGACGGGACTCCTCCTCGGTCAGTCCGACCGTGGCCTGCTTGATGGCCAGCTCCGTGGGGTCGGGGAGGAATTCGTGCAGCGGCGGGTCGAGGAGGCGGACGGTGACCGGCAGCCCGTCCATGGCCTCGAGGATCTCCACGAAGTCGGCCTTCTGGGCGACCCGGAGGGCCTCCAGGGCGCTCTCCTCGTCGGACGGCGTGTCGGCCAGGATCATCCGGCGCACGATCGGCAGCCGGTCCTCGGCCAGGAACATGTGCTCGGTCCGGCACAGCCCGATCCCTTCCGCCCCGTGCCTGCGTGCATTGGACGCGTCGGGCCCGTTGTCGGCGTTGGCCCGGACCCCCAGGTGACCGGCCCGCACCTCGTCGGCCCAGCTCAGGATCAGGTCGAACTCGGGGGGCGTCTCGCCCTGGCTGACCTCGACCTGGCCGAGCACCACGATCCCGTTGGTACCGTCGACGGAGATCCAGTCGCCCTCGGACACGACGATGTCGCCGACGCTGAACGACGACGCGCCGATGCGCAGGTCCTCGGCCCCGACGACCGCCGGCTTGCCCCAGCCCCGGGCCACCACGGCGGCGTGGCTGACCAGACCGCCGCGGGCGGTGAGGATCCCCTCGGCGGCCAGCATGCCGTGGACGTCCTCGGGGGACGTCTCGCTCCGGACCAGGACGACGGCCTCGCCCCGCTCGGCGGCGGCCTGGGCATCGTCGGCGGTCAGGTAGACCCGGCCCACGGCGGCCCCGGGCGAAGCACCCAACCCCTTGACCAGGACCTTGTGTCCGGTCGACGCGAACTGGGGATGGAGCACCTGCTCGAGGTGCTCCCCGGTGATGCGCCCGAGAGCCTCCTCACGGGTCAGCTTGATGGCCCGCTCGGACACCATGTCCACGGCCATGCGCAGGGCGGCGCGTCCGGTGCGCTTGCCCACCCTGGTCTGCAGCATCCACAGCTTGCCCTGCTCGATGGTGAACTCGGTGTCGCACATGTCCCGGTAGTGACGCTCCAGGCGGGCGAAGATGGCCAGCAGCTCCTTGTGGATCTTCGGGAACTCGTCGGCCAGTGCGGCCAGGGGCTCGGTGTTGCGGATGCCGGCCACGACGTCCTCGCCCTGGGCGTTGACCAGGAAGTCGCCGTACTCGCCCACCGCACCGGTGGCCGGGTCGCGGGTGAAGCCCACACCGGTTCCCGAGTTGTCGTCGCGGTTGCCGAACACCATGGCCTGGACGTTGACCGCCGTCCCCAGGTCGTGGGCGATCCGCTCACGGACCCGGTAGGCGATGGCCCGTGGTCCGTTCCACGAGGCGAAGACGGCCTCGATCGCACCACGCAGCTGCTCGTCGGGATCCTGGGGGAAGGGCTTGCCGGTGTGGCGCTCGACGATCTGCTGGTAGGCGTCGACCAGGTAGCGGAGCAGCTCGATGGGGATGCCGGCGTCGGACTCCGTGCCGGCCAGTTCCTTGGCCGCGTCGAGCAGCGAGTCGAACTCCTCGCCCGGCACGTCGAGCACGATGCGCCCGTACATGGCCACGAAGCGCCGATAGGAGTCGTAGGCGAAGCGCTCGTCATCGGTCTGGCGAGCCAGACCGATGACCGACTTGTCGTTGAGACCGAGGTTGAGGACGGTGTCCATCATGCCCGGCATGGAGAACTTGGCACCGGAGCGGACCGACACGAGCAGCGGGTCGTCGGGGTCGCCGATCCGCTTGCCCATCGTCTTCTCCAGCCGGGCACGGGCCCGGTCGATCTCGGCGGACAGCCCGTCGGGCCAGCCGACCTCCATGTAGGCGCGGCACGCCGTGGTGGCGATGGTGAAGCCCGGGGGCACCGGCAGGGCCAGCACCGACGTCATCTCGGCCAGGTTGGCACCCTTGCCACCGAGGAGGTCCTTCATCTCCATCGGTGGCTTGCGGTGGGAGTGGTCGAAGTCGAAGACGAACGGCATGAGGAAGGGTCTCCTAGGTGGATCCGGGGCAGGGTCTGCACGACGCACGGCCTGCGCGTCGACCCGCAAGCCTACCCGTGCACCATCTCCGTGCCGGCCGATACCGGAGCGTCCCCCGTTCCGGACTCCGGTCGGTCACCTGTACCGCCACCTGGGCCCCGACGGTACGTCAGGCCTGGGTCAGGTCCCGGTCACACCGCGTCGACGCGCCGGCGCAGTTCGGCCAGGAGGCCGTCGACGGGGATCCGCACCTGCTCGGTCGAGTCCCGGTCCCGGACCGTCACCGCGCCGTCCTCGAGCGAGTCGAAGTCGATCGTCACGCACCACGGGGTCCCCACCTCGTCCTGGCGCCGGTACCGCTTGCCGATCGACTGGGTGGTGTCGTAGTCGCACATGAAGTGGGGCTGGAGCATCGCGAGCACCCGGCGCGACAGTGGCTCGAGCGTCTCCTTCTTCGACAGCGGGAGGACCCCCACCTGGTACGGGGCCAGCCTCGGGTGCAGCCGGAGCACCGTGCGGGCCTCGCCCCCTACCTCGTCCTCGGAGTAGGAGGCCAGGAGGAACGCCATCATGGTCCGGGTGGCACCGGCGGCGGGCTCGATGACGTAGGGCACGTAGCGCTCGTTGGTCGCCTGGTCGAAGTACTCGAGCTTCTCCCCCGACGCCTCGGCGTGGGCCAGCAGGTCGAAGTCGGTCCGGTTGGCGATCCCCTCGAGCTCGTCCCAACCCCAGGGGAAGAGGAACTCCACGTCGGCCGTGCTCGCCGCGTAGTGGGCGAGCTCGGACGGCTCGTGGTGGCGCAGGCGCAGATCCGCCTCGGGTATCCCGAGCCCCAGGTACCAGTTGAACCGCTCCTCGAGCCAGTACTCGAACCACTGCTGCGCCTCGTCCGGCGGGACGAAGTACTCCATCTCCATCTGCTCGAATTCACGGGTCCGGAACACGAAGTTCTGGGGGGTGATCTCGTTGCGGAACGACTTCCCCACCTGGGCGATCCCGAACGGGGGACGCTTGCGGGTGGTCTGGAGGATGTTGGCGAAGTTGATGAACATGCCCTGGGCCGTCTCGGGCCGGAGGTAGGCGACCGCTCCCTCGTCTTCGAGCGGACCGGCGTGGGTCTTGAACATCAGGTTGAAGGCGCGGGCCTCGGTGAACTCGGTGGATCCGCACGCCGGGCAGACGCCGTCGATCTTGTCCTCGCGCCACCGCTGGTGACAGGACATGCAGTCCACCAGCGGATCGGCGAAGTTCGACAGGTGGCCCGACGCGGCCCACACCGCCGGTGGCGACAGGATGGCGGCGTCGAGGCCGACCACATCGTCCCGCCGTTGGACCATCGCCTCCCACCAGGCATTCTTGACGTTGCGGAGCATGTTGACGCCGAGCGGTCCGTAGTCGTACGTGGACCGGAACCCCCCGTAGATCTCGGCCGACTGGAAGATGAAGCCGCGCCGCTTGCACAGGCCGACCACCTTCTCCATGAGGCCGGTGCGGTCGCCTTGCGCGTCTGTGGGCTCGTCCGAGTCGGGCATAGGGGGGCATCGTACCGGCTGCCCCGATGTCACGGTCCCACGCGCGGTGGCGCCGGCCGGCCCGTCCTCACTCCGGAACGACGAGTCGGGCGGTCACCGCGTTGGCCAGCAGCCGGCCCCGCACCGTCAGCACGGCCCGGCCCGAGGACCGGTCGACCAGGCCGTCGAGATCGGGGCCGTCGGGCAGTGCGCCCGAGGGCACGCCCGACGACGTCCGCAGGGCCAGGGCCAGTGCCTCGAACCGCCGCTGCCCGTCGTCGAGCACCTCCTCGCCGGCCGTCGCCGGCCCGTCGGCGCCGATCAGGGCCACGTACCGGTCGGGCGTACGCACGTTCCACCACCGCCGACCGGCACGGTGGGAGTGGGCGGCCGAGCCGATGCCCCGGTAGTCGCCCTGATCCCAGTACAGGTGGTTGTGGCGGCACTCGTGGCCGGGCCGGGCCCAATTGGAGATCTCCTCCCACCGGTACCCGGCACCGGCCAGCACCCGCTCGGCCGTCTCGTAGCGACCGGCCTGGACGTCGTCGTCCGGGTGGCGGTCCGGGTCCCGGTGGAGCGGCGTGCCCGGCTCGACGGTCAGGGCGTACGCGCTGACGTGCGGCGGCGGGGCGGCCAGCCCGACCACGTCGGCCAGGCTCCGCTCCCAGTCCTCGTCGCGCTCGCCGGCGCCGCCCAGGATCAGGTCCATGTTCCACGACGTGAAGCCGGCTCCGGCGACCGCGGCCACCGCATCGGCCACGTGGTCGGGCCCGTGGCGGCGACCGAGGCCGGCCAGCACGTGGCCAACGGTGGACTGGACGCCGAGGGACACCCGGGTCACCCCGGCCCGCCGGTAGGCGCCCATGCGCTCGGGGGACACGTCCTCCGGATTGCACTCGACGGTCACCTCGGCGCCGACGGCGCGGGGGACGGCGTCGAGCACGGACGTCAGCAGGTCCGCCGGCAGGTGGGACGGGGTGCCCCCGCCGAAGAAGACCGAGGTCGCCGGAGGCATGCCCTCGCGCTCGACCGCCCGGGTCACCTCGGTCACGCACGCCGCGGCGTACGCCTCCATCAGGTGGTCCCGGTCGGTGTAGGTGGCGAACGCGCAGTAGTCGCACCGGTGCCGGCAGAACGGCACGTGCACGTACACGCCGAACGGGGCGTCCGTCGGGCCCGACGACGGGGACGTGGTCACCCGGCCGACCGGTGGGTCAGGAGACCTGGCCGGCCCGGACCGACCGGAGCCGGCGGTCCAGATGGGCCTCCATGGCCTCGGTGGCCAGTGCCGACACCTCGTCGGTCACCGGTGAACGCGGCTCGGCCAGCACCCCGGACAGCCCTCCCCCGAGCGTCCGGCGCAGCAGGTCGAGCCCGCCGGGCGACAGGGGGCGCCCCCTGCGGCAGGCCCGGCACAGGACGCCGCCCTCCACGATGTCGAAGGCGACCAGCTGGCTGTCGTCGTCCTCGCCGCACGACACGCACCCGTCGAGCATGGGGGCCGAGCCCTCGAGGGCCAGGACCTTGAGGAAGAACGCGGGGGCCACCATCGGCGAATCCCGCTCGGCCAGGGCGGTCATGGCCCGCACCACCATCTCGTACAACCGGGGGTTGGCGTGGCGCTCCTGGCCCACCTGGTCCACCACTTCGAGCATCGACAGGCCGGCCGACATCCGGTCCAGGTCCTCGCGCACCGGCCGGAAGGTGTCGATCACCTCGGCCTGGTCGATGGTGTCGAGGTCGCCCCGTCCCTGCCACCCGAGCAGGGCCACGTGGCTCAAGGGCTCGAGTCGGGAGCCGAACTTGGAGGTGGTCCGCCGGACACCCTTGGCCACGGCCCGGACCTTGCCGTGGTACTCGGTCATGAGGGTGACGATCCGGTCCGCCTCGCCCAGGCGGATGGTGCGCAGCACCACTCCCCGGTCGCGGAACTGGGTCATGGCCCGGTGCCCGGCTCCCCGGTCGTGGTGCCGTCACCCGCCCCCTCCCCCGCCGCACCGGGGTCGGGCCGCAGCGCGGCGATCGGCATCGGATCGGGACGGTTGAACCGGGGCGCCGGACGGCTCGACCGGCCGCCGATCAGGTTGCCGGCCCCGATCATGAACACGAGGATGGCGGGGATCACCACGAACGGGGCCGCCGCGCCGAAGCCGGCGTGCCATGCCACCAGGACGCCGGCCCAGAGGATCAGACCGACCACCCAGCCGGTGACGATCCACACCCCGCCGGCGTCGCTCCTGCGGTGGTCGTCGCCCCGCGGTGCACCTGCCACGAGGCCGCGTCCCATCAGGTCACGCCCCCGAAGCGGCGCTGGCGGCGCTGGAAGTCGCGCACCGCGGCAAACAGGTGGGCCCGCCGGAAGTCGGGCCACAGCACCTCGTCGAACACCAACTCACTGTACGCCAGCTGCCAGAGGAGGAAGTTCGAGACCCGGTGTTCGCCCGAGGTGCGGATGACCAGGTCGGGATCGGGCTGGTCGGGGAAGTAGAGGTGTGAACGGATGGCCTTCTCCGTGACCTTCTCGGGCTTCACCCCGCCGGCCACCAGGTCCCGCACGGCATCGACGATCTCGGCCCGGCCCCCGTAGTTGAAGGCCATGGTCAGCGTGCAGCGGCGGTTGTCCCTGGTCTGCTCGATCGACTCGTCCATGCGCTTCAGCACCCGCTTCGGGACCCGCCAGTCGCGGCGGCCGGCGAAGCGGATCCGGACGCCTTTTTCGTCGAGCTCGTCGCGTCGGCGCATGAGGAGGCTCTCGTTGAAGCCCATCAGGTAGCGGACCTCGTCCGGGGGGCGCCGCCAGTTCTCGGTGGAGAAGGCGTACATGGTGATCCACGGGATCCCGAGCTCGAGCGCCCCTTCGACGGCATCGAGCAACGCGGCCTCGCCGGCGGCGTGTCCCTCGGTGCGCGGGAGTCCGCGGCGGGCCGCCCACCTACCGTTGCCGTCCATCACGCAGGCCACGTGGGCCGGGATCGGTCCACCGGCCACGTCGGCCGCGGTCAGGACGGCGTCCCCGTCGCCGTCCCCACTCTCTGCGCCCACCTGATCGTCGTGCACCCTGCGAACCTATCCTGTCGGTTGCACCGGTCGTGTCTCCGGGGACGTTCGTCCACCCGTCGCCACCGGCCCGCCTGGACGTGGTGATTGAGCCATCACCCCACCGGCGACTAGACCCTCCCCATGACCGCATGGGCCGCCCTCGCCATCTTCGCCGCCGGACTGGCAGCCGGGACCGTCAATGTGATCGTGGGGTCGGGTTCGCTCATCACCTTTCCCGTCCTCCTCGCACTCGGGTACCCACCGGTGCTGGCCAACGTGTCCAACACCGTGGGCCTGGTGCCCGGCAGCGTCAGCAACGTGGTGGCCTACCGCCGCGAGCTGGTCGGCCAGCGGTCCCGTGTCGTCAAACTCGGCGCGGCGTCCCTCGCCGGCGCCGTCGCCGGTGCCGTGCTCCTGCTCGGCCTCCCCCACAGTGTGTTCAAGGAGGCCGTGCCGGCGCTCATCCTGGTGGCCTGTGTGCTCATGGCCGTGCAGCCCCGCGTCAGCCGATGGCTGGCGGCGAGGGGCGAGCGCAGCGTCCACGGCGGGATGCCACTCCTGGCCGGCGTGTTCCTCACCGGCATCTACGGCGGCTACTTCGGCGCCGCCCAGGGGGTCATCCTCATCGCCCTGCTGGCCATCTTCATCGACGACGACCTCCAGAGGCTCAACGGGACGAAGAACGCGCTGGCACTGGTGGCCAACGCGGTGTCCGGGTTCGTGTTCATCCTGGCCACCCGGATCTCGTGGTCGGTGGTGGCGCTCATCGCCGCCGGCGCCATCATCGGCGGCCAGCTCGGCGGCCACTACGGCCGGCGCCTGCCCGCCGACGCGCTGCGGGCGTGCATCGTCGTCGTCGGCCTCGCCGTGTCCGTCGCCCTCGCCGTCGCCTGGCGGTAGCGAGCCCTCCATTCCGTCGGGCCACCGGGCCCGACGGGCCCGCCCGGTAGTGTCGGCGGATGCCCGACGAGGTGTCCACCACGCTCCGCCGAGTGGCGGCGGCCCTGCCCGGCGGGGGCGAGTCCCGCCCCGGCCAGGGCGAGATGGCGGTGGCCGTAGCCGCGGCCATGGCCGGAGGGCGAAACCTGGTCGTCCAGGCCGGGACCGGGACCGGCAAGTCGTTGGCCTACCTGGTGCCCGCCGCACTGGCCGGTGAGCGGGTGGTGGTGGCCACCGCCACCAAGGCCCTCCAGGACCAGTTGGCCACCAAGGACCTGCCGCTGGTGGCGAGCGCCACCGGCAACGGATTGACCTTCGCCGTCCTCAAGGGCCGCAGCAACTACGTGTGCCGCCAGCGGGTGTCCGAGATCGGCGGCCGTTCCGGGCAGCTGACCCTCGAGCCCGGGTCGGCCGACCCGCCGGACGCCGACGACACCCTGACGCAGGCGTCGGAGGTGGACACCTCGGACCCGGCGACCATCGCCGACCAGGTCCGCAGCCTCGTCCGGTGGGCCGAGGACTCGACCTCCGGCGACCGGGCCGAGCTGCCCTTCGAGCCGCACTTCCGGGCCTGGGCCATGGTCTCGACCACGGCGCGGGAGTGCCCGGGGGCGTTCCGGTGCCCGTCGGGTCGGGACTGCTTCGCCGAGGATGCCCGGGCCAGGGCGGCCGAGGCCGACGTGATCGTCGTCAACACCCACCTCTACGGCGCCCACCTGGCCAGCGGAGGGGCCGTGCTACCCGAGCACCAGGTGGTGGTGTTCGACGAGGCCCACGAGGTCGAGGACGTGATGACCGACAGCCTCGGGCTGGAAGTCGGACCGGGCCGGTTCCGGGCGCTGGCCACCGCCGCCCGACCGGTGGTCGACACCGGCGACGAGGCGGCCGGACGGGCCATCGAGGCGGTGGCCGACCTGGCCGACGTGCTCCACCGGGTGCTCCGACCGTGGTCGGGCCGCCGGGTACCCCGCCGGGACCTGGCTGGCGGCACCGATCCGGGTGGCACCGATCCGGGCGGCACCGACGACTCCCCCACCGGGGCCCGCGGCCATGACGGCGACGCGGACGACCCGGACTCCGGCGACGAGCCCCTCGGGCTGGACCTCGGGCTCGCCCCTCTGCCCCGGGTGGCGAAGCGGGTGGTGCCGGCGATCCGGCCGGCCGCGGCCACCGCCGTGGGGAGCGATCCCGGGATCGGCACCCTCCTGACCCTGGCCTCGGGACGGGTCGGCCGCCTGGTCGACCACCTGCGCCGGGCGGAGCGGGAGGCGGGGGACGTCGAGTCGCCGACCGACCGGTCCCGGCGCGACCGGGTCCTGCTGGCCGCCGGGCACCTGGCCTCGGACCTGGCCCGGCTGTCGATGCTGGGCGACGAGGAGGTGGCCTGGGTGGACGACGGCTCCCGGGCCCCGGCCCTGCGGGTGTCGCCCATCGACGTGGGCCCGGTCCTGGCCGAGCAGCTGTGGGGATCGGTCACCGGCATCCTCACCTCGGCCACCGTCCCCATCGGCCTCGCCGGCCGCCTCGGCATGCCGCCGGACTCCACCGACGACCTCGACGTGGGCAGCCCGTTCGACTACCGGGCCAACTCCCTGCTCTACGTGGCGGCCTCGCTCCCCGACCGGCGCCGACCGGAGGCCGAGCCGGCCCTCCACGACGAGCTCGAGATCCTCATCACCGCGGCCGGGGGCCGCACCCTGGCCCTGTTCACCAGCTGGCGGGCCATGCGGGCCGCCGTCGAGGCCCTCGCCCCGCGGCTCGACGTTCCCGTGCTGTCCCAGTCCGACCTGCCCAAGCCCGCGCTCGTCGAGGCGTTCCGGGCCGACGAGACGGCCTGCCTGTTCGCCACGCTCGGCTTCTGGCAGGGCGTCGACGTGCCCGGGCGCACGCTCAGCCTGGTCACCATCGACCGGATCCCGTTCCCCCGGCCCGACGACCCGGTGCTGGAGGCCCGCCGGGAGCTGGCCGGGCCCGGCGCGTTCAGCACCGTCGACCTGCCCCGGGCCGGGACCCTGCTGGCCCAGGGAGCCGGACGGCTCATCCGGTCGAGCACGGACCGGGGGGTGGTGGCGGTGCTCGACAGCCGACTGGCCACGGCCCGCTACCGGGGTGCGCTGCTGGCCCGCGTGCCCCCGATGAAGCGGACCCTCGACCGCGACGAGGTGGTGGCCTTCCTGGCCGCCATCGCCGGGACGGCCGACGACCCGGCCTGACCCCCGGTCAGAATCCGAGCCGGTCGAGCGACTCCTCGCGCTGCTGCCAGCGCTTCTCCACCCGGACGAACAGCTCCAGGTAGGCCCCCGGCTCCATCTGGCTGCGCACGGCGGTGCCCACCTCCTTGAGGGTGTTCCCGCCCTTGCCGATGACGATGCCCTTCTGCGAGTCGCGCTCGACGAGGATCTCGCAGCGGACCCGCGGCCACTCCCACTCGGTCACCCGGCAGGCGATGGAGTGCGGGAGCTCGTCGGCCACCCGGGCCAGCAGCTCCTCGCGGACCAGGTCGGCCACCCAGAAGGCCTCGGCCACATCGGTGACCATGCCCTCGGGGTAGTAGCGGGGCCCATACGGCATCCGCTCGACCAGCGCGTCGACCAGGGTGGCCACGCCCTGGCCGCTGGCCGCCGACAGCGGGAAGTACTCGACGGGGACGGGGTCGCCCCCCTGCTCCTCGGCGAGGGCGTCGACCGCCGCGGACACCGCCGTCAGGTGGCCGAGCACCCCGTCGCCCCCCACCCGGTCGATCTTGTTGACCACCACCATCAACGTCGGCCGGCCGACCAGGTCGGGCCCCCCGCTGCCGAGCTCGACGGTCAGCGCGGCGGCCCGGGCCATGGCCCGGACCCTCCGTACCGAGTGACCCAGGACCATCCGGTCGCCCGGCCCGACCGCACCGGTGGCCTCGACCATGGCCACCACCGCGTCGACGTCGTCGAGCGAGGAGGTGGCCGACTCGTTCATCCGGGTGCCCAGTGCCGTCTTGGGCTTGTGGAGCCCGGGGGTGTCGACGAACACGATCTGGGCGTCCGGACGGTCGAGCACGCCGCGGACCTGGGACCGGGTGGTGTTGGGCCGGGAGGACACGATGGACACCTTCGTCCCGACCATGGCGTTGACCAGGGTGGACTTGCCCACGTTGGGCCGCCCCACCACGGCGACGAAGCCCGACTTGTGCTCGCTCACGTGCCCTCCGCCGACGCGGCGTCGGCCAGCGGCACGATCGACACCTGCTCGATGCGGCGGCCGTTGACCCGGTCGACGACCAGCCGGAGCCCGTCCGCGGTGACCGCCTCGCCGGCCACGGGCACGTGGCCGAGGAGGTCGAACACCAGGCCGCCCACGGTGTCCCACGCGCCCGTCGGCAGGTGGGCGTCGAGCAGCTCGTTGACCTCGTCGACGGCCAGGCGGGCGCTCACCCGCAGGCCTCCCGAGGCCAGCTGCTCGATCGGCACCTCCTCGACGTCGAACTCGTCGACGATCTCGCCCACCAGCTCCTCGATCAGGTCCTCGAGGGTCACCAGCCCGGCCGTCCCGCCGTACTCGTTGACCACCACGGCCAGATGGAACTTGTCCGACTGCATCTCGCGCATGAGGTCGGCCACCCGCTTGGTCTCCGGCACGAAGTGGGCCTCCCGCAGGTGGTCGCCGACCGGTTCGCCACCCTTGCCGATTCGCAGCTCGCTGATCAGGTCCTTGGTGTAGGCCACGCCGACCACGTCGTCGATCTGGAGCTCGACGACCGGCACGCGGCTGAAGCCGGCCTCGAGCGCCAGGTCGAGTGCCGCCTCCACCGACGCGTCGGCGGCGATGGCGACCATGTCGGTCCTCGGCACCATGACCTCGCGCACCACGGTGTCACCGAATTCGATGATCGAGTGGATGAGGGCCCGCTCCTCGGTCTCGATCACGTCGCCCTCGACGGCCACGTCGGCCATGGCCAGCAACTCGGACTCGGTCACCCTCGTCCCCATGTAGCCACCGGTGTCGTGCATGAACAGGTTGGCCAGGCCGATCATGCCGGCCGACACCATCCGCACGGGCCAGAATCCGACCACCGCGGAGACGATGGGGGCACTGAACAGGGCGGCCCGCTCGGGATGGTGGACCGCCCAGTTCTTGGGGACGGCCTCGGCGAACACGAAGATGACCATGATCTCGAACACGGTGGCGGCCGCCACCCCCCACGCCCCGAACCACCGCACGGCCAGGATGCCGACCAGGGTGGCCACCACCAGTTGGCAGATGAGCACGAGGAGCAGGACCGGGTTGAGGAACCCCTGGGGGTCTTCGGTGAGTCGCACCAGCACCTTGGCCCCGCGTCGTCCGTCATCGGCCAGGCTCATCGCCTTGGCCCGGCCCATCCGCACCAGGCTGGTCTCGGCCAGGGCCAGGAGGGCCGAGGCGAACAGGAGCACCACCACCACCAGGATCAGGATCAGGTCCCCGAGCGTAAAGGTGGCGGCCAGCATCACGAGGCGGGTCCGCGCAGCGGGGGCACCCGGTAGAAGCGGTCGAGGAGCTGCTGCTCGCGTCGCTCCATGCGCTCGGCCTCCTCGTCGACCATGTGGTCCATGCCGAGCAGGTGCAGGATCCCGTGCACCACGAGCAGCGCGATCTCGTCGTCGAAGGTGACCCCGTGCTCGACGGCGTTGACCGCGGCGACGGCCGGACAGATGACCACGTCCCCGAGCAGCAGGTGGCGGCCGGTGGCGGCCTCGATCGAGGCCGGCCCGGTCCCGCCCTCGTCGGGGGAGCGCCCGCTGCGGTCGATCTCGTCCTCGATGGGGAAGGACAGCACGTCGGTGGGCCCCTCCTTGTCGAGGAACCGCTCGTTGAGCGCGGCGATCGACGCCTCGTCG
>JBEKCS010000005.1:0-82028 GCA_050014755.1 Acidimicrobiales bacterium
CCGCCCTACGAACCACGTCAGGTCCTCGATCCGGGCGACCCCGTCTCGATCGGCGCCATGGTGGGACCGGAGGCCTTCGAGGAGGTCCGCTACCTCGCCCATCTCCGCCAACGCGACGCCCTCGACCGCATCCCCGGACTGGCCGCGGAGTTCCGCGCCGCCTTCGGCCGGGACAGCGGCGGCCTGGTCCGTCCGTACCGGACCGACGACGCCGACGTCGTCGTCGTGGCTATGGGATCCGTTCTCGGGACGCTCAAGGACGCCGTCGACGCCCGACGCCGTGCCGGAGAGCGGGTGGGTGTACTCGGCATCACCACCTTCCGGCCGTTCCCGCGGGACGCGGTGGCCGAGGCCCTGGCCGGAACGTCACGGGTGGTCGTGGTCGAGAAGGCGTTCAGCGTCGGCTTCGGTGGCGTGCTGTCCACCGACGTCGCGTTGGCCACCCACGAGGGCGACGCCCGTCTGCGCACGGTGGTCGCCGGGCTCGGCGGACGCCCGATCACCGGCCGCTCGCTCGAGACGATGTTCGGCGCCGCCGTCCGGGACGAGCTCGCACCCGTCACCTTCCTCGACCTCGACCTGGAGCTCGTGGAGCGGGAGCGGGCCCGCATGAGGGACCGGCGCCGTTCGGGCCCGCCGGCGGAGAACGTCCTCCGTGACATCGGCACCGTGGCGTCGCGGATCGGTTGAGGAGGGCACGTGACAGGACAACCCGTCCGCTTCTACCAGGTGGGGAGCTTCGCCGTCGGCAACCGGCTGCTTCCCGACAGCGACCGGACCGCGCAGGCCGACCCGGACCGGGCCAACGCGCTGGACTCCGGCCACCGGGCCTGCCAGGGATGCGGGGAGGCACTCGGGGCCCGGTACGTGCTCGACGCGGCCATGCGTGCGACCGGGGGCCGGATCGCCGCCGTCAACGCGACCGGTTGCCTCGAGGTCTTCTCGACCCCCTATCCGGAGACCTCGTGGCGCATCGCCTGGCTCCACTCACTCTTCGCCAACGCGCCGGCGGTGGCCACCGGGGTCGCCGCGGCGATGCGGATCAAAGGTGCGACGGACGTGCGCGTGGTGGGACAGGCCGGGGACGGCGGCACGGTCGACATCGGCTTCGGGTGCCTGTCGGGGATGTTCGAGCGCAACGACGACGTCCTGTTCGTCTGCTACGACAACGAGGCCTACATGAACACCGGAGTCCAGCGCTCCGGCGCGACACCGCCGGCGGCGCGCACGGCCACCACGGAGGTGGTCGGGAGCCACCGCGGCAACGCCTTCGGGCAGGGGAAGGACCTCCCCCGGATCGCCATGGCCCACGGCATCCCCTACGTCGCCACCGCCACGGTGGCCGACCTGCACGACCTCGAGCGCAAGGTCGAACGCGCCGTCGCCGTGCGCGGGGCCCGCTATCTCCACGTCCTCGTGCCCTGCCCGCTGGGCTGGGGCTCGGCGCCGGCCGACACCGTCCGGGTCGCCCGGCTGGCCGTCGAGACCGGACTCTTCCCCGTCTTCGAGGCCGTCGACGGTGAGGTCACCGCGGTCTCCCCCATCCGCCACCGGACCCCGGTAGAGGCCTACCTCTCGATCCAGGGACGCTACGCGCACCTCTTCGGTGAGGATCCGGACACCGAGACGATCGCCAGGATCCAGGACCGCGCCGACCGCAACATCGCCACCTACGGCCTGCTCGGCGACAGGGACCCGGAGGAGGCGGGCGTCTGATGGACCTCCCCTTCGCCATCACCCTCGACGTCGGCTCCAGCCACGCCAACCGCACCGGCTCGTGGCGGGTCGAGCGCCCCGTCTACGTGGACCGGCTCCCCCCGTGCAACAACGCCTGCCCCGCCGGGGAGCGGATCCAGGAGTGGCTCTTCCACGCGGAGTCGGGCGGATACGACGAGGCGTGGCGGGTGCTCGTGGAGGACAACCCTCTCCCGGCGGTGATGGGCCGGATCTGCTACCACCCCTGCGAAACGGCGTGCAACCGCGGCCAGCTCGACGAGGCGGTCGGCATCAATTCGGTCGAGCGCTTCCTCGGTGACCTGGCCATCGAGCAGGGCTGGCCGCTTCCCGGACCGGGGGTCGACTCCGGAAAGCGGGTGCTGGTCGTCGGCGCCGGTCCGGCCGGGCTGAGCGCCGCCTACCACCTCCGTCGACTCGGGCACGGGGTCCGCCTGGTCGATGCTTCGCCACAGCTCGGAGGCATGCTGCGCTACGGGATCCCGGCGTACCGGCTCCCACGGGACGTGCTCGACGCAGAGATCGCCCGCATCGTCGACCTGGGGATCGAGGTGTCCCTCGACCACCCGGTACTCGATGTCGGCGCCGAGCGCGCGTCCGGCGGATTCGACGGCGTCTTCCTCGCCGTCGGCGCTGGGATCGGCCGGCGCGTCGACATCCCGGCCGGCGATTCGTCCCGGATCATCGACGCCGTCACCCTCCTGCACCACGTGGCCGACGACGACCCTCCGCTGCTCGGCCGTCGGGTCGCGGTCTACGGGGGCGGCGATACCGCCGTGGACGCGGCGAGGACCGTCCGCCGGCTGGGGGCGTCCGACGCCGTGATCGTCTACCGGCGCAACCGGGAGCGGATGCCCGCCCACGCGGACGAGCTCGAGGAGGCATTGGACGAAGGTGTGACGGTGCGGTGGCTCTCCACGGTCAGCCGGTACGAGGGCGACCACCTGGTCATCGAGCGGATGCGCCTGGACGACGACGGGTTCCCCCAGCCCACCGGTGACTTCGAGGAGCTCGGAGCCGACGCGCTGGTACTCGCCCTCGGCCAGGACACGGACCTCACGCTCCTCGATCGGGCAGGCGGCGTGGTCGTCGAGGACGGCGCGGTCCAGGTGCTCCCGACCATGATGACCGGA
The DNA here is from genome assembly GCA_050014755.1 of Acidimicrobiales bacterium. Lineage (GTDB taxonomy): Bacteria > Actinomycetota > Acidimicrobiia > Acidimicrobiales > RAAP-2 > Bog-756. The sequence continues at coordinate 2,868 of JBEKCS010000005.1, forward strand.
ATGAGCGGCATCTTCGCCGGTGGCGACGCCGTCCCGTCCCCGCGCACGGCGACGGTGGCCATCGGGCACGGCCGGACGGCAGCCCGGGGGATCGACGCCTACCTGGCGGGCCGCACCGTCGCCGATCCCCCCCGAGCCGAGTCGGCCACGTTCGACCGCATCAACACCTGGTACTACTCGGATGCTCCCCGGACGGTCCGTCCCGAACTCGAGCGGATCCGCCGCCAGAGCGGGTTCGACGAGGTGGTGGGAGGGCTCACCGAGGAGAACGCCCTGTTCGAAGCCCGTCGCTGCCTGTCGTGCGGAAACTGCTTCGAGTGCGACAACTGCTATGGCGTGTGCCCCGACAATGCGGTGATCAAGCTCGGGCCCGGCCAGCGGTACTCGATCGACCTCGACTTCTGCAAAGGTTGCGGCCTCTGTGCCCAGGAGTGCCCGTGTGGCGCCATCGACATGGTCGCCGAACGGAACTGAACCCCCACGCCCGACTCAGCCGTGCCGTCCGGACAACGGGTGGCGGGCCGTCAGGTGGGGGGTGGCAGCCGACCGCCCCGGAGTGGCCGCCTCGACCAGCAGACGACGCTCGGCACCGGCGATCGCCCGTCGCACCGGACTGACCGAGTCCGGATTGACCGAGACCGACGTGATGCCGAGTCGGACGAGGAATTCGGCGAACTCGGGACGGTTGGAGGGAGCCTGCCCGCACAACGAGGAGGTGATTCCGGACTCCTGGCAGGCCCCGACGATCCGTTCGATGGCGTCGAGGACCGCGGGATCGGACTCGTCGAAGAGTTCGGCCAGCACAGCCGAGTCCCGGTCGACGCCCAGGGTGAGCTGGGTCAGGTCGTTGCTCCCGATCGACACCCCCTCCACGCCCATGCGGGCGTAGGTCGGGATCCAGTACGCCACCGAGGGGACCTCGGCCATGACCCATACCTGGAGCCCGCGGGCCGACGGATGGTCCTCGACGATGTCGAGGCACCGCTCGAGCTCCCAGGCGGTGCGGACGAAGGGGATCATGAGCCGGAGATTGGGTGTCTCGGCCGCCACCCGACCGAGCACATCGAGCTCCAAACGGAACAGGTCGGGCTGGTCGACGTAGCGGTAGCACCCGCGGTAGCCGATCATCGGGTTCTCCTCCTGGGGTTCGAACTCCTCCCCGCCCTCCAGGCCCCGGAATTCGTTGCTCCGGAAGTCGATGCTCCGGTAGACGACGGGGCGCGTGCCGAACGCCCGGGTGATCCGTAGCAGTGACTTCGACATGGCGTCGACGAACGTCTGCTCCTCGCCCCGTTGGAGCAGGAGTCGGGGGTGCACCCCGCCCAGCGCGTCCGCCACCATGAACTCGGCCCGCAGCAGGCCGACGCCGTCCACGTCCAGGGCCGCCACCTCCTCGGCGTGCTCGGCGACGGCCAGGTTCACGTAGAGACGGGTGGCCAACGCCTCGTCCGGGCCGCCCTGTCCTGCGGGCGCGGCCGCGGCGACCGCAGCGGCGACAGGTGCCCGGACCACGCCCTCGAGGACCTGGCCCCGCTCGCCGTCGACGGTCACCACCTCGCCGTCACGGAGCACGGTCGTCGCCGTCCGCGTACCGACCACGCAGGGCAGGCCCAGCTCCCGGGAGACGATGGCGGCGTGACAGGTCATGCCGCCGCCGTCGGTCACCAGTGCGGCGGCCCGCCGCATCACCGGGACCCAGTCCGGACTGGTCATGGGGGCGACCAGAACCTCGCCGTCGAGCAGGCGCTCGCCCTCGTCGGGCGACTGGAGCAGCCGGGCCGGGCCCGACGCGGTGCCCTTGGACGCGGCCAACCCGGTGACCAGGACCCGGTGGTCGGCCCCCGGGGAGACTGTCGGGGGATTCAGGGTGGTGATCGGCCGCGACTGCACGATGTAGGTCTTCTCCCCGGCCAGGGCCCACTCGATGTCCTGGGGCGAGCCGTAGTGGTCCTGCACCTCGAGGCCCAACCGGGCCAACTCCACGATCTCCCCGTCGAGGAGCACCCGACGGTCGGCCTCGTCGGCGCCCAGCGTGACCTCCTGGTCACTCCCGTCGGCGCCACGGACGATCTTGGTCGTCTTGTGTCCGATCCGGACCGACAGGAGCCTCAGTCCGTCCTTGACCACCACGTAGGTGTCGGGCTCGACGAGGCCGGAGACCACCACCTCCCCCTGCCCGAAGGCGCCCTCGATGACGATCCGGTCCGAGTCGCCGGTCGAGGGGTCGGCGGTGAACATGACCCCCGACCGCTCCGAGGCCACCATCTCCTGGACCACCACCGCCAGGGTCGGCTCGTCGGTCACCCCTTCGAGGGAGCGGTAGGCGATGACCCGCTGCCCGTACAAGGACGCCCAGCAGCCGACGATCCGCCGCAGCAGTTCGTCGTCGCCCGCCACGTTGGTGAAGGTGGCGTTCATGCCCGCGAACGACGTGCCCGCGGTGTCTTCGCCGGTCCCCGACGAGCGAACGGCGACCCGCGACCCGGCGCCGAGCTTGTGGTAGGCGTCGAGCACCTGGTGCGCCAGTTCGGGCGGGATGGCCGTCCCCTCGATCAGGCCCTGGGCCGTACCGGCGGCCGCGGCCAGACCCTCCTGGTCGCCGGGGTCCAGACCGGCGAGGACGTCGCGCAGCTTGGCTCGGGTGCCCGCACGGTCGATGGCGTCCAGATAGGCCTCCCCGGTGACGATGAAGCCCGGCGGGACCGGCAGCCCGCCGCGGGTGAGCTCTCCCAGGTTCGCTCCCTTGCCACCCACGCTGGCCACGTCATCCAAGCCGACGTCCTCGAACCAGGCGATCGCGCTCATAGGAATCCCTTCTCACCGCTCCCGACCCATTGTCCGACACCGGTCGGTCCGATCACAGGGTCCAAGGTCACCCAGCAGGCACCCGGGCCGGGGGATTCCGGGGCGGGACGGACCCCCGACCCCCGGCCCGGCCCGGTCAGGGCCCGACGACGGTGCCGTACATGTCGTGGAGCGGGTAGCTCAGCAACTCGAGCCGCTCCCCGTCCGGACCCGGGAAGTAGGCCGAGTCCCCGTTGACGACATGGACCTCCACGCCGGCGTCGCGCACCTTGGCGACCAGCCGGTCGAACTGGTCCGGGGTGACGCTGATGGCGATGTGGTGCAGGCCGCCGAGCACCTCGGCGTAGTCGCCGAGGTCCAGGCCGGGGAAGTCGAAGTAGGCGAGGTAGTTGCCGTTGCCGATGTCGAAGAAGAAGTGGGTGGAGCCCCGGTAGTCGCGGTTCTCGAACAGCTCGGCCAGCGGGAACTCGAGCACGTCCTGGTAGAAGGCGATGGTGCGCTCGACGTCGCTCGACAGCACCGCCATGTGGTGCAGGCCGCGGGCGGACGTCCGGGGCCGGTCGCCCACCGGACGCAGGTAGGTCGCCCGCAGCCGGTCCCACTCGACCGAGCGATCGACATCGCTCCCGTGGCCGGTCATCCGACGCCGCCCCGCCGGGAGTCCGCGAAGGCACCGGTCACCTCGTCCCTCCAGGCACGGAGGAGGGGATAGCGGTCCGGATCCGTCCGGCCCATCCGCACGAGCACCAGGTCGAGCGCCGGGCAGAGGTCGATGTACTGCCCGTCGTGGCCCGCCGCCCAGAACGTGCCGAGCGGCTCGTCCCGGGTCCACCAGTGAGCTCCGTAGAGGTTCCCGCCGTCCGGATCGACCGATCGGGGCGTCCGGCCCCGGTCCACCCATCCCTCGGGCAGCAGCCGCAGGCCACCCACGAGCCGGCGTCGTCGAAGGTGGCCCGGGCCGACGCCATCCCGAGCGGTCCGAACACTCTCGCGTCCAGGAACTCCTGGTAGGCGGGTCCCGGGCCCACGGTTCGGGCCACGATGCCGGAGATCACCATGCTGGTCCCGGTCGAGTAGTTGAACCGATCTCCGGGGGGTGCCGTCAACGGTCGGTCCGCGGCGAACCCGGCCATGTCGGACTTCCCGGGTCCGAAGAGCATCGGGATGACGTCGGAGGCCCCGGCGTCGTCGTACTCCTCGGCGAAGTCGAGTCCGTCGCGCATCTCGAGGAGATCGTCCAGGGTGATCGCCCCGCGAGGATCGTCTGCGCCCTGCCACGACGGCACGGCAGCCGGTGCGGCGGGGTCGAGCCTTCCGTCACCGACCAGCATCCCGACGGCGGCATGGAGCACGGCCTTGGCCATCGACCAGGACAGCAGCGGCGTGGACGGCGCAACCGGGGTGCCGCCGCCCTCCCACCGCGGGAGCGTTCCGCCGTAGCGTTCGTAGACCAGGCGGCCACCGTGCACGACGGCGACGGCATAGGTCTCGCGCAGGGGACCGTCCGGGTCGAAGGCGGTATCCAGGAGCTCCTCGACTCCGGCCCCGAACTGGTGGCCCCCGACAGGCCAGTCCCGGGTCGGCCATGCCACCCCGGTCGGCTGGGGCGGCAGCGGGGGCAACCCGGGGGAGATCACGGTCGATTCGGTCACGACACCAGCATCGCGCGACCCCGGTGACACATTCCGGCTCCCGGTGGACAGCGACAGCCCAGCCCGTAGGATTCGGTCCGGCCGGGCGATCCGCCGGTCCGTTCGACCGGAGATCGCCTACGGGTATCCGCATACGCAAGGAGCAGCCATGGAGATGGAGTATCGACGTCTGGGCGGGTCGGGCCTCAAGGTCAGCGTCCTGTCCTTCGGATCATGGGTGACCTTCGGGCCCCAGTTGGCCGGCAACCTCGCCGAGGACTGCCTGTCGGCTGCGTACGACGCGGGGGTCAACTTCTTCGACAACGCGGAGGGTTACGAGGCCGGCAAGTCCGAGACCATCATGGGTGAGGCGATCCGGTCCCTCGGGTGGCCCCGCTACTCCTACGTCATCTCCACCAAGCTGTTCTGGGGACTGCATAACAACGTCAACATGCGGAACACGCTCAACCGCAAGTACCTGTCCCAGGCCATCGACGGCTCGCTCGAGCGGCTGGGTCTCGAGTTCGTCGACCTCGTCTACTGCCACCGCCCCGACCCCGAGACGCCGGTCGAGGAGACCGTGTGGGCCATGTCCGACATGATCACGGCCGGCAAGGCCCTCTACTGGGGCACGTCGGAATGGTCAGCCGAGTCGCTGCGCGAAGCCTGGGACATCGCCGACCGACACCACCTCCACAAGCCGGTGGTCGAGCAGCCCCAGTACAACCTGCTGTGGCGGGACAGGGTCGAGCAGGAGTACGCGCCCCTCTACGACGGTATCGGCCTCGGCCTCACCACCTGGAGCCCGCTCGCTTCAGGCCTGCTGACCGGCAAGTACCTCGACGGTGTTCCCGAGGGATCCCGGGCGTCGTTGCCCGGCTACGAGTGGTTGCGCAACCTGTTGACCGACGCCGACCGCAACCGGACGGTCGCTCGCCTCCAAGGCATCGCCGAGGAGCTCGACTGCACCCTGGCCCAGCTGTCCATCGCCTGGTGCGTCAAGAACCCGCACGTGTCCTCGGTCATCACCGGCGCGAGCCGGGTGGAACAGGTCCACGAGAACCTTGCCGCCCTCGACGTCGTGCCCAAGCTGACCGACGACGTCATGGCCAGGATCCGCACCGCCATCGCCTGACCGCAGCATGGCAGAGGCGCTCCGAGCGCACCGCCGACCTACGGGAGGCCGTCCCGCCGGCTCAGATCAACGATCCCCGGGGACGGTCCAGGAGATCGCCGCGTTTGAGGGCAGCTTCCTCCAGCGCGGTCTGGGTGGCATTGCCGAGCACCGTCGGGATCCGGCTCCACGAGCCGTCGCCCGCCAGCGACCACGACTGCATGTCGTCGGCCAGGTTGAGATCCAGGATCTCCTCGAGGCGGGCGACGGCGTCGGGGTCCGCCACCGGGATCATCGCCTCGACACGCCGATCGAGGTTGCGCCGGCGGAGGTCCGCCGAGCCGATGTAGTACACGGCCGACCGACCCGCCGCGCCCCCGAATCGCAGGATCCGCGAGTGCTCGAGGAAGCGACCGACGATGGAGCGGACGTGGATCGTCTCGGAAAGACCGGGCACACCGGGCCGCAGGCAGCAGATGCCCCGGATGATCAGCTCGATCGGGACCCCTGCCTGCGAGGCCCGGTAGAGGGCGTCGATGACCACGACGTCGTCGAGACCGTTCACCTTGATGGCGATGCGGCCGTCCGGTCCGGACTTGGCCTCCTCGTCGATCAACTCCACCACCCGGTTCCGGATCCCACCGGGGGAGGTCACCAGCTCCTGGTAGTTCGGCGGCTGGCTGAACCCGGTGATGTAGTTGAAGAAGCGGGTGACGTCGGCCCCCAGCTCGGGACGGGACGACAGGATGCCCAGATCCTCGTAGATGCGGGCCGTCTTCGGGTTGTAGTTGCCGGTCCCGACGTGGCAGTAGAGCCGGACCGCATCACCCTCCTGGCGCACCACCAGCGTGGTCTTGGCGTGGGTCTTGAGTCCCATCAGGCCGTAGATGACGTGGGCGCCCGCTTCTTCGAGGGCACGGGCCCAGCCGATGTTTGCCTCCTCGTCGAATCGGGCGGTGACCTCGACCAGGACGGCGACCTGCTTCCCCCGCTCGGCCGCACGGACCAGGGCCGCCACCACGGGGCTGTCACCCGATGTGCGGTACAGGCACTGCTTTATGGCGAGCACGTGCGGGTCGTCCGCCGCCTCGTTCATCAGCTCCTCGACGGAGGCCGAAAACGAGTCGTAGGGGTGGTGGACGAGGACGTCCTGGCGGTCGAGGACGGTGAAGATGCTCACCCCCTCCTCGCGCTCGACCGAGCTGAAGGCGGGTGGGACGAGCGGGGTCCACGGCCGGTCGTGCAGGTCGGGACGATCCAGGGCATAGATGGCCCAGAGGCAGCTCAACCCGAGTGGCCCGGCGAACCGGTAGACGTCGTCGGCCCCGAGTCCGAGCTCCGCGGTCAGCCGGTCGATCGATGCCTCCGAGGTCCGGGAGTCGATCTCGAGTCGCACCACAGGAAGGAAGCGGCGGCGGCGGAGCTCCTCCTGCAGGGCGAGGAGGAGGTCGTCCGCGGCATCGTCGTCGAGAGCCAGGTCGGCGTCCCGGGTGACCCTGAAGACACAGGGTTCGCCCACATCCATGCCCGGGAACAGTTCCTCGAGGAAGGCGACCATCACCTGCTCCAGTGGGACGAACCGCTCGCCGCCCGGTAGTGGAAGCAGGCGGTCGACGTTGGGCGGGATCTTGACCCGCGCGAACCGGGATGAATCGTCCAGTCGGCTCCGCACCTCCACACCGATGTTCAACGAGAGATTGGAGATATAGGGGAACGGGTGGCTCGGATCGACGGTGAGCGGGGTCACCACCGGAAGGATCAGCCGGTCGAACACCTCGTGGAGGTACTCGCGATCGGCGTCGTCGAGGCTCTCCCAGTTACACAGTTCGATGCCCTCGGCCGTGAGCGCCGGGGCCACCACTCCGAGGAGGAGGGCCTCCTGCCGACGGACCATGCGCTCGAGCGAGGCCCGCACGTCGGCCAGGAGCTGTTCGGGGGTGCTGCCGTTCAGCGCCCTGCTGGTGATGCCGGCCACCACCTGGCGCCGGAGTCCGGCCACCTGGACCTGGAAGAACTCGTCGATGCGCTCGGAGAAGAGGATGAGGAACTTCACCCGTTCGAGGAGCGGCAGGTCGGCCTCGGCAACCAGGTCGAGCAACCGGTCATTGAAGTCCAGATCGGAGAGCTGGCGGGCGAAGTAGTGGGAGCCCGTACCCGCATCGCGCCCGGTCCTGTCGGCCTGGACGGGTTCGTTGCTCACGGGACAACGTTAGCAAGCGACCTCTTTGGCCACGGGGGCCCGGAGTGGTGGTCGGCGCCCCGTCCGGGACCTGTCACGGTTGCGCCACAATGGGTCGGGACGGGTCACCGAGGAGAGAGCAGGAATCATGAGCACGGATCGCACGATCGACGTCATGGTGGAGATCCCCCGGGGGAGCCGGAACAAGTACGAGTACGACCACATGAACCACGTCTTCCGGCTCGACCGACGGCTGTTCTCGGCGACCTTCTACCCCGCCGATTACGGGTTCGTCCCGGACACGCTCGCCGAGGACGGCGACCCGCTCGACGCCCTCGTGCTCCTCGACGAGCCGACATTCCCGGGTTGCATGGTCGAGAGTCGGCCGGTCGGCGTGTTCTGGATGACCGACGAGAAGGGCCCCGACGCCAAGATCATCTGTGTGGCCTGCGGTGACCCGATGTGGGAGAACATCCGCGCGTTGGAGGAACTCCCACCACACCTCACGTTCGAGATCGCCCACTTCTTCGAGGTGTACAAGGATCTCGAGCCGCACAAGCGCACCGAGGTCGGCGGGTTCGACGGAGCCGAAGCGGCCTGGGACGAGATCGCCCGATCGACCGAACGGGCCAGGATCACGGGCTGAACCCGCGGGCGGTCAGGCGGCGGTCGTGCGTTCGAGGTCGGACGCGTCGAGGATCGTCGATGCGGCATGCTGGATGGCGGCGCCGGACGACGAGATGCGGGCGACGGCTTCGCGGCCGCCCCCGGCCCAGCAGGCGACGTAGCCGAACGAGTAGTCGCCGGAGTCGACGCCGAGGCTCCGACACACGATGTAGGCCGCGGACTCGGCCTCGAGTTCGGCCAGCGCACGGTCGCCGGTACCTTCGTGGAGCAACGCGTGGGCCAGTTCGTGGGCCAGTGTCTTGACCCGCTGGGCCGGGTGGTTCCGGCACTCGACCCGGATGCGGCGGGCAGCGAACGCGCAGTCCCCGTTGGTGCCCCCGGGAAGTTCCGCCAGTTCGACCGAGTAACCCATCCGTTGCGCCCGTTCGAGGAGAAGATCGAAGCAGGCACCGGGGTCGTCACCTTCGAGGTTGCGGCAGACCTGGGGCAGATCGTCGCCCTCGGTCTGGGCCACGTCGAACACGGCGACCGGCCGGAACCCGAAGATGGGACGCCGCTCCTCCCCGTCGTCGGTCCGGGTCCTCCGTCCGACCATCGGGGCGAGGATCCAGATGGCCTTCTCGCCCTTGACGACCGATCGACCCATCTTCTTCCACGTTGCGAAGCCGGCGACCCGGGTGGCGTCGGGGTCCTGGAGCCCGATGAGCATGGCGTTGTTGAAGCTGTACCGGTGGAAGCGGCCCTGCACGTCGAGGTGGGCCCTCCACGCGTCCGAATCGGTCAGAGCCTCGACCCCTTCGGCAAGTGTGGCCAGTAGTCGATGGCGATCAGTGGTTCCCATTGGGTGCTCCTGGTGGTTGGAGGAGCGGCCGTCCGATGGAGGCGCCCCTGGTGATGGGGGCTCCGGACGGGAGCGAACGGCGAGTGGAACTACAGCCGGGAAACATCTGGCTTCCCCGCGGTTCCGACGCCTGTGTCCGGCACCGTAGAGACCGGCTGTGACGGGACGTCGGGGGCAGGGTCCGGGCGCCGACGTCAGAGTCGGCTGGTACGGTGAAGTCGCTCCTCGAGCACTACCCGTCACACACGGGGGCGTAACTCAGTTGGCTAGAGTGCGACCTTTGCAAGGTCGAAGTCGTGGGTTCGAGTCCCATCGCCTCCACTTTTTGTTCTGTCCCGCTATTTCTGGGTCAGACGAACCCGCAGACGCTCTCCGGCTTCTGACGTTGGTAGTCGTTCGTCGGGTCGGGCGCGAGATGCCACAGGAGTTCGCCGTCCTCGGCGACGACCCGGATGTCGTGTCCCCACGCCGACGGCGGGACGCGTGTGCCCTGGTGTGTCCGTCCGATCCCGGTGTGGTGGAGCTAGGACCGGTGTCGCAGCGTGACCAGGCCCGTCGTGCCGATCCTGTCGTGGCGCACCATGGCTGCCGGCGGCAGAGGTCACGAGTGATCGACCACCGCCTGGCAGGTCTGGATGAATCGTTCCCATCGGCCTCTGATGTCAGCCAGATCGTTTGGCTCAGACACCCCCGCTTCGGCGCCACGCATGACCATCTCGGCCTGCCGAACGAGAACTGCGATCTGCCCACTGCTCCTCGTGGATTCCGCAATGTGGTCAAGCGCATCCAACAGGCGAATGATGACCGCGGGCATTCCGTATCCAGCTTGACGAATCTTGTCGAATGCCCGATTGACCATCCGCGTGTAACTCGGGTCGGATTCAATCAATCGAATCTTTCCGCTCCGACCTTGGTACACGCCCTCTTTCAGATCCCTCGAAGAGATCTTCGACAGACCGGCCGAAAGCCAGTCGATACAGGTCAGTGCCGTGAACGTGTCATTCACCGCCGGCGAGAGAGCACGAATTGCGATCTCTACGAGCTGATCGATCGCGAAGACTGGATCCTGGGTGAGCGTACGATGCGGGCCCGTGATGTGGGCCTTGTCCAATGCCTCTTCCACCTGCCGAGCAGCACCAAACGGCCAGACCGTCGCAAGGGGGCGATTGGCGATCACGAAGTGGCCGGGTCGGTGAGCGAGGCGAATCACCGCGTCCAGGGTCTCCGCGATCGTGATCAACTGCCCATACCCTACGAATTGCAGGTAGCCGCTGTGTTTGGCCGTCACCACCGCTCCACGGGTATCCAGCTTCTCGATCAGATCGGCAGCCTGCTCGGGGGGGCGGATGCGCTCCCCGACCGCAGCTTCACTGGGGAATTCAGCGTCGATCGCTCGGTCGAGGTCTAGCGCGATGCCTGCGATCACCTCGGGAAGCTGAATCGTCTTGGCGATGTGGTGGATGAAGTAGACCAGAACTGCGAGATCCAACAGCAACAGTGCCTCTGCGACGGTGATCGTGAGGTGGGGGACGAAGTCCCCGCCCTGAAGGTCGGTAATCGAACCGAGACCCAGCACCGCATAGAAGAACGTGGCGACGAAGACTCCCAACGTCATCTGGTTGCCAGTGTCCCGAATGAAGTTTCGCATCATCCGAGGTCCAAACTGCTGGGACGAAAGCGTGAGGACCAGAATCGTGATCGAGAAGACGACTCCGATGGTCGTGATGATCGCAGCTGCGATGGCTATCAGAACCTGGCGACCGGCGTCTGCGCTTCCGGTATTCACCCACCGAGGAAGGGTCAGGTGATGGTGATATGCAGCGATGTCGATCTCGAACGTGATGACAAAGCAGAGGATGGCGACCCCGATGAGCACTGTAGGCACCACCCAGAACGTGGTGCGGAGGGCATCACGTCGCCAACTCGGAGGACGCGACCGTTTCGGCCTGCCACCTCCGGGCATCGACTGCACGGCATGCTCGCTTTCCGGTCCGGTCAACTTGCTCCTCGCGCGAGCTGACCTGATCGCCGACCCGTTGCCGACCAGACGTCCCGGCTCTCCGTTACCAGGCTAGCTCGGCTCGTCCGAGACAGGCGGACTGCCTCCGCGCAACGACTGTCGACAAGTGAAGTCCGCTAGGGGGCCGCTCGGGCACAGCGACGCCACCAGAGCTCTGCCCCCTGCCCTGATCCATACCGCCGGTCCGGCCACCGCATCACCGAGTCCAGAACCAGCAACTGCGGGATGCCGAGGCAGCGCGGGTGAAGCGGTTCGAGTCCCACAGCCTCCAGTGAAGATTGTGGAAAGTACATCGTGTTCCCCAGTGGATGGGGTCTTCGGCCCAGACTCGCCGAACCGGAACCTCATTGGTGACCCCCGAGTGCATCTCGAACGGCGCGATGGAATCTGTGGTCGGCAAACATACGAGTTCCACGCTGCGCCTCATGGCTCCTCGCCTCGGCTCCGGGATGAGCGCGACGGCGCCTTGTGCTCCGGTCCCGACTTCGAGACGACACAGGCGGATTCATTGGCCGAAGCGGTAGCCCGGCAACCTCGATCCTCGCTCCGGGGTCCAGGACACAGTCCCACAGGTAGGATCCCAGGGTGAGGGTGATCCCCTGGTGGGCAGTAGCGGCCGCCATATCGGCGCCGGTGCTGCTCATCGGTGGCTTCCTCGTCGCCGCGGCCGTGCAGCCTGCGTCGTACAATCCGATCCACGACACGATCAGCGAGCTCGCCGGGCGGGGAGCGACTCATTCGTGGGTGATGACGTCGGCTCTGGCCGGGGTCGGACTGTGTTATTCACTAGGTGCGCTCGGACTGCAGCCTGCACGACAGACCGGCCGTGTCCTGCTCGGCGGTGGAGGCGTGGCAACACTATTGATCGCAGTGTTCCGGCAGCCACGTCACGGCTACTCACTCGGACATGAACTCGCTGTCATCGCGACGGTGCTCACCTGCTGCACGTGGCCGGCTTTCGCCTGGCTTCGACGACATCCTGCGCCACTGTTGAGGCCTGTTGCGAGTTTCACAGCGGCGGGAGTCTCGCTAGGGCTTGCGGCGTGGTACGTGCTCGAAAGTCATGGTGCCCAGCTGGGACTGGCAGAGCGTTTCGCCGCTGCCGTTCCCCCTCTATGGCTGCTCGCCGTCGTTGTCACGACTCGGCGAGCACTCGTGCAACGTACGGCGAGTCGCGGCGACCCGTCCGGCGAATTCGCGGCGTGAACGACATGAGACAGTCGGCGCCTTCGCCTTCGATGGCGACGTTGAGCCACAGCGAGCCGGCCACGCTCACCCAGGAGCAGCTTCACCTTGACCCGATTCAGCACACAATGCCTCAGGACGATGTGTCCTGCCGGGTGACGGTTGACTGCCATTCCTCCGCGTTGCCCGACCGTTGTCGAGCGTGGGTCGCGTTGCTCCCTCACAGCGCTCGCCTGCGGATCCGGCTCGGTATGACGGTCGCCAACTCGGGCGCTCCGGGTGCCGCCGCCTCGAGGTTGCGGCCGTACGCCGTGGCGAGCGGGCCGAGCTCAGGCCGTGCGCGAGGACCGACATCAGGATCGTCCACGTCGTGATCTCGACGAGCTCGCTCGAGCGAGCCTGGCCGCCCAACGCGTCGAAGGCGACGAGGGTGAAGACGACCGACGCGAGCCCTCTCGGCCCGAACCAGCCGATGAAACCTACGGTGACAGGACGAAATCGGTTGCCGATGAGAGCGACTGCGACCGGCACCATCCGCACGACGGTGAGACTGATCACGGCGTACAGCACCGGACGAAGATGGACGCCGGCATGAATCACCGGCCCGACGAATCCCGCGCCAAAGATGACCCACACGACGAATGACGAAATGAGTCCGACGGTATCCGTGAACTCGGTCGCCTCGTGGAGTCGACCGCGTGTCGCTGATCCGAACACCAGGCCGGCGACGAAGGCGGCCACGAAACCGTTTCCCGAAAGGGCGACAGCCGCGGCGTAGGCGAAGAACGCAATACTGAGGACCACCAGCTGATCCGACAGCGGCGTCATCCATCCGCGGGCCTTCGCCCAGTGGACGAGATGTCCACCCACGTAGCCGAGGGTGATGCCGAGAGCGACACCCCGGGCAAGCTCGGCCAGGGCGCTGGTGGCCCAGTGGTCGGTCGCTACGCCGTCAACGACCATGGCCAGACAGACGGCGACGAACGGCGTGGCTATGCCGTCGTTCAGGCCGCTCTCGATATTGAGAGCCCGACGGATTCGCGTCGGTACCGCCGGGTTGGTGACGACAGCGATACCGAGCGCGGCGTCTGTAGGCGCCAAGATCGCTGCGATCAGGGCCGCTTCAGGCCAGGTAATGAAAGGGAACAACAGGTGCGCCGCGACTGCCCCCAATGCCATTGTCAGTGGCAAGCCGATGCCCAGCAGTCGTAGCGGAAATCCGGCGTCACCTTCGGCTTGTCGAAGAGGGACGGTCGAGGCGTCAGCGAACAAGATCAGCGCCAGCGTGAACTCGGTAGCGAGACGAATCGAACCGGCATCTACGTTGGCTGGCAGCACATTGAGGTAGCCGGCGCCCAGAATCGTTCCTCCGAGGACAAGGACGATAGGCGCCGTGATCGACAAACGGTCCAGCCGACGAGCCACGACGGCATACGCTGCGAACAAGGCGGCGACTATTGCCCATCCTTCCATTCGATCCCTCCCTCGAAGTGGGCAGCCCGACGCTACACCGCACCAATTCGCCGATCCCTCATTCGTGCAGGGCACTCGGCATGTCTGGATGGACACCCCGGCTCAGCAGCCAGCGCCCTCGACAATTCGCTGAGGAGAGAGCTCGTCTCCGAGACTCAGGCGGCCCCGCCATTCCAATGATGCAAGGTTTGGAGGTCCGGAAGGGGCAGGGCGACGATCCGCCGAACCTGCCGGACGGGCACTCCGAGCAGCGTGAGGAGGTCCTCGACAACCTCATCAGTGGCCTGGGCGTCGTCGCGTTCAGGGTGATCGTGGATGAACTGGCCGAGGCAGAGGGAAGCGCCCACAGCGATGGTGGCCACCAGCTCAGGGTCGCGGACGGTGAATCGCCCGGTACGGACGCCTTCCTGGATGTCGCGGAGCGCCCGGGGGGCGAGGCCTCGATTCGATCCGGCGATGGCGAGCCCGTTGTTGAGGAAGACCTTGCTCATCTGGGGGTTGCGGCGGTGGAAGCGACCGAAGAGACGGGTGCACTGGGAGAAGACCACGGCTGGGTCGTCGATGTCGGCGATCTGTTCGTCGAAGAGATCGCCGAGCAGTTCGAGAACGTCCTCCACAGCCGCTTTGAACAACTCGTCCTTGCTTTCGAAGTGGTTGTAGAAGGAACCCAGTCCCACGTCGGCGGCCTGGGTGATCTCCAGGATCGGGACGTTGAGATTCCCGGCGGCGATGAAGCTCTGAGCCGCACTGATGAGTGCCGCCCGCGTCCGCGCCTTGCGCCGTTCGAGGCGGTTGCCTGTGGCATTCGGTTCGGCCATCTGTCCCACCTTCTCCCGGGTCTGGATCGACATCCTAGCCCATTTCGTCATCGCTGATGAATCCCTCTTGACAGATGAATCCATCATATGTGAAGATTTCGTCACAAGACTGCCGGCGCCGGAAAGGAAACGCCGCTATGCCCGTCGCAATCGGCGATGTCCGACTCCGCGAATCAAATCCGGCCCTCGCCCATCAGCTGATGACCCCGCTGGGAGAACCCGGCTTCTGGGACCTGGCCGATGACGACTTCGTCATCGAGTTCCCCTGCGCCCCCTCCGTCGGCAAGAACAATAGGCATGTCGGCAAGACAGATGACTGAGGAGACGAGATGTCTGCACATGTCGTCCTGATGCAGCAGATCGACGACGTCGACCATTACCGAAACGGGTACGTGCCTGCGGTGCAACCAGCACCGCAACAGCATGGTGCCGAGTTGCCGGTCGGGGCCGGAGGCCTCGACGCCGAGCCCGCCCAGGGTGATCCACCGAACAGCGCGGTCCTGATCAGCTTCGCCGACGTCGACGGAGCGCGGGGTCTCCTGAACGACCCCGACCACCCGCCGGTGAGGGAGATCCGCCTCAGCGCCACATCGAGGGGAAGGGCCGTGGTCGCGCCCGGGTTCACTTCAGGCGAACAACGGTCGCGTGATGCCTGAGCAACGCGGAAGCTCAATTCGGCTTCACGTCGGCAAGGGCGCCGAAGACTCCGCGACTGAACCTCAGCGCGGCGCCGCCGACGGAGAGGATGCGCTGCTCGGCGCCACCCTGGACTCGCAGTTCGATCCCCACATCATGCTTCGTGCCGTCCGGGACTCCGATGGCCGAATTGTCGACTTCGTGTACGTCGACGCGAATCGAGCCGCCTGCGAGTACAGCCAGATGTCCAAGGAAGACCTGATCGGCAGCCGCCTTCTCGAGGTATTCCCTGGGCTCGCGGGCTCCGGGTATCTCGCCGCGAGCATCCACGTCGTCGAAACCGGCGAAGCCCTGGCCCTCAACGACTTCGTGTACCCCAGCCACGTCGCCCAGTCCGATCGCCACTTCGACATCCGCGGAGTCAAGGTCGGAGACTTGCTCAGCTACACCTGGAGGGACGTGAGCGAATGGCATGAATTGCTCGAGCAGTTCCGGCTCATGGCCGAGCATGCGTCGGACATCGTCTACCAGTGCGACGCCGACTGGGTGGTCACGTGGGTGTCGCCGTCGATCAAGCGTGAGCTCGGATGGGACCCCGGCGAATTGCTGGGTCACCGCCCCGTGGAGCTCATCCACCCCGAAGACTTCGAGCGGGTCAACACGTACCGCGGCCGGCTCTACGCCGGAACCCTCGACACCGAGGACATCGTGGAGGTCCGTTTCCGCCGATCGGACGGTGACTACCACTGGTTTTCCGTCAAGGCCTCCTTGGTCGCCGACGACCGCGGAGGGCCGGGCGCTGCCGTGGTCAGCCTCCGGAGCTGCCAGCGCGAGGTCGTGGTCCGGCGGGCCCTGCGGACCTTGTCCGCCGGAAGCAGCATCCTCGTGCGGGCCATCGACCAGGAATCGTTGCTCCAGGAGATGTGCCAGATGGCGGTGGACGTCGGCGGGTACGCATTCAGCTGGTTCGGGATCCCGGTCGATGATGAACGAGGGACCGTCGAGAAGGTGGCGGTGAGTGTCCCCCGTCCCGCCTATCTGGACGATGTCGACGTGGCGTGGCGGGACAACTCCCTGGGTCAGGGTCCCACGGGAACAGCCATACGGGACGGCCGCACCTCGATCGCCCAGGACGTCGCCAGTGACGATCGAATGGAGCCCTGGCGCGCCGTCGCCCTCCAGGAGGGCCTGCGCTCGTCGATCGCCCTCCCCGTCCACGTTGACGGCGAGCTGGAAGGTGCCCTCACGGTCTATGCGCTGGAGCCGCACGCATTCGACGAGCGTGCCGTGAGCCTGCTCGAGGACCTGGCCTCCCAGCTGGGCTACGGCATCGGTCGGCTCCGCGAGCGGACGCGACTCATCCAGGCGCTGGACGAACAGACCCTCTTGGTGACGGCCATCGATCGGGCCGAGGAGTCGTTCATCATCACCAATCCCGAAAACCTGATCGTCTACGCGAATCCGTCGACCGTGCGCACCTCGGGCTACTCCCTGGAGGAACTCCTGGGACAGAGCCCGCGGATGTTCAAGAGTGGCTTTCAGGACGAGACGTTCTACCAATCGCTGTGGGATGAGCTCCTCGACGGCAGGTCCTGGCGCGGTGTCCTGGTCAACAAGCGCAAGAACGGCGAACTGTACGAGGAGTACACGACCATCTCCCCCATCCACGACTCGTCGGGCGAGCTCATGGCCTTTGTCGCGGTCAAGCACGACCTCACTGCCGAGCGACGCCTCGAGGCGGACCTGGCCCGCAAGCACCGCGACCAGGACGCTGTCGGCTCGCTCATGCGCGAGGTCGGACCGCTGGAGACGCTGGAGGAGACTGCCACCGCGCTCTGCCATTCCATGCGGGGCATCGACGGCATCGACGGGGCGTACGTGGTCCTGCTCCGGCCGGGTGGTCCGTCGATCCCCATCGGTGTGGCGCACGATCTCCGACCCATCGCCGACGCCGTAGCGCCGGTCTGGGACGACAACAGTGCGGCCATCGCCGATCGGACGAGACTGGGTTCGTGGTGGATGGACCTGCGGCGCCTCGAACCGTTCCGTATCAATGGACCCATGGAACGAGCGCTGGAGGCGGGATTCGTCGGACTCCTGCGAGTCCCCATCCGATCCGCAGGGGACATGGTCGCGTATCTGGCAATCGGGACGAAGGATCACAATTACTCGACGTGGGCCGACTCCCGGCTAGCCGTACTCGACGAGCTCGGTGCCTTTGCCGGGACGCTCTTCGGCGCCCAGGCCGAGACCTACGGTCGGAGCGAAGCCATCCGCAGGAATATCCGGTTGATCCTCGACACGGTGGCGTACCACCCGGTGTTCCAACCGATCATCGATCTCGCCTCCGGTGAGACCGTCGGCTACGAAGCCCTCACCCGGTTCGACGACGGCACCCGACCTGACCTCCGGTTCATCGAGGCGGCGTCTGTCGGCTTGCAGTCGGCCCTCGAGATCGCCTGCGCCGAAGCAGCGGTTCGTGCTGCCGAGGTCCTTCCGCCAGACGCGTGGCTGAGCCTGAATTTCTCCCCCGAGACGGCGATCGATGGAGGAGTGGCCCGCGTCGCGGCCATGTCGTCCCGACCCCTGTCGATCGAGGTCACCGAGCACGCCCACATCGACGACTACGACTCGCTGCGTGGGGCGATCAAGGGGATCGCGGGAACCAGGCTCTTCGTCGATGATGCCGGTGCGGGATATGCCGGACTGGCGCACATCCTCGCTCTCGATCCCGATGTGGTGAAGCTCGATATCTCGTTGGTCCGGTCCATCGACCGGGATCCTGCCCGTCAGGCACTCGTCTCCGGGATGAGGTACTTCGCCAAGCACACCGGGATGACGCTGCTGGCCGAGGGAATCGAGACGCGGGGGGAGGCAGCCACCCTTTGGGAGCTCGGAGTTGACCTCGGTCAGGGCTATCTGTTCGGCAAGCCCGCTCCCGCAAATTCTGAGTGAGTGCTCCAGCCCAGCGCATCTAGTCTTCGTCTTCGATCTGTTGCCCGAGGGCGAGGACGAGGCTCTCGATGGCGCACCACATGGTGCCCACTCCCGCCGTCAACTTGGCCGCAAACCAGTCATTGAACTGGCGGACCTTGCTCATTCTGGTGTTCCTTCCCTTGATGTTCGTGTCACGTGGGAGCGCACGAGCCCGAGGACCCGCCGAGACCGGCCGGAGCACCGTCGCGGGCCGCACCCGGGCGGGCACCGGCCGAGCGAACCGCAGCCAGCTCGAAGCCGTGACCCGCAGTGCTCAGATGCTCCGTCACGGCTGTCTGACGCCGCGGTCACCAGCACCGCGTCGCCATTCGTCCGCTGCGACCTACAGTCCGGATTCCACGGTGATCCGACCGTCGGATTCCGCCTGCTTGAGTGCCTCGTAGTCGCGTTCGTTCTGGTCGGCATACGTTTCGGCAAAGTCGGCAAGGGCCCGATCGAACGTCGGCCCGTTGCCGAGATAACTGGCGATGGCGACGCGGTCGCCGGACCTGGCGTGGGCCCGGGCGAGGGCCATGGCGCAGACACCGACGTACTTGGCGAGCCCCGGTGGGATCGTGTCTTCGACGTCGATGCTCCCCTTCCAGTCTCGGAGCTGGCGGATGTAGAAGTCCCGGGTCAGCCCGTCGGGACCGACGGCCGGTTGGTGGCCGAGGAAGATGTCACTGACCGCCTGCATCAGGTGCTGGCCGGCCACCACTCGCGCCCCGTGAGTGGCGTAACCGCTCTTGCCCACGAACTCCTCGAGCACGGACGCTTCGGCCTCCTTGGCCTGGAGGATGAGTGGATCGTCGTTGCCGCGGCCGACCAGCAACAGGATCCAGGACCGGGTGCCCACGCTTCCTACCCCGACCACCTTGCGGGCAACCTGGACGAACTCGAACTCCTCCAGCAGGTGGCGGCGGTCGGTCTGCAGGGTGTGCCGATATCCGCGCACGAGCTCGTGGAAGGAGTCGTGAAACGAGTCGCTCATCTCCTGGGAGAAGAGCTCTTCGGTGGGAACGATCAGCGGCGGATCACTGACGATGCGAAGTTGACCGTCGACGACGGTGGTGAGCTTGCTCAGGGCTTGGAGGCTGTCGTGTGTGCGGGCCTTCTCCATGGTGCTGAGCGTGCGGGCAGCCATCCGCTTGTCGGCCTTGGATCCGGTGGTGCGAGCGGTGGCCTGGAGTTCTGTCAACACCGTGGCGACATCGATATGGGAGTACCAGACGTCCAGCGTGGAGAGACCAGCCAGTCGGGCCATTTCGAGGCGGTAGCTCGTCCCCACTTCGAGGGCGGCGGTCCTCGCCTCCTTGGCGGTGAACTCCCGATCTCGGCAGGCGATCACCGTGCTGGCGGCCAAGCGCTTGAGGTCCCACTCCCACGGCCCCGGCAGGGTTTCATCGAAGTCGTTGACGTCGAATATCAGCGTCCGCTCTGGCGAGGCGAACAGTCCGAAGTTGGACAGATGGGCGTCACCGCACACCTGGACCCTGAGTCCTGAGCTAGGAGTGGTCGCCAGGTCGGAGGCCATGACCAGGGCTGCCCCGCGGAAGAACGTGAACGGCGAGACCAGCATCCTCCCGTAGCGGATCGGGACCAGCTCCGGCACCCGGGTGACGGCCTGGCGCTCGAGCAGGCCCACCGGGTCCGGGCGGTCGGCGGGTGGGCTGAACTCTGCGTGCGACGAGCGGGGGGCGAGCGCGCGGGCGTCCCTGCCGAATCTGGCCCGCTCCTCGACTGAGCGGTGCGTGACGGTGGGTTCAGCATCGGACAGCCTCTGTCCGCCAACTCCATGACCGGTCATCGGTCCTCCCCTTGAAGCAATCCCGCTCCCGTGCCCCGACATCGTCGGTACTCGGGAGGTAGAGGCCATCATGGCGCACCTCTGGCGTCAGGGTGAAGTGCCGCCCTTCGAGTTCCTGGTCCTCGCCGCTCGACAGATGCCCAGCCGGGGTCGATGGGCGCCACCACGTACGACGCGCCCGACGACTTTCCCGCATCCAATTCAACTGGTCGGTACTCCGCCAGCGACCGTGCTCCAGGTCGATCCTTCGTGCAACAGGTACGAGATCTCGATGTCTTCCAGGATCAGCAGAATCCTGATGGAAGCCGGAATGAAGGTGTGACAAGCTCGGACCGTCGGCCAGGATGCGATTGCTTCGGTCGCGTTGGCGCCGTGCCGACTACGTCGCGAGTGAGGAGCTAGCAATGGGACCAGTCGAGTACATCGTCGTCGCATTCCCAGGCAATGAATTCAATGGGGATGTTCTCCCCGCACTGGTGGAGCTCATCGACAGCAATACAGTCCGGCTCCTTGATCTGCTATTCATCGGGAAGGATGCAGATGGCACGGTTCTGTCGTTCGAGATCGACGATCTCCAGCATTTGGCCGACATCGACGAACTCAACGGCGAAGTCGGTGGTCTCATCAGTCCGTCCGACGTCGAACATGTGGCGGCGTCCCTCGATCCGAACAGCTCGGCTGCACTCCTGATCTGGGAGGACGTCTGGGCTGAGCCATTCGCCACCGCGGTCCGTGATTCCGGCGGAGTGTTGATCGAGGGTGCCCGGATTCCCCTCGACGTCATCGAATCGGCGATGGCCGATCTACCGCAGGCAGTGTGACGGTTCACAGGACAGGAGACTCCAGATGATCAGACGACGACCCATCGCCAGGATGGCCGTGAGGACAACCGTTGTTGCCGGTACCGCCGCAGCCGTCGGAGCCCGCGCGGCCAGCAGACAAGCCGCCGCGGCTGCCGCCCCAGAGCCACCACCAACGCAATCCGGCTCGCCAGACCCGATCGAGCAGCTCACCAAGCTGGCGGCGTTGAAGGATTCGGGCGCCCTCACCGAGGAGGAGTTTGCTGCGCAGAAAGCCAAGCTTCTGGGATAGACCCTTCCGGCGTCACCTGTCACCAGGCCGATCTCTGACCTGGTGACGTCCAGGTGACGACTCCCCACGCGTCGTGACGTGCGCTCGCGGCCGCCGTAGATGCGGTCGATCGCGAGGCGGGTTCGCGAGCGTCCACGCGGACGAACCGCTCGATAGTGCTGCGTCCCGTCATCAGTGCGACAACGCACCGTGACCCGTGCAGCCGTCGACACAATCGGATGCCGGCAGCCGGGAGAAGGAGCTAGCGTGCTCCGGTGCTGCACGAACTACAGGCGAGTCTCGAGAGGGACGGATGACCCGATTCATCGAGAGCACCATCACCTTCCCCTACAAGCGCTCCCTCGGGCCCGTCGTCGGGGCGTTCATGACCGCCCTGACCGAGAAGAAGATCCTCGGCATCCGTTGTCAGGATGCGGTGCTGGTACCGCCCATGGAGTGGGATCCGGCGACCGGGGCCGAACTCCCGCACGAGTTCGTCGAAGTGGGACCGGCGGGCACGGTCGAGTCGTGGACGTGGGTGGCTACGCCATCGGTCCAGCATCCGCTCGACCATCCCTTTGCATTCGCGCTTGTTCGACTGGATGGTGCCACCACGCCACTGCTGCATGCGGTGGACGCCGGCACACCGGACTCCATGTCCGACGGGATGCGGGTGGCCCCCCGATGGCGGGGCACCCGTGAGGGGCGGATCGACGACATCATCTGCTTCGTCCCCGGCGATACCGCGGAGACCGAGGGGGAGGACACCGGTGGTTCCCCCGAACCGGTGACCCGGATGGACTACCTGGCCTCGATCACGTACCGCAACCCGGTCCCCGAGGCCGCCGACCGGGCGACGGAGGCATCCCGGGAACACCGGCTGCTGGGTCGTCGGTGCCCGACGTGCGGACGGGTGTACGCGGGTGGACGCGGCCTCTGCCCCGTCGATGCCATCGAGCTCGGGCCGGACTGCGAGGTCGACCTGCCCCACCGGGGCACCATCACCAACTTCGCCATCGTCACTCCGGTGCAGTATCCGGGCCAGACCGAAACCGAGCCGTTCGTTCGTGCCTTCGTCCTCCTCGACGGGACCGATGTGATCGTCCCGTACTCGGCGGTCATCGAGTTGCCCGCGGACCAGGTGAGGGTGGGCCAGCGGGTCGACGCCGTGTGGGCCTCCCCGGCCGAGACGACCGACGAGGGTGGCGGCATGGGTGGCAGCTGGGGCTCGCTGCTCGGCTGGATCCCCAACGGCGAGGCGGATCTCGACGATCCCGACCTCGTGAACCGGATCTTCTGATCATGAGCGCACCTTCGGACGACATCGCCGTCATCGGCTGGGCCCAGACTCCCATGGTCCGACATACGGACAAGTCGGAGACCCAGCTGCTGATGGAGGTGATCACCGCAGCCATCGCTCCGCTCGGGCTGACTCGCACCGACATCGACTTCACGTGCCTGGGCAGCTGCGACTACATCACCGGCCAGGCATTCTCCTTCGTCTCCAACCTGGACGCGATCGGCGCCTGGCCGCCCAAGCGGGACTCCCACGTGGAGATGGACGGTGCCTGGGCACTCTACGAGGCGTGGCTCCGCCTGCAGGAGGGTGACATCGAATTGGCCGTGGTCACCGGATCCGGTCGCTCCTCGACCGGCGATCCGGCCCTGATCTATCCGATGGAGATGGACCCGTACTTCCTGGCCCCCCTGGGAGCCGACCCGCTCACCTTCGCGGCACTCCAGGCCCGGGCGGTGATCGCCGCCGGCATCGCCGACGAGCGCTCCATGGCCGAGGTGGCCGTGCGGGCCCGCGGCACAGGCGATGTCGAGACGCTGTTGGCCGAGGAATACATCCGCCAGCCGCTCCGACGCCATGACGTACCGCCGATCACCGACGGTGCAGCCGCCATGGTGCTGGCCACCGGTGATCGCGCCCGTCGACTGGTGGAGCGGCCCGCCTACATCACCGGATTCGACCATCGGACCGAGTGCCACAACCCGTCCTTCCGGGCGCTGGATGATTCGCCGTCCACCCGGATCGCCGCCGAGGCCGCCGGCCTCGGTGGTGCCCCCGTCGAAGTGGCCGAGCTCCAGGCGGCCTTCACCCATGAGGAGCTACTCCTATGTGATGTGCTCGGCCTCGGGGACGACGTGGTCGTGAACCGTTCCGGAGGGGCGCTGCGTGACAATCCGATCATGGCCACGGGACTCTGCCGGGTTGGCCACGCCGCAGACCACATCTTCGCGGGAGGAAGTCGGGCCCTGGCCCATGCGACCTCCGGGCCGTGCCTCCAGCAGAACCTCGTCTGCATACTGGAGGGCAGATCGTGAGCACTCCCCCGGTGGCCGTCGTCGGCGTGGGCCAGACCCACCACAAGTCGCGACGGCTCGACGTGTCGTTCGGCGGCCTGGTGCGCGAAGCGGTGTTCCGGGCCCTCGACGACGCTCAGATGTCCCTCGACGACATCGATGCCGTCGTGCTGGGAAAGGCACCTGACCTCTTCGAAGGCGTCATGAAGCCGGAGTTGTATCTGTCCGACGCCCTCGGTGCGGTGGGCAAGCCCATGTTCCGGGTCCATACGGCCGGCTCGGTGGGGGGAACCACCGCCATCGTGGCCGCGTCCCATGTCCAGGCGGGCAAGCACCGGACGGTCCTCGCCGTTGCATTCGAGAAGCAGTCGGAGGGCAACGCCCAGTTCGCCCTGGGCAGCGGGAAGGGCGCCTCCCTGGGTGCCGGTGGGGCATTCGCCCCGTTCATCCGGGCCTACATCCAACGAAGCGGCGCGCCCGAACACATCGGGTGGAAGGTGGCCGTCAAGGACCGTCTCAACGCCCTGAAGAACCCGTACGCCCACCTCAAGATCGAGGACATCTCCATCGAGAAGGTCAAGGCCTCGCCGATGATGTGGGAGCCCACCCGGTTCCTCGAGTCGTGCCCGTCATCCGACGGAGCCTGCGCGGTCGTCATCACCGACGAAGCAGGAGGCAACGCCGCGGCGGCCGATGGTCGACCCGCGGCGTGGATTCTGGCGTCCTCGTCCCGATCCGAGCCGCCGAGCTTCCCCGGCCGCGATCCGGTGCGGCCCGCGGCCGCTCTCCAGTGCGCAGCCGACGTGTACACCGGCGCCGGAATCACCGATCCCCGCCGCCAGATCGACACCGCCGAGCTGTACGTCCCGTTCTCGTGGCTCGAACCCATCTGGCTCGAGGCCTTCGGCCTGGCCGACGAAGGCGAAGGGTGGAAAATGGTCGACGACGGCACCACCGAACTGGGGGGCTCACTGCCCGTCAACGCCTCCGGCGGCGTACTGTCCAGCAATCCCATTGGAGCCTCGGGCCTGCTTCGATTCGCCGAGGCGGCCAACCAGGTGCGGGGTGCGGCCGGGGAGCACCAGGTGGACGGAGCGAAGGTGGCCATCGGGATGGCGTACGGGGCCAACAACCAGTACTTCAGCACCTGGGCCGTCGGGAGTTCGCTGCATCCGTTCGGATGAGGCGCGGGGCCGGCCGACGGCCGCCTGCGCAGTAGGTAATGAGCGGCAGTCCGCGCGGGCGGCCAAACGACGACGGGAGATGAGTTCGATGGCCCAGTATCTGGTTTCCGTTCTCTACGACGAGACCGTCATCCCATCCGCGGACGAGGATGCCGCGATCGATGACTTCAACGAACAACTCCGGGCCAATGGACACTGGGTCTTCGCCGGTGGCCTGGCGGCACCGGACACTGCCACCGTCATCGACGGTCGTCAGGGGGAGGAGGTGCTCACCGACGGCCCCTACGTGGAGACGAAGGAGTACGTCGCGGGCTTCTGGATCATCCAGGCCCCCGACCTCGATGTCGCGCTCCGGCTCGCCACCCAAGGGTCGAAGAGCTGCAACCGGAGGGTCGAACTCCGGCCGCTTCTGGACGGATGACCGTGGTCGACCAGGTGGTCACGACCCTGGCCGGGCGCCAGGAGGACCTCGAGCGCCGGACCGCTCATACCCGCTTGGAGTATGAGCGAACGGCCAGTGGGATGAAGATCGCGGCGACCCCCGCACATCCGAGGAGCGCCCATCCGACCTGGGCGGTCACGGTACCGTCGTTCATCAGGCCACGCAGTGCCGAGACCACGTGGGAGACAGGATTGACCCGGGTCACCGCCTGGAGCCATCCCGGGAGGGTGGTGACCGGGACGAACGCGTTGGAGAGGAACGCCAGCGGGAACATGACCATCATGGACATCCCCTGGACGGCGCCGGCGCTCCTCGCCTTGGTGCCGATCCACAGGAAGATCCACGCGACGGACCAGCCGGTGATGACGGCAAGCACCGCTCCGGCGAATACGCCGGGGACACCCCCACCGGGGCGGTAGCCCATGACGATGCCCACGGTCAGGGTGACGCCGGCGGCAATGGCGTACCGGGCGAGGTCGGCCAGCATCGGACCGGCGAGCGGGGCGATACGGGCGATGGGCAGCGACCGGAAGCGGTCGAACACGCCCGTGTCCATGTCCTCACGGAGTTGGATTCCGGCCCCTACGCACGCGGTGATGGTGGTCATGGCGATGATGCCCGGGATGAGGGTCGGCAAGTAGTGCGCGGTGCTGCCGGAGATGGCCCCGCCGAACATGAGCCCGAACATCACGGTGAACAACACGGGCATGAAGGTGACGTCGACCAGCTGTTCCGGGTTGCGACTCATCTTGATGAGGGCGCGCCATGCCAGCGTCGTCATCTGAGTGAGCGCCTCGCGCACGGGCACCGACTCGCTGACGGTACGCGCGGCCGGTCGGATTCCAGCGGTCGGGATCGTGACGGCTTCGGTCATGGGGTGCTCGCTTCGATCTCGGAGGCAGGGGGTCGACTCGTGTGGCCGGTCAGGGCGAAGAACACGTCATCGAGGCTCGGTTGCTCGACGGTGGCACTTGCGATGTCGAGCCGGTGGTGCCGGAGGGCGACGAGGACGTCGGCAGCCCGGTTGGCATCGTTCAGCGTGACGCTGAATCCCGAGCCGGCGGGGGGAACCTCCGGCGACTCGCCGGTCAGGTCCGCAGCCAGTGCGACCGCCGCCGCCGTGTCGCCGGGGTCGGCCATCTGGACGCGGAGGCTCGACGTGCCGATCTGGGTCTTGAGCTGTTCAGGGGTACCCTCGGCAACCTTGCGACCACGATCGATGACGGCAATCCGTCCGGCCAGAGCATCGGCTTCGTCGAGGTACTGGGTGGTCAACAGAATGGTCGATCCTTCAGCGACCAGATGGCGGATCGTGTCCCACATCTGGCTGCGGTTCCGGGGATCGAGACCGGTCGTGGGCTCGTCGAGGAAGATCAGCGCAGGCCTGGTGATCAGGCTCGCCGCGAGATCGAGACGGCGGCGCATGCCGCCGGAGAACTGGGAGATGGGTCGGTGCGCGGCCTCGGTGAGGTCGAACTGAGCGAGCAGATCGTCGGCAATGCCGTGGGCCCTCTTCGATGACAATCCCTGCAGGCGGCCGAACATCCAGAGGTTCTCCGCGCCCGTCAGGTTCTCGTCGACCGACGCGAACTGCCCGGTGACGCCGATCAGCTGCCGCACCGCATGGCCCCGGCTGCGAACGTCGTAGCCGAAGATCCTCGCCTCGCCGCCATCGATCGGCAGCAGCGTCGCCAGCATGTCGAGCATCGTCGTCTTGCCCGCGCCGTTCGGGCCGAGCACCCCGAAGATCTCCCCTTCCATGACGGTCAGGTCGATGGCGTCGACCGCTCGATTCGAGCCGAACAGCTTGGTGAGGCCGCGCGCCTCGACGGCCGCAGCGCCCGGCACGTGGCTGTCGGGCCCCGCCTGGTCGGCATGGGTCCTCGATCGTTCGACTCGGGGAGGTCCAGCTGTCATGTTGTTGCTCCAAAGTTCGAGTTACTAATACTTTAGTACAACTATATGTTTCTGTCTATACTGGATCGGCATGGCGACCAACAGCGACGACCTCGGCGTGGATGCCATCCTCGAGCTCTTCGAAAGCACCCACGCCGATGAGGCCCGGGACCGGAACGAGGGTCTGCGCGAACGCAAGAAGCGGCAGGTCCGCCAGCGGATCTCCGACGTCGCGACCGCGATGTTCCTGGTTCACGGGTTCGACAACGTGACCGTGGCCCAGATCGCGGCCGAATCCGACGTCTCCCAGCAGACGGTGTTCAACTACTTCACGACCAAGGAGTCGATGTTCTTCGACCGCACCGAACCCATGATCACCGCCGTCGCGGAAGCCGTGAGGGAACGCGGGAACGCACCGCTGATCGACGTCGTCGTGGAATCGATCGCCAGCGAGATTCATCCGGGTCGCCTGAGGGCACTGGACGACGCCACCCAACTGCACCTGATCCGCCGCTTCTGCGCGGTCGCCACCACATCGCCGACCCTCGCCGCGGCGCGATACGCAGAACTGCCACGCTTCGTCGACGAAGTGTCCATGGCGCTCGCCCAACGAGTCGGCGCTGACCCGATCGACCCCGGGGTGCGGTTCGCCACCTTCGTCATCGCCGGCCTCGTCGAAGTCCGAGTGCAGTCGGCCTATCACCACGTCGAGCAGGTGGGCTCGTTCGCCGCGCTCAACGAGGTCATCCACCACGACTTCCTCCAGGCGGCACGGCTCGCCGAGCCGTCCCTCACCGCATTCGACAACCTTCGACCGATGGCGCAGGGCTGACACCAAGGGCCCACGTGCACGTCCCGGACCCGAATCCGAGACCTCCAAGGATCGCCTGGTCGCAACCGGTCACTTCCCCTGGACAGCCATGCGAGATGGAGCGAGACTCAATCGAGACGCTCAGGCGCAACGGCGGAGTCTGAGGAATGAGGATGGGGGAGTCCCGTGGACCTCGGTGGCCTGGCACGGCGGCAGGGCAGGAGGGGGTTGGGCTCCGTGAGGGGCAGGGGCTTCGCAGCTGCTGCGACGGTGGCCGTCCTCGTGACCGGGACCCTATCGGTGGCGGGAGCGAACCCGGTGGCTCATGACACGCCCTCACCCGCCTTCTCGACGATCACACTCAGCAACGACCCGGCGGTTCTCACCGGTCAGCCGGGATCAGGCTCGTTCACGGCGACGGTGACCTTTGACGACGCAAGCGGCGACCCCGTATCCGGCGAGCAGGTCATCATGGTCGTGGAGGACACGACCACCAGCGAGAACATGACCACGCTGGTTCCGAACAACGGGCAGGAGTTCACCGACTCCGACGGACAGGTGAGCTACCCCATGTCGTGTGCGTCTCTCGGTTGTCACCCCGGCGACCGGCTTCAGATCAGCGCAGCTGACGGTTCCGAAGACATCGAGGCGGGCCCCGTCACCGAATCGGTCGGGGAGGTCACGTTTGCCGTTGCAACCGGCTACGTCGGCCAATCCAACACCCTGATCGTCGAGGACCTCACCGGAGCGCCGACGGAGGACAAGCCGGTGAGCCTCTCCCTGGCCGGCACGGCGGTGACCCTGCCCTCGTGCACCACAGACGGGACAGGATCGCTACCTGCGGCGGGGTCGTCCGGTGCCTGCTCTTTCACCGTGCCTGCGCTCGGAGGCGCGTCGCCGCCACAGAGCATCGATGCTCAGATCACCGTCGGCGCCCAGGTCTTCGACGCGTCCCTCCTGTTGCTCGCCGGACAGTCGTCGAACGCCACCTCGACGATCTCGGTCAGCCCCGACCCCATGGTGCTCTCGAGCCCCGGCGGATCCGCCAGCTTCACGGTCACGGTCGACGTCGAGGACGCATCCGGCTCCCCGATCGCGGGCGATCCGGTCTCGCTCGCCACCGACCCCAACTTCGGTGGCGAGGCGGTCACCAGTCCCCAGACCACCGGCGGCAGTGGGGTGGCGACATTCGTGTGGACCTGTCCTTCCGGCTACTGCGAACCCGGCCAGGTGATCTCGGTGAGTGCCACCGACGCCGACGGCCTGTCACTGGGCCCCGTCGACGAAGACGTGAGCGAGATCGAGTTCTCCGGAGCCGGCTATACCGGCGCCACCGACACTCTGGTGGTCGAGGATCTGCCCGGAGCTGCGGCCGAGGACCAGCCTGTCTCCCTCAGTCTGGACGGCTCACCAGTGGCCCTCACCGGAACCTGCACCACGAGTGGAACCGGGTCGCTCCCCAGCCCTGCTGGTACCGACCCCTGCACGTTCACCGTGCCCGCGATCTCCGGTGCGACCCCACCGGAAAGTGTTCCGGCAGTCATCACGGTCGGCACCGACGTCCTCGACCAGACCTTCACCTTGGAGCCGGCGCCGGCACTGGAGCTGTCACCCACCAGCGGTCCCGGGGGAACCACCATCACGGTCGACGGGACCGCCCTCTCCCCGGACGACAGCGTCGACATCGGGTTCACCCCCTTCGGGGCCACGACGTCGAGCGTGAGCACCGAGTGCTCGACCGACGGCGACGGGAACATCATCAACAACGCAGATACCACCTGCCAGCTGACCATCCCCGCCGAATCGCCCGTCGGAGCCGGCGCGGTGGCAACCCAGGGCTTTGCCGGTGCGACGGCCACGTTCACCGTGGAGGCGCCCGTCATGACCGGGATCGACATCTCCTCGGCGGGGTTCACCACCACACCGGGGGTGCCCGGGGTCGAGATCTACGTCGGCGACACCGACAACCTGCAGATCGAAGCCGACTACTCCAATGGGACGGCCTCCCCGCTGGTGGTGCCTCCCGGGGATCCCGAACCCGTGGTGAGCATGTCCATCGACTCCGACCCCTCGGGGGCGATCACCTTCGGGTACACCGGCGGGGACCTCATCCCCGTGACCGCCAACGCGGTGACCACCTCGCCGGCCGTCATCGAAGCCACCTACGACGGCTTCGCCCCCGCCTACTCGGATTCGCTCAATGGCGCGGTCCAGCCGTGTCACGACTGCTACTTCGTCAACGGCGCGCTGTTGACCGTCCAGGCCCAGACCCCCGGGGCCCTCGGCATCGGCTCGACGCCCCTGGCCGGAGCGACCGCGGACATCACCCAGGGCGTCGACGAGCCAGGCGCCTACACGGTCGACGAGCCGTGCTATCCCTTCAGCTCGAACGACGAAGAGGGGTGTGGGTCCCCACCCACGGGCGACCCGGCGACGGCATCCACCTCGACATGTACGACCGATGACACCGGTAGCTGCCCGCTGACCGCGATGTGGGATCCCGACACGGTCTCGCTCACCCCACCCCTTGGATACACGATCACCGGTGTCACCGGCTGTGGTTCGGTGACCGGCCCTGCCGACGCGCCCGTCTGTGATCTCACGCCGGCCGACTGGAGCAACCCCCTGACCATCACCTTCCAACTCCTGCCACTGCCGTCCCTCGTCGCGTTGGTGTCCGGCACGAACGTGTCCGGGGGCATCTCGGACGGCTCCACGGTCACATTGACTCCCGATGGCGTGAGCGAGCCGAGCTGGTGGGCCGCTTCCGACCAGGGGACCTGGCCGCCCACCTGTACCACGACGACCGCGGTGGGTGACGATTCGGGCTGCGCCTTCGACGTACTCCCCACGGGAAGCTTCTCCGTGGGGATCGATCTGTCGACCGCGGGCGCCACCGCGACGTACCCCCTCTATGCGGTCGGCACCGACAGCCAGCAGGCCGACCAGTCCGTCACCCTCAACCCCGGCGACAAGGCGACGGTCCCGTTCCAGGTCGGCTTTGCGCCGTCCCTCGTCGCGTTGGTGTCCGGCACGAACGTGTCCGGGGGCATCTCGGACGGCTCCACGGTCACATTGACTCCCAACGGCGTGAGCGAGCCGAGCTGGTGGGCCGCTTCCGACCAGGGGACCTGGCCGCCCACCTGTACCACGACGACCGCGGTGGGTGACGATTCGGGCTGTGCCTTCGACGACCTCCCGCCGGGAAGTTTCTCAGTGGGGATCGATCTGTCGACCGCGGGCGCCACCGCGACGTACCCCCTCTACGCGGTCGGCACCGACACCCAGCAGGCCGACCAGTCCGTCACCGTCAACCCGGGCGACAAGGCGACGGTCCCGTTCCAGGTCGCTCAGGCGCCGGGCCTCAACGTGACCGTGTCCGGGGTGAACGACACCGATTCGGCCGGCACCACGATCAAGATCATTCCCGAAGGCGGTCAGGCCGAGCCGGGTTGGTGGGCCGATTCCAACCAGGGGGCCTGGCCGCCGGAGTGCACGACCACGTCACTGGCTGGCGACGAGTCGTGGTGCTCGTACACGTCCCTCCCTCCGGGGACCTGGACCGTTTCCATCGACGCGTCGACCGCGGCGGGGTCGACGGCCATTCCGGACGCCGTCCCGATCTACGTGTCGGGCACCAACTCGCAAACCGGCGTCCAGAACGACGTCGACCTCACTCCGGGAGTCAACCGCGGAACGAACTTCACCGTCGCTCAGGCACCGGGCCTCAACGTGACCGTGTCCGGGGTGAGCGACACCGATTCGGCCGGCACCACGATCGAGATCATTCCTGAAAGTGGCCAGACCGAGCCGGATTGGTGGGCCGATTCCAACCAGGGAGCCTGGCCGCCGGAGTGCACCACCACGTCACTGTCGGGCGACGAGTCGTGGTGCTCGTACACGTCCCTCCCTCCGGGGACCTGGGCCGCATCCATCGATACGTCGACCGCGGCTTATGCAGATGTACTCCCCCTCTACGTGTCGGGGACCGACTTCGACACCGGAGTGCAGAACGGGATCGATCTCGCTGCGGGGATCAACAGCGGAACTGATTTCGAGGTCGCTCCGCCTCCGGTGACCTCCATGGCCTCAGGGCCGTCGACCGCCACCGATGGCGCCGTGACCGCCACCGCTAGCGGCGGTACCGGCTCCGTCACCGTCGGCGAATACGGCGGCGACCCTCAGAGCGCCCTGGCGTTCGTCAGCGGCAGCAACTACTCCGACGTCTACCTCCCTCCTGGGAACACCTTCACGGGCCTCACCTTCACGGAATGCGGCCTGACCAGCCACTCGAGCATGGGATGGTGGAACCCGGTGGGCGACGGCGGCGCCCTCGGCTCGTGGGAACCGGTGACCGGCGATCCCGGGCCGACGTACGCGAACGGGTGCCTGACCGTGACACTGAACGCCCTGACCAGTCCCAGCTTGGCGCAACTCGACGGGACGGTATTCGGGGCGGGCCTGCCCGCTCCGCCAACTCCGACCGTCACCTCCCCCGCATCGGGCGCCGTCTACGTCCTGGGCCAGTCGGTGTCCACACGGTTCACCTGTAGGGACAGTGCGCTAGGCCCGGGGATCTCGTCGTGCACCGACTCCGATGGCTCGACGCGCGGTACGGGGGCGCTTCCGACCTCGTCGCTCGGTGCCTTCACCTACTCGGTGACTGCCGTGTCCAAGGACGGCGAGACGAGCACGACGAAAGTCCACTACTCGGTCGTGCCGTCTCCGTCCTCGGGTTACGACCTGGTGGGCCGTGACGGGGGGGTGTTCGTGTTCCCGACCGGCCAGTCCGGCGGCTTCTACGGCTCGCTACCCGGTCTCGGGATCCATGTCGACGACATCGTGGGAATGGTGCCCACGGCAAACGACCACGGCTACTTCGTGGTCGGATCCGACGGCGGGGTCTTCGCCTTCGGGGATGCCCCCTTCGAGAACTCGCTCCCCGGGATCGGGGTCCAGGTGAACGACATCGTGGGGATCGTGCCCACCGCCGACGACAAGGGCTACTTCGTGGTCGGATCCGACGGCGGGGTGTTCACGTTCGGCGATGCCCCGTACCTGGGATCGTTGCCCGGTATCGGAGTCCACGTCACCGACATCGTGGGCATCGCCGCCGATCCCACCGACACCGGATACTGGCTCGTCGAGGCCAATGGCACGGTCCACGCATTCGGCACGGCGGCCAACTTCGCCTCGGCCGCCGGGACGTCGTCTCCGGTCAGCACCATCGAGTCCACACCCGACGGTGGAGGGTACTGGATCGTGACCCAAAACGGCTCGGTCGACGCATTCGGTGACGCCAGGTTCTCCGGCTCGCTGCCCGGGATCGGGGTGATCCCGAGCCGACCGGTGATCGGCCTCGTCCCCACCAGCGATGACGGCGGGTACTGGCTCATCGGATCCGACGGCGGGGTGTTCGCCTTCGGCGACGCACCCTTCGTGGGTTCGCTGCCGGGGCTGGGAGCCTCGGTGACCGACATCGTGGGCGCGGTACCGACGCATCCGTCATCGGCATGACGGGCGCCGTCACCCCTGGCAGGGCGGAGACGGGGCAGATGGGCCTCGTCGCGTCCGGTCCGGTTCCGGGCGGTTCGACTCGGGACCGGTGACAGCGGATGGAGGCGAGAGGCGAGCGGTTCTCCTCCGCTGAAGACGTGCGAGTTGCAGTATCCTCCCAGGTAGACCGATTGTTGATGGCGCCCCGCGACTGTTAGTGGACATCCGTCAAACTGGGGGCGGACCACCACGCCTCGCGCAGCACCCGGACCCGATGGTGCGATTCCGGGCCATTGGGTCCTACAGCTTCCGCAATTCCACGCCGATTGGCCAAGTGGAGGAGAGGGCCGACCTTTGGGGGTCAGGTCCGCGTAGCACCATCATGAGTTCGTCGTTTCGCCGGCACAATCCTGGGCAACACAGAAGGGCGGGGCCGCTCCTTCCCCTCTTCTATGTGGTCGCCGGTGCCCTGGTCTTGGCGGCGTACTACCTCGTTCCCAACGGGCGCGGCGGCTCCGACGCAGTGTGGAAGGTGGTCCTGTACTGCGCGGTGAGCGCCTCGGCGGTAGGTGCCATCGGCTACGGGATCTGGCGCAACCGGCCTTCACGGCCGTGGGCGTGGTACCTCGTTCTCGCCAGTCAGGCCATCTACGCCCTGGGGGACGTGACCTTCTACATCCGCAACGACCTTCTGAATATCACGCAGTATCCGTCTGTCTCCGATGCCCTCTATCTGCTTCACTATCCGGTTCTCATCGTCGCCCTGGTCATCTTCATCCGTCGGAGGTCGCCGGGAGGCGACCGTTCCGCACTCATCGACGCCGGTGTGCTCGCCGTGACAGCGGCCATGCTGTCGTGGATCTTCGTCATCGCCCCGTCCATCAACTCGCCGGGCCAGAGCACCCTGTCACGTGCCACATCGGCCGCCTACCCGATCATGGACGTGATCATGCTGGCCATGGCCCTGTGGCTGCTCGTCGGGGCCGGGAGGAGGACGAGATCCTTCTGGCTGCTCGGTGCGGGACTGGTGTTGCTCTTCGCTACCGACACCTGGTATGCGCTTCAGCAGATCGCCGGCACGTATCACCCCGGCGGCTACCTCGACGGGATGTGGGTCGGCTACTACCTGCTCATCGGCGCCAGCGCGCTCGATCCGTCCATGGTTCACCTGGGCGATCCGTTGCCGACGAAGAGTCACGGTCCGACAGCATCACGGTTCATCGGCCTGGGCTTCGCCGCCGTCGCCGTCCCGAGCGTGCTGCTCATCGAACAGGGGCGCAACACCCTGTACGTGTTCCCGGTGATCGCTGCCGGCACGGCCGTCCTCTTCGTCCTGGTCATCCTCCGGCTCATGGGGATGGTCGGCGAGCAACGTCGCATGGCGGTCGTCGATCTGCTGACCGGCCTCTGGAACCGCAGGTACTTCGAGACCCACTACGAGATCGAATGCGCCCGGGCCGAGCGCTCCGGGCAGCCGCTCAGCATGGTGCTCTTCGACATCGACTTCTTCAAGTCGGTGAACGACGGCTACGGGCACACGGCGGGAGACCGCGTGCTCAGTCAGATCGCCGACCGCCTGCGACTCGGTACGCGGCAGGGGGATGTGCTCGCCCGCTACGGGGGCGAGGAGTTCGCCGTGCTCCTGGCCGGTGCCGAGGCGGACGAAGCCCTGCAGACCGCCTCGCGGATGAGCAACGCGATCAGCTCGGAGCCCTTTGAGGTCATGAGCGATCTCCGCATTCCCGTGACGGTGTCGGCCGGTGTCGTCACCTTTCCCGACCACGTGCCCACCCCGACCGATCTCGTTGCCGCGGCTGACCGCGCCCTCTATGCCGCGAAGAGCGCCGGCCGGAACCGGCTCGTCGTCGGGAGCTTCGACCCACCGGCCAACTTTCTCCGGCACGGTCCAGTGGATCCGGTGGTCAACTACCTCGAGGCCCTCGCCGATCGGGCCGACGCCTACCAGGCCCCGGTGGAACACGGGAGCGCCATCGCCCGATGGGCGGTGGTCATGGCCAACGAACTCGGACTGGACGAATTCGCCCAGCGACGCTGCCACCTGGCGGCCCGCCTCCACGATGTGGGCAAGATTGCCGTCCCGATGCACATTCTGACGAAGGAAGAGCCCCTCACCGACGAGGAGTGGCAGTTCCTCCGGGACCACCCGGCCCAGGGGGAGATCCTCGTCGCAGCGGCCCCCGGCATGAGGGAGATCGCCACGATCATCGGTCAGCACCACGAACGCGTCGACGGCACCGGCTACCCCAAGGGTCTACGGGAGGACGAGATCCGCATCGAAGCGAAGATCCTCAGTGTGTGCGATTCCTTCGCCTCGATGCGAGCGGATCGGCCCTATCGACCCGGACTCAGTGAGGAGGAGTCGCGCGCTCGCCTCCTGGCGGAGCGGGGAACCCAACTTGCGGGACCCTTGGTGGATCTGTTCGTTCGGCTCCTCGACTGTCAGCTCGTCGGACACCTCGGGCGGCTCGGCGACCCCACCCCCAACGTTCCGGATCCGCATTCCGTCGACCACATTCCGATCGGAGCCAACGAAGGCTCCGGATGATGATCCGCCGGCACGCTCTCGAGTTGCCACGCTGATCGAACGGCCGCAGAGACGCTGAACGTCGCGCTCCGTCGGGAAGCCCCCGGCGGCCCCGGCGGCCGGCCTACGTGCCGGCTGTAGCGACCAGCCCGGGCTCGACCTGCGCACCGGGAGACCGGAGGTGGACGACCCGCCGTCGACGCCATGCCGCCCACATCCGGCCGACGACGTAGACCGCGGCGCTGATCGTGCCGACGAGGAACCCGACCGGCCAGTTGCGCTCGTAGGCGATGGCCAGGGAGGCCCACACCGTCATCAGGGCCAGCGCTACCGACAGTGCGATGGCGACCGGAGGATTGTCGGTGAAACACCGGCTGGCCGCGGGGGGACCGACCATGAGGCTGAACATCAGCAATGCTCCGACGACGGGCACCGAGGCAGTGGTGGTCAGGGCGAGAATGAGCAGGAACAGCACTTCCATCCGATACGCGCGCACGCCTCGCGCCTCGCCGATCTCCGGAAGCACCGATGTGAACATGAGCGGTCGGTACACGACCGTCACGGCCAGGATGGCGGCGACGGAGAGGAGGGCCGTGGGGAGAATTTCGTTGGTGCTCACCCCCAGGACTTCGCCGAACAGAAGGGAGTAGGTGGCTTGGGCGTATTCGACGCTGTAGCTCAAGAACAGCTCGCCGAGGCCGAGCAGCATGACCAGGATCAGGGCCGTGACCACGTCGTGGCGACCCCGCCTGCCCAGCCAGGCGATCCCGAGGGCGCTGGCCAGGGCGAAGGCGCCCATCCCGTACACGGTGCTGATGCCGATGAGGTAGGCCGCCGCCGCTCCCGTGAACGCTGACTGCGGTAGGGCGTGGGCGGCAAACGCAGAGCCCCGCGCCACGACGAAGAAGCCGACCACTCCGGCCACCACCGCCACGATGCTGGCCACGATCCAGGCGTTCATCATGAAGCCGGAGAACATCACTCCTCCCCGGAGGCGAGGCGGTCCTGGCGGACCCGGTCCCGCTTGGCCCGCACCGAGGCCAGCAGGTCGGCGGCGAGGTAGAACACGAAGATGACGGCAACCACGCTGAAGCTGATCGGCCAGCCGTGATGACCTGGCCATGCCGAGCTGTCGTAGGCGAACAGGATCCCCAACCACACCCCGATCAGGCCGATACCGGCCGAGGCCCATATGGCCGCGCCCGGCCGCTTGGTCAGGCGGAGAGCGGTCGCCGCCGGTCCGATCAACAGTGCGGTGCTGAGGATGGCCCCTACCGTGATGGCCGACAGGGCGACGGCCACGGCCATCAGGAACATGAAGACGATGCCGACCAATCGGACCGGGACGCCCCGGGCCCGGGCCATATCGGCATTGAGCGAGCTGAACAGCAGTGGGCGGTAGAGCACCAGCACGGCGGCGAGGGCAACTGCACTGAGGCCCACGATGGTCGGCACGGTCGACGCACTGATCGTGAACAGCGAGCCGAAGAGGATCGTCGTGGTGGCACCGGTCGTGCTCGAGGAGGTGGTGTCCCAGTAGAGGAACAGTGCGGCCAGACCCAGCGCGGCGCCCAGGACCACGCCGGTCGCCACGTCCCGCCCTCGGCGGCGCTCCACGCCGAGGAGCTCCATGGCCCCGGCGGCGGCGACCGAGACGCCCAGGAAACCCCACAGAGCGCCGACACCGAGCAGGAAGGCCGCCGAGCCGCCCGTGGTATCCATGTCCGCGAACGAGTGGCCGGCGAAGGACTGACCCCGCACAACCGTGAACACGCCCACCACGCCCGCCATCAATGCCACCGCCCCACCGGCCACGAGCGCGCTCTGGACCGGGCTGCTGGTGAAGAACCCCGTCTCGATGAAGATGTCCGCGGCAAGACCGTTCATGTACGTTCCATCGGGCGCGGGGCGGTCCCGAGGATCTCGGTGTCGGCATGGGATCCGGCAACCACCAGGATCCGGCCCTCGACCCGCAGCACGGTGACCGGATGGCCGTACAGTTCGGCGAGCACCTCGCTACGCACGACCTCGTCCACCGTACCGCTGGCGGCCCGGCCCGCGGCTACGTAGACCACCCGGTCCATCACCGGCAGAAGCGGGTTCATGTCGTGCGCGGAGAGCAGCACGGCGACGTGGTGCTCGGCCGTGATGCGCTGCAGCAGGTCGACGATATCGTGGCCACTGGCGATGTCCAGATTGGCCAGCGGCTCGTCGAGGAGGAGCAATTCCGGCTCGCCGATCAGGGCATGGGCGATCAGGACCCGCTGTTGCTCGCCGCCGGAGAGGTTGCCCATCCGGGAGTCGGCGAAGTGGGTGGCGTCGACCGCCTCGAGCATCTCGTCGACCCGCCGGCGTCGGGCGGCTGACGGCCTGGGCAGTCCGAAGCGATACCCGTCCAGCCCCAACCCGACCACGTCCCTGGCCCTGACCGGGAGGTCGGGGTCGATGAGGACCTTCTGAGGGACGTAACCGATCGACCGGTTCCGCCGCACGCGCGGCTTGCCGTTGATGAGGACGCGGCCCCCGGTCGGCTCCTGGAGTCCCAGGATCACCCTCAGGATCGTGGTCTTGCCGGCCCCGTTCGACCCGATCAGCCCGGTGAATTGCCCCGGGCGGACGGAGAAGCTCACGTCATGGAGTATCTCCCTGCCGGACAACCACACGCTGACCCCGTCGAGGGCCACCACGTCGCGGCGGGCCCCGGCCGGGTCCATGACTACAGCTTCTCCAGCGAGGTGCCGTTGGCCAGTGCGTTGTAGAGGCCGGTGGCTTCGGCTTCCATCCACGTCTGGTAGTCGTAGCCCGGGGTCGGCATGGTCTCGTACACGCCGACCACGGGGATGCCGTCCTTTTCGGCCAGGGACAGGAGGAGCTGGGTGATCGAGTTGGTCACCTGCTGGTTGTATGCGAAGACCTTGACCTTGTGCTCGTTGAACAGGCTTTCCTGGAACGAGTTGTCCTGAGGTGTGGTGTCCACCCCGTTCATGACGTCGGCGGAGAACGACCAGGGAGTGAGATCGTCGGTGCCTGCGGCCTGGAGCATGTAGTCACCCACCGGCTCGGTGGTGGCCACCGGGGCTCCGGGAAAGGTGGCCTTGACCTTGGCGATGTCGGCCAGCCAGGGACTGAGCGAGTTCACGAACGTGGTGGCGTTGGACTGGAAGTACGCCGCGTGCGCCGGCTGCAGCTCCGAGAGGTCGGTGGCGATGGCCTTGGCCACTGCCGGCATGGTGATCGGGTTGTACCAGAGGTGCGGGTTGGGCGTGGAGTCCGGCAGGCCGAGCAACTTCTGGACGTCGATGACCTTGCGGTCGGGATTCGGCGACGCACTCTCGATCGTGTTCATGAAGGTGTCATAGCCCACCCCGTTCTGGATGACCAGCGTGGCTGCGCTGACCTCGGAAGCGACGCTCGGTGAGGACTCGAACGTATGGGGATCGGTGTTGGGATTGTTAAGGATCGACGATACATGGACGTACCTGCCTCCGATCTGGCCCAGCACGTTGGCGTACTCGTTCTCCGCTCCGATG
Organism: Acidimicrobiales bacterium; assembly: GCA_050014755.1. Lineage (GTDB taxonomy): Bacteria > Actinomycetota > Acidimicrobiia > Acidimicrobiales > RAAP-2 > Bog-756. Next base: position 42,265 of record JBEKCS010000005.1, read on the forward strand.
GCGTTGACCACGCCCGGTGTCGAGGAGCCCGACGGGGCCGCATTGCCGTTTCCACACGCCGATACCGCCAGGCCCGCCAGTACGAGGGTGGTGGCTGCCACCACTCCTGAACGGCCTCGGAGGCCTCGGCTCCCGCTGTTGATTCGCTTGGTCGTCTGCATGTCCTTGAATCTATGCTCAGACTCAGTCTCAACACAAGTGCGACCGGACAGAGATTTGTATAAGTACATCCGCATGTGTTCATCTGTGGCGATGTCCGTGGCGACGAAGACCTACGAGGCAGCCGGCGATCTGCTCCGGGCGCTGGCTGCGCCGGCCCGCTTGGCCATCGTGGTCGAATTGGCCGCGGCGCCCTGTCACGTCCACGAGCTGGTCGATCGGTTGGGGATGAGCCAGCCGCTCGTCTCGCAGCATCTTCGGGTGTTGCGGGGCGCCCGGCTGGTGGGCGTGGAGCGCCGAGGCCGCGAGGCCGTGTACTCCCTCACCGACCAGCACGTCGCCCACATCGTCGCTGACGCCGTAAACCACGTAAAGGAGATCCCGACACCATGAGCGACCATCCCACGCACGACGACCACGGCCATACCCACGGTCCAGACTGCGGCCACGTTGCCGTCGACCACGACGGGCACGTCGACTACATTCACGACGGCCATGCCCACAGCGACCATGCCGGCCACTACGACGAGCACTGATCCGGAACGCCCCGTGCCTGCTCGCCGCTCCGGTGGGGGAAGGACGTGATGACAGCGACGGCTCCTGGAGGTGACCTGCACGACGTCGTCGAAGACCGACTCCGTCGCGCCGATCAGCGCTACACGTCGGGCCGACGGGCCATCATCGGTCTCCTCGTGGACGTTGGGCATCCCGTCAGCATCGGGGACATCGCAGAACTCCTGCCCGATCTGCCCCGCAGCTCCGCCTACCGCCATCTCGTCGACCTCCAGGTCGCAGGGGTGGTGCGGCGCGTCGCGGCCAATGACGAGTTCGCTCGCTACGAGTTGTCCGAGGAGTTCACCGAGCACCATCACCACCTGCTGTGCACGCAGTGCGGCAGGGTCATCGACGTCACCCCCTCGTCAGCCTTCGAACGGCGCCTGACGGTCACCGTGCACGAGCTCGCCGAGGCCGAGGGGTTCCAACCCCATGGTCACCGCCTCGACATCCTGGGGCTCTGCCGGGACTGTCATTAGGCAGGCCGGATCACGTCAGCCGGCGAACCGAGCGGGGGACCACCGGGCGAGCTCACCGGCCACCACCGGATCCCGGGTCGGTCCTGGCGCGTCCTGGCCGACCTCCGACCGTCCGGCGCCCGACGCCTCGACCATCGAGTCCGCCAGCACCGCCGCGCTCAACGGTCCGAGGAGCAGCCCGTCGGTCCCGTGGCCGGTGGCCACGAAGGCGTTCGACCACCCGGGCACCGGGCCGACCAACGGCATCCCGTCGGCACTGACCGGTCGGGACCCCACACGCACCTCGACCAACCCGGCCGCACCCAATCCGGGAGCCGTCCTCAGGCACTCGCGCAGCAGCTGGTGCACCCCGTCGGCGGTCACCCGATGGTCGAACCCGGCCATGGCCTCCATGGTCCCGCCGCAGGCCACCCGACCGCCCGGCCACGGGACCAGGTAGAAACCGAGCACCGGCTGGACGATGGCCCACCGCGATGTGTCGGCGTCCGGAAGGTGCAGATGGACGATCTGGCCCTTGAGCGGCCCGATGGGCAGAACCACCCCGAACGCTCCGGCCAACTCGTCGGTCCAGGCCCCGCCGCAAAGGGCCACCGCCCCGGCCCGGATGTCGCCGCCGTCGGTCCGCACCGTCTGCACCCGCCCGTCACCGGGATCACCGATCATCCCGGTGACCGCTGCCTGTCGCCACGACACACCCCGGCGTTCGGCCGCGGCCTGCAGGGCGCCCCGCAGGACCCTTCCGTCCACTCGCCGCCCGTCCGGGTTGTAGAGCGCCCGCCGGACGGCGCCGATGACGGGAAAGTGTCGGCGAGCCATCTCCGGATCCAGCTCCTCGACCCCCACACCCCGGCCCAGGACGAGCGCCGAAGCTGCGTCCATGGTCGCGTCGTCACCCGGACGCTCGGCGATCAGCAGCGAGCCGGTCCGGGCATACCCGGTGTCGGTGCACCCGTCGGCGTCGAGCCGGTCGACCAAGCTCTCGTAGTGCCCGGCCGCCGCACGCCCGACGGCGAAGGCCCCCGGTGCGGGGTCCTGGCTCGTCTCGGGCGAGAGGATGCCGGCACCGGCGTCACTGGCCCGGCCCGGGTCACCGCGATCGACCACCACGACGGTGGCACCACGTTCGGCCAGTTCGTAGGCGAGCGCCGTGCCCACCAGGCCCCCGCCCACCACCACACAGTCGGTGGACCGTTCGATCAACGCGTGCCGGTTCGTAGCACCCGGGGCCGCACGAACGCGGCCATGCCTTCCACTCCCAATTCCAGGCCGAGACCCGACTGCCCCCAACCACCCATGGGGGCCAGGTGGTCCATCGCCCCCATCCCGTGGGCGTTGGTCCACACCGTCCCCGCCTGCAGCCGGCTGGACACGGAGGCGGCCAGGTCGGCGTCGCCCGTCCACACCGAGGCGCACAGCCCGAAGGCGGTACCGTTGGCCGCCTCGACGGCCTGATCGACCGAGCGGTAGGCGAGCACCGGTAGGGCCGGTGCGAACTGCTCCTCGACGACGAGCGCCGCATGTGGGTCGGGGCCGATGGCCAGCGCCGGTGGGACCACCCACCCGGCCCCCGAGGCGACTCGGGCCGGCCGCACCACCTGGGCGCCCGAGGCCAGCGCCTCGGCGATCATCGATTCCACCCGGTCACGGGCGGACTCGGTGTGCACCGGGCCCATGGTCACCTCCGAATCCATACCGTCACCCACCACCGTCCGGGCCAGCACCGCGGCCAGGGCGTCGCCCCAGCCCTTCAGCCGGTCGGCCGGAACGTAGATCCTCTTGACCGCCATGCACACCTGGCCGGCGGTGGTGAAGGCGGCGTCGATCAACCGACCGGCCACCTCCTCGGACGGTTCCAGGTCGGGGGCGATGATGGCCGGGTCATTGCCTCCGAGTTCCACCACGACAGGCCGGAACCGCTCGGCACAGGCCAGGAGAACGGCCCGCCCGGCCCCGACCCCACCGGTGAAGGAGACCATGTCCACCCCGGAATGGGACACCAGGGCCGAGCCGACCCCGGGGCCGGGGCCGTTCACCGCGTTGAGGACGCCGGGAGGAAGGTGGGCCGCCATGGCGGCGGCCAGCGCCAGGACCGTGCCGGGACAGGTGGGTGGGGGCTTGACCACCACCGTGTTGCCGGCCAGCAGCGCGGGCAGGATCTTGTTCCCCATCACCGCCGGGGGCCAGTTGAATGGCAGTACCGCGGCCACCACCCCGTGGGGCACGGCCTCGATCACCGAATTCCCGGCCTGGCGATCGGCCAGGGCCTCGGCCATGAGCGGAGCGAGGGCCCCGACCATGCCCACCCCGGCGGTCACGTCGAAGATCGATTCGATCAGGACCTTGCCGTGCTCGCGGGTCAGTCCGGCCGCCGTGGTCTCGAGGTCACAGGAGGCCAGCGCCGCGTCACCGGCGGCCTGCAGGACGGCCACCCGGTCCTCGAAGGGAACGGCCGCCCAGGCCGGCTGGGCGTCGCGGGCGGCACCGACGGCCGCGTCGACCTGGGACAGCGAAGCCGACGGGGCGAGCAGCACGACTTCGTCGGGTCGGGCCGGGTTGTACACGGGATACGGCGTCTCGGCTCCCGAAGCCGCCACACCTCCGATGACCAGCCGGGCCTCGTCCATCGGCGTACCGACGGCTCCCTTCGACGCTCCCATCTCCGTTCCGCACCTCCCCCGTCTGCACCGCCCGGGCGAGGCTACCCTCGGCACCCGTGGGACGCACCCGACCACGGGGCCGGAAGCCGGGAGCCATCACGTCGCCGGTCGTCACGGACGACGACCACCTGATCCACCTGAGCGAGTGATCCTGCCCGCGAGTGGCTGCGGGCGGGGTCAGGCCGGCTCGGCCGCTACCTCGGCTTCGTACTGGGCCACGAGATCTTCTTCGAGCTGGACCGGGCTCGTCTGATTGATCAACTTCGCGGACCACTTCTCCTCGACATGGCCGTACTTCCAGATCATCATCGCGCCGGCCCACGTGGCCACGAACATGCCGACGATCACGAACCCGGCCATGTTGATGTTGAAGTTGGCCATGTAGTTCCAGAAGCTGCCGTTCAGGTGCAGCTCCATCGGGAGGAGGCCGAGCACCTCGATGGTGCCGATGAAGAAGCAGATGACCACCGACAGTCCGGTGATGGCCAGGTTGTAATAGACCTTCCGGACCGGATTGAAGAATGCCCAGCCGTACGCCACGTTCATGAACACGCCGTCCAGCGTGTCCATCAGGCTCATCCCCGCCATGAACAGGACCGGCAGGCACATGATGGCGTACCACGGCAATGCCCGGGTGGCCAGCAGGGCGGTGGTGGCGAGCAGCGCCACCTCCGTCGCGGTGTCGAAGCCCATGCCGAACACCACCCCCACCGGGTACATCTGCCATTCCTTGGTGATCGACTTCATCCACGTTCCGAAGATCCGGAACATGAACCCCCGGTTCTCCAACTGCCTCTCGAGCTCCGCCTCGTCGAAGTCGCCGCGGCGCATCTTCCTGAACACCGTGATGATCCCGGACAGGATGACGATGTTAAGAAGGGCGATGAGATAGAGGAACGACGCCGAGACGATCGTGCCGAAGATCCCGCCGAACTGCTCCAGCCCCGACTGGCTGTCGGACACTGCGCCATAGACGGCCTTCTCGGCGACCACGATGCCGGCACCGATGGCGATCACGATCGTGGAATGGCCCAGCGAGAAGAAGTAGCCCACGCTGACGGGCTTCTTGCCTTCGTTCATCAACTTCCGGGTCGTGTTGTCGATGGCCGAGATGTGGTCGGCGTCGAAGGCGTGGCGCAGTCCGAGGGTGTACGCCAGGACGGAGACGCCGATCCCCAGGCCCTTGTAGTGCGAGGGCACGACGAACACGATGAAGACGCCGAAGCCGATGACGTGCAGCAGCAGGATCGACGCGAACATCAGCTTGGTCTGCAGCCATTCCGTGGGGGTCATCGCCCTACGGAACTCCTTGGCCTTCTCCAGGGGGCCCGCCGATTGCATGGAGGCCTCGCTGATCGCCACCATGTGACCTCTCCTCCGTCGACGGGCGGTGCGCCTCGCCGCACAGTAGATGAAATGCAAATGACTCGCAACAGCACCCTGTTGCCACTTGTGGCACCGGGCTTTCGTGGGTCCGACGGGGACGGCGCGGTGGGTCCGGGCACCGCGGCCAGGAGCGATCCTCCCGATCGTCGGGCTCGGCCGTCCACGAACTCGTGGCGATGGCCTCGTCGGGACGTTCGGGACCGGCCACATCGGCAAGCCCGCCGATAGGCTGACGTCGTGCCTCGGAACACTCCAGACGTGGAGACGCCGTCAGTCGACGCCTCGACCTTCGACGGTGCGCTCGCGCTCCTCCGTGAACACGGTGGCCGGATCACCTCGTCCCGCCGATTCCTGTTGGAGGCCATCTTCGAGTCCGCAGGCCACTGCACGGTCGAAGAGCTGGCCGCCAAAGTGCAGGCCAAGGCCCCCGACGTCCACCTGTCGACGATCTACCGCAACGTGGAAGAGCTGGAGAAGCTCGGAGTACTCGTCCACTCCCACCTCGGGCACGGGGCCGCCACCTACCACCTGGCGGAGGGCGCCCACTCCCATTTCGTCTGCGAGGAGTGCGGTGTGGCGTTCGAGGCTCCCGATGCGCTGTTCCGCGGCTTGTCGAAGAGTGCCCAGACGGAGTACGGGTTCCAGATCAATCCCCACCACTTCGCCATCTACGGGAGATGCCGGGACTGCCAGTGAGGGGTGGCGCCGGTGCCGACGCCATTTCCCTTCCAAATGAACTTTCCGCGACATTCAACATATGCGGGCGTGACAGCGCGACACTTGTCTTCCCAGCAGAATGCCACCGGGTCGGAGGTAGGCGAATGAGTAGTGACGAGGACCAGCGAATCTGTCCCCATTGCGGATTCCGCGAAGTGCCGACTCTGATCGTGAACCGATCGGAGTCGACCGATAGCGGCATGAGCTGGCGATGTCATTCGTGTCGCCAGACATGGACGGACCGGCAGTACCGGCTGCTGAGCGCTTCGTAGACGTGCTGCACGAGGGCTGGCTCCTCGTGACCCCTGCCGATGAGCGGGGTAGGTCCGCCACCGTGCCGATATCCCCGGCCACGCGCACCGGTTCTTAGGAATCCTTGTGGGCGCCATATCCTTGGGGTAGATGGAGATCACGCCGCGTAGGACGCTGCAGAGGAACAGGTCTCCGAACCGAAGAGGATGACAATGGTGAGACGGGGGATGCCCGTCGACAGCCTCGTGTATGAACGGACCGGTCCGTCCGGGCGGAATCACCGAGGTCGGGTCCGATGAGCCCTGACGGCGGCGCGTCGATCAGTCGGACCGTGGATGGGCGCGAGATCACGATATCCCGACCCGAAAAAGTGCTCTTCCCGGCCACCGGCTTCACCAAAGGTCAGATGATCGACTACTACGCGACGGTTGCCGGCGTCATGCTGCCGCACCTTGCCGGACGACCTCTGACCATGAAGCGCTTCCCCGATGGCGTCGACGGCGACTGGTTCTTCGAGAAGCATGCGCCGGCACATGCACCCGATTGGGTGCGCCATGTCGCGGTGCCATCCGCGGGCGGTACGGTCGACTACACCGTGGTCGACGATCGGTCCACGCTGATCTGGGCGGCGGACCTGGCCACTGTCGAGTTCCACGTTCCCCTCTGGCGCGTTCCTCCCGCCGGCACGGTCCCCGGTCCAGCCGATCACCTGGTCTTCGACCTCGACCCCGGCGAAGGATCGACGATCGTGGAGTGTTGCCGGGTGGCGAAACGGATCGCCGGCATCCTGGCCGCGCGAGGCCTGGATGCCGTCCCGAAGACAAGCGGCAGAAAGGGGCTTCACGTCTACTCGCCCCTGTCTGGTCGACCGGCATGGAGCACTGTCCGTCAGCGGTCGCACGAGATCGCCGTCGAATTGGAGCAGACCAGTCCGGATCTGGTCGTCTCCAACATGCGTCGAAGCCTCCGTCCCGGAAGGGTCCTCGTCGACTGGAGCCAGAATGCTCCAGCCAAGACCACGGTTGCGGCCTACTCGTTGCGGGCCTCCTCCGAACCCGGGGTCTCGACCCCGGTGACCTGGGAAGAGGTGGAACGCTGTGGGCAGGCCGGCGACCCGTCGCTGCTGCGGTTCAGCCCGACCCAGGTAGTGGACCGGATCGAGCGACTGGGCGATCTGTTCGCGGCCGTCTGACCGCGGACCGCATGCCGTCGGCCGGGGCGACGCCGCGGTGGGATCGTGAGGATGAGGGGACTTCGCGCCCTCGAGCTACCCGCTGCTGGCCTCGACCAGCTCGGCCGTATGCCGGTCGACCTGATCGAGGAGCTCGTCGGCTCGGCCGTGCACTCCAGGATTGTCACGCAGGAGGATCGCCGGCTCGCGTTCCGCCATCGCCTGGGCGGCCGCGGCAGCGCCGATCGAGCGGAAGGCCGCCCGCCGGGCAAGGGAACGGTCCACGACCGATGCGTCGGGCCGGAATTCCAGATAGGCGGAGACGGCGGCCTCCGCACGGGCGATCTGGGCCCCGGGGCGCAGGGACGGCGAGGTGGTCCACGCGACGAAGTCGACGACGAGCACCAGGAGTGCGGCGATCACCGTGTCGAGCACGCGCACCCCAAAGAGGCCCCTGTCGTTGCCGAGCATCGCGATGAAGACGAACACGATCGGCGTGAAGGTCATGACGGCGTAGCCGTGTCCGCGGCGGGTGGCTGCCGGCATGAGGGCCGCCATGGCACACGACAACACGATGAGTGCGCCCGGCGGATTGCCGGCCAGCGCCACCACTCCGGCGATCCCCACCCCGATCAGGGTCCCGACCGTCCGTGCCGCGGCTCGCCGGATCACCGGGCCGAGGTCCGGCCGGAGGATGAACGCGACGCTCATCGGGAGCCAGAAGCCATGTGGTCCCCGGGTAGCGATTGCGACAGCCGTCGCGCCGGCGACGGACCCCCCGAGCAGTATCCCGAACCGGAGGCGCTCCAACGGCGGCGGGCGGAATCGGGCGATCGGCTGGGGAGACCAGGCGCCGGCGCGCTCCACGGACGGAATCTCGAGAGCCCCCATCACCGGTTCCGGATACGCCGCACTGCTCTGGGTCGCTGTGCGTCGGCCGAAGTCGTCGATCGCCTTCTTCGCCGTCCCCGAGCGCAGGGCGTCCGCCAACTCGGTGAGCCCGGGGATCCGGCCCGGAGGATTTGCCGACGCGGCCAGGTACGACACCAGCTCACCGCAGTGCAGGGTGATGATCATGCACTGGCGGATGGCGACCCCCTCGGCGACGTTCCGTCTCGGACTGCGGGCCCCGACGGCGTCCTGGGCGACATCCACCGCCTGGAGCGCGGACCACCGGACCGCGAACATGTCGTCCCGTCCGATCGACGCGATGCCGCGGTCGATCGCGTCCAGCGCGTCGGCGATGCACTGGCGGAGGACCCGGTGCCTGCTCCCCCGGTCCATCGCTGTGGCGACAGCCCACACCCACAGTGCGCCGAGCGATGTGGCGACCGGAATCCACCATGCCGTCCCCGGGGTGGCGATGCCGCTGCCCACGATGATCCCGAGCAGGCCGTACGCGCCGATCGCCGTCAGCCCCGAGGACTGGATGTAGCCACTGGCCACGCCCGCAAGTCCGAGGGCGGCGATCCGAGCACCGGCTCCGACGTCCCAGAGCCCGAGGACGGCACCGATGCCAAATCCCACCAGGAGGGAGAGCGCCAGACCGAGGAGGCGTCGGCTCCGGACGGGCCACGCGTCGAGCCCGTCCTGGCTGACCGCCCACAGCGCCCCGAGTGCGAACAGCGTGGCCTGATGCACGTGACCGGTGCCGATCCCGACCAGCAGCGGGGCCGTGAGGCACATGGCGGCCCGGATGGAGAGCAATGACGAGGTTCGGACCCTCATTCCGGACTCGATGCTCTCACATCGACATGGATCCCCCGGTTCTACCGGGAGGTACCGTCACTTCCCGGTCCGAAGAGGAGTCTCGTTACCACGTCGGCATGCACCTCGACGGCGTCGCGCTCCAGCGGGTCGAACCCACCCAGCTTCCGGCACTCGGGCGCCAGGACGAAGATCGTCGCCCCGGCGCCGGTGATCACGTAGTAGAGGTTGGCGACCGGGACGGCGGGCACCTTGCCGAGTTCGACCAGCCGAGCGAACAGTGACGCCGTCATCTCGAAGAGGGGGCGGATGTGGCGGTCGACGAGCCAGTCGATCCGCGCACCGTCGACCTTGCACTCCTGCATCATGATGCGGTGCAGTTGCGGGTGGGCCGCGGAGAAGTAGATGAACTCCCGCACGACGAGCTTCGCCGCCGCCAGCTCGTCCACACCGCGCAAGCCCTCCACCCGCGCCGACAGTGCCTGGTTGAGCTCTGCGAAGAGGCCGTCCACCGAGGATTGCCAGAGGTACTCCTTGGAGCCGAAGTGGTAGTTGAGCAGCGGCTGGGTGACGCCGGCGCGCGCGGCGATCTCCCGGGTGGTGGCGCCTTCGAAGGACCGTTCGGAGAACAGGTCGAGGGCGGCGGCCAGGATCCGGTCCCGGGTGCTGTCGGCCGACGGTCGGGTCGACCGGGCAACTGTCGGGGATGCCTGGGACACCATTGTCGCCATCCTAATCATCTGATCTGGATATTGACAGATATCTGATCATATGATCAACTTCTTTCGGCGTTCGGAGGGGCGCCGCGGGTAGTGGGAGGGAACGATGACCGACACCGAGAGCTTCGACGTCGCTGTCATCGGGCTGGGCCCGGTGGGCGGCGTGCTGGCATGCCTGCTCGGCCGACTAGGGCACCGTGTCGTCGTGATCGAACGCCACGCCTCGCCGTACGCCCTCCCCCGTGCCGTGCACTTCGACCACGAGGTGGGGCGGATCCTGCAGGCCTGCGGCCTCGGAGCTGATCTCGGAGCCATCACCGAGCCGGCCGACGTCTACGAATGGCGCAACGGCGACGGACAGGTGCTGCTCCGCTTCGCGACCCAGGGGATGGGACTGTCGGGATGGCCGGCCGCCAACATGTTCTGGCAGCCTGCTCTCGAGGCCCTGATCGAGCGCGCCGCCGGCACCTGGCCGACGGTGACCGTGCGCCGGGGCTGGCACCTGCAGGATCTGGAACAGACCTCCGAGGCGGTGGCACTCACCCTGCGGCGCACCGAGATCGTCGAGCAGGCCGACGGCCGACGCGAAGAGGCGCCCACGGGCGACACCCACACCGTCGGTGCCCGCTACGTCATCGGCTGCGACGGGGCCAACAGCACCGTGCGAGAGCTGATCGGGGCCACGATGACCGATCTCGGCTTCTACTACGACTGGCTGATCGTCGACGTGGACCTCCACGAACCCCGCGTGTTCGAACCGCTGAACGTGCAGATCTGTGACCCGACGCGTCCCACCACGGTCGTCTCGGGTGGCCCGGGTCGGCGACGGTGGGAGTTCATGCGACTCCCGCACGAGTCGATCGACGAGCTCAACGACGCTGCGCGGGCCTGGGAGCTCCTGGCACCGTGGGACGTGACGCCGGACAACGCCACACTCGAACGCCACGCCGTCTACACGTTCCAGGCCAAGTGGGCCGACGAGTGGCGCGTGGGGCGGGTGTTCCTGGCCGGCGACGCCGCCCACCTGACGCCGCCCTTCGCCGGGCAGGGGATGTGCGCCGGGCTCCGCGATGCTGCCAACCTGGCATGGAAACTGGACCTGGTCCTGTCGTCGAACGCCGCCGAAGGTGTTCTTGACGCCTACGGCACCGAGCGAGCGGCCAATGCCCGAGCGCTGATCGAGTTCGCGGTGGAACTCGGCAAGGTCATCTGCGTCGCCGATGCGGACGAGGCCGTGCAGCGCGACGAGGCGATGGCGGCGGCCATGGCCGGCGTCGACAGCCAGCCGATCCCCGACCTGCCCGGAGTGAGCGGCGGGATCGTCTCGCCGGGTGACCCTGTCGCCGGCTCGCTCTTCGTCCAGGGCCGTGTCCGCGCCGGTGCCCGGACCGGCCGTTTCGACGACCTCTTCGGTGCCGGCTGGCGGTTGGTCACCCTGGACGCCGAGTTGGCCGCATCGTTGCCCGACGACACCGTCGAGTGGTTCACCTCGATCGGCGGACGGCTCGTCGCCATCGGCACGGAGGCCGAGGACGTCGACGGCACCTATGCGGTCTGGTTCGGCGAGCACGGCGTGACCACCGTGCTCCAGCGACCCGACTTCTACCTGTTCGGCGGCGCTTCCGGGGCCGACGGCGCGACCGCGCTGGTCGGTTCGCTGCGGACGATGCTCGGCTCGGGCGACGAACCGGACGATGGAGGACACACACGATGAGAATCGGGAACGACGGCGGCAGAGCGGTACTGATCACGGACTCGGTGGCCACCGACGTCGCCATCGCCACGAAAGGGGAGTTCGGTCCTTCGCTGGCCTCGATCTACGAACGTTGGGATGCCTTCGTGGCCGCTGCGAAGGAGATCGACACGACCGGCGGCCAGTTCTTCTCACCCGAGAGGCTCGGCTCTCCGGCCCCGATGCCCCGGCAGGTATTCGCCATCGGGCTGAATTACCGCTCCCACGCGGCGGAGACCGGCATGACGATTCCGACGGTCCCCGCCACCTTCACGAAGTTCCCCGCCTCTCTGTCCGCACCGTTCGACGCCATCGAGCTGTCGAGCGGGACCGTCGACTGGGAGGTCGAGCTGGTCGTCGTGATCGGTCGCCGGGCAGACCGGGTGCCGGTCGAATCCGCATGGGGGCACGTGGCCGGGCTCTCGGTCGGCCAGGACATCTCGGACCGGACACTCCAGTTCGCTGCGGCCGGCCAGTTCTCGCTGGGCAAGTCCTACCGCGGCTACGGCCCGATCGGGCCGTGGCTCGTCACCCTTGACGAGTTCGACGATCCGGACGACCTGGAGCTGAGTTGCTCGCTCAACGGTGAGGTGGTCCAGCGCGACCGGACCAGCGACATGGTGTTCACCGTCCCCCAGCTGATCTCCGAGCTCTCGCAGGTACTTCCGTTGCTGCCGGGCGATGTGATCTTCACCGGCACCCCCGCGGGCGTCGGTCTCGCGCACCAGCCCCCCAGGTACCTGGTGCCCGGGGACGTCCTCGAGAGCCAGATCGAAGGCATCGGGATCATCCGCAACACCTGTTGGGCCCACAACACCGAGTGAGACGAGTACGAGGAGCGCACGTGAACCACCAGCTCGAATTCGCATACGTCGGCCTCGAGGTCTCCGACCCGGGAGCGCTCGGCGCCCTGCTGACCGACGTGGTCGGTCTACACCCCGGGGAGACCGCCGACGACGGATCGGCGACCTATCGCAACGACGCACGGACCAGGAGGGTCATCGTCCAGGAGGGTCCGCTGGACGACTGCTCCGTGCTGGCCTTCGAGGCCGTCGATGACCAGGCCTTCGAGGAGACTGCGGCGCGACTGGAAGCCGCCGGCTTCCCCCTGGTCGAGGGCGTCACGGAGGAGGCGGCGGCACGGGACGTGACCCGCCTGCTGCACACGCAATCCCCGTGGCACCTGCGCTTCGAGCTCGTGCAGGGTCTTGCCGCGGCCGCGACGCCTTTCGAATCGACGTTGGTGAAGGGTGGCTTCCAGACCGACGGCGTCGGTGCCGGCCACACCGCCATCGCCGTCACCTCGTTCGAGGACTCCGAGCGCTTCCTCCTCGACGGACTCGGGATGGTCCAGTCCGACTGGATCGAGACCGAGCTCATGGAGGGGGTCGAACTCGAGGTCCGCTTCTACCACTGCAACGAGCGCCACCACTCGATCGCCGTGGCCAAGCTGCCTTTCGACCTCGGCAAGTCCCTCCATCACGTCCAGGTGGAGGTCAACGATCGGGACGACGTGGGCTTCGCGTTCGACCGGGCGTGGTCTGCCGGTTGTGAGTTCGCCAACGGGCTCGGTGTCCACGACAACGAGGGTGCGTTCAGCTTCTACGTCACCAGCCCTGCCGGATTCCTCGTCGAGGTCGGGCACGGAACGAAGAAGGTCCACGCGCCGTGGGACGGCAACCGCCGCTACGACAGCATCAGCCGCTGGGGTCACCAGCCGATCCCCCGCCCATGACCGCCCTACCGGCATGCATCGTCGGCCGGCGCCCGTCGCCACGGGTCGCGCCATGACGGATCTCCGACGGTTCGAGGGCCGGGTGGTGATCGTCACCGGTTCGTCCAGCGGTATCGGCGAGTCGACGGCGCGCCTGTTCGACGAACTCGGCGCCCACGTGGTCGTCAATTCGTCGTCCTCCCGTCAGGCCGGTATCGATGTCGCCGCGTCCCTGTCGAGCGGGCTCTATGTCCAGGCCGACGTGAGCGACTCCGCACAGTCGGCCGCACTCGTCGAGGAGACCGTCGAACGGTTCGGCCGACTCGACGTACTGGTCAACAACGCCGGATTCACCCAGGTGGTCCCCCATCACGACCTCGACGCCGTCAGCGATGACCTCTTCAGGAAGATCCTCGAGGTCAATGTCATCGGTCCCTTCCGGCTGACCAAGCTGGCGATGCCCCACCTCCGTCGCGATGGTGGCGGAAGTGTCGTCAACGTGAGCTCCATCGCAGGGATCCGACCCACCGGAAGCTGCATCCCCTATGCCGCGTCGAAGGCGGCCCTCAACCACCTGACGCAGCTCCTGGCAAATGTCTCCGGGCCCGAGGTGCGGATCAACGCCGTCGCTCCGGGGCTGGTGAGGACCCCGTGGACCGACGATTGGGGTCCGATCCACGATGCCATGGAGACGATGGCACCACTCGCGAGATCGGGAACGCCGGCGGAGATCGCCGCGGTCATCGTCGGCGTCTCCGAATCGAGCTATCTGACCGGGCAGGTCGTGCTGGTCGACGGCGGTATGTCCTTGCGATGATCCGCCGCGCCCGGGGCGAGCGGGTCGGCCCCGCTCGGGTGCTCGGTCAGACCGGTGCGCAGCGAAGCGAGCCGGTTACGGGGTCCCCGTACCGTTCAGACGGCGGGCAACCGAGGGCAGCAGGTCGAGGGCGGTCCCCCGTCGCACACGGGCACGGTCGGGATCGGTGAACGGATAGTCGGCGACCCCGTCGACGGTCATCCGGGTGGCCAGTTCGGGAGCGAAGGGGTAGTCGCTGCCGAACAGGATGTGGTCGGCACCCACCAGCTCGGTGAGCGAGGACAGGGCGTGGGGGTTGGCCGAGAGGGCGGTGTCGTAGTACAGGGACCGCATGTACGAGCTTCCCCCCTTCGGGGCCCGCTCAGCCAGAGCGCCGTCGACGAACCAGAGCAGGTCGAATCGGGCGACCAGGTACGGCACCGTCCCACCGGCGTGGGACAGCACGAACCGTATGTTCGGATAGCGCTCGAGCGCGCCGGTGTAGGCCAGATTGAACGCGGCCCGGGTGGTATCGAAGGTGAACTCCATGGCGAACGCCGGGATGCCGACGCCGATCCGGTCGGAGAAGGCCGGCGCCACAGGATGGACGAATGCCACCGCCGAACGTCGGTCGAGCTCGGCGAGCACGGCATCGAATCGGGGGTCCCCGAGATAGGAGCCGTCGTGGTGCGACGACAGGAGCACGACGCCGTCGGCCCCGAGCACGTCGATGGCATAGGCCGCCTCCGCCACCGATCCGTCCACGTCGGGCATGGGGAGGATGGCGAAGAACCCGAACCGGGTCGGGTGGGACTCCACCGCCTCGGCAGAGGCCTCGTTGCAGCGCCGGGCCAACTCCCGGGCGTCGGCGTCGTCGCCGAAGTGGATGCCGGGAGCGGACACGGACAGGACCGCAGTGGCGATCTCGTTGCGGTCCATGACCCCGAGCGAGAGCTCGGGACTCCAGTCGGGCAGGTCGAGGCCACCCGATTCGGCAATCCGGCGGCCCGAAAGCGCCTCGCGGTAGACAGGTGGGATGGCGTGGTGATGGACGTCGATGTACGGGGATTCACTCGGCATTCGGGCTCCTACCGGTCGGCTGGTGGGGATCGGGTCAGATCGGTGGATCCCCGGATCCGTCGGCCACACGGGCCTTGTTGAGCAGACGGATCAACTCGAGCAGCTCGTCCCTGTCGAGTGCCCGCCATTGGCGCCGGTGCAGGGCCTTGATCTCGCCGGTCAGTCGCTCGAAGAGACGGAGCCCCTGCTCGGTCGGCGAGACGAGGACGACCCGCCGGTCGTCCGGTGACGGCTCGCGGACCACGAGGCCGGCCGCCAGCAACCGGTCGACCAGACGGGTGGCATCGGCTGACCGGGTGAGTAGACCGTCGGCCAGAGCGCCCATCGGCAGGCCGCCCGGCGCATCAGCCAGGCACAGCACCCACAGCACCGTGTACTGGGGGTGCGAGATCCCCTCGGCCCGGCACAGCTGTTCGATCTGTTCATCGAACTGGTTGCTGGCAAGGAACAGCGAGATGAACGCCTCGCGGCCCAACCGGTCCTGCAGATTCTCTCGCTCCATGGAGGCCATCATCCCTCCGACGGCGCGACCCGGGCTCGACCGGGAGTCGGTCAACCAGGAACCTCACGGCAGAGCACCTGCTCGAGGGCCCGACCGAGCTCGCCTCGAGGATCGGCGGTCTGCCCGGTGTGACGCCATGCCACGAACCGGTCCGGGCGGACCAGGATCGCGCCTTGCGGGCCGATCCCACGCACCGTGAGCCATCGGCACTGGGGATCGAGGTAGTCGCCATCCAGATGACCGATGCGCACGGCATCGAGCGGCAGTCCGATCTCGGTGGCGAGGGCCGACGCCGCCTCGATCCAGGGTCCACCCTCCTCTCCGGCGATCAACAGGAACCGTCCGGGACGGACCAGGTCGAGGGTGGAACAACGTGCGCCGTCGATGGCCTCCAGCCATGCATGGGGGAGAGGGCTCCCGGGCCGGGTGGAGGGCCGGTAGACGCGGACGGGGTCGAGCGACGGATCGGCCGGGGTGCCGTCGGGCACCACGGCGGCCGAGTCGTAGGTGTAGCCGTACTCGACGTTGAGCTTGCGGAACTCCATCGACTGGCTGGCGATCGTCCGGTGGACCCGCTGCCGGAACGCCTCGTCCTCCGGCTTCCCGCTCCACAGTCGACCCACGCTCGCCCAGCCCTCGTCGGGGGTGAGGTCGGGATCGGTCAATTCGAGTGACTCGCCGATGAGCATGTGGTTGAGGGCACTGTCGACCGAATTGTCGACGTTCCACTGAACCGACGAGCGGCGCTCGGGATCGTAGGTGTCGAGCAGCCCGTCGGAGGCCACACCGTCGAGCACCGCGGCGATCTTCCAGCACAGGTTGTGGACGTCCTGAGTGGCGCTGGTGAGCCCGAGGCCGCCGGTCGGCGGATGCTTGTGGGCCGCATCGCCGAGCATGAACGTCCGACCCACCCGCAGCTTCGACGCGACCACGCCCACGAGCTCCCACCTGGTGATGAGGTGGATGGTGACCGGATGGTCGCCGATCCCCAGAGCCCGGCGCATGTCCGCTTCGACCGTCGCGTCGTCGAGTGCCCGGGGATCCCCGAACTCGTAGGTGAGGTGCAAGACCCACTCCTCGGAGTCGGGGCCCCACCTGGTCGGGCCCATGGGCACCAGCGTGGCGAGTCTGGCCATGTGGGGAAGCCAGATCCACCGGATGAGCACGTCGGGATCCAGTGCCCACGGCGAGAGGTCGGAGGTCAGGTGGATCGAGGCCACGCTCCCCACATCGCGGATGCCCACCATCTCCACGCCGAGCTGCGGACCCACCTTCCGGCCCGCGTCACAGGCCAGGAGATAGGACGAGCGGACGGTGAACTCGGTACCGCTCTCGCGATCGAGGACGGTCGACGTGACGCCATCGTCGTCCTGGTCGAACGACACCAACTCGTGGCCGAACCTCACCATCCCCGGGGCCAGTTGCTCGGCATGTCGGCGCATGATCGGCTCGAGGCGGATCTGGGGGAGGTTCGTCGTTGCCCGGGGACTCGCCGCCTCCCAGTCCAGATCGGAGCCCCCACCTCCCCAGGCCTCGAGCTTCTCGATCAACGCCCCGGCGTCGGGCCATCCGGCGAAGCCCGCGTAGAACCCGGTATGGGACATGTTCACCCGCGGGGTCCCCTGGGCGTAGATCTCGTCGGCCACTCCGGCGTCGGCGAAGATCTCCATGGTCCGCTGGTTGAGGACGTGGGCCTTCGGGAGCACGGACGTCGTCGGTAGGGCGCTGACGAGGAGCGACTCCACTCCCAGCTTCGACAGCAGCATCGACGCCGTCAGACCGGCCCCACCACCGCCGACGATCAGGACGGGTACCTCGAGATCAGCCATCAGCAACTCCCCCTTTACCTTCGTGCACCACTATACGTTGCACTGTTATCCGTTGCAACATAGACTCTGCCGCTGACCACCCACGCCCTCACCGCTCTACCGGCGGCCCAGGCACGACCCCGTGGGACCGGGCCGGGGCGGCTGCGCCGTCAGATCTCGGCCGGCCGGCTCCCGTTCGGATAGAACTGCCGGAACCATCGGCGATACTGGGCCACCGGGCCGTCGGTCCTGGTGACGATCGGGCGATCCCGGTAGATCTTGTTCTCCCAGATCGGCACGTCCTGGGTGAACTGCTCGTTGGTGATGCGGTCGTTGAGTTCGGAGATCGACTCCGTCGCGGCATCGTCCTCGAGGCGCTTCATCGAGAAGCACAGCGTGACCTCGGTCATCTCGTCGTCGATCGGGGTCTGGGTGATGTACGTGAGCATCTCGATCGGGTCCTGGCACACTTCGACGGCGACGATGCCGGGGCCGCAGGTCGTGGTGGTGGTGTTCACCTCGAAGCCCACTTCCGACACGGCGGTCACGTTCAGTCGCTGGTCGACGATCATGGAGGTACCGGGGAACGTGACCTCGAACCGGTGTTCGGCCGGCGGCTTCATGTCGTGCACCGTCGCGAAGTGTGCCCGATCGATGATGTTCTCGGTCAGGTCCTGGACGTGGACGCGCACCTGGTAGGTGGTGCACCGCCACGGCGTCCACTCGTCCTCGTCACCGCGGTAGGCGATCACGTCGAACGTCGGCGGGTGGTCCTCCGCGTGGTGCCACATGAAGATCCGGCCGTTGCGCTCGCATACCTCCCACGCGCGCGCCCCGGCGCGGGGTGGGCGATCGAGCCCCGGCACCTCGACCAGCACGCCCTCGCCGTCGAAGCGCCATCCGTGGAACGGGCAGGCGATGCCGTCGCCGCAGACCCGGCCGCCCACGCCCAGGTGGGCACCGAAGTGCGGGCAGTGGGCGTCGAAGACGCGGGCCGTCCCGTCGTCGCCGCGGAAGAGCACCAGATCACGATCGAGGTAGTGCAGCGCCCGGACGTCTCCCTCCGCCAGTTCCTCGGACGCGGCGATACCGAACCACCCGTTGGGCGACGCCGGGAAGGGGTAGCGACCGGCCACAGGAGTCATCCGACCGGTCCGGCGCCAACCCCACGGAACCGGCCGGCGAAGGCCCGTAGAGGCAGGTCCGCACTGGTCAACATGCCCGGTGGCGCCTCGCAGACGGCCCGCATGGCGTTGAGGGCCGGCATCCCCGTGATGGTCATGCCCAGCGAGGCGAAGTAGTCGGCGTCCATCAGGCTGTGGGGCTTCCCGGAAGTCGGCAGGATCATGTGCTTGTTGACGATCACCGGGTCGCCCTCGATGGTGGTGATGTAGCACCCCCTCACGTTCCAACGGGGCTCCGTCATCGGCGTCATCTGCCACTCCAGGTGGACCTCGATCTTGGGCTCGCCACCGGAGATCCCCTTGAATTTGGCCAGGCTCCCGCCGACCGAGCCCTTGGCCAACTGCCACCAGCCGAGGTCGACGTCCTCGGTGCAGGCTCCGAGCTCGCACCCGAAGACGATGTCGTCGATGGGGAGGTCGAGGCAGTCCGCCATCAGGTAGATCGAGTCGGCGAACACCGTGCAGCCCTTCTCGAGCAGCGCCGGGATCTCGGGGTCGTCGACGGGGCGGCCGTAGCCGACGTTCTTCCAGGTGTCGACGGAGTGGTGGCACGACACATCCACGGTCTCCAGCACGGTGAGGTGTTCCACGTAGCCCATGCCGGCCGTGGACACGACGCTCAGGATCTGCGCGAGTCCGGGGTTCATGCCCGTGCCGTAGAAGGACGCTCCCCCGCGTCTACACGCCTCCTCCACCAGCTCGGTCGGCAGCTTGCCGGACGGATGGGGGTGATTGCGGTCGCGGTGGTGTCCGGTGATCCAGTCGGACGTGGTGACGACGTTGACGCCCCGGTCGAGCAGCGCGCAGAACAGGTCCACGTCGGGCCAGACACCGTTGAAGTTGACGACGTCGGGTCGAGCCCGGAACACATCCTCGAGATCGCCGGTGGCGACGACGCCGAGCGGTGGCAGCCCGACGATCTCCCCGGCGTCCCGGCCGATCTTTTCGGGTGAATAGCAGTACAGGCCGACCAGTTCGAGATCGGGATGGTCGACGATGCGCCCGATCATCTCGGAGCCGACGTTCCCGGTGGCGAACTGGGCGACCCGCAGACGCGCCTTCGACAAGTTGATCCCCCTCGACGTCCGGGTGGGCACGGTCCCTCCGCAGTGGCATCTTACGAGTGAGTTGGACAGGTGTCCAGAGGTATGTCTGGACTACTGACCAGTTCACCAAGTGTGCGTGCCGTCCGCGGCGATCTGTGGCTAGAGCCGCTCGCACTCGTGCCCCGTCACCGAGCCCCGTCACCGATCACCGATCACCGATCCACGGCCGCCGTGACGGACGCTGGTCAGCCGGTCGCCACTCCGGCCGCCGCCTCGAGGTAGGGCCAGGCCAGGTCGGGGGGAAGCCCTCCGACCAGAGGCTGGAGCCCGAGGGGGACCCCCCTCGACACGTAGCCACGGGCCTGTTCGGGCGTGACGATCCGGTAGGCCCCCTGCTCACGCTCGAGCTCAGCGACGGTGGATGCGAACGAGACCGACGCCGTGCCGCTCCGATGGGCGTTCCAGCGGGCGTAGCCGGCCGCGTCGACCAGCAGATACTCGCCGATCTCTGCCCACGCCCTCTCCGGGTCGTCGGCGACGAACACGGTCAGCGGGACGTCGGCCGCCGCGAACAGGCAGCCGACCGGCTCCACGCCGGCACGGGCCGCCTCCTCGTCGTAGGCGACCCGGAGCCCCGAGTCGTGCGATTCGGCGACGAAGAACATGCCGAGTCGACCGGCCCGCCGGGCGGCCGCCTCGGTGCCGCCTCCGTAGGCCAGCATCGGACCCCCGGGGGTGAAGGGAAGCGGGGTCACCGTCACCGGGCGACCGTCGACGTCGACGCGGTCCCCGCTCCACAGCCGTCGCAGCAGGCTGATGCGCTCCTCGACCGTCTGAGCCCGGGTGCGACGGTCGACGCCGAACATCGCGAATTCCTCGTCGCGGTACCCGATCCCGATCACGTAGGACACCCTGCCCCGGCTCAGGAGGTCGACGACGGCGAGGTCCTCGGCCAGCTTCACCGGTTCGTACAGGGCGAGCAGGAGGGCCGCGACCGTCACGGGCAGGGTGGTCGTGCGGGCGGCGATCGCCGCCGCCAGCGGGACGGGCGAGGGCAGGTAGCCGTCGTCGACCCCGTGGTGCTGGCTCACGATGGCGGTGACACACCCCCGGGTCTCGGCCCAGGCGCACATGTCCAACGCCGACCGGTACAGGTCGGCCCGACCGGACGGGTCGGTGGTCTCGGAACGCATGGCGAATCGCATGGTGAAGATGGCGGCCGCCTTGTCGGGGGTCGTGTGCATCGGGCTCGAACTGTCGCGCAGCCTACCGGCACGTCATCCGATCTGGCGTGGTCGGTGTCCTCCCCGTTCGGACCGTCGTCGCGGACCCGACGGGCAGGACGAGGAGCGGGGCCCGGATCCACGGGTGGATCCGACGGGCGGCACGATAACCTTGACCGGGCGCGAAGAGAGGCCTCCCGTGAGCAAGTCCACCAGGTGCGACAATCCGATGTGCTCGTGCGATCCGTGCACGTGTGACGACTGTGTGTGCGGCGGTGCGCGTCTCGGCGAGCTCGAGCGTCGCGTCATGGGCATCCTGTGGCAGGAGCCTGAGCGCGAGCTGACCGGACGCGACGTGGCCGACGTCCTCTCCGAAAACGCCTACACCACGGTGGCCACCGTCCTCGACCGACTGGTCCGCAAGGGCCTCGTCCGGCGACGGATGGACGGCCGGAAGATCCGGTTCTCGGCCATCGGGTCCCAAGGTGCCCACGCGGCGGTCCTGATGCGACAGGCCATGGCGGTCGGCCATGACCCCGGTGCCGCTCTGATCAGCTTCGTCCGGACCCTGTCGCCCTCCGAAGCGGCGACCCTGCGCGGAGCCCTCGACACCGTCGTCCTGGAACCGGCGGACTCCGCCTCCTGACGGGTCGAGCGGTACCTCGTGCCGCTCAGGTCATGAGAATCAGCATGAATCCCATGCCGATGACCATGACGACGTGGCTGAGGTCCTCCAGCCAGGGGAGGGCGATCGCGGACTCGAGCGTCCCGGCAGGGCTGGGCTGA
Source organism: Acidimicrobiales bacterium (assembly GCA_050014755.1). Lineage (GTDB taxonomy): Bacteria > Actinomycetota > Acidimicrobiia > Acidimicrobiales > RAAP-2 > Bog-756. The sequence continues at coordinate 63,938 of JBEKCS010000005.1, forward strand.
CCCCCATGGGGGCTCACCGGCGTTCCGGAACCGGACGCGCCGCTCGTGGCGTAGACGAGGAAGTGGCTCCCGTGGTGCGACGCGCCTTTGTTTGGCGACGCCAGCGTGAAGATCGCCGAACCGAAGAATGCCAGCGCCAGGAGGGCCGCCAGTCCGGAGTCGAGGTGCGGACCGCCCGACGACCCGGACATCGACATCGACACCGACGAGGAGGACGATGCCATGGGGAACCAGTACATGAGGAGCATGGCGAAGCTCATCCCCGCATGGACGAGCGCATGGGGGACGTGCAGCCCGAACCGCTGCACCGACTGGATGCTCTCCACCGCGAACCAGACCATCAGGATGCCGAAGACGAGCTCCCAGATCCCATGGGCGCCGAAGGCCCACGTGGGGACGAACATGCCGGCCATGGCGACACCCATGAAGACATGGGACACGTCGACGTCCCGTCCGGCGGTCCGGCGCGAGGCCAGGGACAGCAGCAGCAGAACGAAGCCGTATCCGGCGGAGGCCAGCATGAGCACGCCGAACAGGTAGTAGAGCCAGGCCGGGGTACCCATCGTCGATCAGGCCTCCCCGGCAGCGACCGTCGGGAACGTCACACCGGCGGTCGGAGTCGATCGGATCCCCTCCTGGGGCCAGTAGGTCAGTGCCAGCAGGATGACCAGGAGCCCTGAGTTGGGATCGGTCGCCCCTCCGGCCAGGATGCCGCCGAAGTCCTGGACCGCCACCCAGATCACCGCGAACACCGTGATGGCGAGGACGAGCGTGACCTTGGTCGCGCGAGGGGGGAGGAAGACTCCGGCGGCCACCACCACGCACATGACGGCCAGGAGGACGGCTGCCGTCGTGCCGTGGTGGAGGAAGAACGACTCGGACGCCCTGTCGATGCGGGCGAGCCATCCCGGCTGCCCACTGTTCAGCCCGGCCACCAGGTCGTGGAGGGCCATGGGCGACCGGCCCGAACCGACGAGCGCGAGCACCGCCAGCACGCCCCAGACCGCCACCCAGATCCACCTGGCCGCAGCCACGCCGACGGTCCGGGCCGCGACGAAGGGTCGGTCGGAGCCCTCGCCCGGCCACAGGAGGACGGCCAGGACCGCGTAGAACAGCACGCCGCCGGGTCCCCCGCCGAAGGGAGTGGCCCGGCCCTGGAATACCGCTCCTGCCCCCTCCCCGAACCACCAGACGCCGACGGCCCAGACGATCGACAACGCCAGGGCGGGCTTGACCGTGCGCTTCGACGTGATCCCGAAGGCGATGACGAACTGGATGAGGGCGAAGGCCGTGTTGGTCAGGATCGGCTGGTGGTAGACGATCGAACCGTTCCACGTGATGGTGTGGGCCACCCATCCGGGGTTGCCGCTGGCCAGCCCGTTCAGCATCCCGCTGAACCCGTTCGAACCCTTGGTGAACATGAAGGGCTGGATCTGCAGCACGGCGTCGAGGAGCCACACGGTCGCCAGCAACAGCTGGAACGTGCGCTGGAGGTCCCTCGGTCGACGGGCCACCTCTCGGCGGGCGCCGTCGACCCGGTGGTCCGGGGACGGACCCACTGCCGCCTCAGCGATCGCCATGTCGGCCCGACCGGTCGTTCATGGGCGTTAGTACTACCACCAGTAGTACTCGAGGGACAACCACCCCCGATGGCTCCTGTCAGGTCTTCGACGCGTAGGCCATGAGTGCCGCCAGCTGCGGCGAGGTGCCCACGCCGATGAGTACGTCGCCCGCGGCCACCTCCGCCTCCGGGGACGGGTTGGGCGTGAAACTCCCGTCGGGGCGCCTGATGGCCAGCACCAGACACCCGGTCAACTCGTGCACCCGGGTGGATCGGAGTGTCTGCCCGGCCAGCGACGAATTCGACCCGACCGTGAGCTCCTCGAGCCGGAACTCGAGGGAGCCGTCGTGCATGACCACGTCGACGAAGTCGACGACGTGCGGTTGGGTCACGAAGGCGGCCATCCGGTCGCCCCCGAGTCGCTGCGGGTTGACGACACGGTCGGCCCCCACCCGCAACAGCTTCGCCTCCGACGACTCGCTGCGGGCCCGGGCGATCACGTGGATCGTCGGATTGAACGAGCGACTGGCGACCGTCACGAACAGGTTGTCGGCATCGGTGTCCAAGGCGGCGATCAGGGTTCCCGCCCGCTCGATGCCGGCCCGCACCAGCGTGTCGTCGTCGGTCACGTCTCCGATGATGGTCGGGTAGCCGACCGAGGAGATCCGATCGCCGTCGCGGTCGACCACGACGATCTCCTGGCCGGCGTTCACCAGATAGCGGGCCACCTCCCGTCCGACCCGGCCCCAGCCACAGATGACGACGTGTCCCTGCATCTTCTCGATGTCCCGATCCATCCGGCTCCTCCTGATCAATTCGCGCATGTGCCCGTCGATGAGCAGTTCGAGGGTCACCGTGAACGTGTACAGGGCGGTGCCCACCCCCAAGAGGATGAGGACGACGGTGAACGCCTTCACCCCGTCACCGATCGGATGCGGGAAGCCGTAGCCGACCGTGGAGACGGTGACGACCGTCTGGTACAGGGCATCGAGCAGTCCGAACCCGAGAGCCATGTAGCCGGCTGTGCCGATCACCACGACCAGGGCCAGGGCGGCCAGTCCGACCTGGACCCGCCGGAACGGGTTGGTGCTCACCGTCCCGTCACCTCGCCCCCTCGCACCACCGTCGTCGGATTGTCGGACCTCGCGCCCTGGCGACCCGCGACCATGGCACGGATGCTACGTGGTGGGCGACGTCAGGTGAACACGACGGTCTTGCGGCCGTGGACCAGCACCCGGTCCGTCAGGTGGAGCCGCACGGCCCGGGCCAGGACGACCGTCTCCAGATCCCGACCCATGCGGATCAGGTCGGACGGGCCGTCGCGGTGGGACACCGGTGTCACCGCCTGGTCGATGATCGGCCCCTGGTCGAGGTCGGCCGTCGCGTAGTGGCCGGTGACACCGATCACCTTGACCCCGCGGTCGTACGCCTGGTGGTACGGACGGGCCCCGGCGAAGGCGGGCAGGAACGAGTGGTGGATGTTGATCACCCGGGAGGCGAAGCGCTCGCAGAACTCCGGCGTCAGGATCTGCATGTACTTGGCCATCACCAGCAGCTCGACACCGGCGGCGTCGGCCAGGTCGCCGATCGCCGCCTCCTGCTCGGCCCGGTTCCGATCGGACACCGGAAGGTGGTGGAAGGGGATGCCGAAGCGCCCGGCGGCCTCGGCGCAGTCCGGATGGTTGCCGGCAACGAACGCGACCTCGGCGGGGAGGACCCCTTCGCAGGAGCGGGCCAGCAGGTCGTACAGGCAGTGCACCTGTCTCGACACCAGGATGCCGATCCTGCGCACCTCGTCGGAGTAGCGGACGTGGACGTCCATCCCGAGCGGATCGGTGACGGTGCGGAGACCTCCGTCGATCTGGCCCCGATCCAGATCGAACCCGTCGAGAGTGAACTCCACCCTCTGGAAGAAGACCCCGACCTCGGCGTCGGTGTACTGGTCGGCCTCCACGATGCTTCCGTTGTGTCCGGCCACGAATCCGGCGACCGCGGCGGCCAGCCCGGGCCGGTCGGGTGCGGACAACAGCAGTCGGGCAGTGGCCGGATCCGGCATCCGATCAACGTAGCTTCCGGGCACCGGTGTCCGTACCGCCCTGCGCCACGTGGTGCGGAGCGTCGGCTCCTCCCCGGTGACCTGGCCTTTGCCCGAAATCCTTTCTTCTGTACCTGGGAGCAACTAAAGTCGGCCGTGCTGCACATTCGAAGGTGAGGTGGCGGATGCATCTCGACGTTGGCGACAGGCTCCTGGTGACCGAGTCCGGCCGAGACGCGGGCAGCCACGTGTGCCGGATCCTGTCGACCTGGGGACCGGACGGGGAACCCCCGTACCTGGTCCTCCGCTACGACACCGGCAACGAGGAGTTGCTCGTTCCCGACCCGGACCACACCATCCGCGTCCTCACCCACGCCACGGTCTGACCGGCCCGTCGCCGTGGCGGGTGGCAGTGGTGGTGCTTGCCACTGTTGTCGGTGCCGGCGGTAGGGTCGAACGGTATGGACCCCCGGGCGCAGATCGACGAGGCCCGTTCGGTGGGTCGGGCCGTCACCGAAGGTGGGGTCGAGCACATCCGGGGGCAGGCTCTCGTCCAGGTCCGCCGCTCGATGGGCATGACGAGTGAGCCACCCGTCCCGTGCGTCGACCCGGCACTCGCCTACATCCACCCCGACTCGGTGGTGCGCCGGATCCACGGCGACCTCCCCTCCATGCTCATCGGCGGCCTGTCGGCCCTCCTCTTCCAGATGCTCCACCCTCTGGCCATGGCCGGCGTGGCCCAGCACTCCAACTACCGCAGCGATCCGCTCGGACGCCTCGAGCGGACGGCCGGCTTCCTCGGCACCACGACGTTCGGCACCCGCGACGAGGCCCGCTCTGCCATCGAGCGGGTCCGGAGGATCCACTCGGGGGTGCGAGGGATCGCCGCGGACGGCCGCCCCTACTCGGCCGGTGATCCCGATCTCTTGACCTGGGTCCATGCCGCCGAGGTGTCGAGCTTCCTGGCTGCCAGCCGCGTCTACGCCCCGATCCGGCCGACGGCCGCGGAGGAGGACGACTACCTCGACCAGATGGCGCAGGTGGCTCTCACCCTCGGCGCGGCGGAGATCCCCCGGTCGAGGGTCGAGCTCGACGACTACTTCGTCCAGGTACGCCCCCGCCTCCGGTTGACTGCCGACGCCCGCACGGCACGGAACTTCGTCCTGCGCGGCGTGGGGCGCTGGCCCCACGAGCTCGCCACCTACGGCCTGCTGGTCACCGCGGCCCAAGGGGTGCTGCCCACGTGGGCCCGGCGCCAGCTGCGCCTCCCCGCCCTGCCGGCCGGTGACCTCCTGGCCGTACGGCCCTCGGCCCGTCTGCTCGGTACCGCGTTCCGGTGGGTCATGGCCCAGCCGACGAGGTCGGAGCCCGCCTGAACCGTCGGCGACGGGTGGACCTCAGACTGCCTGGTCGGCCAGGGGGAGGGTCACCGGGCGATGTGACCCGCCCAAGCCCAGTACCTCGTCGAAGCCGTCGTGCAGGCAACCCATCAGCTTTTCGGGGTCGGGGACCGCAGCGGTATCGATGGTGCAGCTCACACAGCACACCCCCTGATAGGACACGAGCGTCACGTTGAGCGCGGCACCCGTGGTCGGACCGAACGCGAAGTAGCCGGTGACCGGCGCGCCGGCGAGGAAGATGGGGACGCTCACCCCCGGGACATCACTCGCCACGAAGTCGACGTGCTTGAGCATCGAGCCGATGACCCCGGCCGGAAGCAGGTTGAGGAACCCGGCCACCGCGTCGGACAGCGGCAGCGCCTCCTCGTAGCGGGCGGCCCGGCATTTCCAGCCGGTCATGCGCACCCGGATGCCAGGATCCCTCTCCCCGACAGGGACGGCGAAGCGCTCGAGCGTGATCCGGTTGCCGCCGGCAGGTTCGTCCGCCTTGCGGAGCGATATCGGCATGGTGACACGCAGCTCGCGCACCGGCGTCCCGTGCAGCTCGTGGTAGCGACGCAACCCACCGGTGACGGCGGCGACGAATGCGTCGTTCAGCGTGGAGCCCACCACCGCTCCGGCGCGCTGGAGGTCGGCGAGGTCGACCTCCAGCATGTCGAGGTGCCGGTCGAGGCTGCGCCTGGTCATGATCGGCGACAGCGTGTCGGACATCGGCCGGACGAAGCGGGCAAGGGAACTCGCCGTCGACACCACGTCGAACGTGGCCCGCACCGGGTGACGGCTCACCATCCGGGCCGAGGGCACCACCAGGGACGCCGCGGCGCGGACCGACCCCACGGTCCGGGCGACGCTGTGCCCGAACGCCCCGCGGGCCAGCCCGAACCCCTTCGGCACCGGTGTCGCCTCGGGGACGGGCACCTCCTCGACGCGCCCGGGGGCTGCCGTCGTCTCGAAGACCAGCATGGCCAGCTGCATGCCGCCCACCCCGTCGGTGAGCGAGTGGTGGACCTTCATGACCAGCGCGGCACGGTCGCCCTCCAGCCCCTCGACCAGGGTGAACCCCCACAGCGGTCGCGACACGTCGAAACCGGTCATGGCCTCGCACCGCGCGAACTCGATCACCGTCGCCGCCGTGTACGGGGCCGGCGCCTCGATCCGCCGCAAGTGGAGGGAGAGATCGAACTCGCAATGGACCCACTGCGGCGTGGAAAGCCGGGCCGGAGGACAGACGGGGCGCTGCCTGAACCGGGGAGCCAGTCTGGTGGCCCGTTCGAGGCGGGCCGACAGCACCGCGAAGTCCGGTCGGGCATCCAACCACGCGACGGCGACGATCGTGGACCGCAACCCCGGATCCTGTTCCATGTTCCAGGCCAACGCGTCCGCGTCACGCATGTACTCGTCGTCGTAGGGAGCCATGTTCCCCCTCCCATCACCCTTGCCGTGAACCTACGGCGGAGCCCTGGTTCCGCGACAGGGCCGAAGGTCACGATTCTCCGGCAACCTCCCGGTCCGGACGGCGCCCGGCTGACCAGGGGTTCCGATCCGGCTTGTTCGCCATCCGTCAAGGTCGTAAAATGATCGATCTTGTGTTGCACTCCGGTTCGACCCTGTTGACAGGGCCAGACACCGCCGGGTCGGCCCGTCGAATTATCCGGGTCCTGTGCCTTCCCGTGCTGGTCGTCCTCGCCGCCCTCCCCATCGGGGCCGTGCTGCGCCCCGCCGGTGCCGACCCCGTCTCCGATCTGCAGTCCCAGGCCGCCACCGTGGCCCAGGATCTCGTACTCGAACAGCTACAGGTCGACGCGGCCCAGCAGCTGACGTCGGTGGCCGCGTCCCGGGTGTCCGCCGACCAGCAGGCCATCGCCCGGCTCGACCGACAGTTGGCAGCCGAACAGCAGGCCATCGACCAGCACCTCCACGTGGTCCAGGCCCAGGCCATCGCCACCTACGTCGATTCGGGCGCAAATGCCTCGAGCAGCGACGCCGCGCTCTTCTCGGGCGGGGCGGCGACCGCTCAGGCCGCCAGCGAGTACGCCAGCCTGGCCGTGGGGAACATCACCACCGACCTGGACGAACTGCACAGCGCCCAGCACGTGCTCCAGGCCCAGCAGGCCGCCCTGGTCGATCGCGAGAACGAGGACCGCGCCGATCTGCAGCGACAGGCGGCCGACCTCGACCAGGCGTCGGCCTCGGCCAGCAGGCTGCAGGCCGAGCACGCCCTGGTGACCGGCCAGCTGGCCGCCGCGGTGGCCGCACAGCAGGCGGTCCAGGCCAAGGCGGCCGCGGCCGCGGTGGTCGCCGCCCGCAAGGTCGCCTCCTCGACGACCGTGGTGACGATCTCCGCACCGTCGAGCGCTCCGGCAACGACGGCAGCCACCACGTCGCCCGGCCCGGCCACCCCCTCGGGAGACGCCTACCCGAACCTGCCGGATCCGGTCCTCAACCCGTTCCTGACGTGCGTCGTGCAGGCCGAGTCGGGCGGTGACTACGGCGCCGTCTCCCCCAACGGGCTCTACATGGGCGCCTTCCAGTTCAGCCAGCCGACGTGGAACTCGGCGGCGTCCACCGCCGGGCTGGGGCTCCTGGTCGGGGTCCCGCCGAACGACGCCACCAAGGCCGAGCAGGACACGGTCGCCGTCGCCCTCTACGCCATGGACGGCGATCAACCCTGGCTGGGAGACCGCTGCAGCTGACCAGCCGTGCCCGGGGCTCCCAGGTAGCCGCCGATGCACACCCGATCGGGTGGTCCCCCCGTCACCGGAGGTTCGACGCGCTCCCGGTCGAGAGCACCTCGACCACTACCGGTAAGCACTGGCCCCCTCCCTTGGACTCGTACATCGCCGCGTCCGCCGCGTCGATCAGGGCCTCTGCGTCGACTTCCTCGTCGTTCGTCCAGGCGACCCCGACGCTGGCGAAGATCTGGACCTCCCGGCCGTCCACGTGCACGGTCCCGCACAGTCGATCGGTGACGGCGCTGCCGATGCGGAGCGCATCCGCGGACGATCCCACGTCATGGCAGATCACCACGAACTCGTCTCCGCCGACGCGTCCGACGATGTCCCCCGGCCGGATGCCCCGGCCCAACCGCTCGGCCACCACCACCAGGACCTGGTCGCCGACGGAATGTCCGAAGGAGTCGTTGACCGGCTTGAACTGGTCGAGATCGATGTACAGGATGGCCATGCCGGTCCCGTCCCGTCGGTTCACCCGCTTGAGGGCGGTGTCCACCGCGGCCATGGTCGAGGACCGGTTCCGACACTCGGTCAACGGGTCGAACGTGGCCTGGACCTCGAGCCGCCGGCGCATCGTCACCGCATCGGTCACGTCCTCGAGGCAGCCGATGATCCCCGGCAGTCCGGCCCTGGCGACCTCGGGTGCGCGGAGGCGGAGCGCGGCGTAGCGCACGGCCTCCGACGACCGGATCCGCACCTCCAGGTCGATGTCCCCGTGTCCGGCGAGGGCCCGCACGATCGCCTCGTCCACGGCCGGGCGGTCGTCCGGCTCGACGGCGTGGACAAGATCGGCGATGGTCCCGATCGTGTCCACCCCGAGGATGTCGGAGAGGCATTCGTTGACGAACAGGATATTGCCGTCCCGGTCGGCATGGAACAGACCGAGCGGCACCGTCTGCGCGATCTCGTGCAGGAGCTGCTCGCGCTGGCGGAGCGCCTCGTGGGCGGCCATCTCCTCGGAGATGTCGACCATCTCGGCGACCACGTCCTGGTAGGCCGGGTCCTCGAGGCGATTGCGGTTGGTGATCTCCAACCAGATCCACCGGCCGTCACGGTGCTGGTGCCGCAGCCGGACCCGGCGGCCCAGCCCCGGGGTGGCCAGCATCTCGATCCAATTGGCGATCGCGGTGTCCCGGTCGTCCGGGTGCACGATCTCGAGCGCCCGGCGGCCGACCAATTCGTCGGCCGGCCACCCCAGGATCTCGGTCACCGCCTCGTCGACCGAGACGTACATCGCCGAGCCGTCCTTGACGGCCCGGGCGAGGCGCGGTGGGAGCTGGGGGAGGGACCACTCCTCATCGGGGCCCGATCCCTCCCCGACCCGATCGGCGAAGACCACCAACAGCACCCCGATCGGGTCCCGACTGTCCAGCACGTACGCGGTGACGGTTTGATCGGGGTCCCCGACGAGGTGCACCGGGCCGCTGGCGATGCCGCTGCTGCGGGCACGGCCGTAGAGGCCGACGATGACCACGCGGTCGGCGGGCACCACTTCGTCGAACGTGGAGTCCAGCCTGATGTGGTCGTCGAGAGGAATGCTGTCGGGTACCGGCACCGCCAATCCGGCGTCGTCGACGGCGGCGATCTTGGCCGTCGGGAACTTCGCCAGCAGCGACGCCAGGACGGGCGCCCCCGATATCGGCTGCGACTCGTGAGGACTCGGGTCAGGACCGCCATCCTGCGCGGGATATGCGCGTCCGACCCCGATCTGCACCATGTCCTCTGGATCGACACCTGGCCTGGGGTTCTTTAGCCGTCCCGGAGGCCCGTGACCCGGTCGACGCCACGACGGGTCACCGCAGGACGCACCGGTCGCTTCCCGCGCATGCGGAGCAGGGACCCGCACCGCCCGACACGTGGGCCAGGCAGTGGGCGACGCGCCGGTCGACGATGTCCATCAGGAGGGGATGGGGACCGAGTGGGGCGGCGACCAGCCAGTGCACGCCGGGGTGACGGGCGGCCGCCTCCGCGGCCAGTGCGGGGATGTCGCGGTCCCAGTGGCTGCCCGGCCCGAGGAAGTAGGGGGCGAAGGCCACGGTCGTGGCACCGGCGGCGACGCACCGGTCGAACGCGGTGCCGATCGACGGCTCGGCCAGCTCCATGTGGGCCGGTTCGACGATCGGGTAGGGAAGACGTTCGGCCGAGGCCCGCACGAACGCCTCCAACGACTCGTTGGACTCGGCCCGCCGCGAGCCGTGATCGACGACGATGACCGCCACCGTGGCGAGGGCCGCCGGAACACCGTCGCCCGCTCGGTCAGTGGTCGGCCGGTCCATGCCGCCCAACACTAGGGCGGGTCCGACCGGCAGTCGGCGGGCGGGCACTCCCACCGGGCACGGGCTCAGGTCCGGTTGGCCCGTTCCAGGTCGAGAAGGAGTGTCTTCCGGTCGGCACCACCCCCGTAGCCACCCAACGAACCGTCGGCGGCGATGACCCGGTGGCAGGGCACGATGACGGCCATCGGGTTGCGGCCGTTGGCCAGGCCGACAGCCCGGGCCGCCTTGGGGTTTCCCACCCGCCGGGCCAGTTCGCCGTAGCTGATCGTCTCGCCGTAGGGGATCGCACACAGCTGCGCCCAGACTCGACGCTGGAACTCGGTTCCCTCCAGCCACATCGGCACATCAAAGGAGGTGCGGGTGCCGGCGAAGTACTCGTCGAGCTGTCCGTTGACGTCGGCGAAGAACTCGTCGTCGATCCGGCTCTCGGGGGGTGTTGCCGTGGCGTGGGCCTGGTCGGCCATGACCAGGTGGGTCAGCCGGCCATCGCGGGCCATCAGGGTGAGTGGGCCGATCGGGCTCGGATGGACGGTGGTCAGGACGGCACCGTCGGTCGCCGCCGCGGATCCGGTGGTCTCATGCATGGCTTGGCTCCTTGCGTCGGTTCTCGGCCGCGACCGGCCGGCCGATGGGTCTCGGTCGCCGGGGCGGCCAGGTGTTGATCGGGTGGTCGGCGGTGGCCCACAGGTACTGGGTGGCGTAGGCGCGCCACGGCCTCCAGGCCTCTGCGTGCGCGTCGAGCTGGCGCGCTGCGCCGGGAAGTCCGATGCGTTCGGCCGCCCGTCGTACGCCGAGATCCCCCGAGGCAAACGCATCGGGGTCCCCGAGCGCCCGCATGGCCACCATCTCGACCGTCCACGGGCCGATGCCGGGGAGCGCGCCGAGTACCTGGCGTGCCTCCGCACGGTCGCATCCCGGACCGAGGTCGAGCCGCCCCGACGCCAGTGCGTCGACGACGTGGGCCAGCGCCCGGGCCCGCCCGCCGGGGAGCGCGGGCGAGGCGTCCACCAGCCGCTCGGGCGACGGGAAGAGGTGGGTCAGCCCGCCGGTGGGATCGACGACGGGATCCCCGTGCGCGGCCACCAGGGTGGCCGTCGTCGTCCGGGCGGCTGCGGTGGACACCTGCTGGCCGAGTACGGCGCGCACGGCAAACTCGCCGCCGTCGACCGTCCGGGGTACCCGCCGGCCCGGGGCCGCCGTCACCAGAGGTGCGAGGGCCGGGTCGGCCGCCAGCACCCGCTCGACCGCCTCGGGATCGGCGTCGAGATCGAGGAGGCGGCGGCACCGGGCGATCGCCGAGGTCAGATCGGCCACATCAACGAGGTCCACCCGGCACACGATGTGGTCGGGAGTCGGCGACAGCGCCACGATGCCGGGTCCGTGGGCCAGACGGAGCGTGCGCCGATAGGTGAGGCCCCGGACCTCCTCGACCCCGGGAACCGCCGTCGCGGCCAGGTGCCCGAACAGGTTGTCGGGGGACAGGGGGCGGCGGAACGGGAGCCGCAGCGCGACGGTCCCGGGTGACCCGTCGGCGGGGCGGGCCGAGCCCGGAACCGAGGTACGCAGCGCGGTGGGCGGGGCGGCGAACACGCTGCGGACGGTGTCGTTGAACTGCCGGATGCTCGAGAACCCGGCGGCAAAGGCGATCTCGGTCATCGGCAGCGTGGTGGTCTCGATCAGGATCCGGGCCGTCTGGGCCCGCTGTGCCCGGGCCAGTGCCACCGGGCCCGCTCCCACCTCGGCCAGGAGGACCCGCTCGAGCTGGCGGACGCTGTAACCGAGCCGGGCGGCCAGTCCCGGCACCCCGGACCGGTCGATCACCCCGTCGGCGATGAGCCGCATGGCCCTCCCGACGACATCGGCCCGTTGGTCCCACTCCGGCGATCCCGGCGTGGCGTCCGGCCGGCACCGTTTGCAGGCGCGGAACCCGGCCCGCTGGGCCGCCGCGGCGGTGGGTAGGAAGCGGATGTTCCGCCGGAGCGGCGTACGGGCCGGGCAGCTCGGCCGGCAGTAGATGCCGGTCGAGGTAACCGCGGTGACGAACCACCCGTCGAACCGCGGGTCGCGCGACTGCAGCGCCAGGTAACAGCGGTCCGGGTCCTCGTGCACGTGATCAGTCTGTCGGCTCGGCCGACCCCTTACTAGCGGGAATACGACACGGCAGTGGAACGGGCTCCCCGGCGGGGGTCGACGGCCGCGGATAGCGTTTCCTGGCATCGCGGATCTGCCGCGCACGGACGCGCGAGGAAGACGAGGTCACCCGATGGCCGCCGATCGACACCACCACCGGACATCCCGGGCCCGCTCCGCCAAGCGGGCCGGCGTCGGGGCGCTCGCCGCACTGCTGTTGCCCCTGGCATCCGCCGCTCTGGCCGCATCCCCGTCGCCCGCACCTGTGGCCTCGGCCGCCACCGCCCCCGTCGGGCAGGCCGCTCCCTACCTGACCCTGGGCTGGGGCGACCCTCCCTTGCCGACCGCCGTGATGGCGGCAACCGGGATCCGCGACTTCACCCTGGCCTTCATCCTGGCCGGCCACGGGTGCGTGCCCCTGTGGGACGGCACCCGACCACTGCTCGGCAGCAGTGACGCCGCCTCCGTCGCCGCCATCCGGGCCGCCGGCGGCGACGTCTCGGTCTCCTTCGGCGGTTGGTCCGGAAAGAAGCTGGGCACGGTTTGCTCGACACCGGCGGCACTGGCCGCGGCCTACGGCAAAGTGGTGTCGGCCTACGGGCTCCAGGCCATCGACATCGACATCGAGCACGGCGAGTTCACCAGCGCCGCGACCCGCAAGCGGGTGGTCGCCGCCCTGGCCGAGCTCCAGGCCACCGATCCACCGCTCCAGATCTCCATCACGTTCGGGACCACCCCGACCGGCCCCGACGCTGACGGCACCAGCCTCATCCACGACGCCGCGGTCCTCGGGTTCCAGCCGTACGCGTGGACGATCATGCCGTTCGACTTCGGCGCACCCGAGTCGGACATGGGGGCGACCAGCGTGGCCGCGGCCCAGGGTCTGCACGACGACCTCATGGCCGCCTACGGCGAGAGCTCGTCGGCGGCCTACGCACACATGGGCATCTCCTCCATGAACGGCCGGACGGACGAGACCGACGAGACGGTGAGCCTCGCCGATTTCCAGACCATCCTGACCTACGCACAGGACAACCACCTCGCCCGCCTCACCTTCTGGATGGTCGACCGGGACCGCCCCTGTCCCGCCGGCACCGCCCCCGGCAACACGTGCAGCGGCATCGCCCAGGCCCCGTACGCGTTCACGGCGTTGGACGCCCGGTTCCAGGGCTGAGCGGTACCCACTCCTCAGCGGTCGTCGACCGCCCGCCAGCAGTACCAGGCCACCAGGCTCCGGTAGGGACGGAACTGTTCGCCCCTCTCGTGGAGGTCCTTCGGGGACGGGACGTCGTCGAGGCCCCAGGCCAGGGCGAACCCGGCTCGCACGCCGAAGTCGCCCACCGGCCACACGTCGAGCCGGCCGAGGGTGCTCATCAGGAACATCTGGGCCGTCCACGGGCCCACCCCGCGGACCGTGGTCAGGTGGGCGACCACCTCGTCGTCGGCGAGCCGCCCGATCCTGTCGAGTGCGACGCTTCCCGAGGCCACCTTGTCGGCCAGGTCCAGGATGGACGCGGCCTTCGACCCGCTCAGCCCGCAGCCCCGCAGCACCTCCTCGGGGGTGGCCAGAACCCGTTCTGCGCACACCTCGCCGTCGAGAGCGTCGACGAACCTCCCGTGGATCGAGGCCGCGGCCCGACCGGCCAACTGCTGGTAGATGATGTTGCGGGCCAGGTCGCCGAATCGGCGGTCGACGGCCACGCGCCGCCGAGCCGGAGGCGGTCCGTGGCGCTCGATCAGACCGGCCAGGACCCTGTCACACCGGGCCAGCTCGTCGACGGCATCGGTGAGGGGCTTGGTGGGCACACCGCCGATGATGCCAGGCCGTCACCACACCTGTCTCCGACATAGGCTCTGGTCCGCACAGTGACGGCGAACGGACCGGCCGTACCGACGGAACGGGCTGCCGGAGCGCACACCGACGGGAGGACAACATGGACGGCGACGTCGTATCGGTCGAACGGGTCATCCCCGCCGGCCCGGCAGCCATCTTCGCCCTCCTCGCCGATGCCTCCCGGCACCCCGAGATCGACGGGTCGGGCACCGTGAAGCAGGTGAAGCCGGGCGCCCCGCACCTGCTCGCCCTGGGGGCGACCTTCGGCATGTCGATGCAGCAGGGCGTCAAGTACTCGATGGTCTCCACGGTGACCGAGTTCGAGCAGAACCGCCGCATCGCCTGGCAGAGCCGGCCCCGGGGATTCGTCGGCAAGTTCGTGGCCGGGAGGATCTGGCGGTACGAACTGGAGCCCGTCGAGGGTGGGACCCTGGTCCGCGAGAGCTGGGACATCTCGGAGGACCACCAGCGGGCGCTCCTCCGCTTGGGTGGGCTGCCCGCCAAGACCGCGGCCAACATGACGAAGACCCTCGAGCGCATCGAGGAGATGGTCACCACAGTCTGAGCTCGGCCCGTCGCAGCGGAAGCATCGGGCGCGCCCGGGCGTTGACCACACCATGACGACGCTTTCCGTACTCGACCTGGCCACCGTGGCCAAGGGTTCCACCCCGGCTCAGGCCCTGGCCGACACCACCAGGCTGGCCGGGGTCGTCGAGTCGCTCGGCTACCACCGGATGTGGGTGGCCGAGCACCACGGCATGCCCGCCGTGGCCAGCTCCGCCCCCGCCGTGCTTGTCGGTCATCTGGCCGACGCCACCACCACGCTGCGGGTCGGCGCCGGAGGGGTGATGCTGCCGAACCACGCTCCGCTGGTGGTGGCCGAGCAGTTCGCCACCCTCGAGGCCCTCCACCCCGGCCGCATCGACCTGGGGCTCGGTCGTGCGCCGGGTACCGACCCGGCGACGGCCCGGGCCCTCCGGCGACGGGCCGACGTCGGCGCCGAGCGCTTCCCCGAGGACGTGGTCGAACTCATCACCTACCTGGTCGACCACGACGGACCGACCGGTCTTCCAGCCCCGGTGCCGGGCCGCGGCTACCTCCCCGAGCTGTGGCTGCTCGGCTCGTCGACGTTCAGCGCCCAGCTCGCCGGCCATCTCGGCCTGCCGTTCAGCTTCGCCTTCCACTTCGCCCCGGCCCTGGTCGACGAGGCGGTCGCCCTCTACCGGTCCACCTTCCGCCCGACCGGCCTGCTGGCCGAACCCCACGTCATGGTGGCCGCGTCGGTGCTCTGCGCCGACTCGGACGAGGAGGCGCGTTGGCTGGCCGGCCCATCGGCCCTCACCGTGCTGCAGCTGCGCAAGGGTCACGCCGGGCCGGTGGTGAGTGCCGAGGAGGCGGCGGCCTATCCCTACACCGACCAGGAGCGGGCGCTGGTCGAGTCGGTCACCGCCGACCACATCGTCGGCGATCCCGACAACGTGTTGCGCGGCCTGGAACACCTGGTCGAACGGACCGGAGCCGACGAGCTGATGCTGTCCACCAGGGCCCACTCCTTCGAGGTCCGGGCACGCTCCCTCACCCTGGTGGCCGAGCACTGGGGCATCGACCCCGCCGCCGCGGCCTGAGCCCCCCGGCCCGGCTGCAGCCCGGCGACGCGTCGTCGCTCAGCCGACCGACAGCCCGCCGTCGACGAATCCCTCGTCGATCTCGGCGTCGGAGGACCCGACCTCGCCCATCGACATGGCTACGTCCTCGCTCGGCCGCTGGAGGCCGGATATCGAACGCAGCGGCAGCTGCTTGAGGAACAGGGTGCCCACACCCATGACAATGGCGATGGGGACACCGACGAGGAACACGGTGTGCAACGACCGGACGAACGAGTCGAGGATGCCGTACTGCAGGTGGGGCGGCAACGCGTGGAGCTCGGCGGGGCTCATGGAGAAGCTGCCGTTCACGTGGATGCCGGCCGCGGCCGCGGCGGGCGCCAGGATCGGGATCCAGTGGTTGAGACCGGCGATGAACACCGCCCCGAAGAGCGAGGTCCCGAAGGCCCCGCCCAGCGACCTGAAGAAGGTGACCGCGGCGGTTCCGGTGCCGATCGAGTCCGCCGGCACCGCGTTCTGCGTGGCCAGGACCATGATCTGCATGGCCATGCCCATCCCGGCGCCCAGCACCACCACGTACAGGCTCATGGTCAGGTGCCCGGTGTGGAGACCCAGGTGGGACAGGAGCCACATGCCGATGATCACCAGGACCGAACCGACGATCGGCATCGGCTTGTAGACCCCGGTGCGGGTGACGATCTGGCCCGACGCGATCGACGACACCAGGAGCCCCAGCATCAGTGGGATCATCAGCAGGCCGGACACCATGATCGACACTCCGTCCACCAGCTGCAGGTAGAGCGGCAGGTAGATGATGGAGCCGAACATGACCATGGCGAGCAGGAAGCTGACGGTGGACGTGGCGCGGAACACGCCGATCCGGAAGAGCGACGGCGGCAGGATCGGCTCGGCGGCGTAGTGCTCCCACACGACGAAGGCCACGATGAACGCGGCCGACAGGAGCGCCGTCCCGATGATGACGGGTGAACCCCAGGCGAACTGCACCCCGCCCCACACCGTGACGAGGAGGGCGGCGACGACCCCGAACATCATCAGGCCGGCACCGAGGAAGTCGATGCGGTGCGGCTGGCGGCGGAACGGCAGCTTGAGGACGATCGAAGTGACCACCAGGGCGGCGATGCCGACAGGCAGGTTGATGTAGAAGATCCAGCGCCAGGACAGGTAGGTGGTGAACACGCCGCCGAGCACCGGGCCGGCGATCGACGACAGGGCGAACGTGGCCCCGAAGTATCCCTGGTAGCGACCGCGTTGGCGGGGCGAGACCACGTCGGCGATGATCGTGAAGGCCATGGCCATCAACCCGCCCGCCCCCAGGCCCTGGATGCCGCGGCAGGCGATGAGTTCCACCATGTTCTGGCTCAGCCCGGCCAGCATCGATCCGCACAGGAAGACCACGATGGCGAACTGGAAGATTCCCTTGCGACCGAACTGGTCCGACAGCTTTCCGTAGAGCGGGGTCGAGATCGTCGAGGTCAGCAGGTAGGCGGTGACGACCCAGCTCATGTGGTTGAGCCCGTGGAGGCTGTTCACGATGGTGGGCAGGGCGGTTCCCACGATCGTCTGGTCGAGGGCGGCCAGGAACATGCCCAGCATCAGGCCGCTGAAGATCAGGAGGATCTGGCGATGGGTGAGGCTGAACGTCGGTCCACCGGGCATGGCGGAGGTCCCGGCGGTCCGGGCACCCTCGGGTCCCTGGTCGGACCCACCGGCCAGACCCTTGGGTGCTGCGTCGATGCTCATCGGTTCCTTTCGTCGTGCTCGCGCAACTGGTGCAGGCCGGAGCCGAGGCGAAGCAGGCCGCTGGCCAGCGCGTTGCGCTCCTCGTCCGTCCACCCGGCGATCGCCTCGGCCAGGGCGCGCCGCCTCGATTCCGACACCGCCTCCAAGACCGCGGCCCCCTGATCGGTCAGGCTCAGGAGGGCCGCCCTGCCGTCGGCCGGGTCCGGCACCTTGGTGATCAGCCCGGCGTCGACCAGGGTGCGCACCTGCCTGCTCACCGTCGACAGGTCGAGATCGACGTCCCCGGCCACATCGGACAGCCGCGCCGGTGCCGTCTCGGACACCCGCACCAGGAGCCAGTAGCCCGTCCGGTTGATCGAGACCCCGTCGGGGAGCGCACTGCGCGACACGTCCAGTCGGAGGATGGATCGGGCCACCTGGGTCAGCGACCGCTCGAGTCCGGCGGACACCCGCGCCACCGGAGCCGGTCCGGTGCGGTCGCTGGTGTCGGTCGGAGTAGTGGTCGGGGGCGTCATCGGTCGGTCCTCGGGCGGTCGGGGCGGCACTCGAGGCACCCGGGTGGTCGGGGGCGGACGTGCTCCCCGCCATCTAGGTGCTTGTAACAAGCAAGTATATCCGCGGCGATCGTGGTCCTGTCCAGTCCTCGCTCAGCCCCCACTCCCCCCACCCTCGGGTGGCGGTCGTGGGGCGAGCGCACGCCCCACGACCAGGACGCCCACCACCCGTGCACCGGACAGCCGAAGCGCGGCGGCCGCGCT
>JBEKCS010000006.1:0-78774 GCA_050014755.1 Acidimicrobiales bacterium
GGGTCAGGTCGGGCAGGGAGGCGAAGCCGTGGGCCACGCCCGGAGGGATGATCAGTCCCCGGTCGTGGTCCCCCGAGAGGTCGAGGGAGAGGGTGGCCCCGTCGGTGGGCGAGCCCTGACGCAGGTCGTGCAGGACGACCCGGGCCGTCCCGGCGAGCACGTACCAGTAGTCGGATTGGTGCAGGTGGTAGTGGAGCCCGACCACGGCACCGGCCTGCTTTGTCGACCGGTTGCCCTGGATCATCTCGCGGCCCAGAGGGAACCAGTTCCGGCGGTACGTCTCGACGAAGCGTCCCCGTTCGTCGCCGTGGGCGTCGGGCTCGACGATGATGACGTCCCTGATCACGTCGGACTCGATGATCTGCGGCATGCTGGCTACCCCTCGCCTTGCTCTCGGTGGTCGTGGGCCACAGTAGCGAACCGGCTCCGGAAGAAGAGGAGGGGCGATCCCTCCCCGACCCCGAGGTCGAGCACCCGGCCCATGATGAGCTCGTGGTCGCCGGCATCGTGGACCAGCTCCACCCGGCAGTCCACCCACGCCAGGCAGCCGTCGATGACCGGCGATCCGGTGCCCGGTGCCGGGTGCCACCCGACGCCGTCGAACTTCGGGCCGCCGGACACGGCGAATCCCCGGCACAGCGCCTCTTGGTCCTCGGACAGGACATTCACGCAAAAACTGCCCGTCCGGGCGATCCGGGGCCAGCTGGTGGATGTGCGGGCCGGTGCCACGGCCACGAAAGGAGGGTCGATGGACAGCGACACGAAGCTCTGACAGGTGAAGCCGACCGGCTCGCCACCGTCGATGCCCGACACGATGGTCACCCCGGTGGTGAACCGGCTCATGGCGTCCTTGAATCGGGAGAGGTCGAAGGGCGGGGCATCGCCGCTCGTCCCGTCGTCCACGGTCACCGCTCCTGGACCTCGAAGGAGATGCCCTCTTTGGCCGCGTTCACCTCGAGCTTGCCCCGGGCACGTGCGATCTGGCGGGCCGCCTTGAGCATCGAGTCGAGCTCCCGATCGCTGTGGCTCGGGTCGTGGTGGAACAGGTCGAGCCTCCGGACCCCCGCCTCCAAGGCCACCTGGACCGCGTAGGCCGGGGTGGAGTGCCCCCAGTCGAAGAGCTCGACGAACTCCTCCTCGGTGTACTGGGCGTCGTGGATCAGGAGGTCGGCATCCGCGCACAGGTCGAGCACCGCGTCATCCACCGTCGACCGGTCGACCGGCGCTTGGTGGTCGGACAGATAGGCGACGCCGACGCCGTCGGCCTCGATCCGGAACCCGAGGGTAGTACCGACGTGGGGGATGGCGCGCACCTTGACGACCACGCCCCCGAGTGTGAACTCGTCGTCGGACCCGAGGTCGTGGTAGCGGAGCTTGCCCCGGAATTCGTCCATGTGGACCGGAAAGAACGGCGGCTTGACCAGGCTGGCCATGGTGACCTGGAGGGAGCTGTCGGGCTGGGCGGGGCCGTAGATCTCGAGCAGTGCACCGGGGTCGCGCATCGGCGAGAAGAACGGTGTGCCGAGCACATGGTCGTAGTGGAGGTGTGTGAGCAGGGCGTTTCCTCGCAGAGGCCTACCCGAGGCCATCAGCGGGGCGTTGAGGTGGACGCCCAGCGCACGCAGGCCGGTGCCCATGTCGAGGATGAGCGGCGGCTCGCCGGCCACCTCCACCAGGACGCACGAGGTGTTGCCGCCGTAGCGACGCTGCTGGTCGGACGAGCAGGGGCACGAACCGCGGACGCCGAAGTAGGTGATTTGCACTGGGTGACGAGGCTAGCCGCAGCGACAGAGGGACTCACGGGCTACCGTCGGCCCATGGACGACCATGCGCTTCCGGGCGACGCTCTTTCGGACGCCGACATCCGTCACGTCGCTGCCAACGACCTCGACTTCGGCTACCTGTCCAGCGGGCCGTCCTCGGGCCCGCTCGCCCTCTGCCTCCACGGGTTCCCGGACACCGCCCACACGTGGCGCCACCTCCTGCCCCGCCTGGGCGACGCCGGGTACCACGCCGTGGCGCCGTTCCTGCGCGGATACGCACCGACCTCGGTCCCGGCCGACGGCCGCTACGACACCGGGACCCTGGCCCTCGACGCCTGCGCGCTGCACGAGGCGCTCGGGGGCGGGAGCGACGCCGTCCTCATCGGCCACGACTGGGGTGCACTCCTGGCCTATCCGGCCGCCGCCCACCAGCCCGACCGCTGGTCGAGGTTGGTCACCATGGCCGTGCCGCCGGCCCGGTCGATGGGCTTCGGCTTCTTCGCCTACGAACAGCTTCGACGCAGCTGGTACGTCTTCTTCTTCCAGACGGCGCTGGCCGAGTTCGCGGTGGGGATGGACGACCAGGCATTCATCGACCGGCTGTGGGCCGACTGGTCCCCCGGGTACGACGGCGCCTGGGACGCGGCACGGGTGAAGGAGGCGCTCGGCACCGAGGAGAACCTCTCCGCGGCCATCGGCTACTACCGGGCCATGTTCGCTCCGCCTCCCGAGGACCCGGCCGCGGCCGCGGCCCAGGCGGCCGGCGAGACCGACGCGCCCCAGCCCGCCCTCTACCTCCACGGGGCCGACGACGGGTGCATGGGACTCGACATCATCGGTCCGGTCACCGAAGTGATGGCCCCGGGCTCGGAACTGGTCGTCGTGGAGGGTGCCGGCCACTTCCTCCATCTGGAGCGGCCGGACGAGGTCGGCGACCACGTGCTCCGGTTCCTGACCGGCTGACCGGCTGACCGGGCGAACGCCCGGACCACCGAGGCGATCCTCGCCCACGGTCGGGCCCCTCAGGGCAGTCGGAGCGTTCCGGCCCGGTCCCGCGTAGCCAGGCCCTCGGCCACCAGGCGGTCGGCCACCCGCAGGGCGCGCACCGGGTCGTCCGGCCAGCCCGCGGCCGAAGCCAGGCCTCCGCAGGTAACCGGACCGGAACGCAGCGCCGCCATCAGCCGGCCGCGTCCCTGGCGCTCCGAGCCGGCGAACCGGGCCTGAGGCACCGACACTCCGGCCGAGCCCCGGGCCGGATCCGGGCCGGGTCGGCCGGCGGCCCACCACCGGCACCGACGACGGACGGGACACGAGCCACAGTCCGGGTCCCGTGACGTGCAGACCGTGGCACCCAGGTCGAGCAGGGCCTGCCCGAAGGCCCACCCCCCGCCGGGCGGGACCATGGCATCGACCGTCGCCTGGGCCTCGGTCGCACCGACGGGACGACCGGCGACGCCGCGGGCGATCACTCGGCCGGCATTGGTGTCGACCACCCCGACGTCGCGTCCGAAGGCGAAGGCGAGCACGGCACGGGCCGTATACGGACCCACCCCGGGCAGTGTCAGCAGTGCGTCGAGGTCGTCGGGGACCGCGCCGTGGTGGTCGGCCACGATCGCCCTCGCCGCCCCGTGCAGGTTCTTGGCCCGGCGGTTGTACCCCATGCCCTCCCAGGCCCGCAGCACGTCACCCAGCGGGGCCGCCGCGCACGTCGCCGGATCCGGGAACTCGGCCAGTACCCGGTGGTAGGCGGGCACCACCCGCGACAGCTGGGTCTGCTGGGCCAGCGTCTCGCTGACCAGGACGGCCCACGGATCCCTGGTGTGGCGCCACGGCAGATCGGGTCGACGGGA
Source organism: Acidimicrobiales bacterium (assembly GCA_050014755.1). Taxonomy (GTDB): domain Bacteria; phylum Actinomycetota; class Acidimicrobiia; order Acidimicrobiales; family RAAP-2; genus Bog-756. The sequence continues at coordinate 3,614 of JBEKCS010000006.1, forward strand.
CTCCCCGCCCTCGGTGCCCCAGCCGGCGACGGAGGCGCCGAAGCCGCGCAGCTGCGGACCCGGTCGCACCGTCACGTCGGGCGGTGGGGGCTCAACCCCAGACGTCGTCCCCGTAGGGCCGACGGCGGGCCGGGGCGAACGCCTCCTTCCACACCATGACCTTCCGACGGAAGAAGCAGACTTCGTCGCCGTGCTGGTTGAAGGCCTTGGTCTCGACCGTGACGACGCCGCGGTCGTCCCGCGACTTCGACTCGACCTTGTCGATGACCTTTGTCTCGGCGTAGATGGTGTCACCGTGGAAGGTCGGGAACCGGTGCACCAACGACTCGACCTCGAGGTTGGCGATGGCCGCGCCGCTGACGTCGGGGACGCTCATGCCGAGGGCCAGCGAATACACCAGGTTCCCCACCACCACGTTCTTCTTCTGGACCGACTCGTTCTCGGCGAACCACGCGTTGGTGTGCAGCGGGTGGTGGTTCATGGTGATCATGCAGAACAGGTGGTCGTCCGCCTCGGTGATGGTCTTGCCCGGCCAGTGCCGGTAGATGTCGCCGGGGACGAAGTCCTCGAAGTGGCGACCGAATGGTCGGTCATAGGTGCTCATGACCACTGGTGTAGTACGCCGCGGTCGGAGGCGTCCAGCCATCCGCACGCAGACGACGCAACGCCGGCCATCGGGGCTCAGCCCTGGGTCGGGACGGGACGGGTGGTGAATGCCAGCACCCAGTCCGGGTCGCTGTCGCCGTCGATGGCCATCCTCCACGTGTAGCGCGTCCCGGGATCGAGGGGCAGCGGGCCCAGGTTGACGGCCAGGGCCACGTCCACCGGCGAGCCCTCGGGCACGTCGGTCGGACGGCCGACGGTGAACTCGCCGCGGACCTCGACGGGGTGGTCGCCATCGGGGGTGGGTACGAGCACCGGACCGCCGTCGGCGTCCTCCAGGTAGAGCTCCCAGTGGTGGGCGGTGTCCGCCTCGTGCCATCCCACGTCGATCTTGAGTGCGATGGCCGAGGGGACCGGGTCGGGGCCGGTCATGCTCCAGCCTCCGCCCAACACGTAGAGCTTGCCGTCGGCCACCTGGGCGGAGTCACACAACATCATGGTTACCTTCACGGGGATGAGGCTACCGGTTCCCCCGGGACACCCCGCTCCGCCGGGCCGGGCACGGGGCCGCCGGTAACGTTGCGCCCATGGAACTGCGTGGACTGCGCGACGACGTGTACCGGCGGCCGCTCGCCACCGCCCTCGACCGGCTGGGGATCGGACCGGGCTGGACCTGTGTCGACGTCGGCGCCGGTGGGGGCGACGTGACCGTGGCCCTGGCCGAGATCGTCGGTCGTGAGGGCCGGGTCTACGCCGTCGACAGCGACCCCACCGCCAGGGACGAGGTGGCCGCCGCCGCGGCCGCCCACAGCCAGGTTCTGGCCATCACCCAGGCCGGCGAGGACCTCCGCCTCCCCGAGCCGGTCGACCTGGCCTTCTGCCGGTTCCTCCTCCTCCACGTGGCCGATCCGGCGGTCGTCCTCGAGCGGATGGCGGCCGCCACCCGTCCCGGTGGATGGGTCGTCGCTCAGGAGCCGATCACCTCCGCCGGGCGCATCGACGGCCGGCCCTTCTCGATGCCGCATGCCCTCCACCCCGACATCGGCGCCCTCCTCCCCTCGCTGGTGCGTACGGCCGGACTCGACATCGTCGACGCATGGGCCGAGGCGCCCGCCGGCGTGGGACCCGGACCGGTGGCCGACTATCTGGAGATCCTGACCGGGGTCGACCCGGGGGACGATCCGGTGGTCCTTCCCCCCCTGGTCACCGTGGTGGCCCAGGTGCGCGCCGCCTGACGGGAGCCCGGGCGGGCGGTCGTCCGGGTGTCCGGGTATCCGGGCGGACCGATATTGTTGGGCGGTGACCAGCGACCCGCTCCCCCATCCGGACCTCCTCGCCGCGGCCGACGCCGTGGCCGTGGCCAGGTCGGTCGTCGACGCCGGCATCACGGCCATGACCGCCGCCGGTGGACCCGACGCCGCACAGACGCTCGCCTACGACGTCTCGCACGCCGCCGCCGCGGTCCGGACCGCCCAGGCGGTACTGGCCTACGGTGCCCACGGCGACACCGAGTCCCGCATCGCCTGTGCCTTCGTGGCCGACGCCGTGGCCGACCTCGCGGCCCGCACCTTCGGCCGCTCCACCGAGTGGGGTATCGGATCCGACTGGATGGCCCCCATCGAGGGCTTCGTCGCCACCTACCGCCGCCCCGACTTCGTGGCCTCGCTGGCCGCCAGCCCGGGTGACCGCCACCTCGACCCCGACTTCGAGCTGGTGCGCGAGACCTTCCACCGGTTCGCCGAGGAGCAGATCCGCCCTCGGGCCGAGCACATCCACCGGGCCAACACCGACATCCCCGAGGAGATCATCTCGGGCATGGCGGCGATGGGCGGCTTCGGGATGTCGGTCCCCGAGGAGTACGGCGGCTTCGCCACCGGAGGCGAGTCGGACTACATGGGCATGGTCGTAGCCACCGAGGAGCTCTCCTGGGCCTCACTCGGTGCCGGCGGGTCGCTGATCACCCGCCCCGAGATCCTCACCCGGGCCATCGTCCACGGCGGCACCGAGGAGCAGAAGCAGTACTGGCTCCCGAAGCTCGCCTCCGCCGAGGTGCTGGGCGCGGTGGCCGTCACCGAGCCCGACTACGGGTCAGACGTGGCCGGGGTGACGACCTCGGCCGTCCCGACCGCGGGTGGCTGGCTCGTCAACGGCGTGAAGACCTGGTGCACCTTTGCCGCCCGGGCCAATGTGCTCCTGCTCCTCGCCCGCACCGACCCGGACCGGTCGGCTGCCCACCGGGGGCTCTCCATCTTCCTGGTGGAGAAGCCTCCGGCCGACGGTCACGGCTTCCGGTTCACCCAGGAGCCGGGCGTCGACGGCCATCCGGCCGACTCGACCGGCAAGATGGAGGGCCGGGCCATCGACACCCTCGGCTACCGGGGCATGCACTCCTACGAGGTCGCCTTCGAGAACTGGTTCGTCCCCGACGCCAACCTGGTGGGGGGACCGGAAGGGTTGGGCAAGGGCTTCTACCTCCAGATGCGGGGCTTTGAGAACGGCCGGCTGCAGACCGCCGCCCGGGCCGTCGGGGTCATGCAGGCCGCGTACGAAGCCGCCGTCGAGTACGCCGCGAACCGGGTGGTCTTCGGCGCGCCGATCCTCGACTACGAGCTGACCCGGGTGAAGCTGGGCAGGATGGCCGTCCTCATCCAGGCGGCCCGGCAGTTCTCCTACGAGGTGGCGCTGCTCATGTCCAAGGGCGGGGGCACCCTCGAAGCCTCGATGATCAAGGCCTACGTGTGCCGGGCCGCCGAGTGGGTCACCCGCGAGGCCCTCCAGATCCACGGTGGCATGGGCTACGCCGAGGAGTTCCCGGTGAGCCGCTACTTCGTGGACGCACGAGTGCTGTCGATCTTCGAGGGAGCCGACGAGACGCTCTGCCTCAAGGTGATCGCCCGCCGGCTCGTGGCCGACGGTTGACCGCACATGGACGAGGTCAGTCGGGCCGTCCGGGCGCGGTCGTTCGGGTCGATCGCCGAGACCTACGACCGCTTCCGTCCCGCTCCGCCGGCCTCGGCCGTCGAGTGGGTCCTGAACGACCGCTGTTCCACCGCACTCGACCTGGGTGCCGGGACGGGGGGCCTGTCACGCCGGATGACCGATCGCGCGGAGCGGGTCATCGCCGTCGAGCCCGATCCGAGGATGCTCGAGGTCCTGCGACGGCGCTCCCCGGGCGTCCATGCGGTGTGCGCGGTGGCCGAGCATCTCCCCGTGGCCGATGCATCGGCCGACGCCGTCATGGTCTCCTCGGCCTGGCACTGGATGGACGGAGAGCTGACACTGGCCGAGATCGAGCGGGTCCTGCGACCCGGTGGCGTGCTGGGGATCGTCTGGAACGGTGCGGACCGGTCGGTCGACTGGGTCGGGTCGCTGCTCGGACGGCGAGACCCGTCACCCGGGGGAGCGCCCTCCCCCCAGGAGCGGCATCGTTTCGAACTCCCGCCCGATGCCCCGTTCGACGACCTCGACACGACTGCGATCACCTGGACCCTCACCCTGACCGGCGAGGAGCTGGTCGGCCTGGCCGAGACGTACAGCTCGATGATCACGCTGCCCGAGAACGAGCGGGTGGCGGAGACCGAGCGGATCAGGGGACGGGTCGCCGAACTGTCCCCCGCGCATCCCGACGGCACGTTCGACGTACCGATGGGGTGCCGCTGCTGGCGGGCGGTCCGGCGGTAGTTCGGCCCCGGGGCGGGCCCGGTCCGGCTACGAGTCGCTGTTGACCCGGTACAGCTCCACCGATATCTGGTCGTCGGCCAGCTCCTGCCCGGAGAACACACAGTCGAATGCCTTGGCCACACGCAGCACCATCTCGGCGTTGGATGCGCTGACCGCCATGTGGCAGGCGCCGTCGGCGCTCAACCGCTCCCAGAGGATCCCGATCTCGAAACCACGTTGGAACTCGGGGTCATCGGTGTCGAAGTGCACTATTGAATCCATATATCCGTCATCGACCAGTCCGTGCCTTCTCTTTACCCCTGGTGCGATTCTGATCCAGTCGACCCGCGGCGGAACCGGCGACACGACGGGGATGCGGGCGACCCACTGGGGGCTCTCCCGGGCTCAGACGCCGACACGCGCCTCCACCCCGGCCGCCCGATCGGGATGGCGGACGGAGTCGAGCACGGCGGCGATCACCATCACCGCTCCGATCCCGGCGCCGAGGAGGCAGACACCGGCCCACCGCTCGCTCCCGTAGAGCCGGCTGCCGACAGCCGAGCCCAGGGCACCGCCCACGAAGTAGCAGACCATGTAGGCCGAGTTGATCCGGCTGCGCGCCTCGGGAGCCAGCCGGTAGATGATCGACTGGTTGGTGACCTGGATCCCCTGCACACCGACGTCGAGGACCACGACGCCGACGATCATCATGGCGAGGTCGTGGCCCCCGATCCACAGCGGCAGGAACGAGATTCCCACGAGGGCGGCGAAGACGAGGGTGGTGAGCCTGGTGAGGCCCCGGTCGGCCCAGCGGCCGGCGAAGTTCGCACACAGCGCCCCGGCCGCGCCCACCAGGCCGAAGAGCCCGATGGTGCTGTCCCCGTAGTGGTAGGGCGAGCCGGACAGCACGAAGGCCATGGTGGTCCAGTAGACGCTGAATGCCGCAAATCCCAGGGCGCCGAACAGCGCCCGGCGCCGGAGCAACGGTTCGGACGCGAACAGCGTGACCGTCGAACGCAGCAGGGTCCCGTAGCGGATGGCCGGGCGCTCCTTCTCCTTCGGCAACACCCGACCCAGCACCACGGCCATCACCACCGAGACGGCGGCGGCCATCAGGTAGACGGCGCGCCAGCTGGCGGCCCCGGCCACCAGTCCGGACACCGTGCGGGCCAGGAGGATCCCGAGGAGCAGCCCACTCATCACCTGGCCCACGACCCGACCCCGTGTCCTCTCGTCGGCCAGGGACGCGGCCATCGGGACCAGCATCTGGGCCACCGTCGACCCGGCGCCCACGATCAGCGCCACCCCCACCAGCACGCCGATCGAGGGTGCCAGCGCCGACACCACCAGTCCGGCGGTGGTGATCACCAGCACCACGGGGAGCAGCCGGCGTCGGGCCAGGATGTCGCCCAGGGGCACGAGTAGGGCCAGCCCCAGCGCGTACCCGATCTGGGACAGGGTCACGACCAGTCCGGCCGTCGCCTCGCTCGTCCCGAACGACCGGGTGATGTTGTCCAGGATCGGTTGCGCGTAGTACAGGTTGGCAACGGACAGCCCGCAGGCCACGGCGAACACGACGACCAGTCCGCGGGGGAGCCCGGCCTCGGTGGAGTCGGATCGGTGTGCTGTGTCGGTCATGAAGGCTCCGTGCACTGCTCGGCAATTACAATTAACTGTACTAGTCGTACACTATCATGTTTACTGTACGGACCGTTCATGATCTAGACTGTGTCCATGCCGACCGCACCCGGACCGACACAGTCCCGGATGGGACGCCCCCGGAGCGAGCGGGCGCACCTCGCCGTCCTGGAGGCGGCTGCCGACCTCCTGGTCGAGGGAGGGCTGGCCGCCGCCACCATCGAGGCCATCGCCGCCCGGGCCGGGGTCAGCAAGGTGACGATCTACAAGTGGTGGCCCTCCAGCGGCTCGGTGGCGGTCGACGCCTACTTCCACCGCTACAAGCAGACCGGGACCTTCGAGGACACCGGCGACCTGGCCACCGACCTGACCGGCCAGATACGGGTCCTCGTCCGGGCCTTCCGCGGCCGGGCCGGAGCCATCATGGCGGAGCTCATCGGGCGGGCCCAGTCCGACCCCGCACTGGCGGACACACTGCGGTCCCGCTGGCTGGAACCCCGTCGCAACGCCTCGGCCGCAGTGCTCCAGCGAGCCATCGAACGGGGGGAGATCGCTACGGACGTGGACATCCCGGTGGTGCTGGACCAGCTGTACGCCCCGCTCTACTACCGGATCACCATGCAGCACGAGCCGCTGACCGCCGATCTGGCCGACACGCTGGTGCGGACCGTCCTCGACGGGATCCGGCCCCGATAGGTCGGCGGCCGGACCCGACCGCCGACGACCCGACCGCCGACGACCCCGGTCGCTCAGCCCTGTGAGCGGCTGAGCCCGGCCCGCTCGCCGCGGGTCACGAACTTGGTGGCCATCTTGCGCGAGGCCTCGTCGATCATCTCGTCGCCGAACATGACCGCGCCGGTGCGGTCGTCCTCGGTGGCCTTCTGGTAGGCGTCGAGGATGTCCCACGCCCGGTCGAACTGCTCCTGGGTCGGCGAGTAGACCTCGTTCAGCACACCGACCTGATCCGGCGTGAGCGCCCACTTGCCGTCGTAGCCGAGGACCCGGGTCCGCTGGGAGAATTCCCGCAGGCTGTCCAGCTCACGGATCTTGAGGAACGGGCCGTCGATGACCTGGAGCCCGTTGGCCCGACCGGCCATCAGGATCTTCGAGAAGACGTAGTTGAAGTGGTCGCCCGGGTACTCGGGGATGGCCACTCCACCTGTCAGCACCGGCATCTCCATCGACGCCGCGAAGTCGGCGGGGCCGAAGATGATGGTCTCGAGCCGTGGCGAGGCGGCGCAGATCTCCTCGACGTTGATGAGGCCCCGGGTCGTCTCGATCTGGGCCTCGATGCCGATGTGGCCGACCGGAAGACCGCTCTTCTTCTCGACCTGGGTGAGCAGGAGATCGAGGGCCACCACCTCGGCGGCGGACTGGACCTTCGGGAGCATCAACTCGTCGAGGCGCTCCCCCGCGGTGGAAACCACCTCGATGACGTCGCCGTAGGTCCACTCGGTGTCCCATGCGTTGATCCTCACGCACAGCACCCGGTCGTCCCACGGGAGGGTCCGGATGGCCTCGGCCACCTTGGCACGCGCCGATTCCTTCTCGAGCGGTGCCACCGAGTCCTCGAGATCGAGGAAGCTCATGTCGGCCGGCACGGTGGGGGCCTTGGCCAGGAAGCGCTCGTTGGAGCCCGGTGAGGACATGCAGGAGCGGCGCGGAAGGTAGCGGGAGCGTTCGGACATGTCCCCGATCGTACGGCGCGAACGGATCGGGGCCAAAACGGACGGGCCCGGGACCGCCCCTCGGGGTCGCCCGGCGCCCGGGACGTCAGTCGGCGGTCGGGCCAGCGGCCGTGTCCCGGGCGATCTGGTCGATCAGGTCTGCAGGGGTCAGCTGCTCGGACAGCAGGCGGTCGAAGCGGGACGGGTCGCCGGCGGTGAACGCACGACACAGGGGCAGGCCCTCGACGTAGCAGGTCAGATAGGCCCTCCACGTCGGGTGGGTGAGGAACTCCACCGCCTTGGCCGCCCGATCGCGGGGCAACAGCCCCCAGCGGGCCACCTCGTCGATCACCGTGTCGGGATCGGCCCCGTCCTCGTGCAGGCGGAAGGCGGCATTCGTCCGGACGGCGCCGAGGGCCTCGCCGGCATCGGCCACCGCGGCCACCACCTCGGTGTCGTAGCGGATCCCCAGCGGACGCATGTGGTCGGCGACCTGTTCCTCGCAGTGCCTGCCCCAGGCCACCTCGAGACCCAGATCGGCCAGCCCCTCGGCGAGCAGGCACTGCGGGGTCCCGACCAGGAAGATGGACTCCTCCCACCGGTCGAGGCGGCGGACCAGACCCACCTCCTTACGGGTGTGCTCGGTGTGGTGGCCGGGGTAGGCCTCGTGGGCCACCAGGTGGGCCAGTCCGGTCGACAGCACCGGGAGATCGGTGTTGATGGCGACACGACTCTGCAGGTTCCCCAGGTAGTAGTTGAACCCGGACCACGGCTCGTTCGACACCAGCTCGAACTCCACGTGCTCGCCCTCGGGGAGCCCGAACAGCTGGCGGGTCCGTTCGCGCAGGTCCTCGGCCAGCGACTGCACGGCCGCGGCGAGCTTGTCGACCGGCACCGCATGGGACTCGCGCCAGGCCACCAGGCGCTCGGCCAGCGGGCCCGATCCGGGGAGCACCTCCTCGAGGCGGCGGTGCGCGTCGGCCAGCACCTCGTCGTCGACCCGGCTGGGCCGCACCCCGTAGCAGGCCTCCACCTCGTCGGCGTAGCCGATGGCCTCGCCGGCCAGCTTGGCCGAGGTGGTGGCCAGCCCGACGACCTGGGCCGAGATCCAGTGACGACGGGCCGCGGCCGACGAGCCCTCGGCGCCCGGATCGTCGAGCGGTTCGCCGGCCTCGAGGGCGGCGAGGAGGGCTCGGGCCTGGGAGAGCAACTGCCCGGGAGGCTCGATCGGCTCCCCGTCCACCGCCGCGGCCAGGGCCGCAGGACCGTAGTAGGCGTCCACCAACCCGTCGATGTGGCGGCCGAGACGCAGGCCCAGTGTCAGATAGTCCTCGACGAGTCCACGCCCGGCCACGGTCGGCAGTCCGGCGGGATGCTCAGTCGAGCCGCTCGTGCAAGAACGCGACCGTGCGATCCCACAGCAGCCCGGCCGCGGCCGCGTCGTAGACCTCGGGGCGGTCTTCGTTGAAGAAGGCGTGATCCACACCGGCGTAGTGGTAGAAGGTCACGTCCTTGCCGAGGGCGGTCAACTCGGCCTCGAGGGCCCGTGCCGCGTCGGGGGTGAAGAAGGCGTCGAGCTCGGCGGCGTGTCCGAGGACGGCGGCGGTCATCGCCGAGTAGTCGGGCTGGACATCGGCCCACGGCACCACCCCGTAGGCCGGCACCACCGCTCCGACGGCATCGGGCCGCTGGCAGGCCAGCACCAGGGCGAGCCCGCCGCCCATGCAGAATCCGACGACACCGACCGACGCCCGGCCGGTTCGCCGGAGGAGCTCGTCGACCGCGCCGCTCAGGTCGTGGGCCGCCTTGCCCATCTCCAGGGCCATCATCGCCTTGGCCGCCTCGTCGGGCTCGGTCAACGGCACCGCCTTGCCGTCGTAGAGGTCCGGCGCCAACGCGGTGAACCCTGCCTCGGCGAACCGGTCGCACGTGCGGGTGATCTGGTCGACCAGCCCCCACCACTCTTGAAGGACCAGTACCCCGACGGTGCCCTCGGATCCGCCGCCAGGCTCGGCGACATAGCCCCGTCCGACTCCCCCGTCACTCGGAAACTCGACGTGTTCTCCCATGCGCGCGACCCTAGCCGCACGACCCGTGGCCGAGGGGGCTGTCGGACCGACCCCGAGGAAGCGTCGGTGACGGTCCGTCAACGGTCAGGTGTCGGGGACTGACCATGAAATCCCAGGTCAGGGCGAAGAGTTTCGTCCGGGTCCTTGTGACCCGATGACCGACCTACTACTATCGGACCGCATATGACTCGCGCCGAGCTGTACTCGTCGGTAGAGCCAGGTGCCTGCCCCGCACGTAGAACGAGGATCCGAAGCAGGGTGGCCGCGACGTTCGCCGTCGCCTCCATTCTCGGGGTGACGGCGACGATGGTCTCCATCGCCGCACCTGCCTCCGCGGACCAGATCTCCGATGCCCAGGCCGAAGCCGCGGCCATCACGGCGAAATTGAACGCCGCGCAAGCGCAGATCGCCGCGCTCAGCGGACAGGTCAACGAGGCCGACTACAAGCTCGCCCAGCTGCAAGGTCAGATCGCGGCGAGCCAGGCCCAGATGGCCAAGGACCAGCACACGGTCGCCACCGACGTCAGCCAGCTCCAGGTCCAGGCGATCGCCGACTACACCAGCGCGGGCACGTCCAACACCGCGACCCAGCTGTTCACGTCGAACGTCAACACGAGCGGCATCCGGTCCGAGTACTCGTCGATCGCCACCGGCAACGTTACGTCGATCATCGACCGACTCCACACCGCCCAGGCGCAGCTCGCCTCCACCCAGTCGTCGCTCGAGCAGCAGAAGTCCCAGGCCCAGTCGGAGCGCGACAGCCTCCAGGGCTCCGAGTCCCAGGCGTCGTCCCTCGCCAGTCAGGACCAGACGACGCTCGACAGCGTGGACGCCAACATCCAGGCCCTGGTCGCGCAGCGACAGGCCGCCCAGGCCGCGGCGGCCCAGGCCGCGGCTCAGGCCGCCTTCAACCAGAAGCTCCGGGCCGCGCAGGCGGCGCAGGCCGCGCAGGCCGCGCAGGCGGCGCAGGCCACGACCGACCCGAGCGGCAACACGGGCACCGGCCCCTCCTCGTCGGGCGGCGGGTACAGCGCGCCCGCCGGGCCCGTGCCACCGGTGTCGAGCGCCGCGGCCGTCGCCGTCCAGGCCGCCGAGAGCCAGGTCGGGGTCCCCTACGTCTGGGGTGGCGACAGTCCGTCCACCGGGTTCGACTGCTCGGGCCTGGTGATGTGGGCCTATGCCCAGGCGGGCATCAGCCTCCCCCACTACTCGGGGGCACAGTACGACGACACCACCCACATCCCGCTGGCCGACATCGAACCGGGCGACCTCCTCTTCTACGGTCCCGGTGGCAGCGAGCACGTCGCCATGTACGTGGGCGGCGGTTCGATGGTCGAGGCTCCCTACACCGGTGCCGACGTGCACATCACCGGTGTCCGTACCGACGGCCTGACCGGCGTCGGCCGGGTGGTCTGAGCCCGGATCCTCCGCTCCGGCGGCCGGCCCTCTTTCGATGGAGGCGGCCACGCTCCCGGTGCGGGTCGGTCCAAACTCGCCCATGGCGTTCGGCCAACCGACAGGACCACCGGCCACCGGCCGACAGATCCGCGATCTGACCGCACTGATCGAAGGAGCCGGGCACGCCGACTTCCGGGACGCCCGCGGCCCGCTCGGGCTCAACCAGCGCCAGGCCGGCGGAAGGTTCACCCACGACGAGGCGGCGGCGCTGATCGCCCGGCTCGAGTCCGAGGCGGAACAGCGCGCTGGCCGCTCCGGCGGGTCGGACGGGTCGGACCGTCCCTCCCCACCGGTCACCCCTCCCCGTCGACCGGCGTCCCGCGGTGAGAGCCTGGCCCACCAGCTCCGACGGGTGCCCGAGGAGCTGCTCGTCGACGAGCTCCGTCGCCGGGGCTGGGACGTCACCGCTCCCGGCGACGGCCCTCCACCCGCCCACTGACCGGGAGCCGCACGGCCCCGCGGCTCAGGTCTGATCGTGTGCGGTGAACTCCTTCGGCGGCAGCTGGCCGACCGTGCCACCGGCCCGGGGTCCCGGAGGCCGGGCGAACCGGAAGGCGATGGCCTCGCGCCCGGCCTGGATCACCAGGGCCTCGCCGGTCGCCTCACCGGCCATGAGGTCGACCACCGCTGTCGACACCGACTCGACGTCGATCAACGGGAACCCGCTCGACTCCAGCACCTCGCGCATGTCGTCGATCAACGGGGTGTCGACGATGCTCGGGCACACCGCGTTGATGGTGATGCCCTTGTCGGCCAGCTGTGGGCCGAGTGAGCGCACGAGGCCGACCACGGCGTGCTTGGTCAGGCAGTAGATGGGGTCCGGGGAGAAGCCGATGAGACCGGCCAGCGAGGCCGTGGCCACGATCGACCCGCCGCCCCGTACGGCCATCGCCGGGACCAGCGCCCGCACCCCGAAGAACACGCCGTCGACGTTGACGCCGGTGGCGCGGCGGTAGATCTCGTCGGTGACGGCGGTGATGTCGGCCTCGCCGGTGGTGATCCCGGCGTTGAGGTGGGCCAGGTCGATCCCGCCGAACCGCTTGGTGACGGCCTCGACGATGCCCGGCCACTCGTCGGAGCGGCCGACGTCGGCCTGGAGGGCCAGTCCGCCCACGTCGGATGCCGCCCTCTCGGCGGAGGCCCCGTCGAGATCGACCACGGCCACCGACGCCCCGGCCGCGGCCAGACGCGCCGCAGTGGCCAGCCCGATCCCCGAGCCACCGCCGGTCACCACCGCCACCTTGCCTTCCAACGAACCCATGGCGTCACCTGCGACCCTTCACTCGGACGACGGCCGCCACCTGCGGTCCGTCGATCACCGTCCCACGTGGCAGAAGGCCACGGTGAGGCCACCCTATCGGCCCCCTGGGGCATACTGAGAGCCTGGCCGGTGGCCGGGGACACCACCCCTGCGACCCACGCTCCCCACCATGAGACCAATCCCCGTCGCCTTCCACATCTGGTTCCTCGAGGTCCACACCTACGGGATCGGGCTGGCCCTGACCTTCTGGTTCGGGCTCCGCTACACCGAGCGCCGCCTGCGCGACAAGGGGTACCCGTGGGAGTGGGTAACCCGGCTGTTCGTCTGGGTGATCGTGTCGGCCATCGTCGGCGCGCGGGCCATGCAGGTGCTCTCCCACCTCTCGTACTACGCGGCCAACCCGGCCCAGATCATCGCCATCTGGCAGGGCGGTCTCTCGTCGTTCGGCGGACTGATCCTCGCCGTGCCGGTCGGCATCATCGTCCAGCGCAGGCGCTGCCCCCAACTTGCCACCCTGCGGTTCGCCGACCTGATGGCACCCGTGCTCATGGCGTGCTGGGGCATGGGCCGGCTCCTCGGGCCCCAGCTGATGGTGTCCGGCGGGGGCGCGGTGACCCATGCCTGGTACGGGATGTACTACGCCGGGGAGTCGGGGAGGCGGGTCCCGGTGCCGATCTTCCAGGCCATCGGCGACTTCGCCATCTTCGGAATCCTGCTGCTCGTCGAGCGGTGGCTGCGGTCGCGCGCACCGACTGTGGCGTCCGACGGCTCGCCCATCCGACCACAGGTCGCCCCCCTGCCGCCTGCGGGCATCGTGATCGGCGTCGGGATGGTCCTGTGGGGAATCGAGCGGTTCCTCGACGAGGCGCTGTGGCTGCACGGCCAGGACGGTGCGCTCGGCTCCCTCCTGGTCGAGATCGGCGGCGTCGCCCTGGCCGTCGGCGGGCTCGTCCTGCTCGCCTCGCGGATCGGCCCGCTCCGCCGGTGGCGCGACGCCCACCCCGACCCGGTGGCGGACACCGGGACGGCGACCGACGAGGACCTTGCCGCCCCAGCCACGGCAGGCAGCCCCACCTCCGGCTCAGTCGACGCCGACTGAACGCCCGACCCGGGACCGCTCAGAGAGACCCTGCCCCGACGGCGACCGGCAGGGCGGCTGGGCTGACCGTCAGGCCGGCAAGCAGGGCGTCGACCCGGGGTACGAGGACCGAACGGCGGCTGTGGTCCCCGAGCACGACGGAGAGGGTGAACGGACGTCCCGCCTCGGTGAAGAACCACTGGGACCCCGACTGGCCGGCACGCCCTCCGCGGAGCACGACGGGCAGGAAGTTGGCGGTCGGCAACGTCCGGGGCATTCCCTGGCGGGCGAAGAGCCTGGTGCCCGAGCTCTCGGGCCCGTACTCGACGAGCGCGACGAAGACGTCGTCGTCCCTCATCAGGTCCAGCGCGCCGCCCCCGAAGTCCCTGACCTCGTCGGGAAGGGCGAAGGTGGCGAACTGGGCCACGGCGGGTCCCGACTCGAAGCCCGCCGTCGCACGCCGGTAAATACGTCCTTCGAACCCTGGGGGCAGCTCCGCCGTGATCCCGTGCGCCTGGAGCGTGGCCACGGTCAGCTCGCCTTACGGACGTTGACGTCAGACTCCGAGACGTCCGCGTCGGTCGAACCACGGGGGTCGTCGAGTGCGGCCGTGCGCCGGCCCGGGTCTGCGTACAGGGCACCAGCGCCCACCAGCGTGAGCCCGGTCGCCGAGGGACGAACGGAGTCGTCGGAATCGACGTCGACGGTGACCGTGGCGCGGGCAGCGGCGTCGGTCTCCGCCCGTCCCACCAGCTCGGCCAGGTGGGCGAGGGAGTCGGCCGTCCCCTCGCCGATCCGACAGCCGCTCGTCCCGTCGACCACGACGAAGAAAGGCGATCCGGGTACCTCGTAGTCGGTCCAGGCATCACCCGACATCACGACGGACAGGCCCTGCGAGGCCAGTCCGGCGACCTGCTCGGGGATCTCGCGGTCGGGCCCCTCGGTCACGACCACCAACCGGGTCCCGTGGGGTAGCCCGAGCCGGTCCTGGTCGCGGAAGGACTCCCAGAACCGGGCGCACGACGAGCTGTCCGTCGACAGGAACGCCAGCACGGTGAGCCCGCGGGAGCCGGCCGGGGCCACGGCGAGCGCGTCGCCCTCGGGCGTTACGCCGGCGACGGTCGGCACCGACGTCGAGTCCCCGCCGGCATGCAGGCGGGGTCCCGTGACGGACGGCACCATGTCCGGTTGGCCGTCGGGAGCGTCGAGGCGTTCGTGGTCCGGATCCTCCGCCGACCCGCCGATGCCGACACCGAGGTCGTGGAGGGCCTCCATGATGTGGGCGTGGCTGCGGAGCAGTCCGACCACCAGCACGCCGAGCAGGACCACGGCCACACCGAGAACGACTGTGAGAGCGACCATGGGTACCTCCTCATGCCTGATACGCAAGGCGGTGACGTCCACCGTCACGCGCTCGCCGCGCGCCTCCACTTTACGGACGACAGGCCCTGAAGTGGTGGAACCTGGATCGAAGGTACGGCATGTCCCCGTGGCCGGAACCTCGGCGCCGGGGTGATCAGGGCCTATGCTCTCCGGAACGGTGGGCGGACCGACCCGGACAGCGGGAGGCATGCATGGGCTTGAGCATCGAGTCGGTCACGATCGACGCAGTGGACCCGATCGTCGTGGCAGCGTTCTGGGGTGCCGCCCTGGGTTGGGTCCAGCGTCAGGACGAGGACGGCGACATCTGGATCGAGCCCGACGAGGACAATCCCGAATTCGGCAGGACCCGGCCCCTCCTGATCGTGCGCGTGCCCGAGGTGAAGCTGGGCAAGAACCGCATCCACCTCGACCTGGTCCCCGACGACCACGAGAGCGAGGTGGAGCGTCTCGAGGCGCTCGGGGCCACCCGGCCGTCGATCGGCCAGACCGGCAACGAGTCGTGGGTGGTGCTGGCCGACCCCGAGGGGAACGAGTTCTGCGTGTTGGCCGAGTCCGACGGGTCCGAGGAGTGACGGCCCGCCCGCACACGAACGAGGCCTAACCGGCCGCCTCGGCCTCGGCAGCCGCCTTGGCCTCGGCTGCCTTCCGGTAGGCCTCGAGCTGGTCGAGCAGGGGCATGCGCTCCTGGCCCACCGTCGAGTCGAGGCGTTCGGCGATCTGCTCGGGGGTCCATCGGCCGTCCGCGTACATGGCCCGCACCTCGCGGGGCTGGTTCCACACCGCGATCTTCGGGCCGACCGACGTGTACACCTGCCCGGTCACGTGCCGGGCCCGGTCGGACAGCAGGTAGACGACCATCGGGGCCACGTCCTCCGGGTCGCCCATCTCGGCGAGGTCCATCGGCACGTTGGCCGACATCCGGGTCCGGGCCACCGGGGCGATGGCGTTGGCCGTGATGCCGTAGCGGCTGAGGCCGGCCGCCGCGGAGCGTACCAGCGACACGATGCCGCCCTTGGCCGCCGCGTAGTTGGCCTGGGCCACGCTACCGGCGAAGGCGCCCGACGTGAAGGCGACCAGTGAGCCACCCCCCTCCTGCTTGCGCATGATCGCCGACGCAGCACGGAACACGGTGAAGTGGCCTTTCAGATGGGTCTCGATGACCGCGTCCCACTCGTCCTCGGCCATGTTGAAGAGCATCCGCTCCCGCAGGATCCCGGCCACCGCCACCACGCCGTCGATGCGGCCCCAGCGCTCGACACCGGTGCCCACGATCCTCTCCCCGCCGGCCAGGGTGGTCACGCTCTCGGCCACGGCGACGGCTTCGCCGCCGGCCGCCTCTATCTCGGCGACCACCGCATCGGCCACCTCGCTCGTCGGGTCCTCACCGGCCATCGACACACCGATGTCGGCCACGACCACCCGAGCCCCTTCGGCCGCGGCAGCCAGGGCGACGGCCCGGCCGATCCCTCCACCGGCGCCGGTGATGGCCACGACCTTGCCGTCCAGGAATGCAGTCATTGCGCGTTGCTCCTCATGTCATCGTCTCGGAATGTCATCGTCTCGGACACTGATGGCCGGCCCGCACCGGTCGGCACCCGAGTCCGTGCTCGTCGTCGCCGGGGTCGGCCCGACGGTCGACCGGTCCCGCAGCAGGCATCGCAGGGCTGCGCGCACCGTCCACGGGAAGGTTGACCGTCTACTGGAACCTGTTCTAGCGTCCCCAACGGGTGAGCGCCACCCCGCTCCCCGCCGTCGGTCGCCCCGTCCCACGGGTCCCGGTGCGGCGGAGGCCCGGATGCGGTGGCGCCGCCACAGGGACGACACCGGGCTACGACGACACGGGGGAATGCGACGACATGGGCGATCTCGGCTTTTGGGCACTGGCGCACGAGGATCCTGAGCACCTGGCGCTGGTGGCGCCCGACGGGACCGAGTACACCGCCGGTGAGCTCCTCGGGCGGGCCAACCAGGTGGTGCACGGCCTCCGGGGGCTCAACCTGCAGCCGGGAGACGTGGTGGCCACCCTCCTGCCCAACTGCGTGGAGATGTTCGAGCTCTACGCGGCTGCCCTGCAGGCCGGCTGGTACCTCGTGCCGATCAACCACCACCTCATCGGCCCCGAGGTCGCCTACATCCTCGCCGACTCGGGGGCCAAGGCCTTCGTGGCCCACGAGCGCTTCGCCGATGTCGCTCTCGATGCCGCCGAGGAGGCCGAGCTCCCATCGTCCATCTGCTTCGCCGTCGGCGACATCCCCGGATTCGGCTCCTTCGCCCGGATGCGCGGCTCCCAGCCCACCACCGATCCCGAGGGTCGCACCATCGGCGACGTCATGAACTACACGTCGGGCACCACGGGCAACCCCAAGGGCGTCTTTCGACCCCTCAGCGGGCTCAGCCCCGAAGAGGCCGCACTCAGCCAGTCGGGGATCCTCTTCCTGTTCAGCATCCAGCCCCAGGACGACAACGTCCACATCGTCGGATCGCCGCTCTACCACACGGCCGTCCTGCGCTTCTCGGGAGCCTCGATCCACCTGGGCCACACCATCGTGCTCATGGACAAGTGGCTTCCCGAGGAGATGCTGCGGCTCATCGAGCAGTACCGGGTGACGACCTCGCACATGGTGCCCACCCAGTTCCACCGCCTCCTGGCCCTGCCGGAGGACACCCGTGCGCGCTACGACGTGTCCTCGCTGCGGCACATGATCCACGCCGCCGCCCCGTGCCCGGTCGATGTGAAGCACCGGATGATCGCCTGGTGGGGCGACGCCATCGACGAGTACTACGCGGCTTCCGAGGGCGGTGGCACGCTGGTCACCGCCCAGGAGTGGCTGACCAAGCCCGGGACCGTCGGGAAGGCGTGGCCGATCTCCGAGATCGCCATCTTCGACGACGAGGGCAACAAGGTCGAGGAGCCCAACGTAATCGGCACCGTCTACATGTCGATGCAGACCGGCGACTTCGAGTACCACAAGGACGAGCAGAAGACGAAGAGCAACCGCATCGGCAAGTACTTCACCGTGGGCGACGTCGGCCTGATCGACGAGGACGGCTTCTTGTTCCTGCGGGACCGCAAGATCGACATGATCATCTCGGGCGGGGCCAACATCTACCCGGCCGAGATCGAGAACGTGCTCCTCGGGTTCCCGAAGGTGGGCGACGTGGCCGTCTTCGGCATCCCCCACGATGACTGGGGCGAGGAGATCAAGGCGGTCGTCGAACCCGCCGAGGGTGTCGAGCCGACCGACGAGTTGGCGGCCGAGATCCTCGAGTACTGCTCGACCCGGTTGGCCAAGTTCAAGACGCCGAAGTCGATCGACTTCACCGATTCGATGCCCCGCGACCCCAACGGCAAGCTCTACAAGCGCAAGTTACGCGACCCGTACTGGGAGGGGCGCGACAAGATCTGAGCCGATCGCCGGCACCGCCGGCCGGCCGGTGGGAGCTCGCTCAGAGGACGCTTACCAGCAGGAGCAGGACGAGCCCCACCACGACGACGCCGACGACCAGGAGGCGCCATGGCTGCTGTCGCCGGGGAAACGCCCCCTCGTCGAAGTCGGCGTAACCGTCGTCTCCCCAGTCCCACGTGTCGGGATCGTCCGGGTCGGGCGGCGCTGGACCCACTGGCGTCGGCATCCACCAAGTGTACGTACCAGCCGGGACACACGAGTTGTCCGATCGGACGGCAACCCGATCGGACGGCAACCCGATCGGACGGCAACCCGATCGGACGGCAACCCGATCGGACGGCAACCCGATCGGACGGTCCGTCAGGTCTCGGGGACCCTCGGCTCGCGCCACATCCGCCACATCTCCGGGCTTCCCGACCGGGACCGGATGTGGTCGATCACCTCGAAGCCGAATCGGGCGTAGAGCGGCACGTTCCGCTCCTTCGACGACTCGAGATAGGCGGGCTCACCCAGTTCGTCGATGTGGGCGAGCCTCGACCGCAGTAGTGCCGATCCGATGCCCTGCCCCTGGCGCTCCGGCGACGTCCCCAGTGTGAGGAGGTACCAGTGGGGCTCGGCCGGGTGCAGCGCCTCCACCGAGAAGAGCAGGCGCAGGGCCCGGTGGGTCCGGGTGCTGACCAGGTACGGCGCAGTGGGCAGCAGCTGAAGGAGCTCGAGCACCTCGTGGCGCGCCCTGTCCGGCGGCCCCCACAACGCCGCCCCGCTGTAGTCCTCGGTCGTGTACACGTGACCGTTCGGGACGTACTGGTGGCGCAACTGGGAGGTGAAGAACGAGTGCAATCCCCGGTGACGGCGCCGTCGCCCGGCGAACATGAAGTTGGAGACGGGATCGTCGTCGAACGCGCGCACCAGCATCTTCGCGATCGCCGGGATGTCCGCCGGTGTGGCCGGGCGGACGACCGGTTCGGTGCCTCGAGCAGTCACCGCGGGATGCTAACACCGGACTGATTTCGGCGGTCGGGGGCTCCGGTCGTCCCGACGGAGGCCGCTCGACGGGCTCGTCGATCGATGCCTCGGGACCGCCGGTCAGACTCCGTCGCCGGGGGGCGTGGGGGAAGAACCGGCGGCACCGGTCCCGCCGGCCTTCTCGAACGTGGCCACACCCTCGCGCATGGCCGCGAGGAGCCCGTCGTCGGGCCCGCTGGCGTTCCGTTCGGCGATGGCCAGCATGCGGCTGGGGATCACCTCGATGAACAGCCCCTCGGCCTCGGCGGTCATCACGTCTCCGTGGTACATCCCTCCCCAGGTGCGGATCTTGCGCCCGCTCTGCTCGAGGAAGCGGGCCTCGAGGCGGATGTCGGACCGGAGTGGCGTGGGCTGTCGGTAGCGCACGGTCAGCGTCCCGGTCATCCCCGGGCTGCCGGCCACGATGTTGGCTGCTCCGAGGATCTCGTCGAACGCCGCCGCGATCACGCCCCCGTGGACGCAGTTCGGCGGCCCTTCGTAGGAATAGTCGAACCAGGCCGAGCCGTGGATCTCCGGTGGCCCCCCGTCGGCACCGTCGACGACCTCGAGCACCAGGGGAGGGGCGACCGGGTTGAGGATCCCGGCGACCGGGCTGGTCGGGAAGTACTCGACGGTGGGCCGGCCGGCATCGGGCGGTTGGCGGGTGCGACGCACGGTGCCGGCTTCCGCGGAAAGGTCGGCGACCAGCCGCTCCACCGTCTCGGCCGCGGCGACCAGCGCGTCGTCGGTGGGCATGCCGCTGACCGTGAGGTTGATCAACGGGCGCAGGGCGTCAGCCAGCCGGAGCCGGGCCGCATCCGGATGGCCCTCGGGGATCAGGCCTAAGGGTCTGCCCCCCGAACCGTCGCTCACTTGCGGCGGTAGACGGGCGGGCGCTTCTCGGCAAACGCCTTCTGGCCCTCTGCCGCGTCCTCGGTGGCGAAGATCGGCCAGCCGAACTCGAGCTCCATCTTGAGGGCCTCCTCCTCGGGGATCCCTTCGGTCGCCTTCACCGACGCCTTGATGGCCTCGACGGCGAGCGGGCCGTTGGCCCCGATGACTTCGGCGATGCCGAGCGCGGCCTCGAGCGCGGTGCCGTCGGGGACCACCCTCCCGATGAGCCCGATCTCCTTGGCCTCCTGGGCGGAGACCTCACGTGCGGTGAGCAGGAGGTCCATGGCCACCGTGAACGGGATCTGACGGCGCAGGCGCACCGTCGAGCCACCGAGCGGGAACAGCCCGCGCCTGGCCTCGAATACGCCGAACTTGGCGCCCTCTCCGGCCACCCGGATGTCGGTGGCCTGCAGGATCTCCGTCCCGCCGGCCACGGCCCAGCCCTCGACGGCGGCGATCAGCGGCTTCTTCAACGAGTAATGGCGAAGCAGTGCCTTCCAGTGGAGATCCGGGTCCTCGGCCATGCGCGCCGCAACATCCTCGTTGCCCGGCCCGGACATCGACTTGAGGTCCATGCCGGCGCAGAAGGTCCCGCCCGCTCCGGTCAGGATGGCGCAGCGGATGTCGTCGTTGGAGTCGATCTCCACCCAGGCATCGGCCATGCCGACCAGCATCGGTCCGGACAGGGCGTTCTTCGCCTCGGGGCGGTTCATGGTCACGACGGCGGTCGCGCCGATCACCTCGTAGCTCAGGTGTTCGGTCTCGATCATGGTGCTGCTCCCTTCGGGGCCGGCCCGCTCGGGTCGGGCCCCCTCGTGCGCCGGAGCGCTGAACGGCTGACGTACGCGTCCCCGGTTCCCGGCGGCGCACAGAATCTAGAACACATTCTACTTTCCGCGTCAGGGTCAGTGGACCCAAGGGTCTGAAGTGTCCGGGGACCCGCACCCCGCCGAAGCGCTCAGGAGTCCGGGCCGGCCGCGATGCCCACCACCGGCGCGTTGAGGCGGAAGCCCCCGGTGGAACCCTCGAACAGGGCGTCGCCGAATGCGAAGACACCTCCGTCGGCTGCCGTGAGCCAGTAGCCGTCGCCGGTGGCCGAAGCAGCCATGCCCACGATGGGCTGGGCGAGGGGATACCCGCCCATCGAACCGTAGAACCCGGCGGAGCCGAAGGAGAAGATTCCGCCGTCAGCAGCAACCAGCCAGTAGCCCCCGGTGCCGGGAGCCGGAACGGGGGCCAAGCCGACGATGAGACGGTTCAGCACGAGTGAACCGGCCGACCCTTCGAACGGGGCCGACCCGAACGCGAAGACGCCGCCGTCGGCTGCGACGAGCCAGTAGCCGTCGTCGTCGGGTCCGGCGGCCACACCGACCACCGGCGCGTTGAGGTGTTCTCCACCCGTGGACCCGGCGAACACCGCGTCACCGAAGGCGAAGACGCCACCGTCCGCCGCTACCAACCAGTAGCCACGTCCGTCCGGGGTCGGAGCGATCCCGACGATCGGCGCGGCCAAGGTGAGGCCACCCGCCGAACCGTAGAAGCCGGCGTCCCCGTAGTTGAACACCCCGCCGTCGGCCGCCACCAGCCAATAGCCCTGGTGGTCCGGGGTCGGGGCCATACCGACCACCGGCGCGACCAGACGGAGGGATCCGGCCGATCCGGCATAGGGGGCGGAACCGAATGCGAATACCCCGCCGTCGGCCGCCGACAACCAGTAGCCCGGCGACACCGGCGGCGGCGACGGTGGCCCCGGGAGTCCGGACGGGCCCTCGAGGGCGAGGAGCCGGTCGCTGTCATCCGGGGAGACGATCACGCCGTCGGCCGCCGCCGGTGACGGGAAGGAGCTGGCCGATCCCCCGGTCGGGAACTGCTGCTCGGCCACCCCCGTCGCCGGGTCCAGTCCATAGAGAGTGCCGTCCCCGATCGACCAGACCAGGCCGCCGGCCACGATCGGAGATCCGTGGGCCCCGCTCGTCGTCTTCCACAACGCCACGGGAGGGGAGTCCGTGGGGCTCACGGCGCGAAGTCCGTCACCGCACGGGACGAAGAGCGTGCCGTCGAGGTCCGCCGAGCCGCCGTCCGGGTCGGCTCCGCAGAATCCGGGAGTCTGCGCCACCTGCCCGCCGACGCCGCCGAGGTGGGGCTGGTCCATGACGTAGGCCGTCCGGAGTTTGCCTACCTGGAATACCAGCCCGTTCGAAAGGAGAGCCGGCGAGGTCGAGCCGAGGTCCTCGTCGTCGGCATTGTCGGAACGCCAGGTGGTCGGGGTGAACGAGTCGAGTAGCTGGGCGGTCGGGCTGAGCCGGAGCACGCTGTCGCCGGTGTCGCTGTCGGCCCCCGTCGTGTCGGCGCTGTTGCCGGTGGCCACCCACACGTCGCCCTGGGCGTCCACCGGGGGGGCGGAGCCCCCCATCCAGACCGCGCCCTGGTTGCCGCCGGATTCGTCGGCCACCGTGAACACCGACGGGGTGGAACCATCCTCGGGGGCGGAGACGACCAGGCCGTGATAGGTGCCGCAGTCACCGTCGTTCCCACCGAACCCGACGATCACCCGCCCGTCGGTCAGTGCGAGCGACGCCCGCTGGAGCTCGAAGGCGGGGGATGCGACGGCGGGCGGGTCGATCACCTCGTTCAGGATCACCGCACCCGTGTACATATCGAGTCCGATGAGATGGTGGGAAGCGTTCCCCGGAACTTGTTCGGCGGCCACGACGAAGAGCTCCGAGCGAGCCGTGTCGATGACCGGCGTCGAGGTGATCCCGACCGTCGGCCCGATGTCGCCGCACAGGCCGTGCACCGTCGATGGGGAGAACGGGGTCCCGACATGGTTCGACCACAGCACGGCCCCGCTGTCGGCGGCGAGGGCGTAGACGGTGTCGTTCTCGGTGGCGGCATAGACCCGTCCCGAGGCGATGAGGGGCTGACCGTAGAGCTGACCGTCGAATACCGGCGAGGTCCACGCCGTCCTGGCCGGAGTGAAGGAGTCACCCGACGGGTCGATCCCGGTGCGGGACCCGTTCTGGTCGAACGTCGTCCAACTGCTCGAGAGCACCGCCCTGGGCCTCGCCGCTGCTCTCGCCCCTGAGGCACCGGCGACGACGACGGAAACCGCCGACCCGACGACGACGGCCACCACCACGGCGCCGATGCCGGCAAGCCGGCAGACGGCGACCTTTGGAGACACCGGGCGTACCCGTCGCATCCCCCTACTCAACCACGCGCCGGAAGCACGTGCACAGGACGGTCGGCGCACGTCTGCCGGCCGGGGCGCCTGCCCCCGCCGGTCAGATCCGCTCGATGATCGTGCCGGTGGCCAGCGCGCCACCACAGCACATGGTGATCAGTGCCAGGTTCTTGTCCGTGCGCTCGAGCTCGTGGAGCGCGGTGGTGATCAGGCGTGCGCCGGTCGAACCCACCGGGTGGCCGAGGGCGATGGCACCGCCGTTGACATTGACCTTGTCCCAGTCGACCTCGTGGACCTTGCCCCACGACATGACGACCGAGGCGAACGCCTCGTTGACCTCGAAGATGTCGATGTCGGACATGGTCATCCCGGCCTTCTTCAGGACGTCGGAGGTGGCGGCCACCGGTCCGTCCAGGTGGTAATAGGGATCGGAGCCCACCAGGGTCTGGGCCACGATGCGGGCACGGGGTCGCAATCCGGCCTCGCCGGCACGCTCCTGGGACATCCACAGAACGGCGGCCGCCCCGTCGGAGATCTGCGAGCTGTTGCCGGCCGTGTGCATGCCGTCGGGCAGGACCGGCTTGAGGCCGGCCAGACCCTCCTTCGTGGTGTCGCGGGGGCCCTGGTCGCGCGCTACCAGGGTGCGCTCGCCGGTCGGGCCCTCGGCACCCATCACCGGAGCCTCGACCGGCACGATCTCCCGGTCGAAGCGGCCCTCGGCGACGGCCACCGCGGCCTTGCGCTGCGACTCGAAGCCCAGCCAGTCGACGTCCTCCCGGGTGATGCCGTACTTCTGGGCGATGCGCTCGGCCGCGTTGAACTGGTCGGGCATGTCCCAGGGGAAGTCGTCGGGGCGGGACTTGCCCGGTCCGTTGAAGGCGTTGGCCCCGAGGCCGACCCGGCTCATGGCCTCGACGCCGCAGGCGATTCCGGAGTGGATGGCATCGGCGCCGATGAGGTTGGCGATGAAGTGGTTGGCCTGCTGGGCGGAGCCGCACTGGCAGTCGACGGTGGTGGCCGCCGTCTCGTAGGGCATGCCCTGACTCAACCACGCGGTGCGGGTGACATTGGACGCCTGCTCGCCGGCCTGGGTCACGCACCCACCGACGATCTGTTCGACGCTCCCGGGGTCGACCCCGGCCTTCTTCACCAGCTCGACCTGGGCCTGGCCCAGGAGGTCGGCGGCGTGGAACCCGGACAGCCATCCGTTGCGCTTACCGATCGGTGTGCGGACTGCTTCGACGATGACCGGCTGGGCCATGGTGGATCCCCCTTGAGAGTTCTCGTTGGTGGTGTGGGTGATGAGTACTGACCGGCCGTCGGAGACTGCCTCGTCCCGACCCGGCGGCAGAAGTATAGAACCGGTTCTACTCACTCGGCCCATCGGCGCAGGATCGGCCCTCCCGTTGTCCCCCGCCCGCTGCCCACCGCCGACCCCGCCTGGGCCCCGGCGCCCCCTGCGTGTGCCGGTCGGGCCGCCGGGAGGCGGGTGACAACCGGTGCGGTACTGTGCCCATCGGCGCCGGTTCGGTCAGCTGCTGATCAGCGACGGGCGCCGGCCCCGCCGATCGAGGGGAGACGTCAGGTGAGTGGTGAACATCGGCTGCCAGCCCGCGGACGGCGCGGTGGACACGTGCGTCCCGATCGCGCCGAACGTTCCGGGACCACGATTCGATGCCCGTCGTGCCGACCCGACGCCGACCCCGGTGTGCGACCGTGACGTGGCCCTCCAAGCCGGGCTCCGACGCCGTCGACCTGACGGTGGTCGCCGTCCCGGGCTACTTCGCCGCCATGGGGCTCGAGTACCTGGCCCAGCGCCGGCGACTCACCCGGGGCGGGGCCCCGTCGGCCGGCGACTACGAGCGCCAGGACACCCGGGCCAGCCTGACCATGGGAACCCTCAGCCTGCTCGCGCCCTTCGTGGTCCCCCGGATCCTCCGCCCGGTCACCCCCGGCCGGGGCCGCTTCGCCAAGACCCTGGTCGGCGTGGCTGTCGCCGCTGCGGCGGCCACCACGGTGGCCGACATCGTGGCCCGACGGTCCGAGCGTCGGGAGGAGGACGACACCGATGATTCGGCGGAGACCCACGAGTCGGCCGGGCCGGTCGCTCCCGCCCGTCGGTTGGCCTCGGTCGGCGGTGTCGTCGCCATCGCCGCCGGAGGCCTGGCTGTCACCACGGCCTGGGCCACCGCCACCACGCCGGAGAAGCTCTGGCGCAGGCGGCTGGTCCCGTCGCTCGGCAACGGGCGGGCGGCACTGGCAGCAGCCATCGTCGGCTGGGACTTCATCTACTACTGGAACCACCGGTTCATGCACACCAGCCGCTACATGTGGGCGGTCCACGAGGTCCACCACTCGAGCGAGCGCTACAACCTGTCGACCGCACTCCGCCAGCCGGTGGCCGACGCGCTCGGCACCATGCTCCCCTACGGGCTGCTCTGCCTGTTCGGCATCCCGCCGGACGCGGTGGCCACGGCCCGCGGCGTCAACCTGATCTACCAGTTCTGGATCCACACCGAGGCCATCGACCGGATCGGGCGCGCGGAACGGGCACTCAACTCACCCTCCCACCACCGGGTGCACCACGGGACGAACCGCCAGTACCTCGACAGGAACCACGGCGGCATCCTGATCGTCTGGGACCGGATGTTCGGCACCTTCGAGCCCGAGGACGAGCGCGTCGTCTACGGCCTCACCACCAACATCGACACCTTCAACCCGGGCCGCATCGCCACCCACGAGTACGTGGACATGGCCCGGGACGTGGCGTCGTCCACCGGGTGGGTCGAGCGGCTGTCCTACGTGCTGCGTGGACCCGGCTGGGCCATGCGCCACCGGGCGCTCACCGCCTGAGCCGACCCGGGAGCCGTGCCGCTTCGCCCGCCGTTCATCCGCCCGACCCATCGGAGTCGAACGACAGAACGGTCTGCACAAAGAACCCCGCCTTGGCAGACACGCGTTGTGGTCGGTAGAAGCGCTCCACTACGTCGTAGGCCTCGTCAACGCTGGTAATGCCGATGCGTGCAGAAAGGAGTCTCAAGTCGTCGTCCAGACCGATCCGGGCCGACACCGCCTTCATGGCGAAGAGATACTCCGGGGACGGCACGACGATGTGAATCCCCTCGCGGTTGATTTCATGTTGTTGACCTCTGTCCTGCCCATCGGGAAGCAGCCCCTTCACACTGTCGTTCAACCAGTCTCGGGGGAGTCCGAACTCGCCGGCCATCGCCCTGGCGACTTCGTAGACTTCCATCTTCGGTTCGAAGACAGCGTCGATGTCCCTTGTAGCCCGGTCGTCGCTGTAGGCCAGTGCGATCGCCCCTCCGCCGACGACGAACATGTCCACCGACAGCCCTCGGGCCGCACACTTTTTGCCGAGCTCCCCGAGCAACTCTTCGATTCTCGCGTGGCCGAGGAGTGGTCCGTCAGCTTTGGAGGTCACACCGACTCCAATGAGTCGGGATCGATCATCACGCCCCGGGAACGAAAGGGCTCAGGTGAGTGGGCACGAAGGAACTCGTAGAAGGCCGGATCGTCGGTGACGAACCAATCCCTATCCGATCTGACACCTTTGACCCACTCCGGCACAGGGAGATCGCCCCGTCCGGCCAGGTCCTCGGTGGAACCGGCGAGAAGAGCATCCCAACGCCGATCACCGGTCGTGGATGGGCGGGCGAAAAACACCTGTCGGTCAATCGGACGTGACACCCATTTGGCATTCGACCGTTGTTCCCGGACGATTCGCAAGAGCTCTCTGAGGGACCATCCATGTCGGAGGCCCGATCGAATGGCAGCCGAGGCTTCCGGAGTGGTCAACAGTCCGTGGACATAGATGTCGCTCCCGGATCCAGCATCGATGGCATCGAGGATCCGCTGCAGCGTCGATCCGCCCGGCACTTTGTCGCCGCGCTCGTATGCGGCGACGTTGCTCTCCGACGTACCGGTCACGCGTGCCACCTGAGCTGCGGTCAGCCCCGCCTCACGTCTTCGGCTGCGGAGCGCCCACCCATCCATGCATCGACTATATCAGTTATCAGTTATCAGTGCCCGGGACAGCGGCATCCATGGTCGCCACCGGGTGCTCACCCCTACCCGAGCAGCCCCTTGGCGATGACCACCCGCTGGATCTGGTTGGTGCCCTCGTAGATCTGGGTGATCTTGGCGTCGCGCATGAACCGCTCCACCGGAAAGTCCTTCGTGTACCCGTAGCCGCCCAGCAGCTGCACGGCATCGGTGGTCACGGCCATGGCCGTGTCCGAGGCGAAGCACTTGGCCATCGCCCCGATGGTGGTCAGCTCGCCCTCGGGGTCCCCGTCGTCGATCAGCGAGCACGCCCGGTAGACGAGCGATCGGGCCGCCTCGTTCCGCATGGCCATCTCGGCGATCATGAAGCGCAGTCCCTGCAGATCGGCGATGGGCTTGCCGAACGCCGTTCGGTCCCCCATGTAGCCGGCGGCGACGTCGATCGCGCCCTGGGCGATCCCGACCGCCTGGGCACCGACGGTCGGCCGGCTGCGGTCGAGAGTGTGCATGGCGATGGTGAACCCCTGACCCTCCTCGCCGATCAGGTGCGACGACGGAACCCGGACCTCGTCGAAGGTGACGCCGGCGGTCGGGCTGCCGCGCAGGCCCATCTTGTCCTCGTGGTGGCCCACCTCCACGCCCCACCCGGCCTCGACCAGGAAGCAGCTGATCCCCCGGCGCCCCGCGTCGGGGTCGGTCACCGCGAACACCGTGTAGGTGTCCGAGACGCCGGCATTGGTGATCCAGTGCTTGGCGCCGGTCAACACGTAGTCGCTGCCGTCGCGCACGGCCCGGGTGCGCATGGAGGCGACGTCACTGCCGGCGTCGGCCTCGGACAGGCAGTAGCTGGCCTGCGCGGCCCCGGACGCGATCTTCGGCAGGTACTCGGCCTTCAGCTCCTGGCTGGCCCAGTTCATCACCGGGAGCATCCCCAGCTTGGAGATGAGGAGCGTGACGGACGTCGAGGCACAGACCCGGGCGATCTCCTCGGTTGTGATCGCCTGGGTGATCATGTCGGCTCCGGCCCCCCCGTACTCCACCGGAACGCCGAGTGCGGGCAGTTCGAGCTCGACGCAGGCGTCGAACGACGCCTGCGGGAACGCCGAGTCCCGATCGGCGGCGGCGGCATGGGGTGCGACCCGGGCCTCGGCGAACTTCCGGAGCGTGTCGCGGAATTCGCGGTGGGTGTCGGTGAGACCGAACGAGGTGCTTTCCATGGCACCAAGTTACCGAGCGGTAGCAAATTCGGACATTCCGAGCCTCGAAATTCACTAAAGGCGTTCCGGACGGAGGCCGATACCTCAGGAGCCAGAACGCGACCCCGGCGGTCGACGCCCCCGAGCCCTGTGGAGATGGAATCCATGAGTGAGATGCCCGAAGGAACCGGATGGTGCCTCGGCGACGACGGCTCCTGGCATCGTTCGGAGACCGCCGCTGCGCCGGATCAGAACGACCAGCGCCGTGTCGCCCCGATCCCGGTGCCCGAACTCCCACTGCCTGATCGTGGGCCGGCGACGGTCGCACCCGCGTTCCCGACGACGATCCAGGGGATGTCCACGGACACGGCCGGCGAGTCGACGCCCGGTCCGGCGACCCCGCAGCACCCCACCTGGACCGGTGAGTCCGATCAACGTCCCGAGGCTGGCCCCAAGTACCCCGATCTGTTCCAGCAGGCAGTTGCCGGATCGGCGCTCGCCAACGCGGTCACCGTCAACTACGCCGACGGGCTGGAGCACGAGACGCACGACACGCCGTCCACGTCCTCCCCGTTCGACGACTCCCATCTCCTCGTCTCCTCGTCGGCCCACACGCCGGCCGAAGTGGGCGCCTTCATCGGCGCTTCGGCCAAGAAGCGGTGGCGCCGCGGCCACCTCGGCCCACGTTCCTTCTTCCCCCAATCGGCCACCTCAGACCGGGCCTCCGACTGACGCTCTTTCCTCCAGGAGCGAGGGCCGACCGCAACCCCCGGCGCCGGTCCGCTCAGTCGGAGTCCCCGAGGTGGTTGGTCACCGGGGAATCCCCGTGACCGACTGCGAAACGGTCAATCGCGCTCGGGCAGCTCGAGCAGCTCGCTCCAGTCGCCGATCCGCTCGGCCACCTGCTCGGGCGTCAGACGGAGCGTCGACTCGGGCACGCAATCGGCGATGACCCGCTTCACCTGGTAGTGGTGCGACGCCGACCGGAACAACGGCTCCCGGGCGGTGACCAGGTCGGCGGGCGCACCCTCGAGGAACCCCCACAGGGTGAATGCCAGGGTCAGGTCGTGGATCATCGGCGCCCGGCCGAAGATGGCCGACCGGCGCGTGGCGACGGCCGTGCACCCGGCGATGGCGTCCTCGGCGTGCTCGCCGGGCGCCAGCACCAGACGGTCCTCGAACCGGCGGGCCAGCTTCAGTGCGAAGCCCTGGTCAGGTCCCTGCGTGCCGAGGAAGGCGCCGGAGGGCTGGCGGGTTCCCCGCAGCTCGGACGGCCGCGACGTGGTCCAGATGGACGGTACGTGCAGCTGGTAGGCGCGGCGGACCTGGTCCGCCTCGACGACGGGGACGAAACTGGGCTGGGTCACGAGGTACTCCTGGATTTCCTGGTGGTGCGGTGGGTCGTGCGCATGGAGAACGTGCCATGCGGCGGGCCGGATGTCCAGTTCAGACGTCGGATCCCGCGGTGTGGAGGAGACCGTAGACCACCGAGTCGGAAAGGGCCTGCCACGACGCGGCGATGATGTTCTCGGACACCCCGATGGTGGTCCAGGTCCGGTTGCCGTCGGTCGAGTCGATGAGGACCCTGGTGACCGACCCGGTGCCCTTCGCCGAGTCGAGGACCCGCACCCGGTAGTCGACCAGGTGGACACCGTCGAGCGCCGGGTACCGGCTCCCGATCGCCGCCCGCAGGGCCCCGTCGAGTGCGTTGACAGGTCCGTTGCCCTCGGCCGTGGCCACGATCCGCTCGCTCCCCACCAACACCTTGACGGTGGCTTCGGTCGACTGGTCGACCCCCTGGTCGGCGATGACCCGGTAGGACTCGAGGTCGAAGAAGGGCTGGCGCCATCCGGTCGAGTTCCGCAGCAGGAGTTCGAGCGAGCCGTCGGCCACCTCGAAGTGGTACCCCTCGTATTCGAGTCGCTTGAGCGAGTCGAGGACCGAGGTCATGGCATCCGAGTCGAGTTCCAGCCCGAGCTCGTCGGCCTTCATGACCAGGGTGGAACGGCCGGCCATCTCGGACACCACGAAGCGGGTCCCGTTGCCTACCAGGTCGGGGGAGATGTGCTCGTACGCGTCCGACCGCCGGGCGATGGCCGAGGTGTGGAGCCCGGCCTTGTGGGCGAAGACCGAGGCACCGACGAATGGCTGCTGGGGGTTGGGGGCGATGTTGACCAGTTCGGAGATGTGATGGGCCACCGGGGTGAGCAGCGGGAGCCGATCGGCCGGGATTGTGGAGACCCTCAACTTGAGGGAGAGGTCCGGGACCACGGCGGCCAGATCGGCGTTGCCGGCCCGTTCGCCGTACCCGTTCACACAACCCTGGACGTGGGTGGCCCCGACCGACACGCCGGCCAGCGAGTTGGCTACCGCGCAGCCGCTGTCGTTGTGGAAGTGGACTCCCACCTGGGTCTCGAAGCGGTCCAGTACCGTGCCCACGATGCGCTCGACCTCGTAGGGAAGGGTCCCTCCGTTGGTGTCGCACAGCACGAGGGTCTCGGCCCCGGCCTCCTCGGCCGCCTGCAGGATGCGCAGGGTGAACTCGGGGTTGGCCTTGTAGCCGTCGAAGAAGTGCTCGGCATCCAGGAAGACCCGCAGGTCGTTGGCGCGCAGGAAGGCGACCGAGTCGGCCACCATGGCGACGGCCTCGTCGAGGGTGGTCCGCAGTGCATCAACCACGTGCATCTCCGACGACTTGGCCACGATGCAGACAGCCTCGGTCTTCGCCTCGACCAGGTGCCGGAGGGTCTCGTCGTCCTCGGCCCGCACGCCGGCCCGCCGGGTGGAACCGAAGGCCACCAACGTGGCCCTCGCCAGATGGAGCTCGCCGGGGGCTCGGGCGAAGAACTCCGCGTCCTTGGGATTGGCGCCGGGCCAGCCGCCCTCGATGAAGGTGACACCGAGATGGTCGAGCTGTTCGGCCACCTTGAGCTTGTCGTCCACGGTCAGCGACAGGCCCTCCTGTTGGGATCCGTCGCGCAGTGTGGTGTCGAAGACGTCCACCGCGTCGGGCAGGTCGGGCAGGTCGAAGTCGTGACCACCCGCCGTCGTTGGCTGGCCGCCGTCGTGGTCCGCTCCCCGACGGCTGCGGGCGTGGGCCTCCTGGCCCCGGGTCAGCGGATGGGAGTGGGGCGGGCCGCCGCCGTGGCTGTGGGTGTGGCCGTGGCTGTGCGGGTGGGTATGGGTGGCACCGTCGCCGGCCGTCGCATACGACTCGTCGTTGAGGGTGGGGCCGTCACTCGACATAGTCCAACCAGTCCTTGTACTGATCGACCTCGCCGCGCACGGCACTGAAATAGATCTGCTGGATCCTCTGGGTAACGGGTCCGGGCTTGCCGGCGCCGACCGTGCGGTCGTCGACGGCCCGGATCGGCACCACTTCGGCGGCCGTCCCGGTGAGGAATGCCTCGTCCGCCGTGTACAGGTCGGTCCTGATGAGCTGCTGGTAGTGGACCTCGAGGCCGAGATCGCGTGCGATCGCCTCGACCGACTTCTGGGTGATGCCCTCGAGCGCGCCCGAGTCGGAGCTCGGCGGGGTGAGCAGCCGGCCGTTGCGCACGATGAAGATGTTCTCGCCGGTGCACTCGCTCACGTTGCCGTCGGGAGCGAGCAGGACGGCCTCGTCGTAGCCGGCCTTGATCGCCTCGACCTTGGCCAGCGACGAGTTCACGTACATCCCGGTCCCCTTGGCCGCGGTCGGGACCGCGTTGGGGTCGTGGCGTCGCCACGACGAGATCTTGACCGACACGCCGTTGGCCACCCCTTCGTCCCCCAGGTAGGTGCCCCACGGCCAGCAGGCGATCGACACGTTGACCGGGGACGGAATGGGGTTGAGCCCCATCTCGCCGTAGCCGAGGTAGACGAGCGGCCGGATGTAGCAACCGGCATCCATCCCGTTGACCCGGACGAGCTCACGCGTCGCCTCGACGACGTCGTCCACGCTGAAGGGGATGTCGATCAGGAAGACCGACGCGGACACGAACAGGCGCTCGATGTGGTCACGGAGGCGGAAGACGGCCACGCCCCGGTCGGTCGGATAGGCGCGGATGCCCTCGAAGACGCCCGAGCCGTAGTGCATGGTGTGGGTGAGCACGTGCACGGTGGCGTCGGCCCAGTCGACGAACTCGCCGTCCATCCAGATCTTCTCAGTGGGGGTGATTGGCATGGCTCAGAGCCTTTCTGCGATGGCGTCGCCGATCTCGGTGGTCGAGAGCGTCGGGTTCGGATTGGAGTTGACGAAATCGGTGACGGCGGCGTGCACCGCGGCGGCGGCGTCGGCCTCGCCCAGGAAGTCGAGCATGAGCGCCGCGGAACGGACGGCTGCCGCCGGGTTGGCCTTACCGGTGCCCGCGATGTCGTGGGCCGCGCCGTGGACCGGTTCGAACATGGAGGGCCCGGTGCGGTCGGGATTGAGGTTGGCCGAGGCGGCGTAGCCGATGCCGCCGGCGATGGCACCGGCCAGGTCGGTGATGATGTCGCCGAACAGGTTGTCGGTGACGATGACGTCGTAGCGGGCCGGGTTCTCGACCAGGTAGATACAGGTGGCGTCCACGTGGTTGTAGTCGCGGGTCACGTCCGGGAAGTCCGGGGCGACCTCGTCGACCGTCCGCTGCCACAGGTCACCGGCGAAGGTGAGGACGTTGGTCTTGTGGACCAGCGTCAGGTGCCGACGGGGGCGCGTGGCCGCCAGGGCGAAGGCATAGCGGACACACCGCTCCACACCGTGCCGGGTGTTCACGGACCCCTGGGTGGCGACCTCGAAGGGGGTCCCCTTGCGGAGGAAGCCGCCCTCGCCGGCGTAGGTCCCCTCGGTGTTCTCCCTGATCACCACGAAGTCACAGTCCGGCGCCGGCGCCCCGGGGACCCCGGTGAAGGGCCGCAGGTTGATGTAGAGGTCGAGCTCGAACCGGAGTCGCAGCAGCATGCCCCGCTCCAGGGTGCCCGGCGGCACCTCGGTCGACCCCACCGCGGCGCCGATGGCGCCGAGGAGGATGGCGTCCTGCCCACGCAGCTCCTCGAGAACGCTGTCGGGCAGTACGTCGCCCGTGCGCACGTAGCGGTCGGCGCCGAGGTCGTAGTCGGTGGTGTCGAGGACGACACCCGCGGCGCGGACCACCTTGAGGGCCTCGGCGGTCACCTCGGGACCGATCCCGTCACCGCCGATCACGCCAACCTTGTAGCTACTCACTTGTCTGATGTCCTTGTCTGCTCTGTCCGTACTGCTCGGTCTGCTCTGTCCGTACTGCTGCGCGCTGTCCCCCACCGGTTCCCGTCGCCGGACCCGGGCCCTGACTCTGCCACCTCGGCGGAGCTCCCCGCCCGATCCACCGTCCACACACCCGACGGACCCGGAAATTGAAAAACCGCCCACCAGGTGGACGGTCAGAAGGCACACACCGGGAGCGGTCTGTGCCTAGTCGATAATGATTACGGTGCCGCGTGAGGACGTATCGGTGCGCTGCATCCCTCCAGTGTCGCCCGTCACACCCGGCACCGTCAACCCCAATCCCCGTCGGAGGCCTCCTGCGAGCGTCGCGCGCCGACTCCCCGGGTGCCGTGCAGCACCCGCCAGGCCAGGGCCCCCTCACGCAGGCAACGAGACGCCGGGCCCCGGCACTCGACGACCGTGGACGGGACGCCGTCACAGGTCCCCCCGTCCAGGACGACGGCAGGCTGGTCGGACCCGGCGAAGTACCGGACCACCTGGTCCGCCGTGGTCGCCGGCGGCGAGCCGTGGATGTTGGCGCTGGTGACGGCCAGGGGGCCGAGGAGTTCGCACAGCGCCACCACCACCGGGTGGTCGGGCCGGCGGACGCCGACGGTCTGCCCGGCGGCGGGTGGCCCTCCCAGGTCGACGTCGAATCCGGGACGCCTCCTCACGACCAGGGTGAGCGGCCCGGGCCAGAAGCGCTCGGCCAGCTCCGCTGCGGCCACCTCCAGATCACCGGCGACCAGCGCCACCTGCTCGGGCCCGGCCACGAGGATCGGCAGAGGCACGTCGTGGGGCCTCCCCTTCAACGCGAACAGACGGGCCACCGCCTCGGGTTGTGACGGGTCGACGGCCAACCCGTAGACGGTGTCCGTCGGCACGGCCACGACGTCCCCGGCGGCGAGGGCCGAGGCGGCGCGGTGCAGCGCGCCCCGGTCGCCTACCTGGAGAACCTCGGTACTCACTGCACTGCCTCTGTCGACTGCACTGCCTCTGTCGACTGCACTGCCTCTGTCGACTGCACTGCCTCTGTCACGGTCGGGCCGCCCTCACCGCTCCGCCACCAGCATCCGCGTCCGGCCGGCCAGGTCAGGAGCCGTCTCCACCCGCGAGAACCGGACCCGGCGGGCCATGTCGAGCGACGCGTGGGCCTGGGCCGGATCCAACTCCACCACCAGCGCGCCCGAGCCCCGGAGCCACACGGGGGCACCGGCCACCACCGTCTCGATGTCAGCCGTCCCGGCCACACCGCTCCGCCCACGGGACGCGACCAGTGCCCTGCGGGGCTCCCAGTCCCGCACGGTCGGGTCGAGGTCGTCGAACTGGTCCTCGGCCACGTACGGGGGATTGGACACGATCAGGTCCACGTTGCCGGACAGCCGTGGGGGAAGGGCGTCGAACCACGTCCCGCCGGCCAGCGTCACCCGGGCGGCGGCGTCCCGGTCACGAATGGCCTGACGGCCCAGATTGATCCTGGCCACCTCGAGCGCCTCGGGCGAGGCGTCGGTGGCCCAGACCTCGAGCGGCACAGCTCCCCGGGGCCACTCGACGGCCAGCGACAGTGCGATCGCCCCCGACCCGGTACCGAGATCGACGCAGACCAGGGGCTCTGTGCCACCTCGGCGGCCCAGGGCGATCCGGGCCAGTTCGCCCAGGGCCACCTCCACCACCTGTTCCGTCTCCGACCGGGGGATGAGAACGCGGGGGTCCAACTGCAGCTCGAGGGAACGGAACTGCCACGTGCCGAGCACATACTGCAGGGGCTCGCCCGTGGCCCGCCGACGGGCGAGATCCAGCGCCGACGCACGGCACCCCGGGTCGTCGTCCGCCACGGCCTGCGCGTGCTCGACGATCCAGGTCGCCTCGCGCCCCGAGCCGACCAGGGCGGCCACCTCGGCGATCAGGCCGGACCGTCCCGCCGCCGGGAGGGACGAGGACGGCGGGACGGCGGTTCGTTCCGACTCCTCCACCACCCGGGCCTCAGCCGTCGTCCAGCTGCCGGTAGCGCTTGTCCGCCATGAGGGCCTCGGTCAGCTCGTCCAGGTCACCCATGAGGATGCGGTCCAGTTTGTGGAGGGTCAACTTGATGCGGTGGTCGGTGACCCGGTTCTCCTTGTAGTTGTAGGTCCGGATCTTCTCGGACCGCCCCCCGCCACCGACCTGGCTCCGTCGCTGCTCGGACAGTTCGGCCGCCTGGCGGTCCTGCTCGGCCTTCAACAGACGGGACCGCAGCACGATCATGGCCTTGGCCCGGTTCTGGATCTGGCTCTTCTCGTCCTGCATGGCCACGACGATGCCGGTCGGGAGATGGGTGATCCGGACCGCCGAGTCGGTGGTGTTCACCGACTGGCCTCCCGGCCCGGTGGAGCGGTAGACGTCGATCTTGAGGTCGGCCGGGTCGATGTCGACGTCGACCTCCTCGGCCTCGGGCAGCACGGTGACCGCTGCCGACGACGTGTGGATCCGCCCCTGGGACTCGGTGACCGGCACCCGCTGGACGCGGTGGGGACCACCCTCGTGCTCGAGACGGAGCCAGGCGTCCTCACCCTTGACCAGGAAGGTGATCTCGTTCAGCCCGTCCCGTTCCGACGGGCTCGACGACAGGACCTCGACCTTCCATCCCTTGGACGCCGCATACCGCGTGTACATGTCGTAGAGGTCCTTGGCGAAGAGGTTGGCCTCCTCGCCCCCTTCGGCCCCTCGGATCTCCATGATCACGTTGCGCCCGGCGTTGGGGTCGCGGGGGACCAGCAACAGTCGGAGCTCTTCCTCGAGGCGGGGGACTTCCTCCTCGGCGTGGGCCAACTCCGCCTGGGCCAGCTCGCGCTCGGCGCCGGAGGAGTCCGAGACCATGTCGCGGGCGGCGTCGAGGTCCTCGATCGCCGACTCGAGGCGGCGGAAGCACGCCACCACCTCCTCGAGCTCACGGTGGCGCCGCGAGACCTCGCGCAGGCGCTTGGGGTCCGCCGAGAGGTCAGGGTCGTTGAGCTCGGTCACCACCGACTCGAACTCCTGCTCCAACTCGACCAGACGTTCCCTCAGGCGGTCGTTGAGCACGGTGGAGAGGGTAGCGTCACCCGCCCGTCACCCTGGCCGCGGGTTGCGGCGGGCGAGGAGGCGGCGCGCCCGTTCAGTCCTCGGAGGCGGGGGTGGCCGGCTTCTTCTTGCGGCCGGAGGTGGCGTAGCGGCGCTGGAAGCGCTCGACGCGGCCACCGGAGTCCACCAGCTTCTGCTTTCCGGTGAAGAACGGATGGCACTCGTTGCACAGCTCGAGGTGGATCTCGGGCTTGGTCGAACGAGTGGTGAACGTGTTCCCGCACGAGCAGCGCACCGAGGTCTCGGCGTAGTCGGGATGGATGTCGGTCTTCATGGAGATCTCCTGTGGTGGCGGCGCCGTGATCGGGGGCCGCCCGATTGCAAGGGACAGAGTCTATCGGAACCGGCCCGCCCGCCGTCCCGGGAAGGCGGGTGGCCGGGGGTGGGGCAGCGGGTCAGGTGGCGGGACCCTTGGCGATCTCGGCCAGGAACTCGTCGTTGCTCTTGGTGGTGCGGATCTTGTCCATGAGGAGCTCGAGCCCGGCGGCGGCGCTTCCCTCGTTGGCCAAGGCGTTGAGCACCCGGCGGAGCTTCCACACCTGCTGGAGCTGGGACCGGTCGAAGAGCAGCTCCTCGTGGCGGGTCGAACTGGCGTTGACGTCGATCGACGGGTACAGCCGGCGCTCGGCCAGTCGCCGGTCGAGCCGGAGCTCCATGTTGCCGGTGCCCTTGAACTCCTCGAAGATCACCTCGTCCATCTTGGAGCCGGTTTCGACCAGGGCGGTGGCCAGGATGGTCAGCGAGCCTCCCTCCTCGATGTTCCGTGCGGCGCCGAAGAACCGCTTCGGCGGGTACAGGGCACCGGAGTCGACACCACCGGACATGATCCGGCCGGTGGCGGGCTGAGCCAGGTTGTAGGCACGGGCGAGCCGGGTGATGCCGTCGAGGATGATCACCACGTCGCGGCCGGCCTCGACCAGGCGCTTGGCCCGCTCGATGGCAAGCTCCGCCACGGCGGTGTGCTCCTCGGACGGACGGTCGAACGTGGAGGCCACGACCTCGCCCTTGACCGACCGGCGCATGTCCGTCACTTCTTCGGGACGCTCGTCGACCAGCAGGACCATGAGGTGGACGTCGGGGTTGTTGGCCTCGATCGAGTGGGCGATGTGCTTCATCACCGTGGTCTTGCCCGCCTTGGGGGGCGAGACGATCAGGCCGCGCTGCCCCTTGCCGATCGGCGACAGCAGGTCGACGATGCGGGCGGTCATGTTCTCCTTCTCGCCCGTCATCTCGAGGTGGAGCTTTTCGTCGGGGAACAGCGGCGTGAGATCCTCGAAGCGGGGACGAAGGCGGGCCACCTCGGGATCCATGCCCGAGACGGTGTCGATCTGGAGCAGGGCCGGGAACTTCTCGGTCGTTCCCGCCGGGCGGCAGAAGCCCTCGATGCTGTCGCCCTTGCGGAGGGCGAAGCGCCGGGCCTGGCTGATCGACACGTAGATGTCCTTGGGCGAGGCCAGGTAGCCCTCGCACCGCAGGAAGCCGTAGCCCTCGTCGCGCAGGTCGAGCAGGCCGCTCACGGGCAGGAGCTCGCCCTGGTACTGCTGCTCCTGGTTTCCGCTGCCCTGCAGGTCCCCTTCGGGTCCGCCCTGGCGGTCCCGTCCACGGCGACGCCGATTCGACCGACGGTTGCCCAGGTCGTCGTTGCCCCCGCTCTGGCTGATCTGGTTGCCCTGGTTCCCCCGGTTGTTGCCCTGGTTGTTGCGGTTGCCCTGGTTCTGGTTACCCTGATTGTTGCGGTTGCCCTGGTTCTGGCCACCCTGGTTGCCCTGGTTGTTGCGGTTGTTGCGGCTGCCCTGGTTCTGATTGCCGCCCTGCGCCGCGCCCTGGGGATTCTGGCGCCCCTGGCCGGCACTTCCGTTCTGGCCGCCGCGTCCGCCGTCCTCGGTCGTGCCGACATCGGTGGGAGCCCCGTCGCCGTCGGTGGCCGCTCTACCGGCCCCGGGGATGTCGTCGAAGTCGTAGTCGAGCTCGGCAGCTACGTCCACGGTGGCGGCATCGTCGGCCGGGCCGAACGAGTGGACTGCGGGGGTTCGGCGGGGCGGGGCGGGTGCGGCCCCGGGTTCGGCATGGTCCCCGTTGCCATTGGGTGCGTCGGAAGTGTCCACGGTCGGTCGGCTCCGTCCGCCCCTCTGCGGCCTCGCCTCCGGAGCGGCGGCCGGACTGTCGTCCACCGCTACTCCGGTCGCCTTCAAGATGCCGTCGATGATGTCGGCCTTCTTGGTCCTGGTGTTGGTCTTCACAGACAGGGCCTGTGCGATCGCATGGAGCTCATCGCGCTCCTTGCTCTCCAACACCGAGCGCTCGAGCTGCTGTTCGGCAGTCATCGGCTTCCTCGTTTCAGCATGTCCTCGTTGGCGGGTGGGAGTGGTCCCACAGCCAGGGAAATAAAGGGGTGGGGACGTGGGAACCCGGAGTTGACCCCGGTCGCCACTCCCCCCGACGCCGGCACGGGCTGGTCGAAAGAGTCGAACCAGGAAGCCCCGTCCGCACGCCCGAGCGGGCATATTGCGGAGGCGAAGGTGCCTTCAGCATACAGGTTCTGGGGCATCGACGGCAAGCATCCCCACGTGGAGACCATCGCCGGCACGGACCCCCCGGTCAGAGCGCTAGTTCGCTGAGCACCGCTCCCAGATCAGCGTCGACCACCGTCGGGACCGAAATCTGGCTGATGGCGATGTCGGGATCCTTCAGCCCGTGCCCGGTGAGCACGCACACGACGGTGGCCCCGGCCCCGAGGCCGTCAGGAAGTCCCGTCTGCAACAGGCCGGCCACCGATGCCGCGGATGCGGGCTCGCAGAATACCGACTCCTCGGCGGCCAGGAACCGGTAGGCCTCGAGGATCTCGTCGTCGGTCACCGCGGCGATGCCCCCACCGGACTCGGATGCGGCGGACGTCGCCCCATACCAGCTGGCCGGATTGCCGATCCGGATGGCGGTGGCCACCGTGTCGGGGTGCTCGATGGGGTGGCCGGCCACGATGGGAGCGGCACCGGCGGCCTGGAACCCGAGCATGCGGGGCAGGCGGGTGGACCGGCCGGCCTCCTTGAACTCGAGATAGCCCTTCCAGTACGCGGTGATGTTTCCGGCGTTCCCGACCGGGATGCAGTGGACGTCGGGGGCGTCGCCGAGCTGGTCCACGATCTCGAATGCGCCGGACTTCTGGCCTTCGATGCGGTACGGGTTCACCGAGTTGACCACCGTCACCGGCGCCTTCTGGCCGAGCTCGCGGACGATCTCGAGGGCCTGGTCGAAGTTGCCGCGGAGCTGCAGCACCCTGGCCCCGTGGATCAGAGCCTGGGCCAACTTGCCGAGTGCGATGTGGCCCTCGGGGATGAGGACCGCGCAGGTGAGCCCGGCCCGGGCGCTGAACGCGGCCGCCGACGCCGACGTGTTGCCGGTGGAGGCGCAGACCACCGCCTTCGCACCCTCCTCCACCGCCTTGGAGATGGCCATGGTCATGCCACGGTCCTTGAACGACCCGGTCGGGTTGGCCCCTTCGATCTTGAGGAAGACCCGGGCTCCGACCCGGGCCGACAGGCGGGGTGCCTCGAGGAGGGGGGTGCCCCCTTCGAGGAGGGAGATCACCGGTGTGTCGCCGGTGACGGGAAGGAACTCCCGGTACTCCTCGATCACCCCCCGCCAGGACAGGGCCCGCCCGGCGCCCGGTCCGTCGCTCATGTCGCACCCACGATCCGCATGAGGCCTCCGATCCGATCCACGGTGTCGAGTCCCTCCAGATCGGCCAGTGTGGCCCGGACATCGCCCTCCCGTGCCAGGTGGGTGACGAAGACCAGTCGGGCGCCGTCGACGGCGCCTTCCTGCTCGACCGAGCGGATGGACACCCCGTTGGCCCCGAAGGCCGTGGTCACCGCGCCGAGCACGCCGGGCCGGTCGGCCACGTCGAGACTGATGTAGAAGCCGGAGACGAGATCGTCCTCGGGAACCAGGTGGGCCGGTTGGCGGTCGGGAGCCGGGGCGGTGGTGCCGGCCAGCAGATTGCGGGTGGCGTCGATCAGGTCGCCCACCACCGCGCTGGCCGTGGGCAGTCCGCCGGCACCCTGGCCGTAGAGCATGAGCTCACCGGCCGTCTCACCTTCGATGAACACCGCATTGAACGCGTCCCGCACCCCGGCCAACGGGTGGGCGTTCGGCACCAGCGCCGGGTGGACCCGGACCGAGAGGCCGTCGTCGCCCGCCCGGGCCACCACGGCCAACAACTTGATCACGTAGCCGGCCCGCCGGGCGAAGGCCACGTCGGCCGAGGTGATCCCGGTGATGCCCTCACGGGCGACGGCGTCGTCCGAGACGTTGTACCCGAAGGCCACACCGGCCAGGATGGCGGCCTTTGCCGCGGCGTCGAAGCCCTCGACGTCGGCGGTGGGGTCCCGCTCGGCCAGACCCAGGTCCTGGGCCTCGGCCAGCACCGAGGCGAAGTCGGCGCCCTGCTCCCCCATCCTGGTCAGGATGAAATTGGTGGTCCCGTTGACGATCCCCATCACCCGGTGGATCCGCTCGCCCGTCAGCGACTCGCGCAGGGCCCGGACCAGGGGGATGGCACCGGCCACGGCGGCCTCGTACAGCAGGTCCACACCCTGCTTGGCGGCCAGGGTCCGCAGCGCCACGCCGTCGTGGGACGCGAGCAGGGCCTTGTTGGCCGTGACCACCGGCCGTCCGGCGTCGAGCGCGACGCGCACCAGCGCACCGGCCGGTTCGAGCCCGCCGATCAACTCGACCACGATGTCGACCGACGGATCGGCCACCAGCGACGCGGCGTCGGTCGTGAGCAGGTCCCTCGGCACGTGGTCGGGGCGGGGGCCGTCGGGATCGTTGACCGCGATGCCGGTGACCACGAACCGGGCGCCCGACTGCACGGCCAGGGCCTCGGCCCGGGTCTGGAGGATGCCGACCAGGGCGCTGCCCACGTTGCCGCAGCCGAGGATCGCCACGCGCACGTCGCGGGGTGTCGTCGGCGCCGAGGTCACCCGGTCACGCTACCGCCTCGGCGAGGAGAGGACGGCCGGTACGGCCCGGTCAGACGTCCAGTCGGACCATGTCGTCGAGGGTCTCGCGACGCACCACCGTCCGGGCCACGCCGTCGGCCACGAACACCACCGCCGGCCGGGGCACCTTGTTGTAGTTGGACGCCATCGAATGGCCGTAGGCGCCAGTCACCGGCGTGCACAGCACGTCGCCGACCGCCAGGTCGTCGGGCACGAACCCGTCGGCCACCACCACGTCCCCGGTCTCACAGTGCTTGCCCACCACACGGACCGGCACCGGCCGGAGAGCTGCAGCCTCGCGAGGGAGGAAGGCCTCGTAGCCGCTCCCGTAGAGGACCGGCCGGGGGTTGTCGCTCATCCCCCCGTCCACCGACACGTAGGTACGGTGACCGGGGACGTCCTTGACCGTCCCCACCCGGTAGAGGGTGACTCCTGCTGCCGCCACGATCGACCGACCGGGTTCGGCCGTGACCCGGACCGAGTCGGCGATCCCCGCCTTGCGGCACGCGGCACGGACCGACGCGGCCCACTCGGCCATCGGTGGCGCCTGCTCGCCGTTCACGTATGCCACCCCGAGCCCGCCCCCCACCACCAGCTCCGCCAGTCCGAGCGGGGCGAAGAAGTCGGCCAGCACGGCGATGGCCTGGACGAACGGTTCGACGGCGAACACCTGGCTGCCCAGGTGGGCGTGGATCCCCACGAATTCCACGACGCCCTCGGCATCCAACCGGGCCAGGCGCTCGACGGCGCGTGCGGCCGCGCCGGAGGCCAGTCCGAAGCCGAATTTCGAGTCCTCTTGGCCGGTCCTGACGAACTCGTGGGTGTGGACCTCCACCCCGGGGGTGATCCGGGCCAGCACCTTCGGTCGCCAGCGAATGGTCGCCTCGGCGTCCTCGGGGCCGCCCTCGAGCTCGGGGGGGTCGGCGACCAGCATCTCGATGCGGTCGATCTCGTCGAAGGAGTCGACGACGGTGCGGCCGACCCCCACCGACAGGGCGGAGGCGAGTTCCTCGGTCGACTTGTTGTTGCCGTGGAGGACCAATCGGTCGGCCGGCACGCCGGCGGTGAGCGCCACGTGAAGCTCACCCCCGGTCGACACGTCGAGGCACATCCCCTCTTCGTAGGCCAGTCGGGCCATGGCGACGCATAGGAAGGCCTTGGTGGCGTAGGCGACGCCGTCGCCCCACGCGGCCACCGCCTCGCGGCACGCGGTACGCAGGTGGGATTCGTCGTAGACGAACAGTGGCGTGCCGTGGGTCTCGGCGAGCTCGACCATGTCGCAGCCGCCGACGCTCAGTCGACCGTCGGCCCCGATGACCGAGGTGGCCGGGAGGAGGTCGGTGTCGACCGGTCCGGTCGGGACGGACATGGTCACATCGCCTCGGGCGCGGACACCCCGAGCAGTCCGAGGCCGATGGCCAGCCCGACGCGCGAGCCCTCGACGAGCCACAGGCGGGCCTGGGCCACCGCGGGGTCGACATCGTCGGCCAGGATCGGGCAGTCGTGGTAGAAGCCGTGGAAACACGAGGCCAGGTGGCGGACCCACGTGGTGACCTTGGTCGGGGCCCGGTCTACGGCCGCATCGGCCACCACCTCGGGCAGCTCCTCGAGGCACCGGAGCAACTCGAGCTCGCGTGGGTGGGTCAGCAGTGACAGGTCGACCTCGGTGAGCGGGGCCCGGACGATGCCGCGCTCGACGGCCTTGCGGCCGACACCACCGATCCGGGCACTGGCCATCTGCACGTAGAAGACCGGGTTCTCGACCGACTGCTCGCGCACGGTGGCCAGGTCGAACGTGGTGGCCTGGTCGAGCGTGCTCATGAGGCTGAGAATGCGGGTGGCGTCGGGCCCGATGTCGGCGATGACGGTGTCGAGATCGATGGCGTTGCCCGCCCGCTTCCCCATCTTGACCGCCTCGTCGCCGTCCACCAGGGAGACCATCTGTCCCAGTTTGACCTCGAGCCGCGACGGGTCGACGCCGAGGGCCTCGACACCCGCCCTCAGGCTGGCCACCTGTCCGTGGTGGTCCGCCCCGAACACGTCGATGACCCGGTCGAAGCCGCGGATCAGGAACTTGTCACGGTGGTAGGCGATGTCGCCGGCCAGGTAGGTGGCGTCCCCGTTGGCCTTGCGCAGCACACGGTCGCGGGTGTCGCCGAGCTCGGTGGCCCGGAACCAGGTGGCGCCGTCCTCTTCGAAGACGAGCCCCTTGGCGGCCAGGAGGGCGATCGTCTCGTCGACGGCACCGCTCTCCTCGATGGAGGCCTGGGAGTACCACTCGTCGAAGATGATCCCCACCGAGGCAAGGGTGGCCTTGATCCGCTCGAGGATGTGATCGGCCGCCCACCGGCCGGCGACGGTGACATCGTCGGGGCCGTCGTAGGAGGCGGCGAGGTCGGTGACGTACTGGCCCTGGTAGCCGCCTTCGGGCACCTCCTCGCCCTTGTGGCGAGCAAGCAGGCTCATGCCCAGGGTCCGGATCTGGCCGCCGGTGTCGTTCACGTAATACTCGCGGGACACCACGTGGCCGCTCCGGTCGAGGACCCGGGCCAGGGCGTCGCCGTAGCTCCCCCACCAGCCGTTCCCCACGTGGATCGGACCGGTCGGATTGGCCGAGATGAACTCGACCTGGACCTTCTCCCCGTGGCCCACGTCTGGACGGGCATACCCCTGTTCACCCTCGAGAAGGACCGCGGCCAGGGCGTCGTGCAGCCAGCCGTCGTCCAGCCGGAAGTTGACGAACCCGGGCCCGGCCACCTCGACGGAGACCACGTGGTTCGGAAGGTCGCGCTGCAGTGCCTCCACGATCGACGTGGCCA
The DNA here is from genome assembly GCA_050014755.1 of Acidimicrobiales bacterium. Taxonomy (GTDB): domain Bacteria; phylum Actinomycetota; class Acidimicrobiia; order Acidimicrobiales; family RAAP-2; genus Bog-756. The sequence continues at coordinate 48,264 of JBEKCS010000006.1, forward strand.
GGGCCCGGGGATTGGTCCCCGCCCTCTTGGCCGTGACCATGGCGATATTGGTCGACCAGTCGCCGTGCTCGCGACTCGCCGGGCGCTCCAGGTGGACCGTTGACGGCTCGACGACCAGGTCCAGGTCCTGTTCGGAGGCCACGACCGCGGCGGCGGCACTGATGGCGGCGGCCAACTGGTCGCGGATCGGTCGGTACCCGGATGCGGTCGTGGTCGGTTGATCAGGGTGTTCGGCTGCGGACATCGTGGCCCGAGGTTACGCGGTCACAGCCTCCCCGACGGTAGGGACGGACAGCGGCCAGCGGTCTTGGCACTAGAGTTGCCTGTTCTGAAGCGGTTCGCCGGCCCTCGAGGGTCGGACATGGACCCGTTTCTGCCCCTGTAGCTCAGCGGATAGAGCGTCGGCCTCCGGAGCCGAAAGCGCAGGTTCGAGTCCTGCCAGGGGCACTCGCGAATTCGTCCTCGGTATAGGTTCAAACCGTCGCCTCGAGGGCATCGGTCGCAGGCGACCGGTCGACCGGGCGAGAACGGTGACGGTGCCTCGTACCCACCGAAGTGGAGAGCACGATCCGGCTTGGTGATGTCGGCGGGCACCCGTTCTGGAAGTATCTCTGCAATGGCCTCTTCGGTACCCGGACCCAACGAGTACCTGGTTCGGGAGGTCGATGTCCCGGTCCAGGCCCTGTCGCGATTCCAACCGATCATCGGGTCCGACCGGTATTCGGAGCTCCGGCGGACGGCGGCAGTTGCCGCCATGGGGCTGAGAGGTCGGACGATCTGGAACTTCAATTCGACTGCCTCCGGGGGTGGGGTGGCCGAGATGCTCGAGGTGCTCGTCGGGTACATCAAGGACGTCGGAATCGACATCCGCTGGCACGTGATCTCCGGTGACGCCGACTTCTTCTCGATCACCAAGCGGGTCCACAACCGCCTGCACGGAATATCCGGTGACGCCGGCGAACTCGGGGCGATCGAGGTCGAGCACTATGCGTCGGTGACGGCGGCCAACGCCAGCAGCGCACGGACTCTCGTGCAGAGGGGCGACGTGGTGTTCTTGCACGATCCCCAGACGGCCGGTATGGCCGCTGCACTTGCCGAGACCGGCGCCCATGTCGTCTGGCGGTGCCACATCGGGCGTGAGGGAACCAACCGATGGACTGACCAGGCATGGTCATTCCTTCGCCCGCATCTGGCCGATTGCGAGGCGTACGTCTTCTCCCGACGCCAGTACGTCCCTCGTTGGATGGACGCATCGCGAGTCCACATCATCCCTCCGTCCATCGACCCGTTCTCGCCGAAGAATCAGGAGATGACCGACGTCGATGTCATCCGGTCGCTTCAGAGGATCGGCCTGGTGCACCAACGCGGATCGTCGCCCCCCGGTACCTTCGTCCGGAGTGATGGCAGACCGGGGCTCATCGAGCGCCCGGCAGCGATCATCGAGGACGGGCCGCCATTGCGACCTGAAGACCGACTGGTGATCCAGGTCTCCCGTTGGGACCGGTTGAAGGACATGAAGGGCGTCATGGAGGGCTTCGCACTGACGGATCCGGGACGGCTCGACGCCCACCTGGCCCTGGTCGGCCCACAGATGGATGCCGTTTCCGACGATCCGGAAGGCGTTGCCGTCTTCGATGAGTGCGCGTCCGCCTGGGAGGCGCTTCCGAGCGAGTCACGACGGCGGGTGCGCCTTGTCACCCTGCCCATGGACGATGTCGACGAGAACGCCGCGATGGTGAACGCTCTTCAGCGTCACGCCACCATCGTCGTGCAAAAGAGCCTGATGGAAGGATTCGGTTTGACCGTTGCCGAGGGCATGTGGAAAGGGCGAGCTGTCGTTGCGTCACGCGTCGGCGGGATCATCGATCAGATCGCATCTGGAACCGGCATCCTTCTCGACGATCCCGCGGACCTCGTCGAGTTCGGGAGGACGCTCAGCCGGTTGCTGACACATCCTGCTGAGATCGCCCAACTCGGTGAACGGGCTCGCCAACACGTCCTTGATCACTACGTTGGCGATAAGCATCTCGAAGGGTACGCCGCTCTCATCGAAGGTCTGGGACCCTAGGCCTGTCCGGGCATCGAGCCGTTCTTCGGTCCCTGGTGGAACATCAATTGACCCGCTGGCGGAACGTCTTCACGTGATTCCGCCGAGCCGGCGACGATAGGATTACGCTGCCGACTGCTACCTGCCCGTGCGTTCGCGGTGCGTGCATCCCGGCCAGCAGCATGGTCGACGTTTCCCTTCCTCCAGCTCCTCCCGGGTCCGGCGAATACGGCGCTGGCGGGTCGTCTCCTGCTTCGCATCCTCGACCCAACAGATGAACTCGTTGCGGGCCAGAGGCGTGATGTCGCACCAGGCATCGAGTGCCCCCGCGTGGTTGATCAGTGCCTTGCGCAGATCTGCGGGGAGCTTGTGTACCGCCCCGCCGGGTACTCGCTGGCTGCTCACGAGGCGACGATAGCGAAGCGTGACGAGTCTTGTCACCAGCGAAGTCGCGGTCCGAGCGCCACCACTTCGTCAACTCGGACAACGAACGGCCGACGGAACGTCCCGCCTGGGAGTTGCCGTTGCAACGAAGCAGCGATCGACCCGGACGATGCCCACCGGCCGACCCTCCCCTCAGCTCTCAGTTGAAGAGAAGGACGCCTCTCCCCTGCGCCTCGGCGAGGAGGTCGAGATGCGCGTGAAGGGCGGCGTCGCGCTGTGCCCGCAGATCGGCCAAGCGTGTCATCGTGTCGCCACTGTGCATCGTGCCGGACTTGACCGACCACACGACTTCGTCGTGGTGCTCCATGTTCCGCTCGAGATACTCGAGTAGTGAGCTGCGCAGCCTCAGCCGAGCCTGATCCTCGTCGATTGCCATTTCCATCACTTGAATACTCATGAGTTCAAGGTGCCACGGGCACGAGCAGGCCGGCAGGGCCGAAGGTCGTAGTCGGACAGGGCCGAAAGTCCTTCGTGGTCAGACCCGCCGATCAGGCGGGAACGACCCTCACGGCTGACGTCGTCCTGTGTTCAACGGTGGCCATCCGGCCCGAGCGCCTACAGTCCGATTCCCCGCAACAGGTGCCTGGTCATTCCGTTTGTGGTCCTGTACACCTTCCGCCGGACGACTCTCTTGCCGTACGCACCGGGACCCTTCGCCGCGGCCTGGACGTTCCCGAGGTCACGGGCGGCCCGGTACAACTGACTCCTGAGCGAACTCCGTCGTGCCATCCCGCAACTCTTGTCCCGATGGTTCCCACACGCAACTGGGCTCACTGCCGGCGTCATCCAGGCTGGAATGTCGCCGTCGTTCCTGGTCAGTTGCGTTTCCGTCCCTCAGCTCGGGAACTGGACCTGCTCGGCCTGCTCCAGAAGTCCGGCGCGATCGGCTGGCAGCAGATAACGGCCGGCGATCGCCCGGTTGAGGTCGGCGGTGTAGGCGGCGAGGTACCCGGCCTTCGAACCGTAGAGGGCCACCAGGGTCTGCGGGCTGAACGGCGTGGTCGAGCCGAAGAGGCCGCAGAGCTCGCTGCTGCCCTTCGGGGGCGCACCACTCAGGGTGGAGATCGGCACGTCTACTGCGGGCGTGCGCACACCGCCCACTACGTTCCCGTGGGCGTCGAGGGCCAACCGGGCGGGGCGCTTGCGGGCCAGTGCGAACCGCTTCGGGGACGGCGGCCGGGTGCCGTGGTCCACCCAGTTCAGGAAGGCCACGAATGCAGCCTGGACCACCTGGTGCTGGGGGCCGTCATTGACAGGGGTGGTGCAACCGAGGAATCCGGCGCCCACCCCCAATTCATAGGCGTCCGCGTGCGACGTTCCCGCCACTTCCCATGTCCGGATGTGTTTGGTGTTGCGCTGTTGCGCGCCGGCATATCCGAGTTGGATCAGGTCGGTCTGGGTCTCGAACATGAACACGGGGACGTGGAGGTCGGGCCTGATCCGGACTTTGCGCCCGGTGATCGCCGCAGTCACGTTCTGATTGCCGAGGGGGACCGCCCCGCCGCCGCGGGAGTGGATGAACAGGCCCTGGTACGAATGGTCGATCGACTGGAGGGTGTCGGCATAGGTGGTGAGGTAGAAGGCCGACTGCGACTCACCGATCGCCAGGACGTGCGAGGGTCGCAGCCCCCCGAGGACCGACGGCGCCGGGGCCCGAAGCGCCCGGCCGATCTGAGCGAAGATGTCCAGTGAGTACTGGTCACCGGGGTGGTGCAGGCTCCCATACCGTGCCGGCTCGAGGCCGCGCAGACCGGGGCTCGACCCCGACCCGAGGATCGCCTTCCCGCCATTGACTCCCAGTGCCTGGGCGGAGACCCCGACGTAGGCCGCACCGGAGTCCATGAGGGCCGGGTCGAGATAGTCCCAATCGGGAGCGGTCTCGCCCGCCGAAACGTTCATCCACTCGACGACGACATTGCCATCGAAATTGGCCGGATTGCTCGGGCGCCGGACGAGGATGCGGGTCGTATAGGGCGCCGATCCGCCGACTTTGAACGTCCACCTGCCGTTCGACGGCGTGGACGTGCTCTTGAAGGCGTACGCGGTTCCCGACGCGAAGTACTCCTGCTCGACATATCCATGGGCCGCCAGATCGGAGGGATTGGCCGACAACGGCTCCTCGATCTGCCCGACGTCCGGAGGCGCGCTGAACGTAGCCGGTGCCTCCCAGGCCGTGAATCGCGTCGGCGACCGGCCGTCCGGTGACGCGCTGGCGACACCGGCGACGCCTCCGACGCTCGCCGCGAGCATCCCGGCGGCGGCTACGAGCACAGCGCCCCGTCGGTTCATCCGTCGTGCCATGCGGCGATCCATATCGAGTTCGTACCTCCCCCGGGGCGGATCCAGACGTCACGGCCTGTTCCGATCCCAGTGGCAGGGTAGCGCCAACTGAGCCCGCACGGAGTCCACGCCGGGCCGTGATCTCCCGTCGGGGCGAACCCTCACTAGGGGCCGCGCACGTCACGCCGCGTCCCGTGCAAACCCCGACCGTCGGGGAAGGAAGGATCCCCGGGGCGGGTGTCACCACGCATCGAGTGCCCGCCCACCATCGACGCACTATCTTCATTTCATCGTGGGAAACTCCATCGACGGCGGGCCAGCTCCACAGGCCGATCACGAAGAGCCGAGGCCGTCCTCTGTAGAGAGGATCCGGCGTCTCGAGAGAATGGAGCAGGAACGCCTCGAGGAGAAGTCACGCCGGGAGGAGCGTCGACGCGGTCTCATTGCAGAGAACACGCCCGCCGGCGGGCGTCACGACCTCGTCGATCGGATCGAGGCGATCACGAAGTTCCCCATGGCCATCCTCGGGTTCGCCTGGCTCGTCATCGCCGTCATCGTCCTCACGACCAACGTCAACAAGTCGGCCTCCGCGGCGCTCGTCGGCACGCTCTTCGTGCTCTGGTTCGTCGTCCTGGTGGAGTACCTCGTGAGGTTGGTCGTCACACCGGACAAGCGAGGCTATCTGAGGCGACGGTGGGTCGAGCCTGCCACCGTGGTGCTACCTCCTCTCCAGAGTTGGCACCTCTTCGGGATGGAGAAGACGAGCCTCGTGGTGCGCGAGGGCCAATTGCGGATCGAGTCCATCCTCAAGCACCACAGCCTCTTCCGGGTTCTCATCGCCGCTGTGGCGATCCTCCTCCTCGGCGCCTGGCTGGTACTCCTCTTCGAGGAGAACGCCAAGGGGAGCAACATCCACGACTACCCGGACGCACTGTGGTGGGCCATCGTGACGGTGACCACGGTGGGCTACGGGGACCGGTACCCGGTTACCGAGGGTGGCCGGGTCGTGGCGGCAGTCCTCATGCTGGTGGGGATCGGCCTCATCGGGATCCTCACCGCAACGGTTGCCTCCGTCTTCATCAAGGAGCACACCGACGCCAACAAGGCAGAGTTCAAGAGGGGCCATGAGGACCTGGGTCGGCAGCTTTCCGTGATCAGCGATCGACTGGCGGACGTCGAACGTCGACTCGGTGCGACCCCTGCCGAGGTCGCCTCGATCGATGCCGCGGCAGACGCCGAAGCCGCGGCCGCCGGACCCGTTTCCGGTGATCCAGGAGCACCTTGATCCCGAACGTGGAAGTATCCCCCCCATGAAAGGGACGTTCACCAAGGACGGAACGACCACTGACGCCACTCAGGCCGGGATCGAAGAAGCTGTAGCCGGCGGGGGCTTCTTCTGGCTCGATCTCGATACCCACGACCCGGGTCCCGACGACGACGTCACCGCCCTCTTGACCACCACGTTCCACTTCCATCCCGTTGCCGTGGAAGCGGCCAACAAGTTCGGGCAGCGCGCCCGTATCGACGAGTACGACGACTTCGTCCACGTCGTCACGTTCGGCATAGGTGCCGACGGGACGGCCATGGCGGAGGTGCACTGCTTCATCACCGACAAGTTCATCATCACCATTCACCAGGGCGACTGCCCGGCTCTGGCCACAGTGCGGGACCGCATCGGCAGCCACCACTCTTCCGAGGCGGCAGCCCCTCAGGTTGTCGTCTTCTACCTCATCATGGACACGCTCATCGACTCGTTCTTCCCGGTGCTGTCCGAATTCGATGATGCGATCGACGACTTGGAAAGCGCCATTTTGAAGAACCCGACGGAGGAGCAGCTCGGAACGCTGTTCGGCATGAAGCGCCAGATCATGTCGATCCGAAAGGTCATCACACCCCAGCGCGACATGATCTCGACCCTCAATTCCGGCATGGTGTCCATCCCCGGGATGACCGATAGCGGATCGGCCTACTTCCGCAGTCTCTACGACCACCTCATCCGCATCAGCGACATGGTGGACGGATATCGCGATCTGATCGGTGGCGCCATGGACACGCACTTGTCCATGGTGTCCAACCGACTCAACGTCGTGATGAAGCAGTTGGCCGTCATCGCCACCATCTTCCTGCCCCTGGGATTCCTCACCGGGTTCTTCGGGCAGAACTTTGCCTGGCCGATCGCCCACCTGCTGGTGGGATTCAACTCCTTCCTCTTCCTCGGCCTCGGCACCGAAGTGGTCGCCATCATCCTCCTGATGATCCTCTTCAAGAGGCGCGGCTGGCTCGGAAGCGGTCCGACAGCGTGACCGGGAATCCGGATCATTCCGATTGACCGCACCGGTGCCTGCATTCGTTCGGATGCCCATCCACCTGCCTCGGTGATCCACCCATGGCCACCCCCGCTTCTACGTCGGCCCCGAAACGCGGCCGCCGGGAGACCCCGTGCCGGAACCGCTCATTCGGCCAGCCAGCGCCCTCGCTGGTCCTCGAGCCACGACGGCAGTTCGATCGGGGGATCAGGGAGGGCTCGAGCCCCCCGTTGATCGAGCAGCCGCTCGAAGGATCTCGGATCGTCCCCCCAACCCCGAGGGTCCCCCATCATCACCTCGAAGAGCACGGCCCCCTGTGGCCCGGCCTCGAACGGACCGAAGGCAGCCCCTTGGGGTAGCTCGATGTGGGTTCCGACCGGGCATCGCCGGTCACCACAGATGATCTCGCCCTCGAGGATCATGACGACATGCGGGCTGAGATGGCCGTGGCGCCGCTGGATGACCCCGGGGTCCCATCGTGCGTACAGCGAGAGGTACAGCGGGTCGGCGGAGAAGGCCAGCCACTTTTCCCACACCGACGCGATCGTGCCGTCGGCCAACTGGACGGCGCGAACCTGCTGCCAGGGCACATCCGGATCGTCCAGATGGCGGAAGACGGGTTCGAGTCCGGGACCCGACGGTCCGTCTGTCTCGCCCACCTCGGACCTCCCGTCCCGGTCGTCACCATCGCCGACTGCGTGCCTCTCGACCATAGCGCCAGGGTTGTACCCGGCTTCCGGAATCGGCTGGCGAGTCCGACCCGATGCGACCGACCAAGGCCGACTTCTGCGACCGGTCTCCTCGTCAAGCGGACCCCGGCAGGGGAACTGCCGGGTCGAGCCGCCGTGTCGACGTGGAACGGTCGAACCTGACCACGTCGATCGCACCGATGACCACGACGACGATGGCGAGGATGAACGTGCCGAAGGCGGCGACGAACTCGTTGTCCGGGTGCAGCGCGACGAAGAAGGCCGCCGCCGCGCACCAGGCCAGCGAGCGGACCGGCGAACGCCGGGCCACCAGGTCGAGGAGTAGGACCAGGACGCTGGCGGCCAGGAGGTAGTACGGAAAGATCACCGACTCGAACACCAGACGGCTCCCTGTACACACCAGTGCGAGCGCCACCACCGCCGTCGGATCGTCGATCCACGCCGTCCGGCGGCTCGCGGCCCAGATGCAGACACCGACGGCGAACACCATCGGGGCGTCCCTGGCCACCGCTGAGGCGACCGTGCCGTGGACGCCCATCAAGCTGACGATGGTCTGACCGGCAGCGGCTCCACCCGCGCTGAAGCCGCTCAGGTTCTCCAGCGTGGCCCGCGGATCGACGACGAGGAAGGGGAGGATCCCGGCGCCGAACACCACCAGTGCGCCCGTGGCGGTGGCGAGCCGTGGTCGCCGTCCCGGGACGACCACGAGTGCAGGCACCAGCACCAGCAGGGCGATCTGCTTGGACAGCACAGCGGCACCGAAGAGTGCCCCGGCCAGGAGCCACCGTCTTCGCAACACCTGGGACAGTCCTCCCAGGGAGAGCCCCAGGCTCACGATGTCCTGGGGATGGTAGAGCTGCACGATCGCGCTGCTCGAAGCCGGGAGGAAGGCCAGAAAGACCAGGAGTCCCGCCTCTCGGGCCAGCGAGTCCGCGCCGGCGGCCCGCAGGAGGGCCAATGCGCCGATGGCCAGCACCAACCACGAGGCCACACCCAGCACCCCTTGGGCCCGGTACCAGGGAGGAAGGGTGGGACCCGGACCGCCGTCCGCAGTGGCGGTTCGCACACCACACACCGGGAAACCCCCATCCACACCGTGCCCGGAGCCGGCAACCCGGCCGGCCGGAGTGCACCAGGTCGGCGAGCCGACGAAGGAAGGGAATGCGGCCACCAACGGTGCGGCCAGGAGCGGATAGCCGGGCGGATTGGGGAGCGACGTGACGGACGCGGCGACTCGGAGGTCGCCGTTGGCCAGGGCTGAGGTCACTCCGGTGAGCGGCGCCGTGTCACCGCCGGCCGGTGGGCCGAGCCTGATCACGACGATGCCGACGTAGCAGCCTGCGGCGGCGACCAGCAGGACGAGGGTGACCAGCCGTCGTCGGAACGTTCGGGTGTCCCCGACCGTCGCACCTCCCACCACGGCGTCCACTTCGTCTGCCCGCCCCGAGGTCCCCCCCATCGCACTCCTCCGCGCCTCGGGTCCGGTCGATCACCCTATCGGTGTCGGGGTACCGCGGGCGGGTGGTTGTGCCAAGCTGAACAGCCACGATGAATCCCGTTCCCGATCGAACCGCGAGGCCCGAACGGTGACGCTCACCGAGCAGGCCAAGGCCTCGACGGCACCGGCCGGCGTTCCGGCGGGCGGCTCCGGCCAGTCCACGACCGCAGTCGCGGCTATGGCCGCCGTGCTCGTCGGGATCCTCGCGGGAGCCCTGTATCGCCAGGGCACCTTCTACCCGGCCGAGGCCTTCGGCATGGCGGTGCTCTGCGCCGTCGCCGTCGCCGTTGTCGTCGTCCTGGCCGGGCACCGCGACCGGCACGGGCTTCTGGTCGTCACGGCGCTCGGGGGGCTCACCGGTTGGTGGCTGGCCCGATCGCTGGCCGAGCACAGTCTCGCTGCCTTCCTGCCGCTGGGAGCGTCCTTCCTCGCGTTCCTGGCGGCGTACCTGGTGGTCCGTTGCCTCGTGACCCGTGACCGGTCCCGACTGGCCGTCGCCGTCGTCGCTGTCGGGACGGTCCTGGCCTGCTCCGCCGTCATCGGTGTCCTCGGTCGATGGTCCGCTCTGTCCCAGGACGCGGGCGGAGTCTGGCGCGCCTCGACGTCGCTCACCTACCCGGCAGCCACCGCTGTCGTCTGCACGGTGTGTCTCCTCCTGGCCATGGCGTTCGGGCTCCGCTCCCCCCTCGCCCGTCTGGCGGTGGGCACCTCACTCGCCGGGCTCCTGGCCACCCAGAGCCACTGGGAGCTGCTCGCACTCGGAGCGGGCGCGCTCCTCGTCCCACGTGGGCGTTGGCCCGACGCCCTGGCTCCCCTCACCTGCGGATCGGTGGCCGGTCTGACCGTGGTGGCATCCTCGCACGGGTCCGCTGCAGGACCGCTCGCGTGGGTCGTGGTACTCGTGTCGCTCGCCGCATCCTCGGTGCCCACTCGCCATCCGGGGTCGGTGTCGGCGCGCCGAGCCACCGCCCTCGCGTGCCTGTGCGTCGCGGTCGGTACCTGCGTTGCCGCGCTCCACCTGCCTACCGGGGCCGTTCATCCCCCTGGCCAGAGCCAGACCGAGGCCTGGACGGCCTCGGTGGACGCATGGCGATCCTCGGCACTGACCGGGATCGGACCGCCGCGCATCTATACGGCCAGTGGACCGGTCGGGACCTACCCCGGGTTCGTGCCGGACACGTTCCTCGCCCTGGCCGCCGACGGGGGGATCATCGCCGCTCTGCTGTTCCTCGGAACGGGCGCCGCAGTGGCCGCGTCGATCCGTCGGCGCGACCTCCTCGCCTCGTGTGGCGCCGCAGCCACTGTGGCCTTCGCTGTCGGTGGCATCGTCGACTTCGCCTGGCAGCTTCCGGCTGTCGCCCTGCTCGGCGGCTGCGCGGCCGGCCTCGCTGCTGTGCCACCGTCCCGGGCCGTCACCGGCCAACCGGTTCCGGGCCGGCCGGACCACCGGTGGTCGCCCTTCGGAACGGCGACGGCATGGTCCGTCGTCGCGATCGCGGTTGTGGCGGTGCAGGTGACCGTCGGGTCCGCCCACACAGCCGGTGGCGTCACCCGTCTGACCGTCGCCGAACCACCACACTCGTCGGATCCGGCGGCCCCGGCTCGGGTGATCCTCACCGGGCCCGACCCCACCGACCCCTTCATGATGAAGATCGGAGGGCGGTACTACCTGTACACGAGCGAGGGGACGAGCTTCATGAACGTCCCGCTCCGGATCGGGGCCCGACCGGGTCGGTGGAGCACTCCGATCGACGTGCTGCCCGTGCTTCCTGCATGGGCGACGGGCGGCCTCACGTGGGCTCCCGACGTGCAACGGGTGTCCGGTGGCTGGGCGCTCTACTTCACGTCGCTGGTCAAGGGGATCGACCCCGAAACCCACTGCATCGGATCCGCGTTCGCCCGTTCGCCGTCGGGTCCATTCGTTCCCACCGCATCCCCGTTGGTGTGCCAGCTGAACCACCGCGGCTCGATCGACGCGCGCGCCTTCATCGCCCCGGGGAACCAGCTCGTCCTTCTGTGGAAATCGGAGGACAACGCCAACCCTTCGGTGCCGGGGCCGGACCAGGATGGGCCGACCGGGATCTATGCGCAACGCCTCAGCCCCGACGGACACAAGCTCCTCGGACAGCCCGTCAAGATCCTGGGGCCGTCGGAACCGTGGGAGGGGACCATCGTCGAGGCTCCGGACATGGTGGAGGCCTGGGGAACGTACTGGCTCTTCTTTTCGGGCAACTGGTACTCGTCAGCGTCGTACGGGATCGGTGCGGCCGCCTGTCAGAGCCCATTCGGACCGTGCACCGACCCCGACCCGGCACCCCTGATCGGTTCGAACCAGCAGGGGGCCGGTCCCGGCGAAGAGTCCCTGTTCACCGACGGGGGCTCCACCTACATTCTCTACAACCCGTTCCATGCCAACGACCCTGGACCGGTGATACCCCGGCCGGTCGTCATCGCCCGGCTCGGGTTCACACCTCGGGGGCCCTATCTGGCCAGCGGCTGAAGCCGAGCCGGTGTCGCCGTAACGATCGCATCCCGGGCATCGTTGATCCACCTGAGGTAGCTTCATGGCGTAGCCCGCAAGATGGCAGCCGGGCAGATGAGGGGAGAATCCGTGAGACGTTGGCGGCGGCAGGTACGACTCGGAATCGTCGCAGTGGCCGGCTTCGTGCTCCTGGTCACCGTGCTCCCACAGGTGGCATCCGGAATCGGACTCGGATCCCTGGCCAATCAGCTGGAGTCCAGCTCATCGTGCAGCGGCAGCTCCAGCGGGAGCTCCGGCACCAGCACGTGCTGCTCGGACAGTTCGAGTGGATCCGGTTCAGGGTCCAGCGGGTGTGCCCCCGGGCCGGGCACCGTGGTCGGGACCGTCACGGTGACCGGCGCTCCCAGTGGGTTCGTGGCGCCCTACATCGGTGCCGGCGCCTGTCCCGACGTGGGGGATGTGACGGACGTGTGTGCCAATCCGATCTTCACGCTCGCCCAGAACGGGAGCTACTCGCTGTCACTCGACCCGGGCACGTGGGTCGTCTACGGATTCTACGAGATCAACGCGTTCGGGGGAGCCTTCATCGGCGCTCCCAACGTGGTGACCGTCGTCTCGGGTGGGACGCTTGTCGCCAACGTGACCGTCCCGTACCGCGTGCCGGCCACACTCAAGGCCAAGGTGACCGTGACGAACGTGCCCACTGACGCTCCCATCCAAAACGTGGGCCTCGTCCTCTGCCCGGCGGGGGTGACCCTCTCCGGTGGAACGACACCGCTGACCTGCGTGACCGGCAGCGGATCGTCGCCCGTCACCGGATCGACCGGAACCATTGTCATGACCGGGCTACCCCATGGGTCGTGGACCGCCTACCCGAGCTACTGCACCCAATTCGGCTGCTCGACAAACGCGCAGGCCGGAGTGGTGGTGCAGCTCGTTCACGGTGAGACCACCCACGTCCTCCTGACCACGCCGTTCCTCGTACCGCCGAACGGGATACTCGATGCGACGGTGGACGTGACCGGCGCTCCCGCCGGATTCGACGACTCCGTCGGCTTCACCGCTTGCCAGACCACGTCGACCGGGACCACGTGCGACGAGGATTGGGGAACCCTCGGGACCCCGATGTCCTTGCAACTGGGCGACGGCTCCTGGGAGATCAGCGGTGAGTACTTCACCCCCGTGTTCGGCAATGCCATCAGCGGGCCCACCCAGACCGTCGTCATCCAGGGCGGGCAGACCACCACCGTCACCGTGGACGTCCCCTATCAGATCCTCGGGACCGCGGCCGGCCGCATCAAGGTGAGCGGAACCCCGGCCGGTATACGGTTCACCGGTTACACGGTGACTGCGTGCCCCGTCGGCGTCACCACTCTCAACCCGTTCCCGGAATTCTCCTGCGTGACCGAGTACTCGGGACCCGGGGGCGAGTCCTACGGACCGACCGACGCCGCCATGCGCGGTCGTTCCGACAGCAAGGTCGAGGTGCCCCAGACAGCACGTACCCCGATCAACTCGTACGACCTTCCCACGCTGACCCCCGGCCAATGGTCGCTGTCCCTCGGATACTCGACGGCATTCGGTTCGTTCTTCGCTCCACAGAGCACGACGGTGAATGTGACCGCCGGCGGCACGACCACCACGAAGCTGACCACCCCGTATCAGGTGCCGACCGTCGGCGCCGTCACCGGTCACGTATCGGTCACCGGGGCCCCGGAATTCGATTTCCAGGCAGGGGCCATGGCCTGCAGCACGCTGCCGACCGAGGGTACGTGCACGGACGAGGTGGACGCCTATCTCGGATCGACTGACGTCTATGCACTCGACCTGGCCCCGGGAACATGGTGGGTGTCGGGAGTCGTCTGGATCTACGGGCAGACGTCGACCCAGGAGATCACCACGGCGCCCCGCCAGGTCACCGTATCGGTCGGGGCGCAGACCAAGGAGAACTTCACCGTTCAGGTCACGTAGCCACCGGATGGCGGTGGCCCGGTGGTCAGCCCTCCCGATGGTCGGTGAGCTTCGTCCCGTCCCACCACTGGACCGGCTTGCCCGGGGCGTTCGGGTTCCCGTACCACCCCGGCGGCAGCCGGACAGCGGGGCTGGCCGGCCCTGGCAGTCGGGCGTCCCCGTCGTGCGCATGGACCAACTCGACCGGTTCGACCGCTTCAGGTGGAGTCGTGGGTGCGCCCGCAGCAGGTACGACAGGCGCCGGCACCGGAGCCGAAGGGGCGGGTATCGACGACGCCACGGGTGATGCAGACGCTGTCGACGACACAGCATCCGGCTCGAACAGCCGAGCCTGCTCGTCCCCCACACCAGGCACCGAAGGGCCGGTTGCCGCATGGCCGACCCCGGGCGCACCCGTGGCGACGGCCGACTGCCTCCTGGTCCGGACTGCGAGGGCGAACGACCCGAGCAGCAGGACCGCTCCCAGCACCATCAGACCGATCCCGATGTGCGAGACGATCGAGAAGGCCGCACACCCGCGAGCGGTCACCACGCTGTGGGTCAGGACCACCAGGTTGGTGGAGCAACTGGCCGACGAAGAGCTGAGGAGGGCGTACGCCAGCGTGCCCACACCCAGTGCGACACCACCCCAGAGGGCGGACCGCATTTGCCCTCGACCCCGTCCCATACCCGGCGAACCTAGTGGACAGGTGGATCGGCGGCCCGATTCGGGAACGGACCACTACGGAGAGTGGGCAGGGAACGCCGTCCCGTCCCCGTCGGCGTCTGCAGGCACCGGCCCGTGTCCTGCCTCAGGGTTCCAAACCGGTGTGGCGCACGGTGACATTGAGACGACCCGGAAGGACGCCGACCTCCGGGTCGTCCGTCCCGGCGATCAGCCGGGGGATCCCGTGGAAGGCCAGCCGAGACGGGCCACCGAACACCACCACGTCCCCCGACTCGAGAGCTACGTCCACCCATGGACGACCCCGCCCGGCCGAGTTGCCGAACCGGAACAGCCCGGTCTGTCCCACGCTGAACGAAACCACCGGGGCCGGGCTCACCTCGTCGCGGTCGGCGTGCATCCCCATCTTCGCCCCGGGCCCGTACCAGTTCAGGAGCGCCACGTCGGGTGCGAATCGGTCGGGATCGGCGGCGACCGCAGGATCCACGGCCACCGCGTCGCCGACCGCGCTACGACTCAGTTCGCCCAACCAGTCAGGGAACGGCTCGACTGCTCCACCGTCGGCGTCCTCGCGGGTTCGTGCATAGCGATAGGGATACCAGTGCCAGCCCAGGCCGACCATCGTGACCGACATCACCGTTCCGTTGGGCATCCGGGGTGACCGTGGACCTCCCGACGCCTCCCCCCAGAAACGGCACCGTGCCACCAGTTCCACCCGCAGTGCAGGCTCCAGCCACCCCGGGAGGTGGACCGCCCCCGGGACGATGATCTGCGGCTCCGGTGGGATCAGACGATTCACCGCGGGCTCAGGAGGGAACCGTGGTTTCCTGCTTCGCCAACCACCGGAGGCGTGCGGCCCGTGCGTCCCACGAGTACACCACGACCGTGCGCGCGCACCGGTCGTGAAGGGCGTGACGGTCCCTGTTGAGCAGAATGCCGAGGAACCCGAGCCCGAGGAAGAGGAAGCTGAGGGGCAGGGTGAGTGTCCGCATCACAGCCTGGCGAGCGCCTATCGGCTCACCGTCGGCGCGCACCACCCGGATTCCGAGCAGAGCCATCCCGATCGTCTTTCCCCCGAGTGTCCACTGGTAGGCGAAGTACACGAACTCCCACACGACCAGGGCTACCAGGGTGAGGATCTGTCGGCTGCTCAGAGCGAGTTGCCTCCCGGTCACCAGTTGCGTGGCGAAGTTGATCCCGGCGATACCCAGGGTGAAGATCCCCCACGACGCGCCGACGTCGACGGCGAACGCCACCAGGCGGGTCACCCCGCCCGCATAGTTCCCCTGTCGGCCGGCGACGGGGGGTGCCGAGGCCGTCACGGGTTCCGTCATCGGCCGGACTCCGAGGTCAGGGACGGGGCCTCCGCTACAGCCAGGGCGGCCACCAGGGTCGGAGGCCCGGGCGGCCAGTCGTCGGGATTGCGCCGCAGTATCCGGTTGATCCAGCGGGCCAGGAAGTCGTCGAGGCCCACGCCCTGGGCCCGCACCAGATCGAGCGCCTCGGACGCGACTCCGCTGGTCGAACGGGCGATGATGGTTCCCAGCTCGGTCTGCTCCACCAGCGAGTCGATGTCCACCCGTTGGATGATCTTCTCGATGTCCACCCGGTCGATGATCTTCTCCACGTCGACCCGGTTCACGATCTGATCCACATCGACCCGGCTGACGATCTTGTCGACGTCCACCCGGTCGATGATCTTCTCCACGTCGACTCGGTCGATCAGGGCGTCGACGTCGACCCTGGAGACGATGGCGTCGATGTCCACCCCGGCCAGAAGTGCATCCATATCGACCTTTGCCACCAGAGCATTGACGTCGATGGCTTCGATGACCAGTCCCACCACCCGCTCGGCGATCGATTCGACGAGCTGCTCCATCCGGCTGGATCCCGGCAACGGGCTCATGCCGTGCTTCGCCGAGTCGGCAGATCCATGGCTCCAGCTTCCCATCCATTCCCATCCGAGTCGGGGACTCCCCCGCCCGGATCGGGCCCGTCCGAATCGGGCCCGCGGCCTGCTCAGGCGGTGGACGCGGCCTTCAGCACCTCGAGGGCCCGGTCGGCATGCAGGTTCATCCGCACCTCGCTCTGGATGACCTCGAGGACCTTGAGATCCGGGCCGATGACGAACGTGGCCCGCTTGGTCGGTGACAGCTTGGTGAACCGGCGCCTGACGCCGAACTGGGTAGCGACCGCCCCGTCCGGATCGGACAGCAGCGGGTAATCGAACTCGTGCTTCTCCGAGAACTTCTTCTGCTTGTCGACCTCGTCGGCACTGATCCCGACCCGCTGAGCTCCGACCGCTTCGAATTCAGCCTTCATGTCCCGGAAGTGGCAACTCTCGATCGTGCACCCCGGCGTCATGGCCGCCGGGTAGAAGAAGAGCACCACCGGACCCGACGATGCCAGTTCGCTGAGTCTGCGGGGAACGCCGTCCTCGTCCGGAAGCTCGAAATCGGGAGCCGTATCGCCTTTGTCCATAGACGTGAGGCTAGCGAAGCACCAGCCGGGACGCTGGGGAAATTGACCCGGTCGAACCCGCCGGCCGTCACGGTCCGGCATGACGCCGCGGGACTCCCCGTAGGATGAGTCGCGATCTGCGCTCCGCGTCGGCTGTGCCGACGCGCGAGCCACGCCCGGCATCACCCCACCACGACCGACCACACCGCGGGCCATCGGCCACCAACGCCAGACGGGATCCCTCCAGATGACCACCGCCATCGAAGTCGACAACCTGCAGAAGACCTTCCGGGGCAAACGCGAGGTGCGCGCCCTCGACGGGGTGAGTTTCGCCGTCGAGGAGGGCACGGTGTTCGGCCTCCTCGGTCCGAACGGGTCGGGCAAGACCACCGCCGTCAGGATCCTCACCACCATCCTGAGAGCCGATGGGGGCTCGGCCCGCGTGCTCGGCTACGACGTCGTGAAGAAGGCTGCCCTGGTACGCACCCTGATCGGCCTGGCCGGACAGTATGCGGCGGTCGACGAGAACCTGACCGGTCGGGAGAATCTCCAGATGGTCGGGAACCTGAACCACCTCCCCCGTCCGTTCATCGCCAGGCGCTCCACTGAACTGCTCGCCCAGTTCGACCTCGCCGACGCCGGCGACCGTCCGCTCAAGACCTACTCGGGCGGCATGCGTCGCCGCCTCGACCTGGCTGCCGCATTGGTCGCCCAGCCGACCGTGCTCTTCCTCGACGAACCGACGACCGGCCTCGACCCGCAGAGCCGCAACGATCTGTGGGAGGTCATCGAACGCCTGGTCGAAGGCGGCACCACCGTGCTGCTCACCACGCAGTACCTGGAGGAGGCCGATCGGCTGGCCAGCACGCTCGCCGTCATCGACCACGGCCGGGTCATCGCCGAGGGAACACCGGAATCGATGAAGGCCGATCTCGGCGCCACCGTTCTCGAGGTCGGGCTCTCCTCGCTGGACGATGCCCTGCGAACCGGGACCATCCTCGACGCGCTCGGACCGCACGCCGCCCTGGTCAATGGAACCTTGGTGGAGGTGACCGTCGACAACGGCCCTCAGGCCGCGATGATCGGCCTGAGGGCACTCGACGCCGAGGGGATCACGCCGCAGACGTTCAACCTGCGCGAGCCCAGCCTCGACGACGTGTTCCTGTCCCTCACCGGCCACCGCACCGAGGCCGAGGTGACCGAGGACGACGCCGGCCCGAGACAGAAGCGCAGGAGGGGGAGGCTGGACGAGATTGCCGATGCACTCCCCGTCCAGACGGGAGAGTTCTCATGACCGTGACCTCCGCAGCACCCGCCGTGTCCGGGGCGGCACCGTCGACCGGCATCGTCGCCAGCCTCCGGTGGCTCGTCTCGGACACCCTCACCCTCACCCGGCGCAACCTGCTGGCCGTCACCCGGATCCCCGAGGCGCTGTTCTTCTCGACCGTGCAGCCGATCATGTTCGTGCTGTTGTTCCGCTACGTGTTCGGCGGGGCCATTCACACCGCGACCGACTACGTCAACTACCTGATGCCCGGCATCTTCGTCCAGACCGTGGCCTTCGGTGCGGTGAGCACCAGCATCGGCCTGGCCGAAGATCTGCAGAAGGGGATCATCGAACGGTTCCGGGCGCTGCCCATGTCACGGGGGGCGGTGCTCCTCGGACGGACGACCGCCGACCTGGTGCGCAACGTGTTCGTAGTCGTCATCATGACCGTCGTCGGCCTCCTGGTCGGATTCCGGCCCACCACGGGCGTCCTCTCCTACCTGGCGGCGATCGGGCTGATCCTGCTCTTCGCCTACGCGCTGTCGTGGGGCTTCGCCGTCGTCGGCCTGTCCGCCCCCAACAGCGAGACGGCCCAGGTCGTGTCGTTCCCACTTGTGTTCCCCCTGACCTTCGTGTCGGCCGCATTCGTGCAGGTCTCCTCCATGCCGAGCTGGATGCAGGGATTCGCCACCTACCAGCCGTTCAGCGTGACGATCAGTGCGTGCCGGTCCCTGATGATCGGTGCCCAGGCCGCCGGCACCCACAGGAGTACCGAGTTCTGGTTGGTCCAGTCGGTGGCCTGGACCATCGGCCTACTCGCCGTCCTGGTGCCGCTGGCCATCCACAGGTACCGCACCCGAACCTGAGCGCCCGTCACGTTCCACCCGCTTCGCCGACGCGGCAGAATGGGTGCATGGCACACACCTCCACCTCACCCGACACCTTCGGCGCCCGTGGCGACCTGCAGGTCGGCGACGCCACCTACGAGATCTTCCGGATCACCGCGCTGGCCGACCGGTTCGATGTCGCCCGCCTCCCGTACTCGATCAAGGTCATCCTGGAGAACCTCCTCCGCCACGAGGACGGACTCGCCGTCACTGCCGCCGACATCGAGGCGGTCGCCGGTTGGGGTGTGCAACCCGAGCGCCACGGTGTAGGCGGGACCGACTCCTCCGAGATCGCCCTCACGCCCGAACGGGTGCTCATGCAGGACCTGACCGGCGTGCCCGGCGTGGTCGACCTGGCCGCCATGCGCGATGCGCTGGCCGAGCTCGGTGGCGACCCTGCCAAGGTGAACCCCTTGGTTCCGGTCGAATTGGTGGTCGACCACTCGGTCATCGCCGAGGCGTCCGGATCGCCCACCTCCTACGACGAGAACGTCGACATCGAATACCAGCGCAACATCGAGCGCTACCAGCTCCTGCGCTGGGCCCAGCAGGCCTTCGACGGCTTCCGGGTCGTTCCTCCGGGCATGGGCATCTGCCACCAGGTAAACCTCGAGTACCTGTCGCGGGTGGTCTTCGCCACCGACGACGGCCGGGCCTACTGCGACACGCTGGTCGGCACCGACTCGCATACGACCATGGTCAACGGTCTCGGCGTGCTCGGGTGGGGCGTGGGCGGGATCGAAGCCGAGGCGGCCATGCTGGGCCAACCCCTGTCGCTGTTGCTCCCGCCGGTGGTGGGCTTCCGTCTGACCGGCGAGCAGCCGGTGGGCACGACAGCCACCGACCTGGTCCTCACCATCACCAACGTGCTGCGCAAGCACGGGGTGGTAGGTAAGTTCGTCGAGTTCTTCGGGCCGGGCGTGGCCTCGGTGCCACTGGCCAACCGGGCCACGATCGGCAACATGTCCCCCGAGTACGGTGCCACCTGCGCCATGTTCCCCATCGACGAGGTGACCCTCGACTACCTCCGGTTCTCGGGACGGGACGACCCGCACGTCGACCTCGTCGAGGCGTTCGCCAAGGCCCAGGGCATGTTCCATGACCCGGACGGCCCCGAGCCCGTCTTCTCCGAGATCATCGAGCTCGACCTCGCAGCCGTCGTGCCGAGCATCGCCGGGCCGGCACGGCCCCAGGACCTGGTGCGGCTGGACGAGGCGGCCTCGACGTTCCGGTCGGCCCTCGCACACGAGCCCCGGTCACTCACCGCGACGCTCGCCGGAGGCACGTCCGTCGAGATCGAGGAGGGCCACGTGGTGGTCGCCGCCATCACCTCGTGCACCAACACGTCGAATCCCCAGGTGATGGTGGCAGCCGGTCTGCTCGCCCGCAATGCCGCGGCCCGCGGGCTGACGTCCAAGCCGTGGGTCAAGACGACGCTCGCCCCCGGGTCACGGGTGGTCATGGACTACCTCGACCGGGCCGGGTTGACCGAACCGCTCGCCGCAATCGGCTTCGATCTCGTCGGCTACGGGTGCACCACCTGCATCGGAAACTCCGGTCCGCTGCTGTCCGGCGTGTCCGAGGCCGTGCAGGAAGGGGAGCTGTCCGTGGCGTCGGTGCTCTCGGGCAACCGGAACTTCGAGGGCCGGATCCATCCCGACGTCCGCATGAACTTCCTCGCCTCACCGCCCCTGGTGGTGGCCTACGCGCTGGCCGGAAGCATGGACATCGACCTGACGTCGGAGCCCCTCGGCATCGACCGCGACGGCAGCCCGGTCTTCCTGTCCGACCTGTGGCCGAGCCCCGAGGAGGTCACCGAGGCCATCCGGACGTCGCTCACCTCGGACATGTTCCGCCAGCGGTACGGCTCGGTCTTCGAGGGTGACGAGCGGTGGCGGGCCATCGAGACCGCCACCGGCGACACCTTCTCCTGGGACACCTCCTCCACCTATGTGCTGCGCCCGACCTTCCTCCAGGGACTGTCGATGACTCCGGCCGAGATCACCGACGTGGTGAGCGCCCGGGTGCTGGCCAAGCTGGGCGACAGCGTGACCACCGACCACATCTCGCCCGCCGGGAACATCGGCCCCCTCACACCGGCCGGCACGTACCTGACCGATCACGGGGTGGCGCGGGCCGACTTCAACTCCTATGGGACCCGGCGGGGCAATCATGAGGTGATGGTGCGCGGCACGTTCGCCAACATCCGGCTGCGCAACCAGTTGGCCCCGGGCACCGAGGGCGGGATCACCGTCCACCTCCCCGACGACGAGCAGACCAGCATCTTCGAGGCATCCGAGCGCTACGCGGCCGAGGGAGTTCCACTGGTCGTCCTGGCCGGCAAGGAGTACGGATCGGGCTCGTCGCGCGACTGGGCGGCCAAGGGCACGACGCTGCTCGGCGTCCGCGCCGTCATCGCCGAGTCGTACGAACGGATCCACCGGTCCAACCTGATCGGCATGGGTGTCCTGCCGCTGCAGTACGCGGACGGCGAGAGTGCCGAATCGCTGGCCCTCTCCGGCCGGGAGGTCTTCACCATCACCGGCCTGTCCCCGCTCAACGAGGGCGTGAGCCCGAAGACGGTGAGGGTGACCGCCGCCATCGACGACCGTGTGTCCGAATTCGAGGTCAGACTCCGGATCGACACCCCGATGGAGGCCCAGTACTACCGCCATGGGGGGATCCTCCCCTACATGCTGCGCCAGATGGCCGGCTGATCAGCCCGGACCCACCTGTTGGGACCCGTCCATCGGCGGGGAATCCCAAAGACGTCAGTCGATCCGATCGGCAACGTCGTTGACGGTCTCCACCACGGTCACCCGCGGGTGCTCCGCTGGTGCTGGCCGGCCGGCCGCGATCCAGAAGACCGACATGCCGAACTCCAGTGCACCCTCGACGTCGCGCTCCCAGCTGTCCCCCACCATCACCGAGTCCTCCGGTCGGGCACCGAGCCTGTCCAGCACCTCGCGGAAGACGGCCGGGTCCGGCTTGCCCGTTCCCACCTCGCCGGAGATCACCACGGCATCGAACGCGTGCTCCAGCCCGGCCTGCTCGAGCTTGAGGCGCTGCAGATCCGACGACCCGTTGGTCAGCAGGCCGGTCGGGTGGCTTCCGGCGATGCGTTCGAGGGTCCCGTGCGCGCCGTCGATGTCCGGATGTCCCCGGCGCTGCTCCGCCCGGAACCGCTCGGCGGCGAGCACGGCCAGTCCCGGGTCGTCGACTCCCAGTGCGTTGACCGCCGCCTCCCAGGCCCGGACCTGGTACGTCGGTGCCCACGAGGAAAGTCCGGCCAACGACTCGTGGTTGCCCTCGAACGTGGCCCACAGGCCCTCCCACGAGGCGATGCCCAACTCCAGGCAGAGCGCATGGTCCGGCCCTTGCCGCCACACGCTTCGAATCGCCTCGAGTGCCACCGGCTCGGACGCCACCGGGTCGATCCCCGGCACCTCGCCGAGTGCCCCGCGCAACGAGGCCATGGCGAAGGACTGCTCGACGATCAGGGTGTCGTCCAGGTCGAAGATCACCGCGGTCGGGGGCATGTGGGCCGATGGTACCAACTCGCAGACGGCACGTTTCCCGGCCAGTGTCGGCTACGAAGGTCACACCGCCGGACGGGCGTCGAGCAGGCCGCTCAGTCGATGGCGCTCCCGCGCATGCGCAGGATGACCTCATCGACCACCTCGCTCGTCGACGCCCCTCCGCCGAGATCGAAGGTGCGGATGCCATCGGCGGCCGCTCCCAACGTGGCCTCGCGGATGGACAGGGCCGCCCTGCCCACCGCTACGTCCCCGACCGAAGGTGCGTGGTCCAGCGCGGCGGCACAGGCTAGGAGCATGGCCATGGGATTGGCCACGTTCTTGCCCTGTAGGGACGGTGCCGTGCCATGGGGTGCCTCGGCCATCGCCACCGTCGGCCGGAGATCGTCGTCGAGGGCCAGCAACACCGACTCCGAGCCGGCGATCGACCCGAACATGGCGAGCACCAGGTCGGACAGGCAGTCACCGTCGCGGTTGAGGGCGGGGATGACCAGTGACTGGTCGTCGGCCTCGGTCAGGAGCCCGGCGTAGGCGGCATCAATGAGCATCGGGCGGTAGGGAACCTCGGGATGTCGGGCCGCCGCCGCATCCATCTCTTCCTTCAGCATCCCCTCGTACACCGTGGAGACCGTCCACTTGGGACCGCCGAACACGCAGGCCCCGAGGCTCGACGCGGACTGGAACGAGTACTCGGCCACCGACCGGCACACCGACCGGTCGATGCGCTCGGTCCGCCACGCCTGTTCGTCGTTCCCTCCCACCGTGCCGCTCCTGCCCTCCTCGGCACCGTAGGCGTCACCCACCGCCATCCGGACGACGACGATGGGGTGAACGACCGGGGCGAGGGGAACCACGCCGGGGATGCGGCGGCCGGTACGCACGATGACCGAGCCGCCCACGCCCTCGCGCAGGATGCGGTTCGGCGACCCGACGTCGCCGGTCTCGGGCGGCGTGATGGTGGCGGCCTTCAGCCCGAGACCCACCTCCACCATGGCTTCGGCCGCCTCCGACACCACCGCGTTGGCGGTGCGTCGGCGGTTCTCCAGCGATAGGTCGAATCGGATGAGGTCGAGCGGGATGCCGACGACAGAGGGGTCGAGCACACGGAGCGCCTCGTCCAGCAGCTCCTGACCCGTCTCGTCACCTTCGCAAACGACCAGCTGCGTGCGATCG
Organism: Acidimicrobiales bacterium; assembly: GCA_050014755.1. Lineage (GTDB taxonomy): Bacteria > Actinomycetota > Acidimicrobiia > Acidimicrobiales > RAAP-2 > Bog-756. Next base: position 71,989 of record JBEKCS010000006.1, read on the forward strand.
GTCATGGTCCCAGAGTCTCATGGATGCCGGTGCACGACCAATCACTGCGCCAGCTTCGGGCCCCGATCGGGGCCCGGGCGTCAGGTGGCCAGTGGCAGCACGAACCACGCGATGACGATGAAGTGGAAGACCGCGCCGACGATGGTGCAGGCATGGAACACCTCGTGGTAGCCGAACACCCCCGGTACCGGGTTGGGTCTCTTGACCGCGTAGACGACGGCACCGGCCGAGTAGGCCAGCCCACCGAGCAGGAGGAGGACGAATCCGGTGGGCCCGAGCGCACGGTACAGCTGCGGCAGGACGGCGACGGCCGCCCAGCCCACCACCACGTACGGCAGGGCGATGACCCACTTGGGGGCGTCGAGCCACACCTGGCGAAGGGTGATGCCGACGACCGCCCCACCCCACACGATGATCAGGACCGTGGTCCGTGCCCATCCGCTCAACGCGATGCCGGCGACCGCCGTGTAGGAGCCGGCGATGGCGATGAAGATCGTGGAGTGGTCGGCCCGGCGCATCCTCCGACGCCCCACCGGGCCCCAGGTGTGGCGGTGGAAGAGAGCACTGACTCCGAACAGCAACGAGATCGCGCAGGCGTAGACCAGGCAGATCAGCTTCGACGACGTGGTAGGCGCGGCCCACACCAGTGCCGTCCCCGACACCAACGACACGAAGAAAGCGATCTCGTGGAGGACGCCACGCAGAGTCGGCTTGACCACACCCCCGTCTTCGTCGTCGTCCGGTTCGGCGTCGGTCGGTAGTGCCTCCGAGGCGTCGGTCACTTCCGGCTCCCGACCTCGTGGAGGGCGACGCCCACGAACCGCTGCAGGATGCGGCGTCCCACCGTTTCGATCCTGGCCACATCGGCCGCGGGCAACGTGACCCCGTCATGGAGCAGCGGGCGCCACGTCTCGGCCAGAGCGTTGTCGACCTCGACATGGAATTGGAGGCCGTAGACGCGGTCTCCGACCCGGAAGGCCTGATTCGGGAAGCGTCGGGTGGCGGCCAGATGGACGGCCCCATCCGGGAGGGAGAACGTGTCGCGGTGCCAATGGACGCACGGGACCGAGGTGCCCGAGAGGCCGTTGTATTCGGGACCGAGCACCGGGTCACGCCGACCCTGTGCCGTCAGCTCGACATCACCGACTCCGATCTCCGCGGTCGGTCCGGTGGTTATTTCGGCGCCGAGCGCTGCCGCCAGCTGTTGGGCGCCCAGGCAGACCCCCAGCACCGGCAGCCCTCTGTCAACCGCCTCGCCGATCAGGTCCCGCTCAGCGGCGAGCCAGGGGTACACACCCCCGTCGTGGACACCCATGGGCCCACCCAGGACGACCAGACCTCCCACGTCGTCCGCAGCCGGAACCGGCTCGCCCTCGTCGAGCCGAACGCTCATGATGGCCACGCCGCCGTCGGCCAGCACATGGGAGATCGTCCCGAGCCCCTCGTAGGGGACGTGCTGGAGGGCAACCCATGGGCCGCCGTCCGCCGGTCGGGACGTCCGGGCCACTAGGCCGTGTTCACCACGTGGAAGGCCTCGGCCAGCCGGCCCTCGGGGAGCCCGGCGGCCAGCGCGGTGCCGCTCATCCAACCCCGAAGCAGCCCGTCGAGGTGCGCGCCGTCTCCCACCTGGCTGACATGGGACCGCAATGCGGCCAACTTCTGCTCGTAGACGTCCGTGGCATCGACGGCACGGTTGGCACGCTCGGTCGCCATGATCCACAGCTCGGGAACGGAATGGGCCTCGAGGCCCTCCTCCAGGAGTTCGGGGAAGGCGAAGGGGTTGCGGGCATCGGGGTAGACGGCGCATGCCGCAGCTTCTCCCGTCGCCAGGTGGTCGGGATGGCTTGCGTAGATGCGGGACCAATTCCGCTCGGGCGACTGGGTGACGACGCGGTCGGGCCGGATGATTCGGATGGCCCGGGTGATTGCGGCCCGGAGCTCGAGGCTCGCGGTGACCCGCCCATCGGGAAACCCGAGAAAGGTCACATCGCTGACCCCCACGGCCCGGGCGGCCGTCAGCTGCTCCTCCCGGCGGATGGCGGCCATCTCCGCCCGACTGATCGAGTGGTCCGATCCTCCGGCGTCACCGTCCGTGGCGATGCAGTAGGAGACCTCGATCCCGCGGCCGGTCCAGACCGCCACCGATCCGGCGGCACCGAAGTCCACGTCGTCGGGGTGGGCGGTCACCACCAGGATGCGCTCGACGTCGTCGGAGCCGTCCTCGACGGTCATGGGTTCAGCACTCTCGGGCACGGTTGCTCCTCGTCGCCGTCGCGGACGGACACGGGTCGACGCCGGTCACGGCCGCCGCATAGGTCGCGGTCAGCGCTTCAGGACTTCTCGGGCGTCCACGCCGCCAGGTCGGCCAGGCGGGAATCGTTGGAGAACATCTCGACGATCGGCATGCGGATACCGATCCGGGTCTGGATGCGCTCGATCTCGAGGACCTGGTTCCATTGGACGAGCGAGACGACCAGTCCGGCCGAGCCGGCACGGGCGGTCCGTCCCGATCGGTGGAGGTAGGCCTTGTGGTCTTCCGGCGGGTCAAAGTGGACGACGATGTCCACGGCGTCGATGTGGAGCCCGCGGGCGGCCACGTCGGTCGCCACCAGCACGTGGAGCTTGCCCTCGGTAAAGTCCTTGAGCGTCCGCTCCCGGTTGGCCTGGCGTAGGTCGCCGTGGATGGCTCCGGCCTTGACGCCCTCCTTGCCCAGCTGCTCGACCAGACGGTCGGCACCGTGCTTGGTGCGCACGAAGACGAGGGCCTTGTCGGCACTGCGGCAGATGGCGGCGCACACCTTCACCCGGTCCATCTGGTGGACCTCGATGAACCGGTGTTCCATCTCCTCCACCGTGGTGGACGGCGACGCCACTTCGTGGAGGACCGGGTCGTTCATGTAGCGGCTGACCAGTCGGTCGACGGCTCCGTCGAGCGTGGCCGAGAACAACAGGGTCTGGTGCTCGCGCTCGAGGCGACGGAGCACCCACTCGACCTGGGGCATGAAGCCCATGTCGGCCATGCGGTCCGCCTCGTCCAGAACCAGGGTCTCGACGTCGGCGACGGACAGCTCGCCCCGGTCGCCGAGGTCGATGAGCCGTCCCGGGGTGGCGATGATGACGTCGATGCCGCGGCGCAGCTTCTTGATCTGGCGCTCGATGTCGGCACCGCCGTAGACGGCGACGATCCGGACCCCGGCCGCCTGGGCCAGGGGCTCGAATACCTCGCTCACCTGGACGGCGAGCTCTCGGGTGGGTACGAGCACCAGGGCACGGGGGCGGCCCGGCTCGGTGGCCGGTGCGGCCATGGTGCGCTGCAGCAACGGCACACCGAAGGCAAGGGTCTTGCCCGAGCCGGTCTTGGCCTTGCCACACACGTCGAGGCCGGCCAGGGCGTCGACGACGGTCATGGCCTGGATGGCGAAGGGGGCATGGATGCCCTGTTCCTCGAGTGCGGCGACGATGGCCGGGTCGACACCGAGTTCGGCGAAGGACGGCGGTACCTCGGGGACATCGTCCACGGCACGATCCGTGGGATCGGTGAGGGTGGTCATGGGGTTCAGAAGCTCTCTCTCATCGTTCAGCGACGGCCGGAGCCGACCGTCAGCGCCGTGCGAGTCACGGTCGCGTGCGGGCCCGCCTCGGGCCATTGTCCGGGCCGATGTAGAAGGCCTGAAGAACAGGATGAGGAAGACCCCGGTGGCGGGCACTCGCCCGACCACGAACCCCAGTGTACCGGGAAACCCCTCTGTGACCAGGTCAATGGTCCCGACCGGCGTCGAAGAGGCGCTCCCCGGGACGGCTACGTAGGCCCGATCAGGTAGCCGAGGGCTCCCGGTAGACCTCGGCGCCCGACTCGCGGAACTCCGCCGACTTCTCCTTGAGGCCGATCTCCACCGCCGTGGCGAGGTCCATGCCCTTCTGCTCGGCGTAGTCCCGCACGTCCTGGCTGATCCGCATCGAACAGAATTTGGGGCCGCACATCGAGCAGAAGTGCGCAGTCTTGGCCGGGGCCGCCGGCAGGGTCTCATCGTGGTACGAGCGGGCCGTGTCGGGGTCCATGGCCAGGTTGAACTGGTCCTCCCACCGGAATTCGAACCGTGCCTTGGACAAGGCATCGTCCCAGTTCTGAGCACCGGGATGGCCCTTGGCCAGGTCGGCGGCGTGGGCGGCGATCTTGTAGGCGATCATCCCCTGCTTGACGTCCTCGAGGTTGGGCAGGCCGAGATGCTCCTTCGGGGTGACGTAGCAGAGCATGGCGGTTCCGGCCATGCCGATGACCGCGGCCCCGATCGCCGAAGTGATGTGGTCGTAGCCTGGAGCCACATCGACCGTCAGCGGCCCGAGCGTGTAGAAGGGCGCCTCGTGGCACACCTCCTTCTGGAGGGTGACGTTCTCCACGATCTTGTGGAGCGGAACGTGGCCTGGGCCCTCGATCATCACCTGGACGTCGTGTCGCCAAGCGATCTCGGTCAGCTCGCCGAGAGTCGACAGCTCCGCGAATTGGGCCTCATCGTTGGCGTCGGCAATCGACCCCGGACGCAGCCCGTCGCCCAGCGAGAAGGCCACGTCGTAAGCGGCCATGATCTCGCAGATCTCTTCGAACCGGGTGTAGAGGAAATTCTCGGTGTGGTGGGCAAGGCACCAGGCCGCCATGATCGACCCGCCCCGGCTGACAATGCCGGTCGTCCGCTTGGCCGTCATCGGCACATAGCGGAGGAGCACGCCGGCATGGATGGTGAAGTAGTCCACCCCCTGTTCAGCCTGCTCGATGAGCGTGTCTCGATAGAGGTCCCAGGTCAGCTCCTCAGGAGCGCCATCCACCTTCTCGAGAGCCTGGTAGATGGGCACGGTCCCGATCGGCACCGGCGAGTTCCGAAGGATCCACTCGCGGGTGGTGTGGATGTCCGGTCCGGTCGATAGGTCCATGACCGTGTCGGCACCCCACCGGGTAGCCCACGTCAGCTTCTGGACTTCCTCCTCGATCGACGAGGTGACAGCCGAGTTCCCGATGTTGGCGTTGACCTTCACCAGGAACCTCGAGCCGATGATCATCGGCTCGGATTCAGGATGGTTCACATTGGCCGGGAGGATGGCCCGCCCGGCGGCGATCTCGTCCCGGACCAGCTCGGCCGGCACCCCCTCGCGGACGGCAACGAACTCCATCTCCGGGGTGATCTCCCCGTTGCGCGCGTAGTGGAGCTGGGTGACCGGAGTGCCGGTCGAGCGAAGTGGACTCCGCCCGTCCACCGGAAATGCCGCCGGCGCCTCTCCGTCGCGGCGCACCGCGGCTCGCCCGTCGTCCCGGCGGTTGACCGGTCGGCCCTCGTACTCCTCGACATCGCTCCGCGAAGTGATCCACGGGCGGCGGAGGGCGGGCAGGCCGACCGTCGGGACCGATCCGGGTCCGGAAGTGTCGTACAGACGGATCGGAGGGTTGGGACTCGCCCCGTTTCGGGCCGGTGAGTCGGAGAGGGCGACCTCGAGGAAGGGGACCCGGACCCCGTTCGCGCCGCTCACGTAGACCTTGGAGCGGTTGTGCGCCGGCACGGCGGCCGTGGTCGGGCTGTCGGAAGGTGTGGTCGGGTCGCTCATGGGGGTCGTCCTTTCGAACGGATCGCTGTCTGAGTCTCCCACGGGACCACCCCCGATGGAATCGGGAGTGTGCCATCGTGGGGGCTACCGACCATTCAAGCGGCCCCGACGGCGGGCCGCATGGGCCGGGCCGCTCAGGCGGCAGGGCCCATGCAGTCAACTCATCGAAAGGATCCACCATGGGAAAGCTCGCCGCAGGAGACAAGGCTCCGAACTTCACCCTCCCCGACCAGGACGGCAAGCCGGTGTCCCTCGACGACTTCGCCGGTCAGCAGGTCGTGGTCTACTTCTATCCGAAGGACGACACGCCCGGCTGCACCAAGGAGGCGTGCCAGTTCAACGACAACCTGGCCACCTTCAAGAAGGCCAAGGTACCCGTCCTCGGCATCTCGGCTGACTCCGCCGAGAAGCACCGCAAGTTCCGGGAGAAGTACGGCCTGAAGTTCGCCCTCCTGACCGACGCCGACCACGCCGTGGGCGAGGCCTTCGGGGCGTGGGGCGAGAAGACCATGTACGGCAAGAAGACGATCGGTGTGATCCGCTCGACCTTCCTCATCGCGGCCGACGGCACGATCGCCCGACCCTGGTACCACGTGAAGGCCGACGGTCACGCTGCCAAGGTGCTGGAGGAATTGCAGGGCTGATCTGCGGTACCGACACCGCCAGGTATCGCAAGGCCCCTCCCCACCCCCCTGATACACCCGTCGGCGACGATGGCCCCATGGCGCTCGCCACCCTCTCCGACTCCCTCCCCGACGCTGTCGCTCCCGGTGCCACGCCGGCCAACTCCTCCGGTTCGGCTCCCGGTGCCACCCCGGCTGTCGCTCCCGGTGGGTCCTGCCCTGGCCTGTCGGCCCGGATGTCCGCGCTGGCCGCTGCCCTGGGCTCGTTGGTGGCCGATCTCGACCCCGGGCTGCTGGTCGGGGCCGATGCCTGTGCCCTCTATGGCGACTTCGCCCTCCTCGAGCGCCTGGTGGTGGCGGGCAAGACCCTGCTCGCCCCCCGGATCGCCACCTCGGGCCACTGGGAGGCCGAGGGCCACCGGTCCCCGGTGAGTCTGCTCGCCGCTCTGGAGGGGGTCTCGGCCGGCCAGGCCCGCCGGACGCTCGAGACCGGACAGCGGGTGGCCCAGCTGCCCTCGACCGAAGAGGCCCTCCGCCAGGGCACCCTGTCGGGGCCCAAGGTGGCCGAGAT
>JBEKCS010000007.1:0-78101 GCA_050014755.1 Acidimicrobiales bacterium
GACGCGGTGCGGGCACTGGTCGGCCTGGCCGACGGCGATGCCCGGGCCGTCCTCACCACCCTCGAGGTGGCCCTGGCCCTGGCCGGCGACCGCCCGATCACCCTTGCGGACGTGGAACGGGCCCGGCACACCCGGCTCCAGCACTACGGCGAGGACGCCCACTACGACCAGGCCAGTGCCCTGATCAAGTCGATCCGGGGTTCGGATCCCGACGCCGGCCTCTACTGGCTGGCCCGGATGCTCGAGTCGGGCGAGGACGCACGGTTCATCGCCCGGCGCCTGGTCATCCTGGCCAGCGAGGACGTCGGCGAAGCCGATCCGCTGTCCCTGGTGGTGGCCGACGCCGCGGCACGTGCCGTCGAGTTCGTCGGCCTTCCCGAGGCCCAGTTGAACCTGGCCCAGGCCGTGGTGCACCTGGCGTGTGCCCCGAAGTCCAACCGGGTCACGGTGGCCCTCGGGCGGGCCCGGCGCGACGTGCGCGACGCCCCCCGGGGGGACGTGCCGAGCCACCTCCGTGACGCCCACTACCGGAGTGCGGCCGCCATCGGGCACGGCGAGGGCTACCAGTATCCCCACGACCACCCGGGCGCCTTCGTGGCTCAGGAGTACCGACCGGCCGAGGTGTCGGAGAACCGCTACTACGAACCGAGCGACCGGGGTCACGAGGCTGTGGTGGCCGAGCGGCTCCGCCAGTGGCGCGCCGACGCGACCGCCGAGGTCGGGGACGGGGACTCCGGGGACGACGACCGGGCGTGACCGGGCCCGGTGACGTCGACCGGGCCACGCCGTGGGCCAGACTGGGCCGATGACAGGGAGATCCGCCTGCCCGCCCCGGGGCGGGAAGCGCATCGTCGCGGGGTCGGTGGTGCCCGCGCCGCTCGTATCCCTCGTCTCACTCGTGACGGTCGTGACGGTCGTGACGGTCGTGACGGTGCTGATGGTGGCCACATCGGGGGTGGCGACCGCGGCGACCGGCACGGCCGCCCCGACTCCGGCCGCAGGTGCCATGGTCCCCCTGGTCGGCAACAGCGTCGCCGTGCCCCACGGGGCCACCGTGCTCGGCCCGACAGCGAACTCGACGCCGATCACCGTCGACGTGGCGCTGCGTCCCCGCGATCCGACGACGTTGAACGCGTTCGCCCGGGCGGTGTCCACCCCGGGGAACCCGCTGTTCCGTCACTACCTGCCGGCCGGGCGCCTGGCCGCCGCGTTCGGCCCGACTGCGGCCACACTCCGGGCCACCAGGCACTGGCTGACCTCGGTCGGGCTCCGGGTCGGCGCCACCTCGCCCGACGGACTGCTGGTCAAGGCGAGCGGGACCGCCGGACAGCTCGAATCGGCCTTCGCCGTCCCGCTGGTCCAGACCCGACTGGTCGACGGCCGGGTGGCCCGACTCGGCACCCGGAACCCGACGGTCCCGGCGGCGCTCGCCTCCTCGCTCCAGGGGGTGGTGGGACTCTCCACCCTGGCCACCGAGACGCCGCACCTGGTGGTGGCCAATCCGGTCCGGCCGGTCGCCGGCGCCCCGCAGGTCGCCACGCCGGCGCAGTCCCCGTACGGGCCCCAGACGTGCTCGACGGTGACCGACCTCCAGGGGGAGGGCTTTCCGGGATGGACGGCCAACCAGCTGGCCGCCACCTACGGGCTGACCTCGCTGTACGACGCCGGCCGGGTGGGCGCCGGACAGACGGTGGGCATCTACGAGCTCGAGCAGTACTCGGCGTCGGATGTCGCCACCTACCAGGCGTGCTACGGGATCGACGCGCCGGTGACGGAGGTGAAGGTGGACGGCGGTGCCGGCGCGGCCGTGCCGAGCGGCGAGGCGGTCCTCGACATCGAGGTCGTCGCCGGCCTGGCTCCGGGATCGTCGATCGTGGTCTACACCGGGCCGAACGACAGCGGGACGGGCCCGCTCGACACCTACGACGCCATGGTCGACGACGACACGGCCAAGGTGCTGACCACCAGCTGGGGCGAGTGCGAGCCGGCGATGGGGGCGGACGGACAGGAGGCGGAGGAGACGGTGTTCGCCCTGGCGGTCACCCAGGGACAGTCCTTCTTCGCCGCGGCCGGCGACTCCGGTTCGTCCGACTGCGCCGACCAGGTGGCGGGGATGAATGAATTGGCGGTCGACGACCCGGCGGCCCAGCCCGACATGACCGGGGTCGGGGGGACATCGCTCACCGCGGTGGCACCGGACCACCCGACCGAGTCCGTGTGGAACGACAGTTCGCAGCCCGGAGGTGGGGCGGGAGGTGGGGGGAACTCGATGACGTTCGAGGCCCCGTCCTGGCAGCAGGTGCCGGCGGCGAGGTCGGCGGCCACCAGCTATCAGTGTGGGTCCGACTCGGCCGAGCAGTGCCGGGAGGTCCCCGATGTCGCCTCGTCGGCCGATCCCAATTCTGGCGACTGGATCTACTTCGGAGGCAGGTGGTGGCCCGACGGGGGAACGAGCATGGCCGCCCCGATGTGGGCCGCCCTGATCGCCGATACCGACCAGGGGTGTGCCGCACCGGCCGGCTTCCTCGATCCGACGATCTACGCCAGCGGCGCCTCGAGCGACTTCAACGACATCACCGAGGGGAACAACGACCTGTTCGGCGACGCGAGCACCTACCCGGCGGTCGCCGGCTACGACCTGGCGACGGGGTGGGGGAGCCCGCGGGCCGCTTCCCTGCTCGGGTTGCTGTCGGGGTCCGCGGCCGGATGCCCCACGGTCACCGGGCTTGACCCGTCGTCAGGGTGGGCCGTCGGGGGTACGACGGTGGTCATCTCGGGGTCGGGCTTCGGGACCGGGACGCCCGTTGTGCGATTCGGGGGCGTCCGGGCCACTGTGGTGGGGACGCCCACCCCCACGTCGATCACCGTGATCGCCCCCGACGCCGGCACGGCACGGCGTGTGGCGGTGACGGTGGCGACGACGGGGGTCGCGGCCGGAACCAGCCCATCGGTGGCCGCGTCGACCTTCTCCTACCTCGCGCCCGAGGTGGCTTCCGTCGTCGCCGATCGGGGACCGGTGGCGGGCGGGCAGTCGGTCACCATCTCCGGATCGGGATTCCTGGCCGGATCGTCGGTGACCTTCGGGGGCGTGACGGCCGTGTCCCGGGTGGTGTCGCCGACCTCCATCGTCGCCATCGTCCCGCCGGGGCCGTCCCAGGGTGCCACCGTGGACGTGGTGGTCAGTGCCCGCTCGGGGTCGAGTCCGATCGTTCCCGGGGACCGGTACACCTACGTGCTGCCCGGCTACTGGCTGGTCGCCTCCGACGGCGGGATCTTCGCCTTCGGTCATGCCGGCTTCTACGGTTCCACCGGTGGGACGAACCTCAATCAGCCGATCGTCGGTATGGCGGCCACCCCGGACGACTCGGGCTACTGGCTGGTCGCGTCGGACGGCGGTGTGTTCGCCTTCGGCGACGCCGGCTTCTACGGCTCCACCGGTGCGCTGACCCTCAACAGGCCGATCGTCGGGATGGCACGGACCCCCGACGGCGCGGGCTACTGGCTGGTCGCCAGCGACGGCGGGATCTTCGCCTTCGGCGACGCCGGCTTCTACGGCTCCACCGGAGGCCTGGTGCTCAACAAGCCGATCGTGGGCATGGCACCGACCCCCGACGGCAGGGGCTACTGGCTGGTCGCCTCCGACGGCGGGATCTTCGCCTTCGGCGACGCCGGCTTCTACGGCTCCACCGGAGGCCTGATCCTCAACCAGCCGATCGTGGGCATGGCACCGACCCCCGACGGCAGGGGCTACTGGCTGGTCGCCTCCGACGGCGGGATCTTCGCCTTCGGGACGGCGCCGTTCTACGGCTCGACCGGCGGCGACGCCCTCAACGAGCCGATGGTCGAGATGGCCCCGACGTAGGAGAACCGGGTCGGGCTCGCCTCCTCGACGGCCGGGCGATCTACACTGACCCGATCATGACCACTGGAGAGATCGCCGTCCTGGTGGCCAGCGTCGCCTGCGCACTCGCCGTCGCCGGACTGCTCGTGGCCATCGGCTCGCTGCGGCGCGAAGTGGCCCGGATGAGGATCATGGCCGACGAACTGCGTCGCCAGACCGTCCCCCTGGTGGCCGACGCCCACCGTGTGGTCGACCAGGCCGCCACCGAGATGGAGCGGGTCGGTGCCGTCCTCGACTCGACCGAGTCCGTCCACGCCACGGTCGACTCGGCGTCCCGGCTGGCGTACCGGGCGTTCGCCAACCCCGTCGTGAAGGTGCTCGCCGTGCGGGCCGGGGCGTCGAGCGGCCTGCGCCGGCTCGCGGGCAGTGGGCCGGAGTCGACCAGGACGACCCCGGTCGTCCGGGACCGGAGTCGCTAGCCGTGGCCCGCCGTGCCGTCTGGCTGGTCACCGGTGCCGTGGCCGGTGCTGCATCCACCCTGTATGCCGAGCGGAAGCTCCGGCGCACCATGGAGGCGGCGGCGGCGCGCCTCGCCCCCGAGGCACTGGTCACCGAAGTCGGCCGCACGGCCCGTCAGGCGGCCCTCAGCACCGGCGGACGGGTCCGCGATGCGGTGGCCGCCGGGCGCAACGAGATGCGCCGCCGCGAGGTGGAGATCTGGGCGGGGCTGGCCACGCCGGACGGCGACCTGTCCCCGGGGGGACCCGGCTCCGGGGTCCCGACCGCCAGCGACACCGAGGAATTCACGGCGGAGCCCGGGCCGGAGGCGACCCATGGAAGCCGGACACGACGGCGACGGGCCCGGAAATCCCCTTCCCACCTGGGCAACTAGGATTTCGGGTCGTGACCCCCGGCACGGCGCCCGACGCCGACCACCTCCGAGATGCCTTCATCCGCTACTTCGTCGAGCGGGGCCACGCCGCGGTCGCGTCGGCCAGCCTGATCCCCCACGACCCCTCGGTCCTGTTCACCATCGCCGGGATGGTGCCGTTCAAGCCGTTCTTCCTGGGTGACGAGGTCCCTCCGTGGCCTCGGGCCACCTCGGTGCAGAAGTGCTTCCGCACCGTCGACATCGACATCGTCGGCTCGACGCTGCGCCACTGCACGTTCTTCGAGATGCTCGGCAACTTCAGCTTCGGGGACTACTTCAAGTCCGACGCCATCCCCTTCGCATGGGAGCTGGTGACCGAGGTCCTCGGCATCGACGGGGACCGTCTGTGGGTCACCGTCTACGAGACCGACGACGATGCCGAAGCCATCTGGCGGGACGCGGTGGGCGTGTCCCCCGACCGGATCCAGCGCCTGGGCGACGACAACTTCTGGAAGATGGGCGACACCGGTCCGTGCGGGCCCAGCTCCGAGATCTTCATCGACAAGGGGGCGGCCTACGGGGAGGACGGCGGACCGGCATTCGGGGGCTCCGAGCGCTTCGTCGAGATCTGGAACCTGGTCTTCATGCAGTACAACCGGGGTGCGGACGGTTCCACCGAGCCCCTGCCCCGGCCGAGCATCGACACCGGCGCGGGCCTCGAGCGCATCCTGCCGGTGATCCAGGGTGTCGACTCCCTGTACGACACCGACCTGTTCCGCCCCGTGCTCGACACGGCACAGTCCATCACCGGACACACCTACGGCGACGACGAACGGTCCGACGTGGCCCTGCGGATCATGGCCGACCACGGGCGGGCCATGGCGATGCTGGTCGCCGACGGTGTGCTCCCGTCGAACGAGGGACGGGGCTACGTGCTCCGGCGCATCATCCGGCGCGCCGTGCGTCGGGCCCGCCAGCTGGGTGTCACCGTCCCGTGCACCGAACGCCTGGTCGACACGGCCATCGGGATGCTGGGAAGCGCCCACCCCGGTCTGGCCGAGCAGCACCGCCTGGTCGCCGACGTGGTGGCCCGCGAGGAGGACGGCTTCCTGCGGACCCTGGCCACCGGCTCGGCCATCCTCGACGAGGTGCTGTCCTCGGGCGAGGTGACGGTGCCCGGCGACGTGGCGTTCCGGCTCCACGACACCTACGGGTTCCCGGTGGAGCTCACGGTGGAGATCGCCGAGGAGTTCGGGTCCAAGGTCGACCTCGAGGGCTTCGAGGCGGCCATGGACCGCCAGCGCACGCTGGCCCGGGCCGCCGCCCGGTCGGGACGCACGACGGCCGGTGACGAGGCGTACCGGTCGGTGCTCGACGTCGAGGGGCGCACGCTGTTCGTCGGCCAGTCCCCGGAGAACTACTCGGCGCCCGCCCGGGTCGTCGCCGTCCTGACCGACAACGACCCCGACCACGCCGGCCGGGTCGAGATCTTCCTCGACCGCACCCCGTTCTACGCCGAGGGTGGCGGGCAGATGGGCGACATCGGGACCATCGTGACCGAGACGGGCACCGCACTCGTGCACGACACGGTTTCGGCGCTACCCGGACTCACCTCCCACCGCGCCACGGTGACCGGCGAGATCTTCGCCGGGCAGGACGCGCTGGCCGCCATCGACGGACCCCGGCGCGACGCGCTGCGGCGCAACCACACCGGGACCCATCTGCTCCACGCCGCGCTGCGCGCCGTCCTCGGCGACCAGGTACGACAGCAGGGGTCGCTGGTCGCACCCGACCGGCTGCGTTTCGACTTCAGCCACCACGCCGCCATGGTGCCCGAGGAGCTGGCCGCCGTCACGGCCATGGCCAACGCCGACGTGCTCGGCGACGCGGCGGTGACGGTGGTGGAGACGACGAAGCAGGAGGCCGAGGCCATGGGTGCCCTGGCCTTCTTCGGCGACAAGTACGGCGAGCAGGTCCGGGTCATCCGGGCCGGGCCCCATTCGGTGGAACTGTGTGGCGGTACCCACGTCGCCGCCCTGGGCATGATCGGCCCGATCACCATCGTGGCGGAGGCGTCCATCGGATCGAACACCCGTCGCATCGAGGCGGTCACCGGTACCGGTGCCCTCGACCGTCTGGCCGAACGGGAGCACCTGGTCGACGGGGCCGCAGCACTGCTGCGGACCGATCCCGAGCACATCGGCGACGCCATCGAGCGCCTGCTCGAACGTCAGCGCGCCGCGGAAAAAGCCCTCGAGCGGGCCCAGGAACGCGAGCTGCGTGCCGAGGCGTCCACCCTGGTCGCCGATGCCGTGCACGGCACCGTCGTGGCCCGACGTGACGGTCTCGCCCCCGACCAGCTGCGCGACCTGGCCCAGGCGGTCCGGTCCCAGGGCCAGCTGCGTGCGGTGGTCCTCGGTGGGAGTCCGGACGGGACGAAGGCATCGGTCGCCGTCGCGGCCGACCGGAAGGGGACCCACGGTGACCAGGGCGGCCAGCTCCACGCCGGTGACCTGGTCAAGCAGATCGCCCCGTTGCTCGGCGGCGGCGGCGGCGGATCTCCCGAAGTGGCCGTGGCCGGTGGCAAGGACCCGTCCGGCATCGACCGGGCACTCGACGAGGCACGCCGACTGACCGCCGGTGCCTGAGTGCCGGGGCCCGAACGCCGGCGCCCGCACCGACCGCGGTGACTGATGCCGGAGCGGACCGTCCGGGTCGGGCGGTCGGCGTCGATCTGGGCGCCAGGCGGATCGGGATCGCCGTGAGCGACTCGGCCGGCACCCTGGCCATGCCCAGGGGCACCCTGGTCCGCACCGGCGACCGGGACCGCGACCGCCGCGCCCTGGTCGACCTGGTGATCGAGGAGGGCGCCGTGGTGGTGGTCGTCGGGCATCCCCTCTCCCTCGACGGGACCCGGGGCCCGGCGGCGATGGCGGCCGAGGCCGAGGCCGAGGCCCTCGCCGGGCTGTTGGACGATCACGGGATCCGGGTGGAGCTCTTCGACGAACGGATGACCACGGTGAGCGCCCATCAGGCGCTGACGGCCGGAGGGACCAAGGGCCGCAACCAGCGGGCCGTGGTCGACCAGACGGCAGCCGCCGTCATGTTGACGGCATGGTTGGACGGACGGCGGGGGGAACGGTGACCGGTCCGATCGACGCCGACGACCCCGGCGCCGGAGCCGGCGGCCCGCATCAGGATCCGGTCCCCGCACCCCATGCCGGGTCCCGTCGGGGCCCGTGGCGGGCGGTGGTCCTGGCCGTCGTCGCCGTGGCCGTCGTCGTCGTGGTCGGTGGCTACCTGTGGGTGCGGAGTGAGGCCGACCCGTCGGGTCCGCAGGGCGCCCAGGTGATCGTCACCGTGCCGGCCGGTGCGGGCGTCGACACCGCCGGCTCGCTACTGGCCGACCGGGGAGTGGTGTCCAGCTCGTTCGCCTTCCGGGTCTGGTCCTGGTTCAACAGCCTCCCGGGACTGGAGCCGGGGAGCTACGCGTTCCGGGCCAATTCGTCGTTCGGCGAGGTCCGGTCGGTCCTGGCCGGGGGCCCTGACGTGTTCCCGCTGGTGGTCCCCCCGGGCTTCACGGTGGCTGAACTCGCCGATCGGGTGGGCCAGCTCCCCGGACACGACGCCTCGTCGTTCGAACGCACCGCCACCAGCGGCGCCGTGCGGTCGCCCTGGCAGCCCGCGGGGACGACCAGCCTGGAGGGGCTCCTCGCCACCGGGACCTACATCGTCGTTCCGGGCGAGACCGACCGGCAGTTGCTCGACGACATGGTGGACCGGTTCGACGCCCAGGCCGCCCGCATCGGCCTGGCCGCCGGATCCGCGGCCCTCGGCTACACGCCCTACCAGGTGATCACCACGGCGGCGATCGTGGAGAAGGAGGGTGTGCTGGAGTCCAACATGGGACCGGTCGCCCGGGTGGTCTACAACCGGCTGGCGCAGTCGATGCCGCTCCAGATGAATTCGACCGTGCTGTACGCACTCGGCCAGGACGGGGGGATGGTGACCCCGGCCGACCTCCGGCTGCAGTCCCCGTACAACACGTACCTGAACAAGGGCCTACCCCCGACGCCCACCTGCTTCCCGTCGGAACAGGCTCTCGTCGCCGCCCTGCATCCACCCACAGGCGCCTGGCTCTACTTCGTGGTGGTGCAGAAGGACGGGACCGAGGCGTTTTCGGACACGTATGCCGGCCAGCTGGCCAACGAGGCTCTGGCCAGCCAGCGCGGCGTGGGCTGAACGGGGGAGACTGCGACCATGAGTTCCGAGGGTCCTCGCACGGCGACCGGTGACGACGGTGGCCCGGGTGACCGGGTGGTGGCCGGGACGGGTCTATCCGCCTCGACCCACGTGGTCGGGGTGATGGGGTTCCCCGTCGCGCACTCGCTGTCGCCGTTGCTCCACAACACCGCCTTCGCCCATCTGGGTGTGGACTGGGTCTCCGTCGGGTTCCCGGTGCGGCCGGGCCGGGCCGGGTCCGCCCTGTCGGGGGCCCGCGAGCTCGGCATCCGGGGCCTGTCGGTGACCATGCCCCACAAGGAGGAGGTCGCCGGTGTGGTGGACGTCCTGACGCCGCCCGCCGAACGTCTGGGAGTCGTCAATTGCGTCTCCGACGACGGCGGTATCTGGGTCGGCGACAACACCGACGGCGCCGGCATGGTGGCGGCCCTGCGGCGCGGGGGGCGCTTCGAACCCGCGGGCCGCCGGTGCATGGTGGTCGGCGCCGGCGGCGCGGCCCGGGCGGTGATCGCCGCGCTCGGCGACGCCGGGGCGGCCGAGGTGGTGGTGGTCAACCGGACCGCCGAACGGGCGGAGGCCGCGGCAGGTCTGGCCGGGCCGGCCGGTCGGGTGGGCGCGGCCGAGGAGGCCCCGGGGTGCGAGCTGGTGGTGAACGCCACTCCGGCCGGGATGGCCGACGTCGACGACGGGCCCACCGGTTGGCCGGTCGACCCCGCCCTGCTCGGCCCCGGCCAGGTGGTGGTCGACCTCGTCTACCACCCCCCGGTCACCCGGTGGCTGGCGGCCGCGGCCGGACGGGGGGCGACGACCGCCAATGGTCTCGGGATGCTGGTCCACCAGGCTGCGCTCCAGATCGAGCGTTGGACAGGCATGGACGCCCCGGTGGACGCCATGTGGGACGCGGTGGCTGACGGTGTCGACGGGGACGCCGGTCGGTGAACAGGGCGCTCGCGACCCCTGCCGACGGCCCCCGCGGCCGCCGGGGGCGGGTCCCAGGGGACGGGTAGCCTGTCTGTCCGGAGCTCCCTGGTGACCTATTCGACCGACACACTCGTGACGCGCTCACGGCACGTGTCCGCCCGGATCGATCCGATCCTGCTGGTCACGACGATCGTCATCGCCCTCATCGGCATGGTCATGATCTACTCGGCCACCAAGGGAAAGCTGGCCCTGGCCGGCGAGGACCCCAAGTACTACCTGAAGCGCCAGTTGGCGTTCTTCCTCCTGGCCATGGTCGTGCTGGTGCTGGTGTCGGTCTTCGACTACCGGAAGTGGGAGCAGCTGTCGACGATCCTGTACGTGGGGATCGTCCTGGCACTGCTCGCCGTGCTCTCGCCCATCGGCTCCCACGCGCTCGGTTCCCAGCGCTGGTTCTCACTCGCTGGCCAGCAGCTCCAGCCGTCCGAGTTCGCCACGTTGGTGCTGATCATCGCCATCGCCACCTACTGCGCACGACGGCCCGAAGGTCTCGAATTCCGCGACCTGGTCCGCATGGTCCTGATGGCAGGTGTCCCGATCGTGCTCATCATCAAGCAGCCCGACCTCGGGACGGCCATCGTCTGCTCGGTGATCCTGCTGGTGATGCTGACGGTCGCCGGTATGCCCGGGCGCTACCTGCTCCTGTTGATCATCGGTGCGGCCCTCGTGGTGGTGGTGGCGCTCAACCTGGGCCTGGTGAAGCACTACCAGATCCAACGACTGACCAGCTTCATCGCCCCGAACAGCGCCAGCGTGAACGTGACCTACAACGTGAACGAGGCCAAGACGGCCATCGCCCACGGGGGCATCTTCGGCCAGGGCCTGTTCAAGGGGGCCGAGACCAACCTGGCCTACGTCCCCGAGCAGCAGACCGACTTCATCTTCTCGGCGGTGGGGGAGCAGCTCGGCTTCGTCGGGGCCGGTGTCCTGCTCGTCCTCTACGGGATCGTGGCCTGGCGGATCATGCGGGTGGCCATGATTGCCAAGGACGCGTTCGGCCGCCTGCTGTGCTCGGGCGTCTTCGCCCTCCTCATGTTCTCGGTCTTCGAGAACGTCGGCATGAACATGGGGATCATGCCGGTCGCCGGCATCCCCCTCCCGTTCCTCTCCTATGGGGGGTCCGCCATGATCGGGTTCATGGCCGCCGTCGGCATCGTCGTCAGCGTCCACTACCGGAGCACCCGATGACCGGTCCCGATCCGGAACCGGCGACGGTACTCCCCATGGCCGGTGCCGACCCGGACCCCGACCCGCCGCTGGTCCCCGCCCCGGTCGACCCCGACCCGGTCGACCCGGTCGACCCGGTCGACCCGGTCGACTTCCGCATGGTGCTCGTGTCCTCGGTCACCCTCGACCTGCCCAGCCAGCACCCGTCGGTGGTCCTCCGCGAGATCGAGACCCCGAGACGTCAGCTGACCTTCGCCATCGGGATGCAGGATGCGGTGGCTCTCTCCCACGCCCTCCGGCGCATCCCCACGCCCCGGCCGCTCACCCAGGAGCTGATGAGCGGGGTGCTCCAGCGGTTCGACATCGACCTGGTGGCTGTGCGGATCGTCGGTCGCTCCGGCGCGGTCCACTTCGCGGAGCTCGACCTGCGGGGCGTCGGTGGCCGGTCGGTGCACTCGTGCCGGCCGAGCGACGCGCTGACCCTGGCCCTCCACCAGCCGGTGCAGGTCCCGATCCTGGTCGACGCCCGGCTGCTCGAGGGATCGGGGGACGTGGCACCCCCCGGGGCGGTCGACTGACCCGTCAGCTCCCTGTCAGGAGCCGGCGTCGCCGTTCGAGTCCCTCGTCGTACCGGGCCTGTTCGGCGGCGTCCACTGCTGCCGACCCCTCGTCCGAGATACGCATGAGTAGGGCCACCAGCACGTAGTTGGCGATGAGGGCGGACCCACCGTAGGAGACGAACGGCAGGGTGATGCCGGTGAGGGGCAGCAGACGGACGATCCCGCCGATGATGAAGAAGGCCTGGAACCCGATGATGATGGTGAGCCCGGTGGCCACCAGCTTGGCGAACTCCGACCGGGCCGTCTGGGCGATCCGGAGCCCGGCCCCCGCCAACAGCAGGAAGGCCACGACCACCATCGTCGAGCCCATCAGGCCCATCTCCTCACTGATGACACCGAAGATGAAGTCCGTGCGGGACGTGTCCAAGAGGGTGTAGCTGAGGGTGCCGAGACCGAGTCCTGTCCCCCCGATGCCTCCATTGCCCATCGCGTACCAGGTCTGTACGAGTTGGTAGCCGCTCTTGTTGGCGTACTTCCACGGGTCGAGCCAGTCCTCGACCCGGACGTGGGTCTGGCCGAGATACTTACCGGAGAAGTAGGCGCCGACTGCGAACATCACCAGGCCGAGCACCAGGTAGCCGGTGCGGCCGGTGGTGACCCACAGCAGCCCGATGAACAGGGTGAACAGGAGGGCTGAGAACCCGATGTCGTGCTCCAGGCTCATGACCCCGACGGCGAAGGCCCAGGCCACGGTGATCGGGACCAGCGGTCGGGGGTCGAGCACCAGGCGGTTCCCCACACGGGCCGTCGGGATGGTGAGGAGCTCCCGCTTGTCGGCGAAGTACGAGGCGAAGAAGATGCAGAGCAGGATCTTCGCCAATTCCACCGGCTGGAATTCGAACGAGCCGATCTCGATCCACAAGCGGGCCCCACCGATGTCGGCACCGAGCCCGGGTACGAGGGGGAGCAGTAGGAGGATCACTCCGACGCCCAGGAGGAGGTAGCGGTAGCGGTCGAGGTCCCGGGACCGACGCACCGCGAACAGGGTCACCACGTAGGCGGCCACGCCTCCCGCCGTCCATGCCGCCTGCAGTGGGGCGTAGTGCTTGCCGGTGGCGAGGTCGATTCGGGTGATCATCACGTAGCCGAGGCCGTTGAGGAGGAAGACGATCGGCATGACCACCGCATTGGCGTCGGGTACGAAGATGCGGTTGGCGATGTGGACCACGCCACCGAGCAGGAGGATGGTGATCAGCAGGGGGGCGAGGTCCGAGGGGACCTTGGACGTGTTGCCGAGGATCATCAGGACGTAGGTGGCCACGATGATCACGCCGGCGGCCATCAGGAGCCCCAACTCGGTCCGTCGGCGCGCCTTGACCCCGCGACGCGCACGGCTGGACGTAGGGGAACGCAGGGAGAACGACGGCACCGCGGCGAGCCTACCGGTGCCCGGCGGGCGTGCGGTGGAGCCGTGGGGCGGCCCGGACGGCTCGCCGGAGCTCCGATCGTCACGTCGACCGGCGGATCGGTGTCGGCGTAGGCGACCTCGCCCGGTGGAATACCTCTTCGAGTGTGTGTACATCGTGTGTATGTTGCGAAGAGCAGTCCACCGGTGGTCGACCTCGCCGGACCGGCAGGCGGCTGCGGACCCGCTCGACCCCGGCCGGCCTGGGGAATCGGGCCGCCCGCCGCACCGACCCGCGGTTACGATGAGCCGACGATGACCAGCCGCCGTGACCGTTCGAGCCTGCACCGGTCGCCACAGCCATGAGCGAGCCGACCCTGGCCCCCGACGGGAGCCTTCGGGACACCCCGACCGTCGGCGAGCCGCGCCCCGCCGTGCTGCCGGAGGCGGTAGCCACGGGAGCGGTGGCGGTGACCGTGCGCAGACCTCCCGGCGGCCGGAACCCGCCCGAGAGGGCTTCCGCCCCCGGGGGCCCGTCGGGCGAGGTGCTCACCGCGGAGCTCGCGGCGTCGCCGGAGCGGTTCTCCAACCGGGAGCTCTCGTGGCTCGAGTTCGCCTCGCGACTTCTCGACCTCGCCGCCGACGACCGCCAGCCCCTGCTCGAGCGTGTGAAGTTCCTGGCGATCTTCACCGAGGGGCTCGACGAGTTCTTCCAGGTCCGGGTGGCCGGGCTCGAGGACCAGGTCGCCGCGGGGCTCCGGGCCCGTTCTCCCGACGGGAGCAGTCCCGGCGAGCAGCTCCGGGCCATCACCGGGCGGGTGACGGCGTTGTTCGACCGCCAGAGCCGGATCTTCGCCGATCAGGTGCATCCGGCACTGACCGCTGCCGGGCTGCTGCTCGTCGACTGGCACCGGCTGGGCGAGGCAGACCGTCTCTACCTCGACGAGGTCTACGAACGGACCATCTTCCCGATCCTGACCCCGCTGGCCGTCGACCCCGGACACCCGTTCCCCTACATCTCGAATCTCTGCCTCAACCTGGTGGCCCGGGTGGTGGACCCGGGTACCGATGAACAGCGGATCGCCCGGGTCAAGGTGCCGCCCCTCCTGCCCCGGTTCGTCGCCCTCCCCGACGGACGGCGCCTGGTTCCCGTGGAACAGGTAATCGCCGCCCACCTGGACAGCCTCTTCCCGGCGATGGCCGTGGCCGAGCACCACGTCTTCCGTGTCACCCGCAACGCCGACCTGTCGGTCGACGAGGACGACGCCCATGACCTGCTGGCCGCCGTCGAGCTCGAGCTCCATCGGCGCCGGTTCGGTCAGGCGGTCCGGCTCGAGGTGTCGGCCGGGATCTCCACCGAGCTCCTCGACATGCTGGTGACCGAGGTGGACGTCCCCGAGGACAATGTCTTCCTGGCCGACGTGCCGATCGACCTCGGAGGCCTGCGCGTGCTCGCCGAGGTGGACCGTCCCGACCTCGCCCCCGAGCCGTGGACGCCGTTGGTGCCGAACCGCCTGGCCGGCGACAGCGACCTGTTCGCCACGCTCCGCGAGGGCGACGTGCTCCTCCATCATCCCTACGAGTCGTTTGCCGCGTCCGTCGAGGCCTTCGTGGAGCGGGCGGCATCGGACCCCGACGTGATGGCCATCAAGCAGACCTTGTACCGGACGGGCACCGACAGCCCGATCGTGGGCTCCCTCATCAAGGCCTCCCAGTCCGGCAAGCAGGTCACGGCGGTCGTCGAGCTGCAGGCCCGCTTCGACGAGCGGGCCAACATCGCCTGGGCCCGGGCACTCGAGGAGGCCGGCGTCCAGGTCGTCTACGGCCTTCGACGGATCAAGACGCACTGCAAGATGTCCCTGGTCATCCGCCGGGAGGGCGACCACACCCGGCGGTACTGCCACGTCGGCAGCGGAAACTACAACTCGATCACGGCCAGGACCTACGAGGACATCGGGCTGTTGACCGCCGATCCCGACATCGGGTCCGACGTGGCCGGGGTGTTCAACCTGCTCACCGGTTCGGGTTCCGAGGTCAGCTTCCGTCGTCTGGTGGTGTCACCGCTCTCGACCCGCGCCGAGGTGATCGCCGCCATCGACGCCGAGGGGGCAGCCGGTTGGTCGGGGAGGATCGTCATCAAGACCAACGGGCTCACCGACCCCGAGGTGATCGACGCCCTCTACCGGGCCTCGGCCGCCGGAGCCTCCGTCGACCTGATCGTCCGCGGCCGTTGCTGCATCCGGGCCGGGGTTCCGGGCCTCTCGGAGAACATCCGGGTGCGGTCGATCGTGGGGAGGTTCCTCGAGCACTCGAGGATCTTCCGGTTCGGCGGCGACCACGGTCGACCGCTACGGATCTTCTTCGGGTCGCCGGACATGATGGAGCGGAACCTCGACCGACGGGTGGAGGTGATCGTCCCGGTCCAGGACCCGGAGATCCAGCAGCGCCTGGTCGTGATCCTCGACGAAGCACTGCGCGACCAGGCCAACTCGTGGACGTTGGGCGCTGATGGGATCTGGGTCCGGTCGGCCGTCCCCGTTGCGGAGGGACCCGGGTTCAGCCTGCAGGATCAGTGCCGAACGCGGGCACTCGTCGCGTTGGAGGATCGCCGAGTGGCGGCCCGGTCCGTGCCGTCATTGCGTGTGCCCCGTCCGGCGGACGGACCCGGCGGATCGCTGTCGAAGCCGGAGGGATCGGAGGGATCGGTGGGGCCCCCGGAGCCGTATGGGCCACAGGAGCCGGAGGAGTCACGGGGGCTGGAGGAGCCGAGCGGTCCGCCCCCGACGAAGGTGCGCTGGTGGCGCCGCCTGTTCGGCCGGACCCGGTAGCCCGCGCCTCGACCAACCTCCGGCGGAAGGCCATCAGGTGCCGGTGGATCCGATGGTGGGCGGAGCGCTGCTCGAGCTCGAGCGAGGCGTAGGCGAGACCGCCGAAGGGGATGGGCAGCCAGAAGTTCACCGCCCGGTAGGCCAGCACGGCCGACAGCGCCTGACCGTCGGTGAGTCCGAAGCCGGCGAGCATCGTGACCAGCACGAACTCGACCACGCCGAGGCCCCCGGGGGTGATCGGGATGGCCGCCAGGATGTTGGCCAGGCCGTAGGCGGTGAGCAGGTCGATGGGCGAGATGAAGTGGCCGAAGGCGGCGACGAAGACCCACAGGGAGGCGGCGTCGAGCAGCCAGTTGGCCGCAGCCCAGGCCACGGCGCGCCGCATGAGGGGCCGGTCGTCCATGAGCACGGCGAAGCGCTGTGCCAACCGCTCGACCAGGGAGGTGATCCGGTCGGGGTCGAGGTAGCGGATCCGCTGGCACAACGCCCGGATGATCCGGCTGGCCCGCTCCTGGCCCCGGGTGAGCAGGTAGAAGAGCCCCCCGAAGGCGCCGAGCAGGACCACGCCGACGGCCGCCGCCACCACGACCAGGATGGAGGCGGACGTGGAGGTGTGACCGTGGAGCCCGGCGGGGACGTGGAACCCGTGGGCGACGAGGAAGGCCACCAGGGAGAGCCAGAAGATCACGTTGAGGACCACGGCGGATCCGATCCCCTGGGTGCCCAACGCGAAGCCGGTGTCCGCTCCGGTCACGCCCGACTGGGTGAGCAGCCGATAGCCCAGTGCGGCCCCGGGGGCGGTGCCACCGGGGGAGACGTGGCTGAGGGCGAGGGTGGAGAGGTTGATCCGGAAGAGCCGGAACCGGCGGGGACCACCCGCCGGGAGCACCGAATGGGTCAACTCCATGTACGCGATCAGCGCGGCGATCTCCAGGAGGACTCCGAGGGCCAGGTAGGTGACGTTGATGTGGGCCAACGCCCCCACCTGCTTGCGGTGGCTGGCCACGACGGGTAGGACGATGTAGAAGACGAAGAGGAAGATCAGTACCGTCCCGACACTGAGCCGCACCTCGCGACGGACGAAGGGCCCCCGGTGCCACCATCGGGACCGCCGTGCTCGGTGGGGGGGAATCTCCCCGGGTTCGTCTGCCGTCGCGGCCACCATCGGCCCCATGTTGGCACGGCGCGACGCCCCGGACCTGCCATGCTGAGGACGTGGCCGACTCGGACGACCCGCGGGAGGAAAGGAGCGACATCGCCACGACGATCGTGAGCGAGACCTCGGTCGAGCGCCACGACCGGGGAATCGGCCCCGACGCCCCGCGCCGGGACCGCATGTTCGCGGCGGCGTCGGCCAAGGGCGTGCCCCTGCGGACCATCCTCACGGTGGACGCGGTGGTCATCGGCACCTGGGTGCTCTACCGCCTCCTGGGTCGCCTGCGCGAGGTGATCCTGTGGGTGCTGATCGCCTCGTTCATCGCCCTCGTCCTCAATCCGGCGGTGCGGTTCCTCCAGCGGCACCGGTTCCGCCGGGGCGCGGCGGTCGGCGTCGTGTTCGCCACCGCCGTGCTGTTCTTCGCCGGGCTCCTCGCCCTGTTCGGCTACCCGCTGGTCAACTCGCTCACCCACGTGGCCGAGCGTCTGCCCACCATGGTCAACCAAGTCCAGCGGGGACACGGGTGGCTGGCCCACGCGCTGAGACGCGTCGGCCTGCTGTCCTGGGTCCAGAAGAACGCGCCCCGGCTCAAGGGGTACGCCGAGAACCTGGGGAAGCCGGCCCTGTCGACGGGAGCCAACCTCTCCAAGGCCGTCATCTCGACCATCGTCTCCCTGACCACGATCGCCTTCCTCTCGCTCTTCATGCTCCTCGAGGCCCCGGTGCTGCGCACCGGCCTGTACGGCGCCATGAGCCCGAAGGTCCGCCGGGACGTGTCCGACGTGGCGGCCACCGTGTCCCGCTCGGTCACCGCCTACGTCCTCGGCACCGTCGGCATGGGGTTCCTGTTCGGCTTGGTGATCTTCATCACCATGCTCGTCCTGGGGGTACCGTTCGCCCTGCTGATCGGTCTGTGGGTGGCCCTTGTGGCCATGATCCCCCTGGTCGGGGGCCTCATCGCCGCGGTACCGACCGTGCTGCTGGCGTTCCTGCACTCGCCGACGGCCGGCCTGGCCGCCCTCATCGTGTTCCTCGGGTTCCAGCTTGTGGAGAATCACTTCGTGTACCCGGTGGTGATGAGCCGGGCCGTGCGGATGAACCCCCTGTGGGTCCTGCTCGCCGTTCTGATCGGCGCCAACCTGGGCGGCGCGCTCGGGTCGTCGCTCGGGGCGCTCGCCGGCGCCCTGGTGGCCATCCCCGTCGGCGGTGCCGCCCAGGTCGTGTTCCGGGAGGTCTGGGCCCGTACCCGGCCGGCCGGGCGGGAGTCCCACGGAGCGGGGTCGCCCGCCGCCGCGGACGGATCCGTCGCCGAGGGACCCGTGGCCGTGCCGGTGCCGGGTGGCCCGGGCCGGGACGGCTAGTCCGACCCGTTGGCCGCCCGGGCCGTCCCGTAAGCTACGGGGATGGATGTCCTGGTGGTCCTGCCCACCTACAACGAGTCGGAGAACATCGACCACGTACTGCGCCGGATCCGGGCCGCCCTGCCCGACGCCACGGTGCTGGTGGTCGACGACGGGAGCCCCGACGGCACCGCCGACATGGCCGAGATCCTCGGCAAGGAGCTGGGCCGCATCGAGGTGCTGAAGCGGCCGGCCAAGTCGGGGCTCGGGAGCGCCTACCGGGCCGGGTTCCGGTGGGGACTCGACCGGGGGTTCGACGCCTGCATCGAGATGGACGCCGACCTGTCCCACGAGCCCGAGGCCCTGCCCTCCCTGGTGGCGCCCCTGGTCGAGGGCAAGGAGCTGGTCATCGGCTCCCGGTACATCCCCGGCGGGATCATCCCCAACTGGGCCTGGCACCGCCGCCTGCTCTCCCGGGGCGGCAACCTCTACGCCTCGGCCGTGCTCGGCCTGCAGGTGGCCGACGCCACCGCCGGGTTCCGGGCCTATGCGGCATCCCTGCTCGACCGCATCGACCTCGACCGGATCCAGGCCGAGGGCTACGGGTTCCAGATCGAGATGACCTACGCGGCCCGACGGGCCGGGGCCCCCGTCCTCGAGGTGCCCATCCGGTTCGTCGACCGGGTGGAGGGCGAGTCCAAGATGTCCGCGTTCATCGTGGTCGAGGCCCTCGGCCTCGTCACCTTGTGGGGGCTCCAGCGCCTCGTCGGCTCCCGCCGGGGCCTACCCCAGGTCGTGCGGGCCTGATGCCCGTGCCGTGACCGAGCCGGTACGAGTCCTCGTCGTCGACGACGAGCCTTACATCACCGACGTGCTGTCGGCGGCCCTGGCGTTCGAGGGGTTCTCGGTCGAGGAGGCGTCGGACGGCGGTGAGGCCCTGACCAAGGCCCGGACCGGCGAGTTCGACTGCATCGTCCTCGACGTGATGCTGCCCGACGGGGACGGGTTGGACGGGTTGGACGGGTTCGAGATCTGCAGGAGACTGCGGAGCGAGGACATCACCACCCCGGTCCTCTTCCTGACCGCACGCGATGCCGACGCCGACAAGCTGGAAGGTCTCGCCCTCGGGGACGACTACGTGACGAAGCCGTTCAGCAGCGACGAGCTGGTGGCGCGGATCCGGGCCGTCCTGCGGCGTACCGGTGGCGCAGCGGGCGAGGACGGCCGGCGTCTGCGCTGCGGCGACCTCGTCCTCGACCTCGACACCCGCGAGGTGTGGCGGTCCGGCGAGCCGGTGTCTCTCACGGCCACGGAGTTCAACCTGCTGAGCTTCCTGGCCTCCAACCAGCGCCGTGTCCTGTCGAGGGCGCAGATCCTGGACGAGGTGTGGGACCACGGCTACGAGGGCGACTCCAACATCGTGGAGATCTATATCTCCTACCTGCGTAAGAAGGTCGACCGGGAGGGTCCCTCGCTCATCCACACCGTGCGCGGTGTCGGCTACACGCTGCGGGAGCCCGCCAAGTGACCCTGCGGCGACGACTGGTGGCCACCATGGTGGGGGTGGTGGCCGTGGGCCTGATCGTCGTGGACCTGTTCACACTGACGTCCCTGCACTCGTTCCTCTACGGCAGGGTGGACAGCCAGCTCACCGCCGCGGCCCACGAGGTCGCCGACCTGACCGTCCGTGCCCAGAGCCGCCACCGGCCGATCACCGCGACGGAGATCAGGGAACGGGTGAGCCCGGATGTCTACGTGGAACTGCTCGATCCGAAGGGCGTACCGGTCGTGGTCAAGCCGTCGGGATCCAGCCTCCAGGCCGACCCCAAGCCCGACCTGCCCGACCCACTCCCCGTCCGGCCGCTCGCACCGGACTACGACCTCGACTCCCCGGCACAGGTGTACCGCCCCGCCGACTCCGCGGTCACGGTGGGTTCCTTCCACAAGTCCGAACGGGACCGGAGCGTCGTCGGCCCTCCCCAGTACCGGGTGCTGGCCGTCCCGCTCCCGGGTCTGACGCTGGTCGTGGCCACCCGCCTCGACTCGGTGACGGCCACCCTCAACTCGCTGCGGGCCATCGAGCTCGGACTGACGATCAGCCTCCTGGTGCTCCTGGCCATCCTCATCACGGCGATCCTGAGACGGGGCCTCCGGCCCCTCGAGGACATGTCCCGGGAGGCGGACGCCATCGCCGCCGGTGACCTGACCCGTCGGGTGCATCCGGGTGACGGCACCACCGAGATCTCCCGGCTGGGCCGGGCCCTCAACGGGATGCTGGCCCAGATCGAGACGGCGTTCGCCCAACGGGCGACGTCCGAGGAGCGGCTGCGCAACTTCCTGGCCGACGCGTCCCACGAGCTACGGACACCGCTGACCTCCATCCAGGGGTACGCCGAGCTCCTCCGCAAGGACGCGCTGCCCGACGCGGCTGCCCGCGACCGCGCCCTGGTGCGGATCGAGCAGGAGGCGGCCCGGATGGGCGTCCTGGTGGGCGACCTCTCGGTGTTGGCCAGAGAGGGTGAGGGTCCGACCCCTGAGCTGGTCCGGGTGGATCTCGTCGGGGTGGTGTCCGAGGTGGTCCGCGACGCACGGGTGATCGACGGGTCCCGGACCATCGAGCTCGACTGCCCGCAGGCGGTCCCCGTCCTCGGTGACCCGGCCCAGTTGGAGCAGCTCGTGCACAACCTGGTCGGCAACGCGCTGGCCCACACCCCGGCCGGGACCCCGGTCGAGGTCGGGGTGTGGATCGACGGGGCCCGGGCCGTCCTCGAGGTCCGCGACCACGGACCCGGCATGGATGCGGCGCAGGCCGCCCGGGTGTTCGACCGCTTCTACCGGGGGAGCTCGGCCAGCCGTGGGAGCGGCTCGGGCCTCGGCCTGTTCATCGTGTCCAGCCTGGCCCGCGCCTTCGGCGGCGAGGCGTCGGTGAGGTCGTCACCGGGGGAGGGGTCGACGTTCACGGTGGTGCTGCCGGTCGAGGACGGAGCGACACCCCCGGCCCCTCCGGCCACCGGGAGGCGCTCCCTGTGGTCGCGCCCGACCGGCGGTGGGACACCGGGGCCGACGCCCGAGGCTGGCGGCGCCGACCCCGGTGGCGCGCCGGCCGTGCCGGACTCCCGGACCGGTCGCCGGTGAGCGGACCCGAGCTGGTCACCATCGACCGGGGGAGCGGTCCTCCCGTCCTCCTCCTCCATGGACAGCCGGGAACCGGCTCGTCGTGGGATCCGGTGACGGATCTCCTGGCCGACGAGTTCCGGGTCCTCGCCCCGGACCGCGCCGGCTACGGAGCGACGTCGGGCGGGGCCCAGGGCCTGGCCGGCAATGCCCGACTCGCGGCCGACCTGCTCGACCGGTTGGATGTCGGACCGACCACCGTCGTCGCCCACAGCTGGTCCGGGGGCGTCGCCGTGCTGCTGGCCGACCGCCGTCCCGACCTGGTGCAGGGACTGGTCCTGGTGGGTGCGGCCTGCACGCCGGACAGCCTCGACCGCATCGACCGGCTGCTGGGCCTGCGGTTCGTGGGGGACGTGATGACCGTGGCCGGACTGCTGGCGCTCGGTGAGGTGCTCCCCAAGGTCCGGCGCCTGGCGCCACGGCTGCCGGAGGGTGTCCGCGACCAGTTCGCCTCCGCGCTCCCCGATCAGGGGGTGCTGGGTGGACAGCGGGGCGCCCTCGGGCGCCATCGACAGACGTTCCTGATCGAGCAGCGGGCGCTCGTCGACGAGCTGCCGGAGGTCGACGGGGTGCTCGGTCGGATCCGGGTGCCCACCGCGGTGGTGGTCGGTACGTGGGACCTGGTGGTCCGCCCGGCGGCCGCCCGGACGCTGGCCGGGGCCATCCCCGGGGCCGAGCTGGTCGAGATCGAGCGGGCCGGACACTTCGTGGCCCGCGACGCTCCGGAGCGCCTGGCCGACGTCGTCGCCCGCTACCGGCGCGCCACGGCCGAGAGCCACTAGCTAGCGGCCTCGTTCGTCGGCGGTGACGAAGGGCACCCCCGGGGCCAGCGCGTCGAAGACGGCGCTGAACTTGAGCCGGGTCTCGAGGAGCTCCGTCTCCGGGCGCGACCCGGCGACGATCCCCACGCCGGCGGTCATGCGGACGGCGGGGCCGTCGACGGTCATCGCCCGGATCCCCACCATCCACCGCCCGTCCCCGGCAGCGTCCACGTAACCGACCGGTCCGGCATAGGTGCCCCGCGGTGTGGGCTCGAGCTCGTCGATGAGCCCGATCGCCGCCTGACGGGGGACCCCGGCGACGGCCGGGGTGGGGTGGAGCAGCGCGGCGAGGTGCAGCGCACTCGGCACCCGCCCGTCGGGCGAGGGACGGAGCGTTCCGTCGATGGTCGTCCCGAGGTGGGTGATGGTGTGGAGGTGGACCAGTTCGGGTCGGTCGGGGACGTGAAGATCGGCACTGACCGGTCCCAGCACGTCGCGGATGGCCACGACCACCAGGCGGTGCTCCTCGCCGTCCTTGGCCGAGTCGACGAGCGATGGCGGGAGGCCGCTCACCGCGCCGTGGATCCGGTCGGTGGTGCCGGCGAGCGGTCTGCTCCTGAATCGGGTGCCGTCCCGCTCGACGAGGAGCTCGGGACTGGCCCCCACGAACTGGCCGGCCGGCGTCGGCACGGAAAACACGACACAGCTGGGCTCGATGTCGGCCCACCGTCCGAGGAGTGCCGCCAGGTCCACCTCGTGGTCGAGGTGGACGTCGACGCTGCGGGCGAGCACGACCTTCACCAGGTCGCGGCGTCGGATGGCGTCGACCGCCGCGGCCACCGACCGGAGGAAGTCGTCGTCGCTGGTGCGGGGCTCGATCCGCACGGCGCCCGGTCCGAATGAGCCGTTCCGGTGGGCGCCGGCCCGATCGGCCAGCCGGCCGCGCAGCGCCGACGCAACCGCCGGATCGGTGGGATCGGGTCCGGCGTCCCCGTCGGCGACGGCCAGGGTCACCCATTCGGTGCCGTCCCGCTCGCGGCAGTAGAGGAGCTCGGGAACGACCAGCGCCCCGGGCGCGTGGCGGTCGAAGGGGAGTGCGCCGAAGGCCGTCACGGCATGACCCGGCCCGGTCGGACCCGGCTGCACCCGGTCGTCGCAGGGGATGGCGGCCAGTGCGTCCACGACGGCGTCGACGGCGCCGAGGTCGGCCGTCCCGTGGGGGAGCTCGAACGTCGCAGCTGTGCCCAGGCCGACCAGCACCCGGCCTGCGTCGGCCACCAGGATGCCCGTGTCGCCGGCCACGGCGTAGGGGTCGAGCGGCCTGCCGGCAGGGAGTGTCACCCGTAGTGCGCGTACCGCAGGGACCGGGCCGACCCGGTCCCGGGCGAGTGCCGCTCCGGTGGGTGAGCCGACGGTCACGGGCGACCGGACCTGGTGGCGGTGATCAACTGGCTCAGCCCACCTGTCAGGGCGCGCCGGTTGACCGACGAGAAACCGGCCTCCTGGAGCATCGAGCGGAGCTCACCGGTGGACGGCAGGTAGGCCGTCGAGCGCGGGAGGTACCGGTAGGCCGACCGGTCCGACAGGAGGCCGCCGATGACCGGGACCACCCGGCGGAACCAGATGCGGTGGCCGGCCCGCAGGAGTCCGGAGTCCGGCTCGGACACTTCGAGCAGGCTGATCCGGCCCCCCGGGCGGACGATCCGCCCGAACTCGCCGAACACCGCGGCGAGCTCGGTGAAGTTGCGGAGGGCGTAGCCACAGGTGATCCCGTCGACGCTCGCCGCGGCGACCGGCAGCGCCGCCCCGTCGGCCTGGGCCAGAGGTGCGCCGGTCCGGTTGGCGGTCAGCATCCCCCACGACAGGTCCACACCGAAGGCCCGGAACCCGCCGGCCTGCAGCAGCGCGAGGAAGTCACCGGTGCCGCAGGCCAGATCGAGCACTGTCGAGCCGGCCGGGAGGGCCAGCGCCCGCAGCGACTGTCTGCGCCACCGGATGTCGAGACCGAAGGTCATGGCCCGGTTGACCAGGTCGTAGCGGGGGGCGATGGCGTCGAACATGGACCGGACCAGCTCGGTCTTGGCGGCTCCGGTCGGCAGGTCGGCCTCGCGGGCCCGGGCCGCCGTCTCGAGGGCGATGCCCGCCGTCGTCGACGGAGGAGTGTCCCGGCCGGACGGTTCGGGATCCTGCGCGGCCCCGCTCACCGGGAGACCGTCCGCTCGGATCCGGCGGGGCGCAGTTCCCCTTTGGGCCCGGACGCAGCGGTGCCGCTCCGGACCGCCCGGCGCTCCTCGTCCGATCCAACCCGTTCGACGTGGTCGAGTGCGGCTTTGACCAGGGTCCGGCTGAAGTGATGTCCGACCAGTGTGGTGACGGCCGGGAGGAGCTCGGCATAGGACTGGAGGAGCCCGTCGACCGCCGGATCGCCGGTGGCGCCCCCGGGGAGGCCGGAGACCGGGTGGGACAGTGCGTCGGGGACGGCGCCGTGCCGGAGCGGGTCGCGGATGTGGGCGGCGAACATGGCCACCGCCTCCCGGGCGACGGCCACGGTGGCCTCGTGGTGGCGGCGCGCCAGGTCGAGCAGGTCGGAGAGGGGGATGCCCCACTCGAGCATGAGGAGGCCGGCCCGGGACGCGGCCACGTCCTCGTCGGTGTAGCGCTCCTGCCCGCCGATCCGCTTGGGGATGAGCAGGCCCTCGGCCTCGAGGGCCTTCAGCAGTGCCAGCGGCATCCCGGTGGCCTCGGACAGCTCGGTGACCGTATAGGTGGCCTCGTCATAGGTGGCCTCGTCCCCGACCGTGCCGCCCGGGCCGCCCGTGCCGCCCGGAACTCCATCGGTACCGTCGGCCGACGGGACGGCCGGTGGATGCGAACCGGGGACGGACGACCGGGCCGGACCGGCTCCGGTGGCGGGCAGTCCCGACAGCTGACCGAGGAGCGCCTCGTCGGCCGCGTCGAGCTCGCCGGACACGAGCCGGGCGATCGTGGCCAGTGTGAAGCCGCGCTGCTGCAGCGACCGGATGCGGCTCAGGCGATCGAGGTGGCCGTCGCCGTACCAGGCGATCCGGCCCTCGCGTCGGGGAGGATCGAGCAGGCCCTTGCTCTGGTAGTAGCGGATGGTGTCCACGGACACGGCCGCCTGTGCCGACAGCTCCTCGACCCGCAGTTCCATGCCACTACTCTAGGAGTAGTTGCTCACATTGTCGGAGCGGGGTGGTCCGTCCCGTTGCGACCAGGGAATTCCCTGGCGGGAGGCCGGTCAGGACCGCACCGGAGGCCGGTCAGGAGTAGTAGCGGTAGACCACCTGGGCGACACAGCTTGGCTTGGTCGACCCCTCGGTCTCGAGGGTGATGTCGAGGACGACCTGCACGCCGCCGGCCACGTCCTCGACCTCGGCCACCGAGGCCCCGAGCCGGAGGTTGCTCCCGACCGGGACCGGCGACGGGAAGCGCACCTTGTTGCACCCGTAGTTGACCCCCATCGAGACCCCGTCGACGTGGAGCACCTCGCCGAGGAACACGGGGGCGAGGGCCAGGGTCAGGTACCCGTGGGCGATGGGCCCGCCGAACGGTCCGTTCTTGGCCGCCTCGGGATCGACGTGGATCCACTGGTGGTCGCCGGTGGCGTCGGCGAACAGGTTGACCTGCGCCTGGTCGACGAGATGCCACTCGCTGTAGCCGAGGTGGGTCCCGACCAGGTCCTTGAAGGATTCGATTCCGTGCACGGTGGTAGGCATGGCCCCGACTGTAGGTGAGGTGCGGCGACGGCGACCACCCGGCGCCCGGTGGCACCGTCGCCGGTGAGGCCGGCCTACGGCCTCGTCGCAGTGCGTCCTCACCCGACCATGGTCGGTACCATCGTCGTGTGTACGAAGAGCACCATCACCGGAACATCTCGGGCGGTGGGGCGCGCGCCGCGGTGTTCGGGATCAGCGACGGGCTGGTCTCCAACGTCTCGCTCATCCTGGGCGTGGCCGGCGCCCACTCGTCGGCGGGTGCCGTCCGCCTGGCCGGTCTGGCCGGACTGGTCGGAGGTGCGTTCTCCATGGCCGCCGGGGAGTACGTGTCGATGCGGGCCCAGTCCGAGCTGATGGAGCGCGAGCTCGACGTCGAGCGCCGGGCGATCCAGGCCGACCCCGAGGACGAACGACGGGAGCTGGCGGCGCTCTACCGGAGCAGGGGCATCGAGGACGACCTGGCCGACGAGCTCTCGGGCAAGATGATGCGGAGCCCCGAGCTCGCCCTCGAGACGCACGCCCGCGAGGAGCTCGGCTTCACCCCGGGGCACACCGGGAAGCCGTTGCAGGCCGCAGGGTCGTCGTTCGTGATGTTCGCCTTCGGCGCCCTCATCCCGTTGCTGCCGTGGCTGGTCACCGGGGGAACCACGGCCATCCTGTGGTCGGTGGCCCTGGGTGCGGTGGCCTCGCTGTCGGTCGGCGTGGCACTGTCGTTCTTCACGGGACGGTCGTGGCTGTGGTCGGCCACCCGCCAGCTCCTCATCTCGGGACTGGCCGCCACCGTCACCTTCTCCATCGGCCATCTGGTCGGGACGAGGTAGCTGCCGGGTCAGGATCCGCGGTCGGGTCAGGCCACCGGAGCCACGTAGGCCCGGTCGACGTGGTCGGCCACGAATCCCATCGACCGGTACATGGTGAGGGCGGCGACGTTGGCCGCGTCGACGAAGAGCATGGCGCGGGTCATGCCGACGGACGTCAGGTGGTCCAGGCCGGCGAGGGTCAGGGCCCGGCCCCACCCGCGTCCGTGGAACGCCGGGTCGACACCGATGACGTAGATCTCGCCCACAGGAGGGCGCTCGTCGCCGTGGACCTTCGTCCAGCACGAACCGGCCAGTCGCCCGTCCACCTCGAGCACGAGGAACCCGTCGGGGTCGAACCACGGCTCGG
Organism: Acidimicrobiales bacterium; assembly: GCA_050014755.1. Lineage (GTDB taxonomy): Bacteria > Actinomycetota > Acidimicrobiia > Acidimicrobiales > RAAP-2 > Bog-756. The sequence continues at coordinate 27,228 of JBEKCS010000007.1, forward strand.
CCTCCCGCTCGCGGATGGTGGCCAGGTCCCAGTGGCCCTGCTCGGGATGTCCGGCGAACGCCCGGTTGTTGGCTACCAGCCACGGCTCCTCGTCGACGCCCACCCGGAACGGCCGGGTGGCGATGGGCGGGGCGTCCGTGGGTGCGACCGGCAGCCGGCAGCGCATCTGCACCAGGTCGCGCTCCACCTCGAACCCCCGCGACGCCAGGCGCCGGTCGTCCTCTGCGGTGGCGTGGGTCACCCACACTCGCAGCCGGCCGCCGCCGCTCGACCGGAAGGCTGCGAGGGCCCGATCGAGGAGGAGACCGCCCAGCCGGTCGACGGCGGCGGGACCGTCGTGGCCCGACTGCTCCGCGACCACCTCGACGGTCGGCTGGTGGACGTCGTCGCCCCGGTCGATCTGCGCGTAGCCGACCAGACGGCCGTCGGCGGCGTCGCGAGCCGCCACGGCGAGGAAGCCCCAGCCGCCGCCGCGCCCGACGGCCCTGGCCAGTGCCCGCCTCCGGTCGTCGCTGAAGCCGACCGACCCGCGTTCGAGCCCGATGCGCACCACCAGATCGGCCACGTCGTCGGCCAGTGCCCGGTCCGGTGCGACGACCACCTCCACCACGGGCTCGTCCATGGGCAGAACCTACCGGTAACCTCCGCCCATGGCCCGACCCCGCACACCGGCCGGCAGGTGCCGTGAGGTCGACGCCCGACTCGGGCGCCTGTATCCGGGCACCGCCGCCGACCTGTGCGCACTCGACTTCGCCGACCCCTTCCAGCTGCTCGTCGCCACCATCCTGTCGGCCCAGTGCACCGACACGCGGGTGAATCAGACCACTCCCGCGCTGTTCGCCCGGTTCCCGGACGCCGCGTCGTTGGCCGCCGCGCCGGTGGACGAGGTCGAGAAGCTGATCCGACCGACCGGGTTCTTCCGGGCGAAGACCCGCAGTCTGACCGGCATGGCCCAAGCGGTGTCCGACCGTTTCGGCGGCGAGGTGCCGACGCGGATGGAGGATCTCGTCACCCTTCCCGGGGTCGGCCGCAAGACGGCGAACGTGGTGCGCAGCGTGGCGTTCGGACTGCCCGGCCTCCCGGTCGACACCCACGTCCAGCGATTGGCGAAGCGGCTCGGTCTGACCGAGGAGACCGATCCGGTCAAGATCGAACAAGCACTCGGGGCCATGCTCCCGGCCCGGTCGCGGGGCACGTTCAGCCTCCGCCTGATCCTCCACGGTCGGGCCGTCTGCCGTGCGCGCACACCGCGGTGCACCGACTGCGTACTGGCCGACATCTGCCCGTCGGCCGCAGTCGGCGCAGCCGGGACCCGGCCCGCGCGCCCGCTCCGAGGGACCACCGGCGGCTAGCGCGCCCGGGTCGTCCACGGACCACGTGGCAGGGTTCCGGGGCCCGGGAAACACGTGTTCCGCAGAATGCAACCATCCGTTGCGAAAAGCGCATCTGACGAGTGAAATCGGTAGCCAGGCGGTTGCTGTCCGCGAAATGGCGTGGATGCAACCGGAAGTTGGTGGAATTCTCCGGTGGGTGACTGGCGTCAACGCACGATTTGTGCTGTGCTTAGTGACGGACCAGTTCCCGCCAACTGGTCCCTTCGAGTAGGGATCGGGATCCGCCGCCCGACCTACTCGCGCGAAGGCACCCTTCGGGGTGCCTTCGCCGCGTCCGGACTCCGGTCAGCGCCGCCCGAGGGTCAGCGCCAGCCGGCCCAGCCTCCGGTTGGCACTGGCCAGGGATCGTTCGATGGCGAACAGCTCCCGCGCCGTCTCCTCGTCCTTGGCGGTGTCGGCCGCTTCGGCGTGGACGGTGACCCGGCGGGTCAGCTCGTCGAGCGCGGTGGCGAGCGAGGACAGTTCTGCGGAGCTTGCGGACATCGGACGATCATGGCACCGCTCGAACACCGCGACCCACCGACCGGTCGGGCACGGCCCGGCACCGGCCCGGCCCACGGTTGCGGTAGGGCGGCCTTGGGGTTCCGGTAGCATCGACGGGCTATGGGCCTCCGTCGACTCGACCTGCGCGGCTTCTCGGGCGATCGCCGCCAGCTGGCCGAACTGCTGCCCCGCCCGGTGGACGAGCAGGACCGGTCGTCGGACGCGGTGGCGGCGATCATCGCCGAGGTCCGGGCCGGAGGGGACGGCGCACTCCGGTCGCTGACGGCGCGGTTCGACCACGTCGACCTGGACGAGCTCCGGGTCCCGGCCGACGAGATGAGCGCGGCGCTGGCCCGCATCCCCCCGGATCTGCAGGAGGCGCTCGACGTCGCCCACGACCGGATCCTGGCCTACCACGCCCACGAGGCGGGGGAGACCCCGGGCGACTTCACCTCCGGCGGGATCACCGTCCGCCACCTGGTGCGGCCGGTGTCCCGGGCCGGCTGCTACGCGCCCGGCGGGCGGGCCCGGTACCCGTCCACGGTGTTGATGTGCGCGGTCCCCGCCCATGTGGCCGGGGTCGAGGAGATCGTGCTGTGCGTGCCCCCCGGACCCGACGGCAGGGTCGACGACGCCACCCTGGCCGCCGCCGCGGTCGCCGGGGTGACCGAGGTGTACCGGGTGGGCGGCGCCCAGGCCATCGCGGCCATGGCCTACGGCACCGAGAGCATCGACGCGGTGGACGTGATCGTGGGGCCGGGCAACCGCTACGTGGCCGAGGCCAAGCGTCAGGTGTCGGGCGTGGTCGGGGTGGCCTCCGCATTCGCCGGACCCTCCGAGGTGGTGGTCATCGCCGGTCCGGACACCCCGGCCGAGCTGGCCGCCATCGACCTGGTGGTCCAGGCCGAGCACGGGCCGGACGGTCTGGCCTGGCTGATCACCTGGTCGGAGAGGACGGCCGACGCGGTCAGCGCCGCCGTCGACCGAATTGTGGCCGCCTCGCCCCGACGTGGTGACCTCGAGGCGACACTGGGGGCCGGCGGATGGGCCGTCGTGGTCGACGGACCCAAGCAGGCGTGCGCGGTCTCCAACGTCGTGGCACCCGAGCACCTCGAGATCCTCACCGGGAACGCCTCGTCCCTGCTGTCCAACATCCAGTCCGCCGGGGCCGTGTTCCTCGGGACGAACGCGCCGGCCAGCGTCGGCGACTACCTGGCCGGGCCCAACCACGTCCTGCCCACCAACCGCACCGCCCGGTTCGCCAGTGCGCTCCGGGTGGACGACTTCCGCAAGCACATCCACGCGGTGAGCATGGACGCCGAGGCGTTGCGCACCCTCGGGCCCCACGTGGTGACCCTGGCCGAGACAGAGGGCCTGCCGGCCCACGCCCAGTCGGTGCGGCTCCGATGGCAGGGCTAGGCACGGGGGGTCGACCGGAGGGTTCGGGCGACCGGCACGCCCTGCCCGCCGTGCGGCCCGACCTGGTCGCGCTGGACGGTTACCACTCGGCCCAGGTGGACGTCGAGGTCCGGCTCAACACCAACGAGTCGCCCCTGGCGCCCCCGGCCGGGTGGCAGGAGGCGCTGAGCGCCGCCGTCGCCGACGTCGACTTCAACCGCTACCCCGACCGGGAGGCCGTCGGTCTGCGCGCCGCCCTGGCCGACAGCCACGGGGTCGACATCGACCAGGTCTTCTGCGCCAATGGCTCCAACGAGGTCCTCCAGTGCCTGTTGCTGGCCTACGGAGGCGGTTCGCGGACGGCCGCCCTGTTCGAGCCGACCTACACGCTCCACCGCCACATCGCTCGGATCACCGCCACCGCGGTGGCCGCCGGACGGCGCCGGGACGACTTCTCCCTCGACCTCGACGAGGTGGCGCGCGTCCTGGCCGGGTCTGCCCCGGTCATCACCTTTCTGTGCTCACCGAACAACCCGAGCGGTCGGGCCGACACCCCCGACGAGATCGAGACGGTGGCGGGCCTGGCCCCGGGCCTGCTCGTCGTCGACGAGGCGTACGGTCAGTTCGCGCCGTCCTCGGCGCTCGACCTGAGGTCGGCGGATCCGGCGGGGACCCGCCACGTCGTGGTGGTACGCACCTTCTCCAAGACGTGGTCGATGGCCGGCGCGCGTCTGGGCTACCTGGTGGCCGACCCCGACGTGGTGCGGGCGTGCGAGCTGGTCGCCCTGCCCTACCACCTCGACTCGGTCACCCAGCTGGCCGGTCGTCTGGCCCTCGACTACATGCAGGAGATGAACGAGCGGGTGGCCGTCATCGCCGAAGAGCGCGGCAGGATCGCCGCGGCATTGGCCGAGATGCCGGTCGACACCTGGCCGTCGGACGCCAATTTCCTCCTGTTCCGGCCGATGACCAAGGAGGCGGGGGCGGTCTGGTCCGATCTCGTGTCGGCGTCGGTGCTCGTGCGAGACTGTTCGCAGTGGCCGGGGCTCACCGGATGCCTGCGGGTGACGGTGGGGCTCCCCGAGGAGAACGACCGGTTCCTGGCCGCGCTGACCGAAAGCCTGCGATGAGCCCAGCCGCCCCGACACCGAACGAACCCACGACCGGCGCACGGCGCGCCGCCCGGGTCGCCCGGTCGACCAAGGAGACCTCGATCGAGGTCTCCGTCGACCTCGACGGCACCGGCGTCACCGAGATCGCCACCGGCCTGCCCTTCTTCGACCACATGCTGAGCCAGCTGGGCCGCCACGGGGGCATCGACCTGACGGTGGCCGCCGACGGGGACCTCGAGGTCGACGCCCACCACACCGTCGAGGATGTCGGCATCGCCCTCGGTGAGGTGGTGGCCGAGGCACTGGGCGACAAGGCCGGCGTGCGGCGGTTCGCGTCGATCTCGCTCCCGCTCGACGAGGCGCTGGTCGACGTGGCCCTCGACCTTTCCGGCCGGCCGTTCCTGGCCTACGGCATCGAGTTCGCCCCCGACACCCCCGGTCTCGGGAGCCCGCCCTTCGACCCCCAGCTGGCCGAGGAGTTCTGGCGCGCCTTCGTGACGGCGGCGGGGATCACGCTCCACGTCCGGCTGGTGACCGGCCGGAACACCCACCACATCGTCGAGGCGTCGTTCAAGGCGGTGGCCCGGTCGCTCAAGGAGGCGATGCGGGTCGAGGGCGGGGGCATCCCCTCGACCAAGGGTCAGCTGTGACGCGCCCCCCGTTCCGGTGATCGCGGTCCTCGACTACGGGATCGGGAACCTTCGGTCGGCCGAGAAGGCCCTGCAGCACGTCGGGGCCGACGCCCGGCTGGTGGACGATCCCGAGCTCGCGGCCACCGCGGCGGGCATCGTCCTGCCCGGCGTGGGCGCGTTCGGGCCCTGCGCCGCCGCCCTGGCGTCGAGCGGGCTCGGCGAGGTCGCCCTCGATGCGGTGGCCCGCGGGATTCCGTTCCTCGGGATCTGCGTCGGGTTCCAACTGCTCTACGAGGGTTCCGAGGAGGAACCGTCCGCGGCCGGGCTCGGCATCCTTGCCGGGACGGTCCGCCGGCTCCCCGCAGGGGTGAAGCACCCGCAGATGCAGTGGAACGTCCTCGACGTCGCCGACTCGACGCTCCTGGCCGGTGTGCCCGACCCGGCATGGGTCTACTTCGTCCACTCCTACGCTCCCGAGTGCACCGAGGACACCACCGCCACCTGCGACTACGGCGGTCCGGTGGTGGCCGCGGCCGAACGGGGTCCGGTGTGGGGCACCCAGTTCCACCCCGAAAAGTCGGGTCCGGTCGGCCTCGGCATCCTGGCCAACTTCGTCGCCGCGGTGGACGCCACCACGGGCGCCGTCGCCTGATGGACCTGTACCCGGCCATCGACATCCGCGACGGAGGGGCGGTGCGCCTCACCCAGGGCGACTTCGACCGCCAGAGCAGCTACGGCGACCCGGTGGAGCTGGCCGCCCGCTTCGTCGCCGCCGGTGCCCCGTGGCTGCACGTGGTCGACCTCGACGCCGCCCGGTCCGGTCAGCCGGTCAACCGGGCGACCGTCCTGGCCATCGCCCGCTCGGTCGACGTCCCGGTGCAGACCGGCGGGGGCGTGCGCACCGAAGCGGACGTCGACCAGCTCCTCGAGGGGGGGCTCGCCCGGGTGGTCCTCGGCACGGCCGCGCTGGACGACCCCGGCCTGGTGCGCCGGGCCACGGCCGCCCACCCGGGCAGGATCGCACTGGGGCTCGACTACCGCCGGACGCCCGACGGGCGGGCCGAGGTCGCCGTGCGGGGGTGGGAGCAGGCGTCGGGCCGCACGGTCGGCGACCTGCTCGACGAGGTGGCCGGCGCCGGGCTGGCCGCGGTCGTCGCCACCTCGATCGACCGGGACGGCACGTTGTCCGGTCCCGACCTCGACGGCCTGTGCGCCGTCCTGTCGTCGACCGACGTGGCCGTCATCGCCTCGGGTGGCGTGGGGTCGGTGGCCGACATCGAGGCCCTGGCCCGGCTCGAGGCACCCGCTCCGTCCGGCGGTTCCCCCCGTCGGCTGCTGGGGGCGATCACCGGCAAGGCACTGGTCGACGGCCGGATGACGGTGGAGGAGGGGGTGGACGCATGCGCACGGTGCGGGTGATCCCCTGCCTCGACGTCGACGACGGCCGGGTGGTCAAGGGCGTGCAGTTCACCGACCTGTTCGATGCCGGCGACCCGGTCGAGTTGGCCGCCCGCTACGACCGCCAGGGAGCCGACGAGCTCGTCTTCCTCGACATCACCGCGTCGTCGGACAACCGGCGCACCATGGTCGATGTCGTGGCCCGGACGGCCGACGAAGTGTTCATCCCCTTCACCGTCGGCGGCGGGGTCCGAGCGGTCGGCGACGCCCGGCAGCTCCTGCGGGCCGGCGCCGACAAGGTGGGCGTCAACACCGCGGCGGTCGACCGGCCCGAGCTCGTCGCCGAGCTGGCCGACGAATTCGGCAGTCAGTGCGTGGTCGTCGCCGTCGACGCCCGACGGCGGATCGGCGGGGACGGTCCGGCTCCGGCGTGGGAGGTGTTCACCCACGGAGGGCGCACGTCCACCGGCATCGACGCCGTGGCGTGGGCCGAGCGGTGCGCAGGGTTGGGTGCGGGCGAGTTGCTGGTGACGTCGATGGACCGCGACGGAACCCGGGACGGATTCGATCTCGAGCTCACCCGACAGATCGCCGACCGGTGCCCGGTCCCCCTGGTGGCGTCGGGAGGCGTGGGCGAACTCGACCACCTGGTCGAGGGGGCCCTGCAGGGGGCGGCCGACGCCGTCCTGGCCGCATCGATCTTCCACCTCGGTGAGTTCACCATCGCCGAGGCGAAGCGGCACCTGGCCGCGGCCGGGGTCGCCGTCCGACCCGTCTGAGGGGCGCAGTCGGCGACGGTCGCCAGGTTCGGGTCCCACCAGGCCTGCGGTAGCCTGCGACTGTGGCAACCACAACCTCGGAGGCGCCGGCGACCGGCACGGACGGCGACGACGCCAAGCTCCCGATCAACGTCCTGGCCGATCGCGTCCTGGTCCGGGTGGGTCAGGCCGAGGGCGAGCGGCGGTCCCGGGCGGGGATCCTGATTCCGGCCACCGCCCAGGTGTCGCGCCGGCTGACCTGGGCGAGGACCGTGGCCGTCGGGCCCCATGTGCGCTCGGTCAAAGTGGGGGACAACGTCCTGTTCAACCCCGAGGACCGCTTCGAGGTCGAGGTGCAGGGCGAGGAGTACGTGATCCTGCGCGAGCGCGACGTCCATGCCGTGGCCGCCACCCGGTTCGACGGTGGCACCGGCCTCTACCTCTGACCCGGCCCGACACCGACCGATCCTGAACGACACCGATCCGGAACCACAGGGAGAAGACCCGTGACCGCCCCCACCCCCCAGCCCACCTACGTCGCCACTCCCGTCCCCCATTCGGCCGAGGAGTTGGAGGCCATCGCCTTCAACAGCGACGGGCTGGTGGGCGCCATCGTCCAGGACGCGTCGGACGGCTCCGTCCTGATGTTCGCCTGGATGAACGCCGAGTCACTGGCCAAGACGCTCGAGACCGGCCGCACCTGGTTCTGGAGCCGCAGCCGCCAGGAGTTCTGGTGCAAGGGCGAGACGTCCGGCGACCGCCAGTACGTTCGCCGCGTCGCCTACGACTGCGACGGTGACGCGCTGCTGGTCACCGTGGACCAGGAGGGTGCGGGTGCCTGCCACACCGGCCACCGCAGCTGCTTCTACCGCGCCTTCGGCGACGGCCTGGCCGCCGGCAACGACCCGTCCCGCCCGTGACCGTCCCGCTCGGCCCCGGGGCCGAAGGCTTCCGAGCCCTGGCCCGTGCCCACCGGATCGTCCCGGTCTGGCGCGAGCTGGTGGCCGACACGGTGACCCCGGTCGCCGCCTTCCTCCAGATCGTGGGGACCGGGGACACCAGCGGCTTCCTGCTCGAGTCGGTCGAGGGCGGCGAGCGCTGGGGCCGGTACTCGTTCATCGGACGAAACCCGTTGGCCACGGTCGTGACCCACGGCACCGAGGTCACGACCAGGGGTGACCTCGACCTCGACGCCCTGTGCGGGGGAGGGGTTTCCGGGTCGCACGGAGTGCTCGCCGCGCTCGAGTCGATCCTGTCGGCCGTCGACTCGCCGGACCTGCCCGACCTGCCGCCGCTCCACGCCGGCCTGGTCGGCTACCTCGGCTACGACGTGGTCCGCGAGGTCGAGCACCTGCCGAACACACCGCCCGACGACCTGGGCCAGCCCGACGCCGTGCTGGCCGTGATCGGTCAGCTGGCCGCCTTCGACCACTGGCGCCAGCGGGTGGTGCTCATCGACAACGTGGTGATCGACCCGACCTGGACCAGCGACGACCTCGACCGGGCCCACGCCGAAGCCGAGGCCCGCCTCGACCAGCTGGCCGCCGACTGCGTCCGCCCCACGGTCGAGGCCCCCCGACTGCTCCCACCCCGCCAGGCCCCGCCGGACGACGTCACCCGGACGATGAGCGACGCCTCCTACCAGGACGCGGTCCGGGCGGCCAAGGAGCACGTCCTGGTGGGCGACATCTTCCAGGTGGTGCTGTCCCAGCGCTTCGACATCGGCGCACTCGGGGCGGACCCCTTCGACGTCTACCGGGTCCTGCGACTGGTGAACCCCAGCCCGTACCTGTACTTCCTCCGGTTTCCCGAGGTCACGGTGGTCGGTGCCTCGCCCGAGCCGATGGTCCGCTTGCGGGAGGGAACGGTGATCTCCCGCCCCATCGCCGGTTCGCGCCCCCGGGGGGCCACGCCGGAGGAGGACGCCCGCCTGGAGGGGGAGCTGGTCGAGGACCCGAAGGAGGTGGCCGAGCACGTGATGCTGATCGACCTGGCCCGCAACGACGTGGGGCGGGTGGTCCGCTTCGGTACCGAGGTGGTCGACGAGGTCATGGTGGTCGAGCGCTACAGCCACATCATGCACCTGACCTCCCAGGTGTCCGGACAGCTCGCACCGGGCAAGGGACCGATCGACGTGTTGCGGGCCACCCTGCCGGCCGGCACGCTGTCCGGGGCGCCGAAGGTGCGGGCCATGGAGATCATCGACGACCTCGAGCCCACCAAGCGCGGCGTCTACGGCGGCGTCGTCGGGTACCTCGATTTTTCGGGCAACCTCGACACGGCCATCGCCATCCGCACCATGACCGTCGCGCCGGACGGGCGGGCCTCGGTCCAGGCCGGCGCGGGCATCGTGGCCGACAGTGACCCGGCCACCGAGAACGAGGAGTGCGCCCACAAGGCGGCCGCGCTCCTGTCGGCGGTGGCCATGGCCCGGGCCGCGGGGTCGGCCGGGTCGGGAGGAGCTGCGTGAGCCACTGGACGGCGGTGGCGCCCGACGACGGCTACGGGGCGCTGCAGTCGGGACTCGGTGCCCGGATGGTCGACCGGGACGTCTTGTCCGTCTCCGGACCCGATGCGCGAAGTTACCTGCAGGGGCAGTGCAGTCAGGACCTCGACCCGTTGGGCGTCGGTGAGTCGGTCGAGTCACTCATCCTCAGTCCCCAGGGCAAGATCGACGCCTACGTGCGGATCAGCCGCACCGGCGAGGACCGCTACGTGCTGGACATGGACGCCGGTTGCGGCGACGACGCCCGGGCGCGACTCGAGCGCTTCCGTCTGCGCACCAAGGTGGCCATCGAGCCGTTGGAGTGGGCGTGCCTCTCGGTGCGCGGCCCCGAGGCCGCGGGTGTCGCCGCGGGCGTGGCCGTCACCGAGCTCGTCCTTCCGGTGGTGTGGACGGGTTGGTCGGGCACGGACCTGCTCGGGCCACGTCCCGCAGACGACCCGGACCTGGTCTCGTGGATGCCGGCCGGTGCCGTGCGGTGCGGCGTGGAGGCGTGGGAGTCGGCGCGCATCGCCGCGGGGGTGCCGGTCGGCGGCCGCGAGGTGACCGGGTCGACCATCGCCGCCGAGGTCGGGCTGGTCGACCGGACCGTCTCGTTCACCAAGGGCTGCTTCACCGGTCAGGAATTGGTGGCCCGGCTCGACGCCCGCGGGTCGAAGGTGGCGCGTTCGCTGTCCGGGGTGGTGGTGCCCGACGGCCCACGTCCACCCGTGGGGTCGGCCGTGTGGACGGCCGACGGCGAGCACGAGGTCGGGACACTCTCATCGTTGGCGCGGTCGCCCGGGACGGGCGTCTTCGTCGGACTGGCCACGCTCCATCGGCGGGTGATCCCGCCCGCGGCCGTCGTGGTCCGGTGGAACGCCGACGGCACGGAGGTCGAGGTGGCGGCCGACGCCAGGCCCCTGCCGCTCGCTCCGGGGACCTGAACGCGCGAGGGGCGGTCGGCGGGGCGCGATACTTTCCCCGCAGACGGGCACCGACCGGTGGACGACCGTGATGGCGCCCGAACGAGTGGGGGAGAGCAGATGACGACCGACGCACCATCGGGCCAGGCCGCGGCCGCAGAAGCCGAGCACATCACCACGTCGACCCGCGACCCCGGTGAGATGCGGGTCCGGTTCGAACAGTGGCTGCGGGTCACGTTGCCGGAAGGCAACGACGCCGAAGTGATCGAACTGACCAGCCCAGCCAGCAACGGCATGTCCTCGGAGACGCTGTTGGTGACCGCCCGCTGGTGCGAAGACACTGGCACCGTCGAGCGCCGCCTGGTGGCGCGGGTCGAACCGCCGGCGACCGACTACCCGGTGTTCACCACCTACGACCTCGACATGCAGTTCCAGGTCATGCGCCTGGTGTCGGCCCACACCGACGTGCCCGTGCCCCGAACCCACTGGTACGAGCCGGACCCGTCGGTGCTCGGCGGCGCGTTCTTCGTCATGGACCAGGTCGACGGGATGGTGCCGCCCGACGTGCTCCCGTACACGTTCGGCGACAACTGGGTGCACGACGGCACCGAGGAGGCGAGGCGGACCATCCAGGAGTCGGCCATACGGGCCGCGGCCGGAATCCACTCCATCACCCCGGACCGCCACGACCTGTCATTCCTCCAGTTCGACCAGCCGGGATCGACGGCCCTCGAGCGCAATCTCAACCAGTGGAAGGCGTACAAGGAGTGGGTCGTGCAGGACGATCGGTCGCCGCTGCTCGACGAGTGCTTCGACTGGCTCACCGCCAACATGCCGACCGACGTGAGCGCCGACGCCCTGTCGTGGGGCGACGGGCGGATCGGCAACATGATGTTCCGGGACAACGAGGTGGTCGCCGTACTCGACTGGGAGATGGCAGGCGTGGCCCCACCCGAGGTGGATCTGGGGTGGATGTGCTACCTCCATCTGTTCTTCCAGGACCTCGCCGTCCAGCTCGGCGTCCCCGGGCTGCCCGACATGTTCCGCCCGGTCGACGTGCGCGCCGCCTACACCGCGGCCTCCGGCCATCCGATCGGGGACCTCACCTGGCACATCGCCTACGCGGCCATGCGGCACGGGGCGATCATGCGTCGGGTGACCGAGCGGTCGATCTTCTTCGGGGAGGTGGAACGGCCCGCCGATATCGACGACCTGATCATGCACCGGGCGACCTTGGTCGGCATGCTCGACGGCACGTACTGGGAGGGCGTCGCTCTCTGAGATGCCGGGTGGTGGGGGAGGGAACTCTTCTCCCTTGCCATCGGCCGATCTTCAGGCGGCTGATCCACCGCGCTATCGGGGTCGCCTTCTCACTCGTGATGCTGTGGGGAACTACCGAGCGTCGCTGAACGAGGCACGTCGAGATGTGTGGACATCCGTTGTCAGTCACGGTCGTCACCTTGCTCGGCCATCCCCGAGAGCCCGAGCTCGCCGTCCGACGAATCGACCTCCCCTCGTCCTGCGAGCCACGCTCGCCCCCACGAGCGGAACGGAACCTCGGCGAAGCGGTAGGAGATGGCGACAACGGCACCGATCACCACCACGTCAACCGGGAGTGCTTCGTGGAGCTTCAGATGAGTGACCTGTGGCACCAGGATCAAGAGGGTCAGCCCGTAGAGGTAGATCCCGTATGAACGAACGCCGAGCCAACGGGGTATGGGGCTGGCCAGCACTCGGGATGCAAGCGATTCCGAGTTGAGTGTGCAATGGAGCAGCAGGCCGACGGCAGCCACATAGACCAGGAGATCGAGAGCATCGCCCTTCGCTCCCAGAGGATTGACCAGGAAGGCGGGCACGATGAGAAGGAGACAGGCGAGCGCAAGTCGGTTGTCCCGGAGCACGTGCGTGAATCGGCTCGTCCTCCGGGATTGGAGAGACCAGCAGGCAGCCCAGCAGCCCAGAGCAATCGGAACCAAGTGCCCAGATGGCAGCGAGTAGTTCCCAACCGTGAGCCAGATCGCCAGGGAACAACCGATGAACCCAATCAAGGTACGGCGCAGCCCCGTCGGCGTGAGGCGGCCCAAAGCAATGGCGAAGAGGAAGGGCCATATCATGTAGAACTGCTCCTCGACAGAAAGCGACCACGACTGGTAGTAGCTGGTGCCGAGTTTGTTGGTGAACGCGGCCAGGAAGTCATTGAAGTAGAAGAGCGCACCAGTCGTGCTGATGGGGATCGTCGAGGCCTGGTGGGTGAGAAGGGCGGTCGGGCCTGCAATCAGTGCAAGCCACAGAAACAGTGCTGGCGCCAGTCGGAAGAACCGGCGCCAGTAGAACGCTGCATAGTCGACCCTGCCTCGTCCTCGGCGCTCCCGGAGCAGAATGCTCGTGACCAGATAGGCCGACAGGATGAAGAAGACATCGACCCCCAGGAAGCCGCCGGGGAAATAGTGGTTGTCTGCATGGAGGAGAAAGACGGCTCCGATCGCGAGGGCCCTGATCCCGTCGAGGGAATCGAGATGCCCGACGGGCGTGCCAGCGCGATCCCACCTCATGAATTGCTCCCACTCACGCCTCCGACCGGCCGTGTGCCCAGCGGGAGCCGCACGAATGTGTACACGTGCCAGTGATGATCATTCAAGCAGAACCAAGATGCACCAGTCACTTCCGCGCGCCTTGCGATTGACAATCCAGGTGTCGCGTCCTGTCAGCTGCACGATCCGGTGACAGGTCGGGTTGGGCCGCCTCCAGCGCAGTGAATCGCCCCGAGCGCCGGGAGAGCAAGGCTCTCGCTCACTCCGTCAGAACCGACCGACGCCCAGCGAGGCGGTCCGTGACCAGGTAATCGACGCGCCATAGGCCCACCTATGGTCCGATGAGGTGGCTCGCGGACCGACTCAAGCTACGACCTCCGTCGGACGATTTACGTCCCATGGATCAGGTCGTCGAGTCGACATCCTCCTCGCAGAGTGACCATGACGGTATCCGACGCGCCGTCGCGACCATTGCCCTGACGGCCGGATTCAGTTATCTCATCTGGCGCCTCTTCGACACATGGAAGGGGACCAACCCCATTCTCTTCTCGGTGCTTTTCGGCTGCGAGCTGTTCGGTTGGACGGTGCTCGCGTCCTTTACCTTCCTCGCGTGGCGGATCCCACGGCGGTCCCGCCCGCCGATCGGCCATAATCCGACCGTCGGGGTGTTCGTGTGCACCTACGACGAAGGGCTCCACGTACTCGAGGCAACCCTGGTCGGTTGCAACGGAATCACGTATCCGCACACGACGTACGTCCTCGACGATGGGCGTCGTGACGAAGTGAGAGATCTGGCCGCCCGGTTCGGCGTCGCCTATGTGACCCGCTCCGACAACCGGCATGCCAAGGCTGGGAACATCAACAACGCCCTTGGCTGCACCGAAGGGGACCTCCTGCTCATCCTCGATGCCGACCACGTTCCACAGCCCGACATCCTCGATGCCACCGTGGGCTACTTCGACGACCCGTCGGTTGCGCTGGTCCAGACCCCCCACGACTTCGGCAACCACGATTCATTCCAGCATTTCGCCACCGGGCGTCACGACCAGAGCATGTTCTTCGAGGTGATCATGCCGGGAAAGGACCGCCACAACGGTGCGTTCTGGTGTGGATCGGCGGCAGTCATCCGTCGACGGGCGCTGGAGGACATCGGAGGGATCGCCACCGACACCGTCGCCGAGGACTTCCACACCACGATCCGGATGCACGGCCGTGGATGGACCACTCGCTACCACGACGAGACGCTGGTGCAGGGGCTGGCACCGCATGATCTGGCGTCCTTCCTGCTCCAGCGGGACCGGTGGGCACGCGGGAACCTCGCGGTTCTCCGAACACCCGAGAACCCGGTCCTCGCGCCGCATCTCACCTTGAAGCAGCGGGTGAGCTACCTCTCGTCCCTGCTCGCGTACTTCGTCCCGCTCCAGCGGCTTCTGATGGTCGCCGTGCTCACGACGATGCTCGTGGGTGGCCTTCTGCCAGTTCGCGCTCCGGCCTGGCAATTCGTCGCGTTCTGGCTTCCGTGGATGGCTCTCGACATCGCGGCCGGCACGCTGTTGTCGCGCGGTCAGATCAGCCTGCTGGACGGCTCGTACATGCTTCTGCTCACGACCGAGATCTACAGTCGCGCGGTCTTCGGGCTCGTTCGCCCGTTTCGCGTCGCCTTCAAGGTGACCCCGAAGGACGGAATCGACGAAGGAGGATGGTCGGCGGCGAGCCAGCTCCGGCTCGTTCTGGTGATCGAGGGCCTCCTCGGCGTCGCGGTGGTCATGCGGGCTCTCGCCCTAGCAGGCCTGCTTGCGCTGCCGCCGTTGGGCCCCCTGGCGGTCGCTCTGGGGCTGTCCTTCGCTGCATGGGAACTCGCGCTCATCGCGTCGGCGCTCTGGCGGGTGACGCGACGTCGGCAGGTACGCCACCAGTTCCGGGTCAAAGTGGAGATCGCGGCAACGATGAGCGGATCCGTCGTGCGGATCGCAGACCTGACGCCGAGCGGCGCCGCCATCATCACGCCTCGCCCGCTGAGTATCGGTGACGAGGTTCCCCTCCAGTTGGAGCTGCCCCGCCTGGATGGTGGAACCAGGACGGTCCGGGCCGATTTCACGGCCCGGTCGTGCCGAACCCAGGACGACCAATCCTGGCGCGTCGGCGGGACGCTGGCACCCGAGAGGCCGGAGGACGGTCTCGCGTTGATCGAGCACTGCCACGTGGTGAGCTCCCGGGCACGGCTGACGGAGTCAGGCCGCCTCGATCCTGATGCGGCGACGAACCTCGTGACGGTCGAAGACGATCATGAGATGGGACACGTTGCCGACCTTTGACGGGTCGATTCCTGGGTGCCGTCGTGATTGTCGGAAGCATCGGACAGGCCCTTGACCTAACGTGGTCCGGGGAAAGCATTGCCTGCTCGCAGGAGGTATCCGTGGAGTTTCTGACCACCATGATCACCAGCGTCCCCGAGGGAACTCTCGAGTCGGAAGTGGATTCGATGAAGCTGCGAGAAGCCGCACACGCTCGGGAACTCGCAGCCCGAGGTCATCTGGTCCGGCTCTGGAAGCGACCCGTGGAAGGGAGCTCTCGGCGCAGCTTGCTGGGTGCGCAGCTGTCCCGTTCCGGCCTTCTCGGGCGACGGTCAAGCGTCCCCCATCGGCAGGGGGCAAGCTGAGAACGTGACCATGGAGGTGCTCTTCGCCAGCATGCCCGTGGCAGACCTGGTCGCAGCGTCGAGGTGGTACGGGAAGCTCTTTGGACGGGACGCCGACATTGTTCCCAATGAGAGCGAGGCCATGTGGTGCATTGCCGGAAATGGCTGGCTGTACGTCATCGAGGACCCCGAGCGCGCTGGACTGACCGTCGTCACTGTGTCGGTCGACGACCTCGATCGGTTGGTCGCGGATCTGGCAACCCGTGGCATCGACTCAGGACCAATCGAGCCAGTCGGTGATGTGGGACGGAGAACCAACTCGACCGATCCGGACGGAAATGTCATCAGCTGGATCCAGGTCATCGCGGCCGACTAGGGGAGTTGGTCCGCAAGAGGCAACACGGCAGATCTGGCCATCCCCGACCGCCGGATGGTCGGGACGGCTTTCGCAGAGGTCTGGACGACCGCCGCCGCCCTGCCCCAGATCGCCAACTCGGTGCTGCACCGTCGGAGTCAGCCATCATGCATGAGGCAACCCGACGTCACTTGTCCGACCACTTCCACTCCCGGCGAGGATCGTCCCAATACTGACGCTCGTGCTTGAAGCCTCCCGTGGAGTCCCGGATCTCCGCGTAGAGCGTGTCGAAATTCTTGCGCGACGGACTCCGACCGGTCACCGCAGAGATCGCCTGGACAAACCGCTCCGCCGCTTCCTCTGAGCCTTCCAGGCCCAAGTCCCAGAACGAGGTCACGATCACTTCGGCCCGATCGCCGGCGTTTGCCTTGATCGCGGTCACGCCCAGGAAGTTGGGCGTCACCTCGAAGCTGGGGATGACGGTCTTCTCAATGGCGGCCATCATTCGTGGTAGGTCGTCCAGATCGACGTAGAAGCAAACCTGGCGACACCTCACGGACCACCCACTCTCGGCGAAATCCTCCTGTATTGCACAGTATTCGCTTTCCTGCGGCGCGACCAACGGCAGCTTGGTAGGACGAGCACACGGAAAGCGGGAGGGTGCTCTCAAGAACAACGGGTGTTCGCGGTCAGCACCACTGTTGTGGGAACGAGGGGTCGGCGCGAACATGGGCGCTGGTCCGTGGACTGGGCAGGTCCTCAGGGAGGTCGCAATGGCAGATGGAAATCCGAAGCTCGCAGTACTCGGACTCGGCACGATGGGCCGGGCCATGGCCGCTTCGGCGCTCCGGAAGGGCATCCCGACCGTTGTGTGGAATCGGAATCCCGAGGCGGCGATCGGCGTGGTCAGCGAGGGAGCGGAGGTCACCGACTCGGTAGGCGATGCGGTCAAGGGGGTGGACGTGGTCATCACGATGGTCTCCGATACCGCGGCCGTGACCTCTATCGCCGTCGACTTCGGCATGTTGGAGGCGCTCCCGTCGGGTGCTGTGTGGGCTCAGATGAGCACCATCGGCGTCGAGGGAACTGCGGCCATCAGCGCGATCGTCGAGGAGCGGCGCCCCGACGTGCTTCTCGTCGACGCACCCGTCTCGGGAAGCAAAGTCCCGGCCGAACAGGGAACGCTGACCATCTTTGCCTCGGGGCCCAAACAGGCTCGTCCCATGGTCGAGCCGGTGTTCGATGCGATCGGAAAGCGAACGGTATGGCTCGGAGCGGTGGGTATGGGTTCACGCATGAAGCTCGTCAACAACACGTTGCTCGCGTTCAGCGCGGAAGGTGTGGCCAACTCGCTGGCCTTGGCCCGTTTGCTGGGAATCGACGTCCACAGCGTACGGGATGCCTTTGAGGGGGGACCGCTCGTATCTACCTGGATGGCGGGAAAACTGTCGCGGATCGAGGAGGACAACTACTCGCCCGAGTTCCCACTCGCCCTGGCGCTCAAGGACGTCCGCCTCGCCCTCGAACAGGCCGATCCGCAGCGCTTCGGTGTCCTGACATCCCTTGCTCGCGAATGGAGCGAAATTGTAGAGAAGGGCCTCGGCGGACAAGATGTGACGGTGGTGACCCGCTCCCTCGAGAGCTAGGCGGGATCGGATCGATACCCGGACCGCTTCCCATGTCCGGGAGCTCGGCCAAGTGATACAACCGTGTCGTGGACGAGTTCGAGGTTCTCTGGCTTGATGGCGCCGACCAGATCTCCCAGGCAGTAGGGGTCGCTGCCCGTTCGCTGCGGGACAGTCCGGACACGATGGCCATCTCCGAGGATCCGCTCGTGCGTGTGGAGATGCTCTATGACACGTTCGCCGGAATAGTCGACGGTGCCAGAATTGCGGGAGTCAGGCGCGGAGATTGCGTGCTTGGGGTTGCTTGTGCGGTCGAACCTGGCCACTGTGTGGAATCGATGCTGCCGCCGGAACTCAGGTCTGTCGACGCTCCCCCTACCTCTGCCAGCGACGCGGACCGACTGCTTCACTTCGGATCGGTCCTGGCTGCGCATGACTTGGATGAACCCCATTGGCACGTCGGTCCGGTCGGGGTGGAGCCGGGATTCCAGTCCATGGGCATGGGACGGGCAGCGATGAGGCTCCTGTGTGACGAGTTCGATGAGCATCGACGGGTCTCCTGGTTGGAAACTGCGAAGTCAGAGAACGTGCGGTTCTACAGCAACCTGGGATTCGAGGTTGTGGATGAGACGCCGATGCTCAACTCGCACATCTGGTTCATGCGCCGAGAGGCCCAGTAGGTCTTGGCCCGGGTAGCGCCGGGTGGCAGGCGGCTATTCGGGCTTCGAGGTCCGTCCTTGTTCGATGATCTTCACGATCTCCGGTGGGATCGGGCGGCACCCGCAAGCCTGAGCGTGCGCAACGTGCCAGTCGACACGCTGTTCCAGGCTTGCTCCGGGCGGCAATCGATGTCCAGCATGCCATTCGCTGTTCACGCCGCACCTCGCCTCGTCGCCACAGCCTGAACCCTATCGACGAGCTGGATCGGCGGGGGATCACGGTCCTCGTCAAGGGGGCCCGTGCCGAGCACGGACGGATCCTGACCACAGCCCGGGTACTGGCCGACCTCGACGCCAAGGGCCACCTCTTCGACGATCTCGGTGCCGCCTTCGCCCCTGCCCGGCGTCACGTCGACCGGCAGGGTCCCGTCGACCAGAGGGGGGCCGCACAGCGGTGGTCGTGGGTGCCGAATGTTCAGGAGTCGGCGTGGGGCGTCGCCACCTGCTTGATGGTCTCGAGGGCGAGGACCGTCTCCCGGTGGGACTGCCGCTCCTCTTCCAACTCGCGTCGGGTGACCAGCAGGGCCGTTCCCAGTCCGAGGAGTGATGTACCGACGATCCATCGGATTGGGTGCATGCACAGAGAGTAGCCGCAGCCGTCGGGAGGCGACCCAGGGGTGTCCGCGACCGCCCGTCGGTAGCGTGACGCCCGAGCCCGAACCGGCGGCATCGTCCGTTCTGGGACGGGGGGATCCAGGCCACCAATTCCAACGGTAACCGTGAAGTAGACGGTTAGACATCCACCTGACCAGGAAGGATGTCTGTCCGCTGGTCAGATCCCGAGGCTGTCCTTGGCGGCCGCCTCGAACAGGCGGTACGGCAGCAGCCGCTTGCCGACGATGCCAACCCGTTCGCCCATCTTCCCGACCGACGCCCGGCGTGGGGGCTTCGGGGCGTCGAGGATCCGCTGGACGACCTTGGCGACGTCGGTGGCCGGCACCCCGCGTTTCTCGTCCTCCTCCATCTTGGTGATGGCCTTGACCCGGGACGACGCGTAGGGATCGGGGCCCTCGGGGACGGCGACGTCGCGACGGCTGGAGGTGAAGTCGGTCAGTACGTTGCCCGGTTCCACCAGGGTCACGCTGACTCCGAACGGGGCGACCTCGTAGGCCAGCGCCTCGCCGTAGCCCTCCACGGCGAACTTGGATGCGCTGTAGAAGGCCTGGAACGGGAGCCCGATGATCCCGCCGATGGAACTCACCAGCACGATCCGGCCGGCGCCCTGGTCACGGAAGGTCGGGAGTGCCGCCTGCACGACGCGCACCGATCCCCAGAAGTTGGTCTCGAGCTGGTCCTTGGCGTCGGCGATGGGGGTCTGCTCCACCGACCCGGCCAGTCCCCAGCCGGCGCACGCCACCACCGCGTCGAGTCGTCCGTGCTCGGCCACCACCCCGGCCATTCCGTCGGCCACCGAGGCGTCGTCGTCGACGTCCATCACCAGGGGCTGCCAGCCTCCCGGCGACGTCCCTCGCCGGCTCGCTCCCACCACGGTCCATCCGGCCCCGTGGAGGCGGTCGGCGGTGGCCAGGCCGATGCCGGCCGACGCTCCTGTGACCACGATGACCTTGCCCATGGATACCTCCCGTTGCGCCTGTGTCCCGCCGACTTCCTAGTCGCGTTGAGGGGCCCGGCGCGGGTCCCGACGTCCGGTGACGGTCAGACGGTCGGTGCGGGGGCGTTCGGCCCGTCGGTGGGAGGACGGAGGTCCACGACCATCCTCGTCCCCCCGTCGGCCACGAGCGGGGACTCGGCGTGCACGGTCGCCCCCATGGCCGCGGCCAGCTCGGAGACGATGGCCAGGCCGAGGCCCGAGCCCGAACCCTGGCCCCGTCCCTCGGACCGGTCCGAGGTGACGTGGCGGTCGAAGACGCGGGTCAGCCGATCGACGGGGATGCCGGGCCCGTCGTCGTCCACCCACACGACGGCCCGTCCGCGGTCGGCGGCGACACCCACGACGATCCGGGAGCGGGCGAAGGAGGAAGCGTTCTCCACCAGGTTGGCCACGATCTGTCCGAGGCGGTCACGGTCGGCCGTGACCGGGCACGGCGCCTCCGACCCGGGGGCGAGATCGAGGGTGAGCCCGAGTTCGGACGCCCGGGGCTGGAAGCCGCCGGCCACCTGGCGCACCACGTCGGCGGCGTCCACGATCCGGAGGTCGAGCGAGAACCGGTCGGCATCGAGCCGGGCGAGGTCGAGGAGATCCCGGACCAGCCGCTCGAGGCGGCCGGATTCGGCGGCGATGACCCGGGCGGCGGCCACGGGGTCGTCGGTGGCGCCGTCGATGACGGCGTCGGCGTAGCCGCGGATGGAAGTGAGGGGGGTGCGCAGTTCGTGCGAGATCGACAGGAGGAACTGGCGCTCCTGGTCGCGGGCGCGCACCAGGTTGGCGCCCATCGAGTTGATCGAATCGGCCAGTCGGGTGAACTCGGGGTCGACGTGGGGCCCGAGGTCGACCTTGGTGTCGAGGTCGCCCGAGGCGACCCTCCCGGTGGCCTCGACCGCGGCCACCAGGGGCCGGGTGAAGCGCTGGGCCAGTGCGGCAGCGACCAGTGCGGCGGCCGCTGCCCCGGCCAGTCCGACGAGGACGAAGTACCGGACACCGTTGGCCAGGCTGTGGATCTGGCGGGTGACCACCAGCACCGGCGTGCCGTCGGTCCGGGCGTCGAGCGGGGTGGGAACGGCCGAAAACGCGAGGAGGGAGTTGGTGTGGCCGGTGACCTGGCGCCCCTCGAGAAGCGCGGCGCTATCGAGCCGGCCCGCTCCGATCCCACCTCCGGGGACTCCGGACAGCGTGCCGTCGGGGGAGAGCAGCACGAACCGGACGGAGGTGAAGTCCCCGGCACTGGTGACGACCGCCAGTTCCTTGGCGAACGACGCCTTGGTCAGGCCGGCCCGGTCGGAAAAGGTGGCGGAGATCGCCCGTGCCTCACCGGCCAGTTCGCGCTCGGCGGTGGTCACGGCGGCCCTGCGGATGAGGACGTAGCCGCCGATGCTGGTGAGGGCCACCGTCACGACCACCAGGGCGATGATGGCGATGGTCAACCGACGCCTCACGTCCGGTCACCCGGCCCGTCGGCGCATGCGGGTGGTGGGGTAGCCATGGTCATGCGAGCCGGTAACCGACGCCCCAAACCGTCGCCAGCGGAAGATCGGTCCCGAGCTTGCGGCGCAGCTGGCGGACGTGGACGTCCACCGTCCGCTCGTCGCCGTACCAGTCCGGTCCCCACACGCCGTCGAGCAGCTGCTGGCGGGACAGCGCGAGCCCCTCGTTCCGGACGAGGAACGCCAGCAGGTCGAACTCCCGGGTAGCGAGGGCCACGACCTCACCACCCACGCTCGCTTCCCGTCGACCGGTGTCGACGGTGACCGAGCCGAACGTGGCCAGGTCGGCCGTCCCGGGTCCGATGGGGCGGGCATCGCGGCGGAGGATGGCGTGGACCCGGGCCACCAGCTCGCGAGCGCTGAACGGCTTGGTCACGTAGTCGTCGGCACCGAGCTCGAGACCGAGGACGCGGTCGACCTCGTCGTCGCGGGCGCTCAGGATGAGGACCGGCACCGGCGGGTTCCGGGCGGCCAGCGTCCGGCACACGTCGAGCCCGTCGAGCTCGCCCGGCAGGCCGATGTCGACGATGACCAGTCGGGGCCGTTCCCGGTCGACCACGGCCAACCCCGTTCCGGCGTCTCCGGCCTGGAGGGCCCGGATGCCGTCCCTCCGCAGGTACATGGCGACGAGGTCGCTGATGTGATGGTCGTCCTCGATGACCACGACGCAGACTTCGGTGCTCGCCATCGGACCAGCCTGCCACCGGGCCCGACCCGCGCGACGCCATCGTTAGGGAAGTGTGAGGTGGCCCACCACCGGCGGGGGACGGGCCACCGGTAGGCTGACCGGACATGCCGGCGTACCTCGACTCGATCCTCGCCGCCCACCGGGCCGCCGCCTCGGCAGACACTCGCGACCCTGCTGCGGTCATGGAGGAGGCGAAGGAGTGGGCCCGCACGGAGGGCGTCGCCGGCCGACGCGGATTCGTCGATGCGCTGGTCGCCGGCCGGGCCGCCCGGGGCATGGCCGTCATCTCGGAGATCAAGCGGCGGTCACCGTCCAAGGGTGACCTCGACCCGGGGCTCGACCCGGCGTCGGTGGCCGTCGACTACCAGGCCGGCGGTGCCTCGTGCCTCTCGGTCCTGACCGACGAGGAATTCTTCGGCGGCAGTCGTGACGATCTGGTGGCCGCCCGGTCGGCGTGCTCGCTGCCCGTGCTCCGGAAGGACTTCACCGTCAGTGCCCTCGACGTGTGTGACGCGGCCGCGATGGGAGCGGACGCCGTCCTGCTCATCGTGGCCGCGCTGGACGACGGGGAGCTGTACGACTTCCTCGGCCTCGCCAGGGACCTTCGGCTGGCCGGGCTGGTCGAGGTCCACGACGAGGCCGAGCTGGACCGTGCGCTCGCCGTCGGAGCCGACCTGGTGGGCGTGAACCAGCGGGACCTGCGGACATTCGAGGTCGACCGCGAGCGGGCGTTGCGGATGGGGGAGCGGATGCCCGACGGGGTCGTGGCCGTCGCCGAGTCCGGCATCCGGGACGCCGCCGACGTGGAGCGCCTGGCATCCGCCGGATACACGGCGGTCCTGGTCGGGGAGGCCCTCGTCCGCTCGGCCGACCGGACGTCGGCGGTGGACGGTCTGCTCGGCGCCCGGGCATGACGACCGTCCCGGCGTCAGACGGGGACGAGCCGGAACTGTTCGTCAAGATCTGCGGGATCACCTCGGAGGCCGACGCCCTCCTGGCGGTCGGCATGGGCGCCTCGGCGGTGGGGTTCGTCTTCGCCCCCTCGCCCCGTCAGATGGCACCGTCGGTGGTGGCCGACATCGTGAAGCGACTGCCCCACGAGACGGTGACCGTCGGAGTGTTCCGCAACGAGTCGCCCCGTCGGGTGGTGGAGATCGCCGCGCAGATCGGGCTCCGCGCCGTGCAGCTCCACGGCCTCGAATCGGTCGAGGACACCCGCTGGGTGGCCGAGCGGGTCGCCTGGACCATCAAGGCGTTCCCGGCCGGACACCGCAACATCGAGCGCTTCGCCGAGTACGGGGCCCGGACCCTGATGATCGACGGCCCGAATCCGGGGTCCGGGGAGCTCTTCGACTGGAGGCTGGCCGAGGGTGTCGTGGACCCGGGCCGGTTGATCGTTTCGGGCGGTCTCCGACCCGACAACGTGGCCGGTGCCATCGCCCACCTCCATCCGTGGGGCGTCGACGTGGCGAGTGGCGTGGAGTCCGCACCCGGATTCAAGGATCCGGCCAAGGTGCGCGAGTTCGTCCTGGCCGCCCGGGAGGCCGGCCGGAGGGTCGCGGCCGCGCGTCTGGCCGACGGGCTCGCCGGGGACGACGACGGTGACGCCGCACCGGGCCCCCGCCGTTCCACCGACCTCTTCGATTGGCAGGACGACGGATGACCGCAATCGCCCGCCGCCCCCAGCCGCCCTCCGACCCCGACTCGAACCGAACAGCGAGCACCACACGATGAGCACCGAGACCACAGCGATCATGGGCGACCCCGGGCAGACCGGGCGCTTCGGCGACTTCGGGGGACGCTACGTCCCCGAGTCGTTGGTGCCGGCCTGCATCGAACTCGAGAGCGCCTTCCGCGACGCCTGGGCCGACCCGGCGTTCCGGGCCGAGCTCGACGGCATCCTCCACAGCTACGGCGGTCGTCCGACGCCGGTCACCGAGTGCGGCCGACTCTCCGACCACCTGGGTGTCCGCCTGCTCCTCAAGCGGGAGGACCTCAACCACACCGGATCCCACAAGCTCAACAACGTGGTGGGTCAGGGTCTGCTCGCCCGTCGGATGGGAAAGCGCAAGCTGGTGGCCGAGACCGGCGCCGGCCAGCACGGAGTGGCCACGGCCACGGCCGCCGCACTGTTCGGAATGGAGTGCATCGTCTACATGGGAGAGGTCGACACACGGCGCCAGGAGCTCAACGTGTTCCGCATGGAGCTGCTGGGTGCCACGGTCATCCCGGTGACCAGCGGCAGCCGCACCCTGAAGGACGCCGTCAACGAGGCGTTGCGGGCCTGGGTCGCCTCGGTGGGGGACACCCACTACTGCCTCGGGTCGGTGATGGGTCCCCATCCCTACCCGTGGATGGTCCGCGAGTTCCAGCGGGTGATCGGGGACGAGGCCCGCGAGCAGTGCCGTGCACTGCTCGACGGTGGATCCCCCGATGTGGTGGTCGCCTGCGCCGGCGGGGGCTCGAACGCCGCCGGGATCTTCGCCGGGTTCGCCGACACCACCTCCGCGCAGTTGGTGGCGGTCGAGGCGGCCGGCGGTGCCGCGGTCTCGACCGGGATCCCCGGTGTCCTGCACGGCATGCGCAGTGCTCTGCTCCAGGACGAGGTCGGTCAGATCCTCGAGGCCGAGTCCATCTCCGCCGGCCTCGACTACCCGGGTATCGGACCCGAGCACGCCCATCTGGCCGCACTCGGCCGTGCCCGCTACGTGTCGGCCGACGACGACTCGGTGCTCGAGGCGTTCCAGCTCCTGGCCCGGACCGAGGGCATCCTGCCCGCACTCGAGTCGGCCCATGCCCTGGCCTGGGTGGTCGCCGCCGCCGAAACCGGCGAATTGGCACCCGGGTCGACCGTGCTGATCAACCTGTCGGGACGGGGCGACAAGGACGTCGCCCAGGTGCGGGACATCCTGAGGGGACGGTCGTGAGTCCGGCCGCTCCGCCCCGCACCCCCGGCCGCCTCGAGTCGGCCCTGCGGGCCCGGCGGGATGCCGGCCACAAACTCCTCATCCCCTACATCACCGGCGGGCTCGACGACGAGTGGCTCCTGGTGTTGGAGGCGTTGGCCGGTGCCGGAGCGGACGCCATCGAAGTCGGCATCCCCTTCTCGGATCCGATGATCGACGGCCCGGTGATCCAGGAGTCCTCACTCCGGGCCCTCGGGCGGGGCACCACCCCCGAGGGGGTGCTGGCCGACCTGAGCAGGGTCGACGTGGGGGTGCCGCTCGTGGTCATGACGTACTACAACCTCATCTACCGGGCCGGACACGCCCGCATCGCCGGGACCATGCACCAGTCGGGCGTCTCCGGTGCGATCATCCCGGACCTCCCGCTGGAGGAGGTCGGGGAGTGGGCCGACGCGGCGGACGCCGAGGACGTGGCCACCGTGCTGCTGGTCGCCCCGTCCACCCCCGACGACCGGATGGATCTGATCTGCGAGCGTTCCCGTGGGTTCGTCTATGCCGTCGGACGGATGGGGGTGACCGGCGAGCAGGCCGTGCTGGCCGGCTCGGCCAGCGAGGTGGCGATCCGGGTGCGATCCGTGACCGATCTCCCGGTGTGCGTGGGGATCGGCGTGTCCACACCCGACCAGGCCGCGTCGCTGTGCGAAGCGGCCGACGGGGTGGTCGTCGGCTCGGCACTGGTTCGTCGCCTCCTCGAGGGCGGCGGTCCTGACGGGGCCGCCGAATTCGTGGGATCGCTGCGGGCCGCCATCGACGCCGGCTGAGCGCCTGTTCTGCGGTCGACCCGCCGATGGCGACGATCAGTCGCAGGACGCGTTGTCCGGTGGTAGACCCTGCCCATGTCCGATCGACGGCGGAGACGCGTCCTACCGATGGCGACGGCGGCCACCTGCCTCGCCCTGCTGGTCTCGGGCTGCGGGTCCAGCTCGTCGTCCCCACCGTCGACCTCCGCGTCGTCCGCGCCCCTGCACGTGACGTGGATGAACGGATTCGACGCTCCGGGCACCCCGGCTCGGTACGACCAGGTCGGCGTACTCAAGGTCGGATCGAGCAGCGCCAAGAACGTCCTGGTTCTCGAGCCCGGGACCTCAGCGGCCGCCGCCTACTTCGTGCCCCTGGCCAGGTGGATCGTCTCCAAGAACACCAGTTGGCAGGTGTGGTCGGTCGAACGGCGGGAGAACCTGCTCGAGGACCAGTCCGAGCTCGACCTCTACAAGCAGCACAAGGTCACCACGACCCAGCTCTTCGACTACTACCTGGGCTACCTGAAGAACCCGAGCATCACCGATCACTACCAGGTCGTCCCGAACTCGAGCGTCGAGTTCGCCGGTCAGTGGGGGATGGACGTCGCCGTCCAGGACCTCCGCATCGTGATCGACGCGGCCAACCGTCTGGGCGGCCGGGTCGTCCTCGGCGGCCACTCGCTGGGCGGATCGGTGGTGACCGCCTACGCCACATGGGACTTCGGCGGTAAGCCCGGGGCCGACGACCTGGCGGGGCTCGTCTACATCGACGGTGCCAGCCCCCCGACCCCGATGACCACCCTGACGGCGACCCAGGACCTCCAGGCGCTCGCCGTGCCCGACGCGTCTCCCTGGCTCTCCTTCGGCGGGATCACCGCCCCCTACGCCGGACTGTTCGAGGCCACCGGAGCCGCATCCGCCCTCCAGGACCCGAACGCGCCGTCGCTCGGCCAGACGTCCGGGCTCCTGCCGTCGTACATCGTGCCTCCGGTTCCGGTCACCAACCTGGGACAGTACGGCTACGCCCTCAACGTGGCCACGTCGCCCTCGAGTCTGGAGGCAGCCCAGGGCCACCTCGGACAGGGGATCGCCGCGGCCGGCCCGGTCCACGGGTGGAACGGCACCGGAGCGCTGACCCCCATCGACCGGTTCGCGTCGATGTTCGAGGGTGCGGGGATCCAGAACGCCAACGGCACGGAGTGGTACTTCCCCCAACGGTTGACCGACGACACCGGTGCGGTGGCGGACGGCAACGCCAACCCGGCCCAGAGCGTGCTCGGCGTCGACGCCACCATGGGGCATTCGTTGCCCAAGTCGCTCCTGATCTACGCCTTCGGCGCCCACCTCGGCGGCCAAGGCGTCCTGGACGCCACCACGACCCTGGCCCGGCAGTCGGGCATTCCGTCGAGCAACCTGACCCTGGTCAACCGCCAGAGCACCTACGCACACAACGACCCGGCCGGTGCCTACCCGGACAACGTCTTCTTCCAGTACCTCATGCCCTTCCTGGCCAAGGTCGCCTCCCGCGGCTGACCGTCGGGCGACACGGGACTCCTGGCCCCGCCGCCGCCGCCGGCACGGGCCGAGGTCAGGCCCTGGTGCCCGGGGAGATCCTCCTGATGGTGTCGAGCAGATGGTCCGGGCGGATCTCCTTCGGGACCACGGCGACCGCACCCGCCTGTCGGGCCTCCATCGCCACCTGGCGGTCGACCATCCCCGTATGCAGGATGAGGGTCACCCCGGGGACCGTTTCGGACAGCGTCGTGCACAGTTCGATGCCGGTGCCGTCGGGCAGGCGGTTGTCGATGACGGCCACGTCGGGAAGGAGCTCGGTGATGACCTGGCGGCCCTGGAGGACGGTGCCCACCGCAGCAACCACCTCCATGCCTGCGCCGCTCAAGATGGCGCACAGCTCACCACGCGCCTGGTCGTGGTCCTCCACCAGGCAGACCGTGAGGGCGGTGACCGGGGGCATTTCGGTGAGGGCGGCGCACATTCCACCAGTTTCGGGGATCGCCATCCCCGGTGAATAGTGCCAAAGGACCCGCTCTCGGAGCTTCCTCGCCCCGTCCGGACCGGGTCAGTCCCGGTGCGGCCGGATGAGCCGGTAGACGGCCCGGACCAGGGGAATCCGTCGTTTCGGGTGCTCATGGGCCTCGAGCCGCTTGGCGATCAGTTCGCGTCGCTCCTGGAGCTGGCGGAAGGTGATGGCGTCGTCGTCCCCGGTGAACCCCATCGCCGCCCGGTAGCCGTCGAGGTCGATGGTCTCGTCGGACACCTCGAACCCGACCTCGCGTGCGATCTGCTCGCCGTGGCGCTCGGTGAAGTAGGTGACGATGGCCACGATCTCGCCCAGGATGTCGACATCGGGGGCCATGGTGGCCATGGCCCCGTTCAGGAACAGCATGTTCTTGACGAACAGCATGAGCTCCTTCGGGAGGCGTGCCCCGTAGCCGAGGAGGGCCTTGGTCACTTCCCGCAGCTCGGCCACCATCTCCTCGGCGGTCAGCGTGGTCGGGTCGATCGGGGGGCGGTCGAGGTTGAGGTCGCGGATGACCGCCTCGATGTCCGAGTCGGCCGGCAGCGCGCCCAGGTCCCTCAGGGCCTCGACCTGGACGGTCACGTTGTTGGTGCTCGCCCCCATCTGCAGGCGGAGGAAGGCCTGGCGCTTGGCCTCGTCCAGCCGGGCGGTGATCCCGAAGTCGAGGAGGGCGACCGTCCCGTCGGACTGGACCATCATGTTGCCGCCGTGCAGGTCGCCGTGGAAGACCCCGTAGAGCAGGGCACCCTCCAGGAAGGCGATCAGGCTGGACCGTAGGACGGCGGCGGTGTCGATGCCCGCCACACGCATGCCCTCGGCATCGCCCCACGAGAACCCGTGGAGGTGCTCCATGACGAGTACCCGGCGGGTCACCAGGTCCGGATGGGGACGGGGAACCACCACGGCGCGCTGGCCGGTGCCGGCGAACACCGCGGCGATGTCCAGCATGTTCTGGGCCTCGAGTCGGAAGTCGAGCTCCTCGACGATGGTCTCGGCGAACAGCTCGACCAGAGCCGGCGGATTGGTGAGGGCGGCGACCGGGATCCGCCCGACCAGGAACGGTGCGATCCACGCCATGGCGGCGACATCCAGACGCACCAACGGCGCGACCCGGCTGCGCTGCACCTTGACCACCACCCGCTCGCCGGTCCGGAGCGTGGCGCTGTGGACCTGGGCGATGGAGGCGGATGCGATCGGCGTCGAGTCGAACGACGTGAACACCTCGGCCAGCGGCCGGCCGAGGTCCTCCTCGACGGTGCGGCGCACGACGCGGAACGGCTCGGGGGGCACCCGGTCGCGCAGGAGCCGGAACTCGGCCACCAGCTCCTCGGGGAAGATGCCCTCGCCCGACGAGATGATCTGACCGAGCTTGATGTAGGTGGGACCGAGGTGCTCGAAGGCGGGCCGGAGCCGGGTCGACAGCCCTGCCCGCGACCGGGGGGTCCCCCGCTCGTTGACACCCCACAGCAGGAGGGCCCCGCCGATCCGGTAGACCACGGTCAGGACCCGGCCGACGGAGGGGAGGTGTCGGGGGTGGACCAGGTCCCGGGCCAGGTGGGCGGCCTGCTGTCGAAGTGTGTCGATGTCGGGGTCGCCGCCCCGTGCGAACCGCCACGGCATGGCGTCCGGCTCCACGATCCAGGGTGCGTGCGGGGTGAATGCCCCGATGGCCAGGTCGGACGGTCCGACATGGCCCGGATCGTCATCCCTCGGTGTGGCGGCGTCGATCATGGGATCACCACGGTAGGGGACGGCTGCGCCGATTCGTCCGGCACCGTCCGACCACTCCACCGTGTGGGCTCGGAGATCGTTCTTGACTCGTGCGCATCCGAATCCGGACTCCCTGGCGGCCGGACGGGGGTCCGGGCGCGGAAGGTGAGCCGAGGTAAAAAGGTATTCGGTAACTGTTCAGGTCTCCTGACCCGACCGTCCACTACCTGCGGGTTCGACGCGCGTATCGTTGGGAATTCCGGCCGACGACCCCTCCACCAGCGATGGTGCGCCCTCCTATGCGGAGTTGCTCGACGAGGTCGTCACGCTCCGGGCAATGGTGGTCGAGCAGGCGAAGCTGATCGAACGGCTGACCACCGAGATGGCCGAGCTTCGTGCCCGGGTGTCCATGAACTCCCGCAACTCGTCGAAGCCTCCCTCGTCGGACGGCTATGCCAAGCCAGCCCCCAAGTCACGCCGGGTCCGTTCCGGCAAGAAGCCGGGGAAACAGCCGGGCGACCCGGGACACCACCTGGCCCAGCGGACCGATCCCGATGCCACCGAGGTCCATGCGCCGGACGCCTGCCAGCGCTGTGGCCATGACCTGTCGGACGCACCGGTCACCTCGGTCGTCACCCGTCAGGTGTTCGACCTGCCGCCCATGGCCCTCAGGTGCACCGAGCACCAGGCAGAGCGCAGGCGCTGTGCCTGCGGGACTGAGACCACCGGGTCGTTCCCCGCCTTCGCCACCGCCCCCGCCTGTTACGGGCCGGCCCTTCGGGCCTACGTCTGCTACCTGGTGACCCGCCAGCACCTCCCCGTCGCCCGGGTGGCCGAGCTGTTGGCCGACACCTATGGGGCCACCGTCTCCACCGGGGTGATCGTGGCCATGGTCCACGAGGGGGCGGGCATGCTGGAGGAGTTCTGTGCCCAGGTGCGGGGGCTCCTGCGAGGGTCGTCCGTAGTCCACGTGGACGAGACCGGCCTGCGGGTGGACGCCCTCCTGGCCTGGGTACATGCCGCCTCGACCACCGACCTCACCCTCTATCACCTGGACCGTCGGCGAGGAACCGACGGCACCGACGCCATGGGGGTCGTCCGATACCTCAAGGGCGTGCTCGTCCATGACGGCTGGAGGGCCTATCGGAACTACGCCAACGTCACCCACGCCTTGTGCAACGCCCACCACCTTCGAGAGCTCGAGGCGGTCGGCGCCACCGACGGCCAGGGGTGGGCTACCGACCTGGCCCACCTGCTCACCACCACCTGGGGACTCGTGCTCGATGCCCGGGACAACGGGGTGGGCGCGCTCGGCACCGACGAACTCTCACGCATCCGGGACGAGTACCGGCGCATCATGATCGCCGGCCACCGGGCGAACCCACCGCCGCCGACGCCGGCGGGTTCGCGTCGACAGCCCAAGCGGACCACGGCCCTCAACTTGTTGCTCCGCCTCGATCGCCATACCAATGACGTGCTGCGCTTCGCCACCGACTTCTCGGTGCCCTTCGACAACAACCTCAGTGAACGCGACGTGCGGATGGTCAAGATCGCCCAGAAGATCTCCGGCGGGTTCAGGAGCACCGAGGGTGCCGAAGCCTTCCTCGCCTTCCGGAGCTATCTCTCGACCGCTGCCAAGCAAGGCGTCAACCGCCTCGGTGCGCTCCAGCAGCTGTTCGATGGATCCCCATGGCTGCCCTTCCAGCCGGCCATCGGCACCTGAGGCTCACTTCGACCCCTCCGGGCGACGAGCTGACCTGAACAGTTACGGTATTCGCAATGTACGCACATTGTGCGCACATTGCGAAAAGTAAAGTGCCCGTGCGCCGACTCCGACCGGCGGACGCCATCGCCGCCCCGACCACCGGAAGCGCTCAGGCAGGGGAGATGACCAGGCAGCCGTTGTGGCCGCCGAACCCGAACGAGTTGGAGAGGATCGGTCCCGGCTCCCACGGTCGGGCCGCTCCGGCGACGATGTCGAGGTGGATCTCGGGATCGGGCTCCTCGTAGCCGACGGTCGGCGGGATGCTCCCGTGGGCGATGGTCAGGACGGCGGCGACCGCCTCGATGGCCCCGCTGGCCCCGAGGCCGTGTCCGGTCACCCCCTTGGTCGAGGTCACAGGGGGCGAGTCGGGTCCGAACACGGTTCCGATGGCGTCCGACTCGGCCTTGTCGTTGAGGGGCGTCGACGTGCCGTGGGCGTTGATGTGGGCCACCTGGTCCGGGGTGATCCCCGCATCGTGCATCGCCTCGCGCATGCAGGCGGCCGCCCCGGTCCCGCCCGGAGCGGGGGCGGTGACGTGGTAGGCGTCGGCCGTGCTCCCGGCGCCGGCGAGCTCACCGTAGATGCGGGCGCCCCGGGCCACGGCACGGTCCCAGTCCTCGAAGACGAGTGCGCCGGCACCCTCGGTCATCACGAAGCCGTCGCGACGGATGTCGAATGGCCGGGAGTGGCCGGTGGTGGACAGGGCCGTCATGTTGGCGAAGGCCGCCATGCCCACGTTGGTCATGCCCGCTTCGGCGGCACCCCCGACGACGATGTCGCACCGACCCGAGGCGACCAGGTGGGCGGCGTGGGCGATGCTGTGGGCGCCCGCCGCACAGGCGGTGATGATCGTCTCGGACGGTCCGTGCCACCCGAGACGCATGGAGACCGCGGCCGCGCCGGCATTGGACATCATCATGGGCACCAGACGGGGGGAGACCCGACGGGCACCCTTCTCGCCGTACACGAGGATCTGGGTCTCGAGCGACTGGAGGCCGCCGACTCCGGTGCCCATGATGACGCCGGACCGTGCCGGGTCGGCACCGAGCGCGCCGGCGTCCTCGAGGGCCATGTCGGCCACCGCCACGCTGAACTGGGCGAACCGGTCGACGTTGCGGGCGTCCTTGGTGGAGAACCACTGCTCGGGATCGAAATCGCGCACCCGGCGCTCACCGTCCGGTGCCGGACCGTGGAGCCCGGTCCAGAAGGCGTCGGCTCCGGTTCCGCAGCAGGCGATGACCCCGATCCCGGTGATCGCGACCCGCCTCCCGGCGATCGGTCCGTCAGGGCCGATGCCGAGCAGCATCAGATCTTGGCGACGATGAGGTCGTAGGCCTGGCCGATGGTCTCGATCCCCTCGAGCTCGGTCTCGTCGACGCTGACGTCGAAGGTCTCCTCCAGGGCCATGACCAGCTCGACCAGGTCGAGGCTGTCGGCGTCGAGGTCCTCGGCGAACCGTGCCTCCTTGGTGATCTTGTCCGCGGGGACCTGGAGCACCTCCACCGCACACCCCTTGAACTTCTCGAACGTCTCGTCGTTGCTCACTGCATCTCCTTAGGTCTGTATCTCGATGTCGCCGGTCCGTCGACCCGATCGGCCCGACGCAGGCCTGTCCGACCGGTGCTGCGCCATGTTGTCGGCTCCGGGGCCCTGTGCGCCAGACGGGCTCACATCCCCATGGCGAGCCCGCCGTCCACCGGCAGGACCGCGCCGGTGACGTACCCCGCACCGTCGGAGGCGAGGAATCCGACGACTGAGGCGACCTCGTCGGGGCGGGCCACCCTGCCGAGCGGCACCTGGCCGGCGAGTTCGGCCAATTTGGCCTCGCCGAGTGCGGTCAGCATATTCGTCTCGACGAGTCCCGGTGCGACGACGTTGACGGTGATGGCCCGGCTGGCCACCTCGCGGGCCAGGGACCGGGCCATCCCGACGAGCCCCGCCTTCGACGCCGCGTAGTTGGCCTGTCCGGCCGACCCGATGAATGCGCCGACGGACGAGATCATGACCACCCGGCCCCGATGGAGGCGGAGCATCTTGGTGAGGGCCCGCTTGGTCACCCGGAACACCGCGGTGAGGTTGGTGTCGATCACCTCGGACCAGGCGTCCTCGCTCATCCGGAGCACGAGGGTGTCCCTGGTGACTCCGGCGTTGGCCACCAGTACCTCGACGGGGCCCCATGTCGCCTCGATGGTCTCGAAGGCCGCCTCCACCTGTCCGGCGTCGGTCATGTCACAGGTGAGGGAGAGGAGCCGGTCGGGCCCGAACCCGAGGTCGTGCTCGGTCGACCCGGTGCGCGAGGTGATCGCCACCCGGTCGCCCGCGGCGAGGAACCACTCGGCGCAGGCCAGTCCGATCCCGCGGGATCCTCCGGTGACCAGCACCACCCTCCGGTCGTCGGGCGTCGTCTCGGTCATGTCGCTGCCTCCGTTCGGACGGGGGCAGCGGGAGCCCCAGGGGCCACGGGGCTCACGGACTGGCCGTTCTGGTCCGGATCCATGCGACCGGCTGACCCTCGACCACCCGCTCGCCCCGGACGGCGAGCCATCGGACCAGGATCCCCTCGAACGGCGTGCGCACGTCGGTGAGCCCCACGGTCCCGACCAGGTCGCCCACGGAAAGGAGCGAACCCGGCTCGGCACCGGCTCCACTTCCCGGGGCGGCGTGGGCCTCGGCCAGTGCGGTGCTCTCGAGGGCGGCGAGGTGAGGTGCGGGGTCGAACACGCCGGGGGCCGTGCTCACGACCACCCGCTCCGAGGTGTAGAGGTGCTCGCCCTGGTTGCTCGGTGCCGCACCGCCCCAGTCGTCGACGCCGGCGACGGTGTCCATCAAGCGGTCCAGGTCGTCGGGGACGGCCACCGACACGCCCCGCACGTCGGGAGTCGCGCGTCGCACCATCCCGGTCAGGACGGCTCCGGGCCCGAGCTCGACGACGAGCGTGGCGCCGCGGCCGCTCAGGGCCTCGAGGGACTGGCGCCACCGGACCGGGCTGCACAGCTGGGCCGACAGCAGCCCGGGCCACTCGGCGGCGTCGGTGTGGACCCGGGCATCGACGTTGGCGACGACGGGAACCTCGGGGGCGTGGAACGTCACGGCGTCGAGCCGCTCGCGCAGGCGTTCGCGGGCGGGCAGCATCATCGGGGTGTGGAAGGCGCCCGACACGGGGATGGGCAGCACCTTGCGGGCGCCGAGCTCCTTGGCCATCACGGTTGCGGCGGCGATCCCGTCCTCCGTCCCGGCGATGACCACCTGTCCGGGAGCGTTGTAGTTGGCCACCCACACGTCGGCCTCGGCGCGCTGGCAGGCCACCTCGGCGTCGCCGTCGGAGATCCCGATCAGGGCGGCCATGGTCCCGGGTCGTGCGTCTGCCGCCTCCTGCATGGCGTTCCCCCGTTCGACGACGAGCGAGGTCCCGTCGGGGAGGGAGAGCGCGCCCGAGGCGACGAGAGCGGTGTACTCACCCAGGCTGTGGCCGGCGCAGGCGGCCGGGGTCAGGCCGAGCCGCTCGACGGCGTCGAGTACCA
Organism: Acidimicrobiales bacterium; assembly: GCA_050014755.1. Taxonomy (GTDB): domain Bacteria; phylum Actinomycetota; class Acidimicrobiia; order Acidimicrobiales; family RAAP-2; genus Bog-756. Next base: position 62,212 of record JBEKCS010000007.1, read on the forward strand.
CCAGGCTCATCACGAACGTGGCCAGCTGGGCGTTGGCCGTGCGGGTGAGCTCGTCCATGGGTGCCTCGAGGAGGAGCGCCGTGAGGTCGCGCCCGGCGATCTCGGAGGCTTCGCCAGCGACCTCCCACGAGGGGTGGTCGACCCAGGCATGGCCCATGCCGGACCGCTGGGACCCCTGTCCCGGGAAGGTGAAGGCCAGCACCCACAGACTCCTCTCGCAATTCGTCGAACATCCGGTCGACCGGCGGAGACGCCAGTGTGTCACGGCCATGGCCCGAAACGGTGCTTTGGAGGCGGTGGCTGCGGGCCCGCCACGTCGGGCTCCGTCTACGCTGAGACCATGGACGTGGGTGCTGAGGACCCCGAAGCACCAGCCCAGGGGTGGTTCGTGGACCCGTTCGGCGTCCACGAGCACCGTTGGTACTCGCAAGGTCGGGCGACCGCACTGGTCCGGGACGGTCGCACCGAGCGCCAGGACCCTGCGCCCTTCCGGGAGGCCACCGGGCCGCTCGTCGCCGCCCAGGGCGCACCTCCACCGGGGCGGGTCCGGTGGATCGCACTGGTGGGCTCGGTCGTCTGGTCGATCCTCATCGCCATCGTGTTCTTCGGCGCCACGACCACGAAGACGGTCGGCGTCCCCGGCCACGTCCACACCGAGACGGTCTACGCCTTCTCACCGGGTGCCGCGGTCTACCTGTTCGTGCTGCTCGCGGTGGTGTGTGCCGTGTCGGGAGTGAGCCTCGTCCGCCGGGTCCGCCAGGGGAGCGGGGAGTGGAGCCGCGCCGGCTGTGTGTGCGTGGGCGTCATCGCCCTGGTCGGGATCTACTCCCTCAAGTCAATCGGCCTGGCGCTCGTCGTGCTCGCCCTACTGCTGTACGTGGTGGCCAGGCCCTTGGGCAAAGTCGTCCCCATGGCCGGCGACCGCATCGCCGGTCCGTAGCGGCCGACAGAACGTGCCCGGGGCGGGATTCGAACTCCCTCGGACCCCATCCGGCAATGTCCGGCCTATTCGCGTCAGTCCTGGTAGGGCTGCTGCGCGGGTCAGCCGGCCGACGCTCCATGATGGTCCGTCCGGGTCAATCCGCAAGCGTTTGTGACCAGGCTGTGACGGCTGTGTCGGGCGGTAGCCTCTTCGAATGACCTTCGCACCAGCCGCCGCGGCAAGGCGAGCAGCCGAGGTGTCCGCATTGGACGCCTACCTGGGGATTCCTGCCGATGGTTCGCATCAGATCCCCACGCTCGAAGCGGCGATTCGTGATGCCCGAGAGACGATGAAGGATCGAAAGGCTCTCTGGCTTGCGACTCTCGGATACCTCATCGTTGTCGAGATGCTCGGTCAATCAGTCGCCAGACCGGGAACAGCGTTCCCGAATCGCGGAACGCCAACGAATCGTTTTCTCGCCGGAGCCCAGGAATTCTCAGCTCGCCCGATCACTCCTGACGATGCGAGGGCCCTGTATGGATTGCGGTGCGCCTTCGCTCATGAGTACGGCCTCCGCAGCAACAGGTCGGCCGTTGGTCACGTATTCAAGCTGGACAGAGTCGGTTCGCTTGTGAAGGCGGCAAAAGTTCCTTGGCGTTCGGCGCCTGACCCATCCAATCCAAAGAAGAGGATCTGGCCGAGTCCCGTGCCCGATAATCAGACCGAAGTGAATGTCTTCGAGGTCGGGGTGTTCGTCGAAGAGCTTGTCGGCAATGTCCGAAGCGAGCACCAGGTGGCAAACGTTGTGCTCGCTCCAAGAATGGATCCGATGCAATTGCGGAACTTCGGTCAGTTCCTTATTCGGTGAACGAAATGCCTGTGTCTTTTGCAGCTTTTGCCCGTCGTGAGGTCAGGTGGTCCCGGCTTCGCCGACCATAAGGTGGGATAAGCAGGTTCGTCGAGCAGGGTTCCGCCGCCTTGCTCCGGGCCTGCGCTTGCGTCAGAGATGGTCGGCATGCTGCAGCACCCCTCCGGCGATCAGTGGTCATCATCCTGCAATCGCACCGATCGAAGGACCGTACTCAACGACGCACTCCCTCGCTGAAGCTCCAGGTGTGTTGACCGTCGCTGTCCAGTTCCAGGTGGCACCAGATGCGACCTGTCGGGGCGCCTCGGCATTCGTTCCGATCGGGGATCCTCCTGTATCCAGGGCAATCAGTACTAGGCGAACGGCCCCAAGCCCCGTGACCGAGCCGGTTGCCGTCACGACCCCCCAGTCAACCGTGCAGGTCACATTGCTAGGGCGGATCCCCACGTCAGTCTGAATCGTCGCGGGGATCTCCGTTCCTGCTGGCGAGGAGCACGCAAGTATGCCAAGTGCGGTCAGTGCAAGAGCCCCTACAGCAACAGAAAGCTGAATGCGCATGTTCAGCATGATCGAGAGACAGTCCCCCAGACTGAAGGTTGCATTGCCGCGAGCCCTCGATCAAAAGGTCACTCTCCCGGGTTTTGAGGGCAGGTATCACCTGGGCACGAGCTATGCGTCACAGGTGGGACGTAACCTGTCGCGATGGCTACGTCCGCGGGTGGAGGCTGGAAGGACCAGTATGGGGCCGACTTCCTGGCAGTCCTCGAAGTGGAGCAGGACTGGCCGTCGATTCAGGCGCTCTGGCGGTGGGGCTCGACAACTGACCTACCCGCGCTCGCGGACGTGATGGCCCGAAGCGGCAACCCGACACTGGCGATGCTCCTCGGGGTCGAGGTGAGTGCTGCCAGATACGCCGTGCACCTCCCGATGCTCCCGGACGTGCTGCACCTCCACGGCCCAGTCGTCGGGGAAGAAATCGCCGCCCGGGTTTTGAAGCGCCTGCTCAACGAAGAGAATCCACTCGACGCCACTTACCAGGAGAAGCATCACCTCCTCGTGGCGTGGCTGATGAGGCAAATCGGGGATGCGTTCGATGATCTCGCGATCGAGATCGCACTCGGCGGCCACGCGTACTCGGACATTGCCGAGCCGCGTGACGCAGCTGTGGAGCGGATCAGCCGGGACGGCACCCTCGGTACTCGGCTGATCGATGCATTCACGGAACAACCCGACCGATGGGTCACCGGGAGTGGCTGGACCCGCACTGCCGACGTAATTGGCCGGATCGGAAGCCCTAAGCATCGTGCCGATCTCGTTCGGATGCTCACCGCCAAACTCCTCGCTTTGGCACCAGACGAGGCGGTGCAACCGACCTCCTCGTTCGTAGCCCTGATGGAGCGGCACGGATCGAAGGAACTCGCTTCTGCGTTCTCGGGTGAGCCGCTCCCGAACACGCCAGGAACCGGGGCGGCAGTCCATGCTGTTACCCAGTTCGCTAGCCCGACGACCCTTGACGACTTGGTGGTGGCACTGGCGGCAGGCCAGCCTGCCCTTTGGTCAGCGTATCGTCAGGCGGTCACAGGGTCCTGGTCGGTCGAAGATTGGACCCGGATGCTGAGTCGGTGGTCCACCCCCGGGAGCGTCCTCATCGAGTTCGGCGAGGTCATTGAAGGGGCGCCGTTGCAGACCGCTGTCCTGCAGTTCCGCGTCGCAGTCCTTCACGGCACCGAACGGGAGGATCACGGTGCTCGGGTTGTGGTCGGAGCGCTCCGGTCGATCGTGCGCCCGACTGACGATACCGAGCCAGACTTCGATGCTGTAGTTGACGCCACCCCGTGGGATCTTCTCGCCAACAGCGAACGCCTCGACTACCTCGACGGGATCCTCGCCCAGGTTCTCGCCAGCACTGACTACTGCGAGGTTGTAGTCAGTGCCTACACAAGGGGCCTGCTCTCGGCTGATTTTGCCGTGAGCCTGACGCCAGACGACGAGTGCGCGAGCGCGCTTGTGCGCCTTGGAGCGGGAGCCAAGCGCGCCGCGTATGCCACTGCGCTGATCGAGGGTAGCGAAGCAGAGTTCGTGATTCCGATCTTCGACGAGGTGATATCGAGCATGGATGACACCTTCGACCTGATCGAGGTGGTCGCCGAGCACGACGCAGGAATCGCGTTCGGGTCCTTCAACGAGACGCGTTGGCACCGGCTCTCACCCGATTCCAAGGACCACTTAGTGAGTCTCCTCGAACAGTACGCAACATCTGATGAGGAAGTCCTCCTGGATCTGATTGCGGGAGACTCTGAGGCCGCGAACTCTGGCCGCCGGGCACGCGCCGCTCAGCGGTGGTCCGTACTGGCTACCCTCCATGGCGACATTCCGCCGGGGGTGTTCTCACTGCTCGACTCTGCTCGTCCGGACCTGAACCAGGTGTTTGCCCAGGTCGCTACGACCGTGCAGCCGCGGGACGATCCCACCCTTCTTCGCCTCCGGGAGAAGTGGATCCAGGGTGGGAAGATCGGCGATGACGCACGCGCTGCGCTCGACGCGGTGGCCGCTGGGGTCGTCCAGACACTCGGCCCCCTCACCGGTCCCGCTCGCCGAAGCGAGGGCCCTGACCTGCTTCGGATTCTTGGCGTAACCGCCGCCGAGGATTCGTTCGAGTGCCTGATCAATCACGTCGGCGCAGACGCAATCGACGACGACCTCGGACTCCGTCGCGCTGCTTCCTCCGCGCTACGAGCGTTCGTAGACGCGACCCGCCTCGATCCGGAGCGCATCTCCGCGCTCGGTGCCGGAGCGGCGTCAGAGCCCGATGCCGAGGCCAGCGACCAACTTCGCGAGGCCCTAGCCGCCGCCCGCATGGGTGAGGACGCCGCAATCCTCATGCTTTACGATCTCGCTGGGCTCACGACAACGGACGTCACCGCCACTCCCGACGACCTATTCGGCGAGCAGAAGCCGCGCTTGCTGGTCGCCCTCAAACGCCTCGTTGTCCAGCGGGGGCTTGGCGAGGTCGGATGGCCTGGGTATGTCGAACAGATGGACCTCGTGGCCGAGGCGCTCGTACGAACTGCCTATCTGCGATTCGGGGACTCGGAGTCCCTGCGGGCGGAGATTAGGAAGAACAGCACCAAGCCGGACTACGGGGTTCTCGTGAAATCCCTCGCGAAGGCGAAAGGCTTCGACGCATCTTCCGCGCATCTCCAGTCGCTACACGACATGCGATCGAATCGGACCGCCGCTCACCACCCCAACGGCGGACCTCTCGATGACGACGCAGTCAGCGGGGCAGTGAATGCCCTCGAAACAGCAGCCCGGGAGATCATCGTCCGCCTCCAAAACGATGGCCCATTACTCCGCGCAGTCGAAGCAACTCCGTAACAGGGGCTCAGCCCAGTGGGGGCTGTTGCCTATCACCTCGGAGCCGAAACGCGGCCAATCTCAGGCAATGCGCCGCCAGCGTTTGAAGGCGTCTACTTCGGACTTGCGAAGGTCGAACCATTCGCCATTCAAACGACGGTCGGCAAACCTCCGATGCCAGTACAGCTCTACCCCTGTTGGGTCATCGGTCTTGATCTTCCAGACCTCCTCAACGGGCTGCGGTTGTTGGAGTCTGATCTCGTAGTTCCTACGTCCGGCATCGTTTGACCTGCCGATCTTGTAGTGGCGCCCAGATTTGACCAGGTACACGAAGCCGATGTGGGACGGGACTCCAACCTTCTCAGTTGTTGCCTCGCCGGGTGATTGACCCGGACAGAGGGCGAGCACGTCGTTGTTGCCGGGATTCGCTTCGCACCACGCCCGCACCTTCTCGATGGTCTGAGCCTTCGTACCGAAGCGCCGGGTGTAGGTGGTCTTCGACGGGAAGCCAGGATTCATCCCCTGCTCGACTCCGATGTCTGTATTCGTGGGGAGCTTGCCAAGCTTGCGAGCGAGCGCTGCGTAATGGCCGAGGAGGATGTTCTCGTCCATTGGGCCGTTCCATTCGTTGGCCTCCAGGCCGGCCTCCACCAGCACGTCACTCCACCTGGACCAGAGCTTGCCGATGACCTCATGAGGTCGGATGCCGGTCTCGGCAAAGAACCGAGTCTGACCAACTGGTACGCCCCCGTTCTCCTCGGTCAAACGATGGACCTCGGCGATGATCTCTGGCTTGTCCACGGAGGTGAGCGTAGATCTGTTCGATCACGTACTGCACCCATCGCTGCACCCGCTGACCTCCAGCGAATACGTCGGTGGGAAGTTGCTTCGCATCTTCTACGACCACTGGTCATCAACCGGCCGGGACCTGCACGCAGCTGGGAGGTCGAGCGCCTTGTGGAACGCCCTCTACACCGAACTCACGGTATCGAAGATGGAGCGCGCCGGGGCATAGTCGAGTCGATGGGTCCGCCTACCGAATCCACGATGATTCGGTTTGGCGGACCCATCACCCGGACTCCTAGACGTTGACGTAATGGACCGGGGGAGAGCAGGACCGTAATCTCATGCGCTCCGGGCCAGGTCATCAAGGGCCAGGGAGTCCACTACCGCCTGCACGGTTGAGGCGTGCCACTTGCCGCCGCGGGCGGTAGGCACGGCCTCGGCATTCAGGTCGTCAGCGATGGCCCGGAGCGACCGACCTCCCACCCTCTCGGCAGCGATGCGGAGACGTACGTTGTCCGCCAGCTCTACCGGACGGCCGAGACGGACTCCCCGGGCCTTCATGGCCTGCATCGCCTCACTGGTGCGCTGACCGATAATCCGTCGCTCCCACTGAGCCACGGAGCCGTAGATGTTGGCCATCAGTTCACCGGTTGGCGTGGACGTGTCCACGTCGATGTCGAGAGCGACCAGTGACCAGCCGTTGCGGCCGGCCCGCTCGACCAGGGTGGCGAAGTCCCGAACCGACCGCGAGAGCCGGTCGAGCTTGGCGACCACCAGCACGTCGGCTTGGCCACAGTCGAGGCGATCGAGGGCATCGGCCAGGGCCGGCCGGTTCATGTTGCTCCCAGATCGACCCTCGTCGGTCAGCTTGGCCACAACGTCCCACCCGCGAGCGGCAACGGCCTTGCCGATGGTGGCGGCCTGAGCCTCCAAACCGTTGCCAGCGTCGGCCTGCTTGTCGGTGCTAACTCGGTGGTACGCGATCGCCCTCATGTGCCTAGTGTACAGGAAAGGTTCCCATTCTGTACAGATAGGCAGAGGTAGGCGTGCTGCCGGCGCCCGGTGCGCTTGCTGATGCCCGGGGTTGGGCGCTCAGGTTCGCCCTGTGGCCCGGAAACGGTCGGGAGGTCGGAAGGGCGGCGGGGGGTGGGGCTTCACGCAAACCAGTCCGGACAGGGCTGAGGCTGAGAACTGGCGACATAGGGGCAAAACCGTCACCCTTCGCCAGCGGGGGTTCCAATCCAGCTCACGAATCAATTCCTGAACCTCGGCGGCCGTGATGATGTGATGGCCTGGCCCGCGATCTCGACTGGCGAACCATCATTGGTGTTGGGTTGTCCGGCTTCCGGGGTTCGGCGAAAGGTGGATTTGGCTGTGCCACGTCCCTAAGTGCAAGCCCCAGTCGATGTCAGCGTTGGGGTTCACCCATCAATCCACGGACCAACTCGGCAGGATCGACACCCAAGCCCTCGGCAATCCGTAGCAGACTCGACAGACTCAGATTCCGCTCGCCGCGCTCCACGGTGGACACGAAGGTGAAGTGAAGGCCGATTCGATCGGCCAATGCCATTTGAGATAGCCCCTGCGCAGTCCTAAGACGCCGCACCCGCAGTCCCAACTCCGTCTGCGCCGCGGTGCGCTTGGCCGTTCTTCCCATGGACGCCAGTCCAGGTTCCGTCTGTCCCTAGGGCTAGAGTCCCTGAGGCTAAAGACCGAGCGTGAAGGGCGGAACAATGAGCGACGTGTCAAAAGGTCCTGGTTTCTGGGAGGCATCCGATGGCAAGTGGTACGCCCCACAGCAGCATCCCGACTACAAGCCGTCGGTAGAGCAAGTAGTCCCGCCCCAGCCAACAGCGACACCTTCGGCCGTGCCGTCCTCCTCGGCGCCGACTCAGGCGATTCCCCAAGGGACAGCGAAGGCCAAGCGCTCTCGATTCTCGCGGCGACAGTGGTACGCCATTTGGGCGGCGGCGATTGTAATAGGCACCATCATCGCTCTCGCTGCAGGCGGGGGATCGAAACCGGCTTCCACGGCCTCTAGCGGGACTACAACGACCACGACCGCGGCCCCGTCATCGTCAACTGCCGCTGAGCCATCTACCACCACAACCACGCTTTCGCAGGCCCAGATCGTCCAGCAGTACGAGAACGGTGCGACGGCCGCGACTATCAGCCAGTTGTCGAATGATCCCAGCAACTACAACGGTGAAACCGTGATCTTCACTGGGACGATCGACAAATTCCTCCAGGACAGCAGCGGCAATACCGCGGCGATGAACGTGGCTGACCCGAACAACCCTCTGGCAGTGGCGTACGTGCAATTGTCCAGCACGGCCGACGTTACCCAGATGAATACGGGCGACACCGTCGAGATCTGGGGCGATGGTCAGGGGAACGTGTCCGGCAAGAACGCGTTTGGCGGGACCGTTTCACAGTGCGCGGTGACGGAGACATATCTGACTGACCAAACCACGGGCTACAGCGACAGCAGCAACCCGTCGCCAAGTTGAGTGCACCTCGCTGCGGGTACGGGGAAACCAGTGTCAGGCAATCCCTGCCCGCTGGCCGTTGGCGAATCGGTGGGTATGCCCGCGGGCGGTCGTCAGGTGCGCCCATGCGCACGGATGGGCGTCTGTGCTTCGCTCTACGGCCCGCATTGGCGGGGGTGGTACTGACCGGCTGCCGGGCGACCAGGGCGAACGGTGGTGAGCACTGTCACCCATTGTCACACATGCAGTCACCGGGCCCTCGTTGTCGGCGCATCATCGCGTCCGTCAGCCGGGGTTCATTGTCGGACCGCCATCGCTTGCGGCGGCCATCGGTAGAAGGCCGAAAGCAACCGGCCCTGACGCAACCCGAATCGACGTTTCCGCGCCTCCTTTGGGCGCGCCGGAATCGACGTTTTCGCACCCCCCTAGGAGCACCAGAGTCGACGTTTTCCGCCAACCCTGCCGCCACTTCTCAAAGCGTCCGCAGTCAGGCGATCCGGGCCCGGCGTTCGACTAGCTCGGCGGCCTCTGTGAGCAACGCACAGAGGTGGGCTTCCCACGGGTTCGTGGGGGGCAGGGCGGCGACGATGGCGCGGAGCTGCGCGGCCACGTCGAGGACCTCAGGGGTGACGAGGTCATCGAGTAATCGGCCTGCGCTTACCTCGACGGCGTCAGCCAGGTTGTCAGTCACGGCCGGCCTATCCCGTGATCGACGAGCACGAAGGCGACCTGGCGCTCCGCGGCTGTGCGGTCGGCCCGCTGGTTTGATATCTCGGCAGTCTCCAAGGCTAAGAGCCGAGCGGTCAGGTCAATGCGCCCATTCCGACCACGCAGCGGCCGGAGCTGCCTGGCTCGGGTCGCGGCGGCCAGAGCGTCGATGATGCCGTCGAGATTGAGCATCCCAGCGGTCGAGGTGGGAACGCCCTTCATTTTGACGTCAACCCGTTCGGGGTTGGCGTCATCCAATTCCTGATCGATCGCGGACCGAGCCATACCTCCGATGCGAAGCGAGGCGCTAGAGAGTGCCATCAGACACCTCGCTAACCCAGCTCACCGCGGGCCAGGAGTCAGCGGCATCGTGCGCCTCAACGATTGCGGCGCAGCACGATGGGCAGAACCTCGGCCCCCAGTAGGTCTCGACCAGACGAGGACCAGTCGCTCCACAGCTAGCACAGGACAGCAGCTCGGCCAGTTCGGAAGCATGATCGAACAAGCTGTCGATGAGGTCGGCGGGCTGGGGTCCCGATCCTCGGACGATCAGGTCGCCGTCTTCGACCACGACGGCGAGGCCGCTCCGGTGGGCAACGTCGAGCAGCTCCTCGGCATTCATGGGCGCATCACCTCACGCCGGACCTCCCACTCTAAGCCGCCTTCTTCGGCCGACTCGGGGAGGTGTGCAGCGATGATCGAGGATTCGGGTTCGTGGTCACTGAACGGGTGACCTGCAATCGCTTCCCCGCAAACACAGCACAGTCCGTCGTCGGATAACCCAGCTCCTCTCTGCCTCTGTACCTCGCGAACCCCTTGTTTTGCCTGCTCGATTCGGTCGATCGTGCAGAACCCTTCGTCAGGCGGTCGGATTGTCGTTTCGTTCTTGTCTTGACCACGAGCGACGGTGGTTTGGCAGATCGGCCCGATGTTCGGGCGCCGTGCGAGGTTCACCATCCGCGCGTGTTCAAGCACCAGGACGCGACCTTCGGTGCCCTGTCGAAACGGGTGGATCTCCTCTAGTCGGCCTTTTGCAAGCAATCCTGCGACTGCCTTCGCGACTGCCTTCGGACTGAATCTGGTAGCCGAGGCGAGGTCGCCTAGCGTTCCGGTCCACTCGCTCGATCGGTACTCAGCACGGATGGCCAACTGTTGCAAGACCGCCGTCTCGACTCCTGTCAGCCGATTCTCTCTGGCGATGTCGCTCGTGGCGTACGGGTCAACTTTTGTCCATCTCTTCGCAACGCCTGTGCGGGCTGCGTTCAACCTTCGGACCTCCGCCGCATCGGGAGCACAGCGCCCGTGGGGCACTCCTGGCCGGCCTCCTGGTCGATCCCAAGTAGCACCCGGAGCCGAGCGGTCGGGACTCGTAGTGTGCGGCCGAACCGGAGCACCGGAAGCTCCCCTCGGCGAGCAGCTTCATAGGCGCTGGACCGCCCAAGGCCCAGGAACTCACCAGCCTGCTCGACGGTCATCGTCGGCTGATCCTCCGGTGTCGGGATCACGCCACAGCCACACGCAGCGCATCGAGGAACCGACTGTATTCGATCGCATTTGCTCGGCGAGGTTGGACCTCACCACGTTCCCAACGGAGATACGTCATTGGAGCCACGCCCAGCGCGGCGGCTGCCTCCCGAAGCGAAACCTCAGCCGTCTCGCGGGTGTGACGCCTGAGTGCCGGGCTCGGCAATCGCGAGTCCCTGACGCTCTGCAAGAGACTCTCGAAACCCTCTGTTCGGCTACTCACGATGCCAGTGTGAATGAGACATCTAGCTAGGTCAATCTTAGACGGCGAGCTAGGAAGACTTAGACGGCCATGTTACGGTTGGCTTCATGATTGTGCATCCGGTTGCGGGCGGTTGGGGAATCTTCAGCCACTGGGCCGGCGACGATGGCGTGATCGTCAGGGCCCGGTTTACCGTCCGGGACGACGGACGCCTCCAGGCGGCCGACGTTCACATCGAGGGGCGGCCCAACGTGACTCGAACTGCCCTGCGCAGTCTCCCGCTCGGCTCAATTGAGGCATGGGCCAATGGGCGCGGTCGCGAAGACCTAGTACGGAGCATCGCTGAATCGGGACCATCAGTCTTCGACGCGACAGACGAGTGGCTGCGGACTGTTGGAGGCGGCGATCGAGACCTAGTGATTCCAATCGGTTCACCTCGTGTTCGATCGCTGCGACTCCGGATCCCCGACGGGCCGAAGCGCCCGGACAGTTTCTATCGGAAGGTGGCCGAGCTGTACTCAGTACTCATCGAGCAGGGGAGTCACCGGCCGGCGGCTGAGATCGCAAAGGCTAACCCGCCGGTACCCGTCACCACGGTACACAGGTGGATCAAGGAGGCCCGTGCCCGGAAACTACTTCCGTCGGCCGGGAGTAAAGGAAAGGCCGGCTGATGAAACAATCGCGAGCAGCGAGCGCAGCACCGAGGCAAGCCGCAGACGGCACGTGGTGGTTCGTGGTTGATGTCGGCGTCGGCGCCGATGGCCAGCGTCGTCAGACTCGCCGCCGCGGGTTTCGGACGAAGAAGCTGGCACAGGAGGAGTTAGACAAAGTCCGCCGGACGGTCACGCAGACTAGATATGTTCCGCCGGCACGGGAGACGTTCGGGGAGTACCTCGATCGGTGGCTTGCCGGTCTGCCGACCCGTCTGCGGCCATCGACGTGCGACGGCTATCGCCGGTGCCTCCAGTACGTGACGCCGGGACTCCGGAGCCGCCGTCTCGATCACGTGACTGCCGACAATCTGGACCAGCTCTACGCGGCCCTGCTTGTCTCCGGACGACGCCAGCGCGAAGGGGGCCTCTCGCCGCGAAGCGTCCGGTACGTTCACTCTGTAATCCGAAAAGCACTTGCCGACGCTGTCCGGAAAGGGGCACTCGCCCGGAACGTCGCCGACTCTGCCTCGCCGCCACTGGCGAAGTCGACCAGGGCGCCGGAGATGGCGTGGTGGAAGCCGCGAGAGCTGCGCACCTTCCTCGATCAGACGGCAGGGGAGCCGCTCGGTCCCCTGTTCCGGGTCGCCGCTATGACCGGGATGCGCCGAGGCGAGGTCTGTGGCATCCGGTGGTCCGACTTGGATCTGGACAAGGCTCGAATCCAAGTGCGACAGCAGCTCAATGTCGTGCGCAGCCCGGGCGCGCCGGACGGTGGCCTCGTGTTCTCAGAGCGGACGAAGACCGACCGGGGGCGGAGGGTCGTTGACCTTGATCCGGGGACCGTTGCGGTCCTGAAGGCCCGTCGGAGGCAGCAGGCGGAGCACCGGCTCGCCGTGGGCGCCGGATGGGCGAACGAGCATGACCTCGTCTTCACGGAGGCCGACGGCCGGCCGCTGGACCCGGAGTCGGTGTCGCAGGTGTTCAACCGGCGCGTTGCTCGATCGGGCCTACCGCGGATTCGTTTCCACGACCTCCGGCATACACACTGCGCCCACCTGATCGAAGCGGGGGAGCAGCTCCTCCTGATCACGCGGCGCCTCGGTCACGCCTCGGTTGCGTTCACGCAGGACAGATACGGCCATCTGTTCGAGGAGGCTGGCTCTCAGGCTGCATCAGCGGTTGCGGCAATGGTGGATCACGCCTGACGATCCCGACCGGCGCCTAGTCTCCAGCGACGGACTGACAACCCGATAGCCATGCGGGAAAGTTGTAGCCCGCCGATCCGCCCGCAATGGCTTGTGAGTCGTCACAGGGGTTGGAGTCGCCGATGTAGTTCGCCTCAGCGGAAGTGGCGTAGCCAGCAGCCATTTCCTGTCTTGCCCATGCCGCGCCGGCATTGAACGCCGCATCATGCTCGCCAGAGTTGTGAATCAGGATCCCAGCGATGATCGCGGCGATGATCGCGGCGACGACCCAGTTGCGGACTTGCTTTTGCCGGCGCTCCTCAGACTGCCTCTGATCACGGATGGCCCGCTCTTTGTCGCAGAGATGGCAGGTTGGATGGTTGGCAAATCCGACGTTGTCGGGAATCCGCCCGGCATCTGGCCCGTAGTGGTCGGAACCTTCGTGCCCGCAGTAGCTGCATGTGACGGTTGTGCTTGCCACTCTCGTTAGATCGGCCAGGTTGACTCAATCCTTGAACCGCCCTCCGAGGTGCTCAGCTCAGACGCGGGGCCATCGGACCTCTCTGCGGCGAGTTGTGACCAACTTGTGACCACTGAGGGTGTGTACCGTCGTCTGGCGTTGAAGCGATGGCACTCTGACCTGCGGAAATGTGGTCAGAGTGTCGTGCCCGGGGCGGGATTCGAACCCGCACGCCCTTTCGGACAGTGGATTTTGAGTCCACCGCGTCTGCCATTCCGCCACCCGGGCCGACGGTTGCGCAGCCTATCCGCACCACCGTGCGGCACCGGGACGAGCTGGCGTGGCACCGGTCGCGCCGCCGATCGGCGTGGACCGTAGGCTCGGATGATGATGCTCGACGCCGCGGGCGGCCCGACCACGCCCCGTCGGGCCTGGGAGGATCTTGGCACCGATCGATCCCTGATTCTCGACGGCGCGGAGCTGTGGTGGGTCGAGTTGCCGTTCGTCCGTCCGGTGGCGACGGCGGTGGGGACGCACCGTGGGCGGCCGCTCGTCCTCGTGCGGCTCCGGTGTCGGAGTGTCCGGGACGGCACTGACGTCGACGGGTGGGGCGAGTGCGCGGCGCTGGTCGACGCCACCTACGACGCCGAGGACGTGGCCGGTGCCTTTGCCGGGTTGGAGCAGTCGATCCTTCCCTCACTGGGGGAAGCGACGGCACGTGACGGCGGTGTACTGCCGTCGACGACCGGGCTCGGGACCCTCGCCGGTCGCGTCCCGGGTCGCCCGCTGTCCTTCGCCGCGCTGGAGATGGCCGTCGGCGACGCCCACATGCGATCCACCGGGCGCTCGTTCGCCTCGGTGCTCGGTGTGTCCGGCGCGACGGTCGAGCCCGGTGCGGTGCTCGGTGTCCCCGGCTCGACCGCCGAGCTCCTCGGCGCGGTCGAGAGGTTGGCGGCCGCCGGGTATGCACGGGTGAAGGTCAAGGTGGCCCCGGGTACGGAGTTCACCACCGTCTCCACCCTGGCCGGGTGGGCGGCACGGCAGCCGGGCCCGACGCCCCGGTTCCAGGTCGACGCCAACGGGTCCTACACGCCACACGATGCCGACCTGCTGGTCGAGCTCGACCGGTTCGGTCTCGTCTGCATCGAGCAGCCCTTCCACCGTGACGACCTGGAGAGCCACCGGCGTCTCGCCGCACGGATGTCCACGCCGATCTGCCTCGACGAAAGCCTGGACGGCCCACCGAGCGTCGTCGACGCCGTCACGTCGGGCGCCTGCTCGGTGGTGTGCGTCAAGCCGGCGCGGCTCGGCGGGCTCGGTGCCGCGCTGGAGGCGATCGAGTGGTGCACGACCACGGGCGTGCCGTGGTGGATCGGGGGGATGTTCGAGTCGGGCTACGCCCGCAGGGTGACGACGGCACTGGCCGCGCTGCCCGGACCCACGCTCCCCGGTGACGTGGCGCCGCCGGCCGACTACCTGGCCGCAGATCTGGTCGGGCCCCTCGCCGGACGGGTGGACGCCGAGACCGGGCGGTTGGCCGTCCCGGTGTCGGAGGTCCCCGGAATGGGACCCGTCCCCGACCGGGCCGCCCTCGAGGAGCTGCTGGTACGCCGGGTCAGCGTCCCCCTCGGGCGCTGAACCCCGGTCCGGAGGGTCCCCCGAGCACCCCTGTCGCCGGAGGCCCGCAGGTGACCCGGCAACCCCACTGTCGGACCGGGGGTTCGGCATGCGTACAATTGCCCTCCCATGCACCGGACCATCATCGAACGACGGCTGAGCGACGCTCACCAGCGACTGGTGCGCGCCCGGAGCGAGCTGGCCGTCCTCGACGAGCAGCTGGTGGTGGTCAACGAGATCGCCGACGACACCCGGCTGCGGGCGCTCGTGGCCGAGACCCCGGTGGCGGCCAGGGAGCACGACGAGGCCAGCCGGCAGGCCTCGGCGCTGATGCGGACCCGTCAGGCACTGGTCGAGCAGATCGCCGATCTGGAGCGCCGCCAGGACGACCTGCTCGAGCGGCTCGTGGTCGGGCCAGGTTGAGCCCGGTCGTCGGGGGCGACGGGGTCGGTACGTCCACCGCGGACGGATCCGAGTCCGCGGGTATCCGGATGCTCGCCGCCCCCGCGGGCAGAGTGGCGGTACCCCGATGCAAGAATCCCCTACCCGGGCAGGAGCAGTCGACCCCGAGTCAAGGAGTGACGAGACGATGAGCAGGCGAGTGGTCATCGCAGAGGACGAGGCCATCATCCGGCTCGACCTGAAGGAGATCCTGGTCGACGAGGGCTACGACGTCGTGGGCGAGACCGGTCGAGGGGACGATGTCGTCGAGTTGGTGCGCACCCACGGGCCCGATCTGGTCATCCTCGACGTCAAGATGCCGGGAGCCGACGGGCTCCAGGCGGCGCGGGACATCCGTGATCTCGACCTCAAGGTGGCGGTCCTCATCCTCACCGCGTTCAGCCAGCGGAACCTCATCGACGAGGCCCGGGACGCCGGGGTGGCGGCCTATCTGGTCAAGCCGTTCCAGCGCATCGAGTTGATCCCGGCCATCGACCAGGCCCTGGCCAGGTGCGAGCAGGAGTGGGCCATCGACGCCGAAGCCCGCCAGGCGGTGGACGACGGGATCGTCGCCAGCGTGGCCATTGCCGAGGACAAGCTCGAGACCCGTCGCCTGGTGGACGGGGCCAAGGGAGTGCTTATGGAACGTCACGGGTTGAGCGAGGCCGACGCGTTCGGA